>NC_019780.1:2520672-3150840 GCF_000317615.1 Dactylococcopsis salina PCC 8305 | reverse complement strand
CATGCGCGGCGAATAATCCACCGCGACTAATTGCGCTTCTGGACATTGTTTTAAGACTTTTATCGTTAGTTCTCCTGTGCCACAACCTAACTCTAAAATGGTTTTAGTTTCAGGGGGAACACACAGCGCGATCGCGTCTAACATTTCATCATAATAAGGCAAAAGTTGCCGAATATTCTGATCGAACTCTTTTGTTTCTGCAAAAACTTCACCTGGAAAAATCATCATTATTTCTGTAAATTGATTGGGTTAACCTGCCAAGATTGATCCTCAGCTAATTGTAAAACAATTTGGTGATATTTCTGTAACGTCGGACGATGTCCAACACTCACATAAGTTACCGCAATTGTTTGTAACTTCTCATAGAGAGATTCTTCGTTTTCCACATCTAAAGCACTGGTGGCTTCATCGAGTACCACATAACGCGGTTCATTAATTAAAATTCTAGCAAAGGCAACTCTTTGCTGTTCTCCCAAAGATAAAACATCTCCCCAATTCATTTCTACATTTAAACTGCCAAACCGTTCAATTAAATGAGGGAGATTCACCTGTTCTAAAATGTTAGCTAATTCTTCATTACTGAGATTACTTTCAGTTTGAGGGTAGATTAATTCTTCCCGTAAACTACCTAAAATCATGTAAGGACGTTGGGGTAAAAACAAAATTTCTGATAAAGGAGGACGAACAATTTTCCCACTTCCTGATTCCCATAACCCTGCGATCGCGCGGAGGAGAGAACTTTTACCACAACCACTCGCACCCATAATTAATAATCCTCCATTTTGTGGCACTTCCACTGTTAAATTTTGGACTAAAGTACGCTGATAGTTAGGGGTTTGTAGGGTTAAATTTTCCACTGCAATTTGTTCTTCATTCACCCTTTCGATAGTTGGATAATCGCTGATATAAGTCTGTTCTTTCTCTGCTTTAGCAAGATTAATATAGTTAGCAAAACTATAAATCCGATTAATTCCAGCGCCAAATTCGGTTAGAGATTGAAAACGACTAACTACTAAGTTTAAGGAAAAGAAAATCTGTAAAAAAGCACCTTGTGCTTCCGTTACTTTTCCCACTTCTAACTCTCCTGAAAAAACTCTTGGGGCTAAAATCAAAAAAGGAACAGCATAAGTAATTAACTGGTAACTGTTGGTAAAAGATTTTAAGCCTAAGTCTTGCCATAAAATCAAGCGTCTAAAATTATCAAAAACATCATCAAAACGAAACTTGACTTGACTTTCCTCTTGATTTTCTCCTTGATAAAACGCGATCGATTCTGCGTTTTCTCGAATCCGAACTAATCCAAAACGAAAGTTTGCTTCTCGCTTCAGTTGTTCAAAATTTAATCTTACTAAAGCACGACCAAACACTCCCACCGTAATTAATGTTCCAGCAATGGCGTAAATAAACAAAAAGATCACTAAAGGAAAAGAAATTGTCCAAAGTTGGCTACTAAATCCAATGACTTGAAATAGAGAAGAAATGGTCACTAATAAAAAGGTGAGTGAGTCTTGAGTAAAGGAACGAACATCTTGTGAAATTCGTTGATCAGGGTTATCAATATCGCCGTTAGAAGTTAATTTGTAATAGGCTCGATCGAGAAAATAGTTATCAAGAAAACGTCCCGTTAACCATCTGCGCCAAAATAATCCTAACAGATCAATTAAATAATTCGCACCAGCAAATAAAGGAATATAAGCAAGAATGACACCAAAATAAATCAGTAATCCACGCCAAAATTCATCCTCACTCATTTGGGAAAGCGCGGTAATTAAACTTCCCCGTTGCTGATTGAGGATAACACTTAAAACGGTATAGGTAACTAACATGAGGGTAATGATAGCGAGTAACCCTCTGGCTTTCCATTTTTCCTCACCAAACCAATATAGTCGCGCGATCGACCAAAAGCGTTTTAGTAATGTCAAATTAATTCGTTTTTGCATCTAGTTTGTTGTTTGTTACTTGTTATTTGTCATTTGTTGTTTGGTCACTGTTCACTGTTCAAACGGCGTTCCCAGTCTTCATCAATTTTATCGCTGCGCGTCGCTTCTTGATCGATTAAATCCTCTTCTGTAGAATAAGCGATTTCTTCTTCACTTAACACCCGATTTGAAGCGAATTTTTGTGCCTTTTCTAGTTTATTTTGTAACGTTCGATCGGGGCTGGTTAAAATTTGAGTACGTTGCGATCGACTTTCATTGCGAGAGGCAATTTTTTGATTCTTTTGTTGTATCCAGAAATAACGGATCAAAGGAATAATTAAATACCCGATCGCGTAAGTCAAAATAATCCCATAAATCCCATTCACAAAAGCAACTAAACCGCCCATTTGCGCCGCTAATTCCCCTGATAAAAGCGATCCTAACATCAACGCCAGAACTAAATTTGCGCCTCCTAAACCGATCGCAATCATTTTTTGGGTACTGGTGGCTTTGGTAAACCGCCATGATTTTTCTTGCAAATAAGACTCAACGGATTGTTTTCTTTTCTCAGTTGCAGTTACTTGTAACTCAGGAAAATAGTAAATGATATTTCCGTCTTCCGTCACTTCTGGAACACCATTAAACCGAGTTAAAACAGGTAACATATAATCTTCATCTTCCCAACTTTTCTGATCAATATTATCGAGATAGGGCGCAATTTGTTCTCCTACCACTGCGCCACCATTGTTACGAATAACCGCCCCAATTTCCTGCCAACGTTTTTCCTCTAATTTACCATTAGGATTACCATCACCAAATAGGAAAGAAAAGATCGCTTCTAGGAAACTCAATTCACTTTTTTGACGAGTGTTGCGTCTAGAAATCCGTTCCTCCTCTTCATCTTCATAATAGCCAGGAGAGAAAAACCAAAATAAATCGGGGCCAAACCAAAACGGGAAAAAGCCAAAGGAAAAACCGCCTCCTCCGCCATTATCAGCATCTCCCTCGTCGGAATTCATTTGCGCCCCAATTATAATTATAGAAATTGTAATTACGATGAGAATAATGGACGCAATTAAAACAATACCAAAAGAGATTCGGAGTAAGTAAAACAAAACCCCTGAAATTTTATCCCACCATTCTTTTAAGCGTAATCGGAAGTATTTATTGCGAAGAATACTGCGAAAGTTTTGAGGGAATAAATAAGTAATATCCCCAGTTTCACTGATTTGTAAATGTCCACCAGCATCCGCAGCCAAGGCGACTAATCCTTTTTGCGTTTCCTGTAGTTTTAAGCCAGTTTCTGCGGAAACATCGCCCACTGTAACGCGATAGTTGAGTTTTTCAATTGAGTTGGTAAGGAGAGGATTCGGAGTCATATTTATACCATCATTAATCAAGTTAAGTTACCTTCAATTCCCCCCTGAAAAAGGTTAGCTTATAATTTGTGTTGGGTTTCGCGTGGAGACGTTCCATGGAACGCCTCTACCCAACCTACTTTTAATCTGACAAAGGCAATTTACCTCTAATCCCCCCCTTTCAAAGGGGGGTTAGGGGGGATTAATTCACAATTCTTATGGGATTGCTATATTAATAAATTAACGTTAGATCACCCATATTTTAGCTTAAGCAATCTCACGGCAGTTTGTCCTCTACCAGAGGGAAAAATCTTGGTTAAATTGTTCTAAAGATAATATTCTAATCCCTTGATTTTTGCTTGCGATCGCGCGCGATCGAGCGGTATTATATCCCCAGTCTGCTAAAAATAAACCCACTGCTTCTAACCCCGAAAATTTTTGCACAGAAAGTAACGTTTTCAGACGATCTTCAACAAACCAGACTGTGGTTTCTGTTTTCATTAAACTCAGAAGTGTTTGGGTTTTCGGCTGTTGGTATTCCTTCCCAATGATCTGATCCGAAGGGAAATTAATTCCGTTTTTCTCTAAAAGTTTCCTTGCAAAACGTCCTTCTTTTGTGGTGATAATATAAATTTTTGTCGCGGTTGACTCTAATCGTTTCTTTAATGTTGGGAGAACATGGGGATAAAATTGATGATGGGCTAACCAGTCTTCGAGATGAGTTTCAAGCCATCGATCGCGTTTTTCATCTAATAATTGTGCGATTTCTGAAGACGTTAATCCTTCCCTTTCTAGCATTTTAGGAACAAGCGATGACCAGTTTTCCTCGATTTCCAAATCAGAAACCCCCTGTTGCATCGATCGCAGCAATAAAGGCATTTCCCAACCCGTCTCAATTACCGATCGTAACGCATAAAAACGCGGTCTGAGTGTCTCTAGATCAAGATCAGAACTTCCCCAAATCTCGGAATAAACGCGCCAACTACTCTCTAAATATTCGCCACGACCATCACACAAAACACCATCAAAATCTAAAGCGAGAATATGGGGAAATGTCGCATTAAACACGGGAACTCACCTCTACTTTTTTCCAACCTTGTTTTTAATTGACAAAAATTATAGCAATCAGTGATATAAAACTCTGCGATAACCTATTATGAGTATATCGAAGAAAAACCGAAAGAACTTCTAGAACGCTAATGAAACCATGAGAATTTTATTAGTAGAGGATGATCCGGCTCAACTTGAACCCCTTTATGTGGCTTTAAGCCGTTGTGGAAATATTGTCGATGCGGTAGAAGAAGGAACAACAGCGCGGTGGTTAATGGGAGAAAAAACTTATGATTTGCTGATCTTAGACTGGATGTTAGGAGAAAATGATGGTGTAGTGCTTTGCCAAGAATTTCGTCACAACGGAATCTCTAGCCCAATTTTGATTCTCACCGCTAAGGATACCACCGAAGATTTAGTCATGGGGTTAGATGCTGGGGCAGATGATTATTTAGTCAAGCCCGTAGATATCACAGAATTGTTAGCGCGGATACGAGCTTTACGGAGACGCTCACCTCTGTGGCGTAGTGATCAGGTAAAGGTAGAAGGGTTAGTGTTACATCTAGATACAATGTCTGTTGAGTGGGGAGAGCAAAGTCTGAAGCTAAAAAGTCGTAACTTTCAATTGTTGGAATACATGATGCGTCATCCAAGACAAATTCTGACCTATAATCAAATTGAACTCGCCCTTTGGGAATGGGGAGAGCAACCAGAAAGTAATGCGGTTACTGCTCGGATTAAACGCTTACGGAAACAGTTGCGAGAACTGGGTTTAGATACTTGGATTCAAACTATTTACGGAATCGGCTATTGTCTGGAACCGATGGATCAACATGGCTAAATCTTGGAGAAATCTTCCAATTCGTGTACGCGGAACAGTGATTCTCGGTATTCCTGTGGTTTGTTTACTGACTGCGATTTCTGCATTTGCTTGGTTAAAAGCCAGTTTGGTGGAAGATGAAACTTGGGTTCAACATACCCAAACCGTGCGCTTAGAAACTAAACGCCTTTTGAAAGCCTTGGTGGATGCGGAAACAGGTGTGAGAGGATTTGGGTTAACGCGACGGGATGAGTTTTTACAACCTTATAACAAAGCACAAATTGTGATTCCTTTGTCTCTACAACGTTTAGAAACCTTAGTACAAGATAATCCTCAACAACTAAAACAACTGGATCAAATCGAACGACTGGTTAATCGAAATTTAGCCCTATTTGAGCAGAAAGTGACTTTAACCAGTGATTTAAAACGCATCGGGAGTGAAAATCAGGGTTCTACTGCTGCTCTTTATGATTGGCTAGAAGAAGGGAAAGGAACAATGGATCGGACTCGTGAAGCGCTGGAACAGTTTGCGAAGACAGAGGAAACTTTATTACGACAACGGAGAAAACATCGAGATTTGAGTCGTCAAGTGACTTGGATTGTTTTATGTATCTTTGGCGCGATCGCGCTTTTGGGTAGTGTTTTGGCGATTCGTCTCTTTTATGAATTAGAAAGAGAGTTAAGTCAGCGAGAAATGAATTTCCGCGAAGCCAATCAACGTTTGTCCTTAGTTTGTCAGCAGTTAGAACGATTTACGGCTAACGCTTCCCATGAACTGAGAACTCCTCTGGCGGCGGTTTTGAGTAATGCTCAAGTGGGGTTAATGATCTTAGAGGATGAGGAAGAGTCATCCCAAGAAATGCAGAAACGTTTAGATAATATTATCAATCTCACCAAACAGATGAGTACCTTAGTCAGTGATTTGTTATTTCTCGCCCGACATGAGGGGTTATTATCTTCAAAACAGTTAAAACCAGTGGAGTTAAACCGCTTAATCGAAACTTTAGCCCTTCAATGGGAAAAAACAGCACAACATCAAGGATTGGATTTCTCTAAAAAGTGTCCCTCAGTGAAGGTTAAGGTACAAGGAGATGAGACTCTTTTACGCAGCGCGATCGAAAATTTGTTAAGCAATGCTTGTCGTTACACTAATCCGGGTGGCAGGATTTCTTTAGCCCTCCAACTCCATGAGGAACAGATTTCTATTCATGTCACCGATACAGGAATCGGGATTCCTGAGACGGGATTAGCTCACATTTTTGAGTGTTTCTATCGCGGTAATCACTCTCGTCAGAAAACACAAGGATTTGGGTTAGGACTCGCGATCGCGCAACATATTATTCAAGCTCACGGGGGCAAAATCACCGTCACCAGCGAGATCGGACAAGGTTCTACTTTCTCGATTTTTCTCCCCCAAATCTCTAATCTTTAAACGGGTCATTTTCTGGTCATAGTTGCTTTCTATCTTGTAATTAGTTGTTCACACTAATCATGCTATGAAGTTAACACTCAGTATGGGCTTAATTTCCGCCCTATTAGTCGGGATTGTCACCCCCAAAGCCGAAGCGCAAGTCTCCATTGACGAGTTAAGACGCACCTCTGGCGTCACAATTCAAGGAGAAATTCGCAGCGTTGTTGGCAATGAATTCATTTTAAGCGATGGCACTGGAGAAATCATCGTTGATGCGGGTCCGAGTTGGTATCGTCGGTTAAATTTGCGTAAAGGAGAAACCGTCACTGTTGTTGGCGAGTATGACGATTATGATTTTGATGCCTATCAGATTACTCGGGGGAATGGAGAAACAATCCGTATTCGAGAACCCCAAGGCCCTCCCCCCTGGGCAGGTGGTCCTTCAGGGCGCGATTGGTAGTGATGAGATTTAAATTTCTGCTTTTTTCCACAATTGAACACAACAATCAGGAGTTAATTAAATATGGAAACCCTACAAATTCAAGGACAAATTCTCAACATCTTTGGTAACGAGTTTATTTTAGACAGTAGTTTCGGGAATATCTTAGTTGATACTGGTCCCAGTTGGTACTTCTCACTTGACTTAGAAGAAGGAGAACAAGTGACCGTAATTGGAGAAGCAGACGATGAAGATTTTGATGCTTTTAGCATTACTCGCAGCAACGGAGAAATCATTAGTATTCGGGAACCGCAAGGACCTCCTCCTTGGGCAGGAGAACGTGAAAATTATCGCAACGACTTTGAAGATGATTTCGATGATGATGATGACTTTCTCACAGAAATTGCTGGCGAAGTGGTCAACATCTTTGAAAATGAGTTCATCTTAAACAGTAACGGCGAGGAAATTTTAGTGGAAGCCAATACGGACTCTCCACTGAATTTAGAAGTTGGCGAAGAAGTTACTGTTTTTGGCGAAGCTGACGACGAAGATTTAGATGCTATTACTATCACTCGTAGTAATGGAGAGGTTTTCCGCTTCGATGAGGATGATTTCGATGAAGATGACTATGAGGATGATTTCGATGAGGATGATTTCGATGAAGATGACCGACTGATTGAGGTTTCTGGAACGATTGTTAATCTTGTCTCTGAGGAATTAGTTTTAGACAGTAATGGACAAACCTTTCTCGTTGAACCTGATTCTGATGAGACTCTCCCCATGAGTTTACAAGTCGGTGAAAGGATCACGGTTTTTGGAGAAGCTGACGACGAAGATTTAGATGCTATTACTATCACTCGTAGTAATGGAGAGGTTTTCCGCTTCGATGAGGATGACGATGAGGATGATTTTGATGAGGATGATTTTAATCAATCAAGAAACAATCAATCAGAGGAAAATTCCAATGAGCAAGAAAAAGCCATAGAAATTGCTAATCCAATCGCTCAAAGTATGCCAATTTTTGGGACGACAGAAGATAACGTTTTTCCAACCACAAACCTCAGTCAAGTTATGACTTCAGAGCGTTCGATTGTTTTTGCTGGTTCTGGTAACGATATCATTGATGGTTCTGGGAGTGAAGGAGGAAAACGCTTTTATGCTGGATCAGGTGATGATATTTTGATTGCAGGTCATGGCAATCATTTGTTTGGAAACTCTGGTGATGACAGTTTGTTCGTGACTGATGGCGGTGATAACACCTTAATCGGTGGTTTGGGAGCAGATACGTTTTATTTAGCTACTGCGGATATTCCACAAACAATGAACTTAGTCAGAGATTTTACCCTCGGAGAAGATACAATCGCTATTGCTGGATTTGAGCGGTTAACTTGGGAAGATATAACCTTAAGCTCTGCGGGAAGCTCTACAATTGTCACCATCTTTGACCAAGATATTGCTCGTCTTGCTCAAACTACACCTGAAAGTTTAAGCAGTGAAGACTTTTCCTTCCCCCTCCCGCTTACTGATTTTATTCCCTAAACTGGATCAAAAAAACCCCAACTCTGTGAGTTGGGGCTAACTTTTTTTTTAACTGGGGTGCTAGGATTCGAACCTAGGAATGACGAGACCAAAACCCGTTGCCTTACCGCTTGGCTACACCCCAATGGCTTTGTTTTTCAACCTCTATAAATATAGCAAGACATTTTTGAGAATGTCAAGGGGTAATCTCTAAATTTCTCCACGTCCTATTTTTCCTCAATTTAAACAGCAAAACTAGGAGAAACGATCGCCTCTCCTTAAAATTGATATAATCTTAACCGAAGCGGGCCTGGGAGGATTCGAACCCCCGACACCGTGGTCCGTAGCCACGTGCTCTAGTCCACTGAGCTACAAGCCCAAATGTTGAGTTTTAATCAACAGTAATTAAATATAACACAGATCATCGCTATGACGCAAGAAAAAAATTTAACTCATCTCAATGTGGCGGGAGAAGCTCGGATGGTGGATGTTTCGGAGAAAGCGGTCACGAAACGACGGGCGATCGCGCAAGGGGAAATCAAAATGTCTTCAGACACTTTAGCGACGATCGAAGCGGGAAATGCGCCGAAAGGAGATGTTTTAGCCACCGCTCGTTTAGCAGGAATTATGGCAGCCAAACAAACCTCACAATTGATTCCCTTATGTCATACTCTACCCTTGCAAAATGTCAAAGTCGAATTAACCGCCGATGAACATTTACCAGGCTATCAAATTCGCGCTGAAGTTGTCACCACGGCGCAAACGGGGGTAGAAATGGAGGCTTTAACTGCGGTTTCTGTTAGTGCTTTAACCCTTTATGATATGGCAAAGGCACTGGAAAAAACGATGATCATTCAATCGGTTCGTTTATTAGAAAAAACGGGCGGTTCATCAATCATCAGTTAATTCCTTAGCGGTGATGATGTCTCCTTGTGTGCCAAATGACCAAAGCGCAGCCGCTGCTTGTGCGCGGGTGACAGGTTTATTCGGTTGTAAAAGTTGGGTGTAACCGTAGAGACGACGAATGATCGATCGTTCCCCTTGAGAAAAGTCAGCAACTACAGCCCCGAATGCTTTAGAATCAATTTCACTGGCATCTTGAAACCCCCACGTTTCCTGAACGGTTTTCACATCCGCTTCTGGGAGATTGCGACGAGTGTCGAGGGGAATTTTCCATAAGAGGAGGGTTTCTCGTTTTAAGGGGGCATCAGGGCGAAAACGAGTGATTGTCGCATCGTCGGTGAGTCGGGAGGGGATGATTCCCGCTTCTGCTAAACCTTGAATGATTTTGAAGTCGGGATCATTGGGGGAAATATCCTGAAATGCGGGCGTTTCTGCTTGTTCAACTGAACGAATTTGTTGGCTGGGGCGATCGGGGTAGAAGCGATTATGCGCTTGGAATAACCAACGGGCGAAGGTGCGGCGAGTAATTTCTGCGTTGGGAGAAAATTGTTTGCTTTCAGGTTCGATCGCGCTTAAAACTCCCAATTTCGCCACGTCTCGCACATAGGTTTCTAAGGAATCAGGGGTTTTGTCTAAATCAGAAAAGGAATCGGTAGCGGTTTCAGTAGTGGAAGAAGAAAGCGGTTGATAGCGTATCCGAATACGATTGCTGTTGCTATCATCTCGCGAAGCAACAAAGATGGTTAGTTTTAACTGATCGGATTCAGCAATGATTCTCTGTTGATCAGTGTTCGTGTCAGTTTCTACAGAGGGAGTTTTGATTTCCCATGAATCATTGTTTAATTCTTGCTGATAAAATTCGATAATGGAGTTACGGCGATCGTTAGAAATCAATTCCATCTCCCCAGACTGACGATCGGGTTGGATGTTTTGATTGACGATTTCTGAGTTGGGATAAAAGGGAATTATATCTGGAACGTCGGTTGAAACTGCTAATTCTTCAGTGTTGGTTTCGTCTTTAGAATTAGATGACGACTGGCTTTCTGTTTCCGTCTCAGAAGTAGCAGATGGATTAGTGGAATTATTTTGTTGTTCTTGTAATTGTGGATCAGGAGCAAGACGTTGTTCAATTTCCTCACTACATCCAGTTAGCAGCATTAAGCTGATTACGAGGAGAAATCTAGATTGATGAGATAACATTTATTCCCTAATTAATTGTTCAAACGATCGCGCAATCTTTCTCTGCGACTGATGGCGGCTTCATAATCAGGTTTAATTTTAACCGCTTGGTTAAATGCTTCGAGAGCTTCTCTTCTTCGATCCAAAGCCAACAGCGTTAACCCTTTGTTGTACCATGCTTCGTAAAATTCGGAGTTGAGTTCAATCGCCTGATTATAATCAGAAAGCGCCTTTTCATAACGTTCTAGCTTACGTCGTGCGTTTCCGCTACCATTCCAAGCATAGGAATAGTTCGGAGCAATCTCGATCGCCTCATCATAAGCTGCGATCGCTTCGGCATAACGTTCTAATTTATACAAAGCATTACCGCGATTATTCCAAGCAAATAAATAGTCGGGATTATAGAGTTTAGCGGTATCAAAGGCTTCTAGCGCCTCTTGATGCCGATCGAGTTCCATTAACACTTCCCCGCGATTATTCCAAGCCTGATAAAAATCCCGTTCCATATTAACCGCTTTTTCAAACCATTGCAGGGATGCTTCATTTTGTCCTAACTCATCCAGTGCTAACCCTTTACAATTCAGTGCTTCCACGAACTCTGGATCAAGTTGAATCGCTTGATCACAGGAAGACAGTTGTTCTTCAAAGCGTCTTAACTGCGCTAAAGCAAAGCCCCGATTCAACCAGGCTTCTGCTGAGTTCTCATATAAGTCTAATCCTTTTTCATAAAGCGCGATCGCCTCCACATATTCTCCCTCACGAGCCAAGCCATTAGCTTGATTAAACAAATAGATCGCCCTAGCGATGGGGAACAAAAACACCCCTAGCATCACCACCCCTCCTCCGATTCCCAAAGGAATCCAACGTCGCCAGGTTTTCCCTTCTCGGATGCGTTTTTTCTGTTTAATCTGCTCTTTGAGATCAGTTTTTCCCGACTGATGTAACTCTTGTAAATGTTTAATCACCTCATCGGCGGACTGATATCGATCGCCAAACTCCGATCGAGTCATGGTTTCCAAAATTTCTGCTAACTCTTCAGAAACCTGAACTTGATCTCGCCACTGTAACTTTCCAGTTTCTGGGTTTTCTTCTAACTGCGTCGGCGCTTTTCCCGTTAACGCTTGAATCGCAATCAAACCCACCGCGTAGATATCACTATTAAAGCGTGGTCTGCCTCGCAATTGTTCTGGGGGCATATACCCCTGTGTGCCAGCGACAATACTGGGTTGCGGCTGTCCATCAGCAGTCAAAACGAGGGTTTTAATCTCTTTTACCGCCCCAAAATCAATGAGGTAAAGTCTGCCATTTTTCCCACGACGGAGGTTAGACGGTTTAATGTCGCGGTGGATCACATTATTTTTATGAATGAATGACAAAATGGGAAGGGTTTCTTTCAGGAACTCGATTACCTTTTCTTCGCTTAAAGGGTGTCCAATGCGAATCTCCTTACTTAAATCATGCCCATCAATAAACTCTTGGACTAGGTAAAAATCCTCACCATAATAAGCGAGAAGATTAGGAATCTGATCACTATCACTGAGCTTTCCCATCACTTCTGCTTCAATCACAAACAGTCGTTTCGCTTCTCGTAGGGTTGACTCATCACTGGCTTGAGGCTTCAGATGCTTGACGACACACCGAGGGTTATTCGGTTCGGTTAAATCTTGCGCCAGATAAGTCTGACCAAAAGCACCCCTTCCTAACTCTTTAATGATTTGATAGCGTTCGCCAACAATTTTTTCCACTTTTTCGACCATGAGAGTTACACGACATCTTAATTGCTTTCCGACTCAGCAGCTAACACCCACTATAGTTGCACAATTTTACAGATATTATCTCTGATTAATTGTTTTCGATCAATTTCTAGGATAAATCCTCTCGCCATTATTCTGATCAAAAATAAAGACTCGATCGAGGTCAATTTTCACAGTCAGCCGTTGTTCTGGCTTTCCTTGCCAAATTCCTGGCACTAGAAAATTTAGATCATCCTCTGTTCCCACAATTTCCCCCCGTAACAGCGTTTCTCGACCCAATGGCTCAATCAACTTCACTTCTAATTCTAAAGTCCCGAATTCGTCTTCTAAGGACGGGGAAACAGCAGAAATTGCTTCGGGACGTATCCCTAAACAAAATTTATTTTCATTGTAATTAAGTAGGTGTTTTTCCAGTTCACTGTTAACAGGAAGACTCTGTTTTCCCAATTGTAGTTTACCGTCCATATATTGAACGCGAACACAATTCATGGGAGGACTCCCCAAAAACCCCGCCACCATCAAGTTCGCTGGATAGTGATAAACTGCTTCTGGTGTGCCAATTTGTTGAATTTTTCCCTCAGATAACACCACCAATTGTTCCCCTAGCGTCATTGCTTCCCCTTGGTCGTGGGTAACATAGATGGTAGTAATCCCTAACTCTTGATGGAGACGTTTCAATTCAGCGCGGGTTTCTTCTCGTAGTTGTGCGTCTAAGTTGGATAGGGGTTCATCTAACAAAAACGCTTGCGGTTGACGAATAATCGCACGTCCTAACGCCACTCGTTGCTGTTGTCCTCCTGAGAGTTGTTTCGGTTTACGATTGAGAAGATGAGAGATTCCTAATGATTGGGCGATTTTTTGTACTTGTTTCTCTCTGATTTTCGGATCGATTTTCCGCATTTTTAGCCCAAATTCTAGATTCTCCGCAACGGTTAAATGGGGATAGAGGGCATAATTTTGGAAAACCATTGCGACATCTCTATCTTTTGCGGGAATATCATTGACTCGTTGCTCGTTGATGTAGATCCTACCGTCGCTCACTTTTTCTAACCCCGCGATCGCACGTAATAGAGTTGATTTTCCGCAACCTGAAGGCCCCACCAACACACAAAATTGTCCTTCCGCAATAGAGAAGGAAATATCTTCGATCGCGCTGGTGTTTCCATAACGCCGTGATACGTTTTGCAGTTCAACTTTCTTCATGGTTCTGATTTTTGGAGATTCCGTTAAATTTCTGACAATAGAGGGAAGCGATTTGCTGTATATTTATTAAATAATGTAAACCAAATCCGAGAAAAGTTCACTTTTCTGGTAGAAAAACTTTAGCGTGAGGATATCTGTGAAAGTACAATCAAGCCAGCGTTCCCTACAAACTGAACCATTAATCGCACAATTTTTCCGTACAACCGCCGGTCGATGGCACTCTCAGCGCCGTTATTACACTTTATCAGACGGCAAAACGAAAGAAGTTACCAGCGAGATTTGGATAGAATTTTTAGAAGCGGGATGCGATGATTTAACAGTATTAGAAGGGTTACATCACTTTCATCCTCACACCCTTCTTTGTGGCGCGAAAGTGAGTTGGAAAAGTGAGGACAGTGTTACGGGGAAAAAACAGTCAGAAGATTCCACTCTATTCGGGGCGCTAGGAAATACATTATATCGCGATCGGGGCTTTGCAATTTCTACCCCAGTCACCGCTAATTTTTATTTTACGAATCCCAATACGTTATGTTTGCGAACCGAATACAATGGATCAGTTTTTGAAGAAGAATTGAAACTAATCAGCGACAAATATCGCACTCGTCAAACCATCATTTCTCGCGCTGGTGAGGAAATTATGATTGGTCAATATTTAGAAAAGCGAATCAGTTAGTAAGAGAAATCATGGGTTGGGTTGCTGTTCCCCCCTTTCTTTCTCAGGGCGAGTTGATTTCATTCACAATGAAACAACCTTGGTGTGGAGATTGGGATGATGTTTTATTCAACTTAAACTCGGCTTGCATACCATATTTTCCTAATTTTGCCCACTGGTTTTCCTGATGACTGCTGTTTAATTATTTTGGGAAATCTAATGCTCGATCGAGGCTTGTCAATACGGGGAGGGGGGATGTTAGTAACGATTTTCCTTGCTTTCAGAGACGTTTTCTAAAATTGGCAACACTTCCCATTATATAGAAATACTTTATCAGGAAACTCGATCGAGCGCAACCCCTGAAAAAAAATTTGCTTTTCCGAGTTGATATGATGTTTTATTCAACTTAAACTCGGCTTGCATACCATATTTTTAGAGTACCGTAGATAAACCGTAGGTTGGGTGTAGCGAAGCGAAACCCAACACCAATTACAAGGAATTACCTAAACTTGGTATCATTCCCCTCTTGATGGTGTTGGGTTACGTTACCTCCACCCAACCTACCTAATGACTAATTTGTGTTGGGTTACGTTACCTCCACCCAACCTACCTAATGACTAATTTGTGTTGGGTTACGTTACCTCCACCCAACCTACCTAATGACTAATTTATGTTGGGTTACGTTACCTCCACCCAACCTACATTTTTGTCCTGACAATTAATCATCAAAAAAAGTTAGGTGGGGAAAGTTCCCATTTTTAACCAATTAAATACTTCTTCTGCGGTTAAATCCAAATCAATCCCTTCTAAAACGACTAACTGATCATTTCCTTGAAATAACTCTGGTTGTTGTTGTCTCTGAAAGACCAGAATTGAGCGATCGTCAGGATCAATTAACCATCCTAACTCACTGCCATATTGAAGGCAATGTAAAATATTGCCAATGACTCGATTTGAACTTTGATCAGGAGAAAGAATTTCAATTGTCCAATTGGGAGGAATAATCACCTGATCTAAAGGTTCTCCCGTTTCATCGATCGCGATATTTTCCCAACGAAATACAGCAATATCAGGAATAATAGAACGTTCTCCAAAGGTACAACGTAATTCTGGAAATCCATAACCAATTTGTTTCGCCTCGACGACTTCATTAATCTTATGAATTAATTTTCCTTGTAGTCGAGAGTGGCGAGTTTTAGGCACTGGTTTTGGAATGATTTGACCATTGATATATTCCGAAGGAGGTTTCGTTTCTGGTAACTTTAGAAACTCCTCTAAAGTTAAAAATCTAGTTTGAGTAATCATCAGCAATTCAGTTTTAAGGGCAACATCAAGGTTGAGTTTTGTTACCGCCACCCGACCGCAAAAACACACCCTTACAATTTAACTCATTGCTAACATTTTTTGAATCGGTTTTAAGGCAGCCTGACGAATTTCTTCAGGAAGTGTCACTTCAGGGCTACGATTTTTCATGGCTAAATACAGTTTTTCTAAGGTATTTAAACGCATATAAGGGCATTCATTACAGGCGCAATTATTCATTGCTGGTGCGGGAATAAAGGTCTTTTCGGGTGTCGCTTTTTGCATCTGATGAATAATTCCAGGTTCGGTGGCGACGATAAATTCTTTTTGGGAACTGTCCTGAGAATACTTTAACAAACGAGTGGTTGAACCGATATAATTAGCATGACGTAAAACGGGTTCTTCACATTCAGGATGGGCGATAATTTCTGCTTCGGGATGAGTGGTTTTGAGTTGCACGATCGCTTTTTCGGAAAAGGTTTCATGGACAATACAACTCCCTTCCCATAATACTAAATCTCGTCCTGTTTCTTTCATTACATAGCGTCCTAAATTGCGATCGGGCGCAAAAATGATCGGTTGTTCTTCAGGAGTCTGATTAATAATTTTCACCGCATTAGAACTCGTGCAAATTATATCACTCATCGCCTTAATTTCGGCGGTACAGTTAATGTAAGACACCACTAAATGATCGGGATATCTCTCTTTAAATCGAGAAAATTCTTCGGGAGGACAACCTTCTGCTAAAGAACAACCCGCATCCAAATCTGGAATTAAAACCAATTTATTAGGGTTCAAAATTTTCGCGGTTTCCGCCATAAAATGAACCCCAGCAAAAACAATCACATCAGCATCTGTATTCGCCGCTTTTTGGGATAATCCTAATGAGTCGCCGATATAATCAGCGACATCTTGAATGTCTCCTTCCTGATAATAATGGGCTAAAACTACCGCATTGAGTTCCTGTTTTAGATTTTCAATAGCTGTAAATAAATCCGTCGGAAGTTGATGAGTTGTTGGTTTCGATTTTGCGAAAGCAGTTGTAAACACAGTTGTTCAATAATTATAGTTAGTTTTACCATATATTATAGTTGAATTTACCAAAACTGTCAGAGACACGGCTAACTGTTGGCGATAAAAATCCCTCTTCGTGGCGCTGGATATCCTTCAATGGTTTTACTGGAATCGTTGGGATCAAGGAAGTTTTCTAGAGAATGAGAGTTAATCCATTCCGTGCGTCGTTGTTCGGCGGTGCTGGTGATGGTAACATCAACTAAGCGGATATTCTTAAAGCCACATTGGCTTAACCAAGACTCCAGAGTTGAACAGTTGGGAATAGACCACACATTTCGCATTTTGGCGTAACGCTTTTCTGGAATGAGAACGTCGGTGTAATCCTCTGGGATGACAATTGTTTCGAGGACTAATTCTCCCCCAGGTTTGAGGGTATCGCGTAGGGTTTTGAGATGGTCACGCGGCGATCGTTGATGATACAGTATTCCCATCGAGAAAACGGTGTCAAAGGCGTGTAATTTCTCGGGAAGATGTTGAACTCCTAACGGTATTGCATAACCCCTCGTTGTGGGAAAATACTGTTTTATGGCTTGGTATTGCATCACATACAACACCGATGGATCAATTCCAATCACCAATTCCGCGCCATTTCCGAGCATTCTTAGAATATAATAGCCGTTCCCACAACCGACATCTAAAACAGTTCGTCCTTTTAATGGGGTGATGTGGTTTTCGAGTCGTTGCCATTTCCAGTCTGAACGCCACTCTGTATTAATATACACCCCAAATAGCTCGATCGGACCTTTTCGCCAAGGACAAAGTTTTTTCAAACCGACTTCTAAACGCTGACGAGTGATTTCATCGGTGTCATCTGGAGAACCAATTTTAATCACTCCTTGTTGGAGATCAATCAGACTCGGTGGTAAAGGAGGAAGACTCTCGACAGTTTCCTTCCATGCTAAGAAATGTCCATTTCGGTTCGGTTGTAATGCGGTTTCTACGTCTTGAGGAAGTGTCTCCAACCATTTCGCAGCAGGGGAGTTCGCGAGTTGGTCGTATAATGGCTGATAGTTAAACATTAAAGTGTTGACGGTTTCTTCGGAATCCCATCAGGTTTCCTCATGTTACCATCTCGATCGATTCTCTTTTGCCTCCGATTACCAAAAGATAATTGAATCGGTTTTCCTGCTGTGTCAACCTTTATTTACATTTTGTAAAAAATCCTGTTTTCAAATTAGTTTCTTGCCTTCACCGTCAAATTGAGCAATTTTTGTCATCGTTAACGAAGTCATGGGAATTACAGCCTGATTTTTTGCAATTTAGACACAGTTAGCACCCATACAGCGTTACTTTAATTTAAGTGCACCTCATTGTCAAGCCCGATCGCGCTTAAACCCTGATTAATTCGTAAGAAGTTAAGAAAGATGAAGTTTGCTCATTGATTAGATATAACTATCAAAGCTAAGTTACTCTTTAAGGAAACTTATGTTTAGTGACCGTTGCTGGTTTCCAGACTGTATTCTTTTTTTAGGTTAATTTCAGTACAAGTTACAATTTGATTCTTATTAAAATCTATGGAAAATGTCGGCGATCGAATCGAAGCAGAAAACGCAAATTGGTCATTTAGTGGCGAAATTAGTGAACACTTTGATCAGCATATCCAGAAATCAATTCCCTTTTATGAAACCTCCCATCAATTAGGGGTTAATCTGTCTGATTTTTTCCTGGGTGATGGTTCAATTTGTTATGATTTAGGATGTTCAACAGGACGTTTATTAACTCGTCTCGCCACCCATCATCAGAATAAACGAGTCCAGTTTATTGGGATTGATATCGAAGCAGAAATGGTGAACCATGCTCAAAATTGGTGTCAAGATTATTCTAATGTGGAAGTGCGTTGTGAGAGTTTAATTGATTTAGAGTTGGAAAAAGCAGATTTGATTTTTGCTTATTATACGATGCAGTTTATTAAACCAAAATATCGTCAACTTTTGTTCGATCGAATCTATGACGCATTAAACTGGGGAGGAGGGTTTTTACTGTTTGAAAAAGTGAGAAGTCCTGACGCACGATTTCAAGATATGATGACAACACTTTACACCGATTATAAATTAGATCAAGGTTATTCAGGAGATGAAATCATCGCCAAGAATCGCAGCTTGAAAGGAATTTTAGAACCGTTTTCCACTGCTGGAAATTTAGGACTTTTACAAAGAGCAGGGTTTGTTGATATTACCACCGTGATGAAATATATTTGTTTTGAAGGTTTTTTAGCCATAAAATAATGAATGATTAAAGAAACCCGTCTTCTTTCCCCCCTTACGAAGGGCAGGGCTGTTTCATTCTTTTAAAATTAAGGGAGGTAGGGAGATGGGGGAGACAAGGGAGACAAGGGAGATGGGGGAGATTTCAGGACTCTTTTTTCTTATGAAAAAGCCAAAAAGTAGGAAAAACGTCTCGATCGAACGTACCGTAAGAGGTTCAGGCGATCGATGCTTCGCATCGGTGCGCGGAGCGCAATCGCTGCCAATTTTGACCCCGAGAATGAAACAGCCCTGCTTACGAAGGGGGGCTAGGGGGCAAAATCAAAAATCCCCCCAAACTTGGGGGCTAGGGGGTAAAATCAAAAATCCCCCCAAACTTGGGGGCTAGGGGGCAAAATCAAAAATCCCCCCAAACTTGGGGGCTAGGGGGCAAAATCAAAAATCCCCCCAAACTTGGGGGCTAGGGGGCAAAATCAAAAATCCCCCCAAACTTGGGGGCTAGGGGGCAAAATCAAAAATCCCCCCAAACTTGGGGGCTAGGGGGTAAAATCAAAAATCCCCCCAAACTTGGGGGCTAGGGGGCAAAATCAAAAATCCCCCAAACTTGGGGGCTAGGGGGCAAAATCAAAAATCCCCCAAACTTGGGGGCTAGGGGGCAAAATCAAAAATCCCCCCAAACTTGGGGGCTAGGGGGCAAAATAAAAGGAGGAATAGAACCAAATGAAAGTTGCAACATTTTATAAATTTATACAGTTAGATAATTTAGAAACCTGGCGCGATCGATGCTTAAAATTCTGTGAACAGGAAGGAATCAAAGGAACAATTCTCTTAGCTACAGAAGGCATTAATTGCACCCTTTCTGGAGAAGCAGAAAGTATTGATAACTTTCTCCAGTTTCTCCAACAAGACGATCGTTTCCTTGACATTGAACCTAAAATTTCCGACATAGATCAACCACCATTCCATCGCCTGAAAGTAAAAATAAAATCTGAAATTGTCACGATGGGAGTCAACGAAATTAAGCCAGCAATTAGCACAGGAAAACATATTGATCCTGAAACTTGGAATCAGATTATTTCTGATCCAGAAGTGTTAGTAATAGACACGCGCAACCAGTACGAATATAAAGTGGGAACATTTCAAAATGCAGTTTCTCCGCAAACAGATAACTTTCGTCAGTTTCCAGAATTTGTTGCGGAAAATCTTGATCCAAACAAACACAAAAAAATTGCTATGTTTTGCACTGGTGGCATTCGCTGCGAAAAAGCAAGCGCTTATTTAATCGCACAAGGATTTGAGGAAGTCTATCAACTGAATGGGGGAATTTTGAACTATTTAGAAACCGTTTCCTCGGACAAATCATTATGGAAAGGAGAGTGTTTTGTCTTTGATCATCGCGTCGCGGTTAATGAGGAATTAGAAAAAGGAAACTATGAACTTTGTTATGGATGTGGTCAACCTTTATCTCCCGAAGAACGTCAGTCAGAAAAATATGAAGCTGGTGTTTCTTGTCCTTACTGTTATGATCATTTAACTCAGCAACAGCGCGATCGATTTTGGGAACGTCGGCGACAACAAGAACTTGCAAAACAACGCAATCAAAAACATATTGGTGCAGAAATATCGACCAACTAAAACTTAGCCTAGCCAGAAATTAGAAACAATCATCATGCAACTTCAATCATCTTTATACGAAAAAGACTTTTATCTTTGGATTGAACAAACCGTAACTTCCTTACAAAAGAAACAATTTCAAGACCTTGACTTAGACAACTTAATTACAGAACTAGAAAGCATGGGAAAACGGGAGAAGCGGGAGTTAATCAGTCGTTTATTTATCCTGATTGAACATTTGCTAAAACTCCAATATTGGGAAACAGAGAAAGAAGATAACGCCAGAGGATGGAAAAATACAGTAATTGAACAAAGAAAACAAATTGAAATTCTTTTCAGAGAAAGTCCTAGCCTAAAACAATTTCTCCCTGAACTCTTATCAACTACTTACCAAGACGCAAGAGAAGTATTTTTGCGAAAATCAGAATTATCGGAAACAACTGTTCCCGTGGAGTCTCCTTTTACTCTCAAAACTATCCTTGATCCTAATTATTTTCCCTAATCTATTGGAAGGAGAAACTCTCTCATTGTTTCTCCGAAGCTGAAACCAACGCAGAGAATAAATTCTCTCCAGAAAAACGCACCACATCATTACAAGGTAAACCAGTCATTTCCGAAACCTTTGCGATTTCCTGTTTCGCTGTTTCTTTCTCCAAATGAAACGTATTTAAAGCAATTCCTTTCACTTTAATCTCACCAAATGCACCCACACCACTGGCTAACATTTCATACAGTTTCACCACCTCAGATAAAGGTGGAATTTTAATCTCTGGAAAGTTCCGAATCTCCCTTTGTCCAGCACGATGCACTAAAATTAAATCAGTGGGTTGAGTTCCTCTTAATAATGGTAAAACTGCCGTTGAACCAGGATGAAACAGCGAACCTTGTCCTTCTACAAATAAGAAATCTTCTCCTGTTTCCCCAGCCTCTAAAACCATCTTTTCCACCGCACCCGCCGCAAAATCAACCCGTATCGCATCGAGAGGAATTCCACCGCCACTAATCATCATTCCTCCCTGTCCAGTGGCGAGAAATTTAGCACGGTATCCCTTTTGTTTTGCGATTGTCACTAATTCTAAACTGGTGGACATTTTCCCAATGGAAAAGTCTGTTCCTACTGTTAAAATTCTTTTTGCAGATAAAAACCGCGCCCGACCACCGCTAATTCCTAACCCTGTGGGTTCTTCTCTCACATCCCACAACCATTGTCCTGATTGTAAAACCAATTCTTCCTCAAATAAAGATCGAATAGGAGTGTGTAACCCATTTACGACAGATAAACCTGCTTTTACTGCTTGTTTGACTTCCTCTTTCCAAGCTGGGGGGAGTTGTCCACCAGAAGGGGCAATTCCGATTAATAAAACATTGGGATGATAGGTTAAGGCTGTGGTAACATCAGCAACAATGGGAACGTCTCGATCGATGCGTCTCAAACGAAACAAAGAGTCTCCTGCACAATCTTGGTCAATCACTGCGACAATATTGGCTTCACTGTAGCGTAAAAAAGCCAATCCTGTTTTGCCTTGTTCCCCACGAATGCCATCATAGAGTAAAATCGCCACCCGATGTTCCGCCGTTAGCTGCATTGTAAGTCACTCCTAGTCCTGGTGATGAATTGGGTTGTAAATATCCATTATTTAACACCGCGCCGCAAAACGGATCATCTTTGAGGTTGAGATGGCTATCGAGATCAAGATAGTCTGCTAAACTGCCTAAATGGGCCATAGCGGTATTCCCCAGACTACTATCAGAGTAACAGCCATACATCACTTTTAAGCCACAAGATTGAGCCGTGTAAGCCATTCGTAAGACTTCCGTGAGGCTTCCCGCTTTCATCAGTTTAATGTTAATGCCATCAACATTTAAAGCCATCAGTCGAGGAATATCTTCACTGGTGAAACAACTTTCATCAGCAAAAATGGGGAGAGGGGAATGTTTCGCAAGTGTCGGAAGTTTTTCGTCTTCTCTCACAGAAAGGGGTTGTTCTAAGTAAGCAACATTGTAGTCAGCTAACCAATGACTCATGGTGATGGCTTGATCTAATGTCCATCCACCGTTAGCATCAATGGTAAATTCACTGTTGGGAGAGTTTTGGTAAAGGGTTTGGAAGAGTTTTTGATCTGCTTCTAGTCCGTCGGGATTGCCTAATTTTACTTTAATACGGTTTCCTGTGGTGACGGTTTGCCAATTTTCAAGGCGTTTTTTTCCCTCTTCTGGGGAACTAATGCCAACGGTAACAGAAATGGGAACAGTTTGATTGATATCAAGTCCCAAAATTTCCCACAACGGGAGTCCCGCGCGTTTTCCTAACCAATCGTAACACGCCACATCGATCGCGCTACAAATCGCAGAAGAAACCTTCGCCTCTTTTAGTTTAGCTTGAATGCTCGATCGCGCCGTCGGTTTGAAACATTTTAAGATGGGTATAATCTCTCGAACCTGTTTCTGTAACAACTCTGTATCTTGTTTACTTTCCCCACCGATGGAAAACGGAACTGCTTCCCCCCACCCTTCAATCCCCTCCTGTTCCAGTTTAATCCAGAGATTGGTGGTTTTAGCGGTTGTTCCCCTAGAAATGGTCAAAGGAAAGCGTTTTTGAACTGGCAACTTTATCACAGTAATTTCCATCTGTAAATCTTTCCCTCAATCTATTTACAAAACTTAATTAACCTTGTTAGAGTAAGTTTAACGTTGAATTAAACATAAGGATTAAATTAATGACTACTGGAAAAGGCTCGATCGTTGACGATCAAGGTAAAATGAACAACTTCGCAGTTGAACCAGACGTATATGTACAAGAGGAATCCCGCGCTGGTTTTACCCCTTACGCAGAACTCCTCAACGGACGTTTAGCAATGATTGGTTTTGTCTCTTTATTAATTTTAGAAGTCGCCACAGGACACGGATTATTCGGTCAATTTTAGTTAATTAATTAAATTTATTCAGGGGTCAATAGTCAGACATTGACCCCGATATTTATTCTGATTAAAAATCTAAGATTTCAACCATCACTTTTTAGGGAACTTTCCTCCCTATCCATTTAATTAATCTTATAAATGACTGCGCCATCATCAGCACGATTATCAATGTAAAGGAGATTTTTCTTCATTAAATCTTGGACCCGTGTTTCTAATTTTTCATAATCTTCATCTACTTCTAAGAAGATTTCCGCTAGGGTTGCGCCATTGCTTTTTCTACAAGTTTGGAGAATCGCTCGATCGATATCTTTCCCCTTTAAGGGTTTTTCCGCCGTTTTCTCTCCATTCACTTGAGGCGGATCATTCCTTTTCAAATTAATAACAATACTTTCAGGAGTTTGATAAAAACTACCTTGGTCAGGTTGATAACCATAAAGCGCTTTTATCTTCAAATTTTCCTCATCAATCATCCCTGGAATCATAAAAAGATCAATAAATTGACCAATTCCAAAAAAGCCAAACGTGATCAAATAGAAAAAGCCTGAAAAATAGCGTCTTGCGTAGATGCGATGAACGCCACACACAGATAAAAAACAAAAACACCATAACGCATAAGCTGTCGGATAACTTCTTTGATGAGGAACAATTTTACCTGACATTGATTTTAACTCCCAATTTTCTACATCCGAGTGATGTTGGGTTTCGCTACTCTACACCCAACCTACTTTGATCGACTTTTGAGTGATGTTGGGTTTCGTTACTCCATTGATTCCCCCCTTTCTAAGGGGGGTTAGGGGGGATTTACAGTAAATTGACTTTTTCCTATACCCAACCTACCTTTAATAGATAGTGAAACCACCTCCTCTAATTTTAGCGCAAAGCACCTTAATCTTTTTTCATCACTTCCTAAAAATAAGATAAATTAAAGAATAGAACTGGGAAACTCCGTAATCAAATTCGATCGTTGTATCATTCCTTTTGGCGTGTGTATAGTCGGATGACCATCATCATCACAAAGCCAAACTTCTTGCGCTCCCTTCGCCGAATACAAATCAATTTTTTCCATCATTTCCCGTTGAGAATTAGAGGGAGAAACAATTTCTATACAAATTTCTGGCGCAACAGGAAGAGGAGTAATTTCCCCATATTCTGCAAAAAATTCTGGGGAACTCCAAGCCACATCTGCTACTTTCACCCCTTTTCTCGTATCAATTGAACATTCTAAATAGAGTTCTCCGTCTGACGCATATTTTGCCAAAAGTAAACTTAATTTAACCTGTAATCGTCCATGACGGTTAGAAGTAGGACTCATTATAATTTTGCCATTTTCATCGAGTTCAATCTTAAATGGCAAATCTTTTAAACTCGGATGTTCAATAACGTCTTGCCATTTCATCGTATGATTTACTATTTTGTTCTTGGTAACAAATCCATGTAGGTTGGGTGGAGTTTACGAAACCCAACATCAATCAGGTGTAGGTTGGGTGGAGTTTACGAAACCCAACATCAATCACTGGTCACTGTAAATTAAATCGAATGTTGGGTTACACCCAACCTACGTTAATTATGATGTTTACTGTAAATTAAATCGAATGTTGGGTTACACCCAACCTACGTTAATTATGATGTTTACTGTAAATTAAATTGAATGTTGGGTTACACCCAACCTACGTTAATTATGATGTTTACTGTAAATTAAATTGAATGTTGGGTTACACCCAACCTACGTTAATTATGATGTTTACTGTAAATTAAATTGAATGTTGGGTTACACCCAACCTACGTTAATTATGATGTTTACTGTAAATTAAATTGAATGTTGGGTTACACCCAACCTACGTTAATTATGATGTTTATTTAAGCGACGGTAAGCAGTAACTAAACCTTGATTGTCTCCGACATTTCCAGGAAATAAAACCACTGGAAGATTCGGAAACTGGGGATGAGTTTCAGGACTGCGAACTAAAGAACAACCCGCAAGAATTTGTCCTAAAAGTCGTGCTGATTGTAATCTTAACCCATCACTCAAGACATCGTTAGAGGTAATTCCCCCTTTACTGATAAGAAAGCTAATATCAGAAGGAAGTCTGCGGACAATATCCATTAAAAAGGACGAAACTTTTACCCCAAAGTTTAAACGTTCTTGGGTATTCTTAAATTGTAATTCCTCACGGCTGGTATAAATAACAGGTGTTTGTTGGTTTTGATGAGTGGCTTTAATGCTTTGCAAAATTTCTGTTAACTGTTGGTCTCTTGTCTCTGGAAAGTCTCGCAACCGTTTCACATCTACTTCTATTCCTGTCACTGTTGCTTCTTCTAACAATGCGTAAAGTTGCGCGGTTGACTTCTTCACATGAGACCCCACTAACACCACCCCTGGTTTAGGTGTTGCGTCATATTTCCCCATTTCTTCAGGAGGAATGGGTTGTTTTCCCAGTTGCGCGAGAGAAGTTAATAAACTGGCGGCACTACGGAATAAAAAGCGTTTTCCCTCTTGTGTTGCTGCGAGAACATCAGATGCGAAACGGTCTAAGTCGCTTTGGGTTTCTCCATCTACTGCGACACATTGATTATTTTTTAGCTGAAGCAAACGGTCTTTTGTTCCTTGACGAATATCATGGAGGGTTAAGCATTCCACTTGGTTGGCTTTAATTTTTCCGTTGGTCTTCTCTTCTACATAGTCGGGAAGGTAACTATGGGAGTAACCGAAAACAGAGTCTTTGGCAAACTCGGTTTGATGAACAGGAGTTTCTCCCGCTTCGGAAACAATGTAATGGATGCTGTCGCGAGTGATGCGTCCGCCTTCAAAAAATGCAGGGGTTAAGAAGTGTGCGTCAAAGGGTCCGAGTTCGGCGGCGATAACATCGGTTTCGAGGGGATAATGTCCACGCAGTGTGGAGTCTGACCGACTGACGACTAAAAAGTCGGTGATGTTTTCTGTGGTTAGTGCAGTTTTTAGGTTTTGACAGACTTCTCGCGTCCGTTGGGTTGCGTCTTCGGGAGATAAGGCGCGGGTGTTGGTGAGAATAAAGAAGATAGAAACCTCATCTTGGAGTCCGATGCGTAAGGTTTCTATGTCCCACTGCATTAAGAGTAAACAACTATGTACGGTTTGAGAACCTGTGGGGTCATCATCAAGAACAATAATTTTAGGAGAGGTTGTCATAGGGAATTATTTATAGAACGACTCTTTCTAGACTAACTTGTTACATATCTCTGATAAAGTTTCTGTACAGTTTTTAATACTTTGTCGAGGGAGGAGGTACTCGCGGGGTCATATTGTTGCACTTCGGTTAAAAGTTTGGCTTCTTCGCTTGCCATTTCCCCATCACTATAGATTAAACCACTGATGGCTTCAATTAAGTTCTCGTAGTCTTCTTGGGTGGGATAACCGCCGAAGTATTCTTCTAACCAGCGATAACATTCTTCGGGTTTGACGGTTTTGAGTTCATATAGCAGGGGACGAATTTCTGGATCATCTGCAAGTTGCTGTTTTTCGGCGGTTTTGATTAAGTATTGACGTTCTTCTGGTTGGAATTTACCATCAATCCAAGCGGCCCCGATTAGAATTTTTAGCAGTTGTTTGGATGCGTTTGTTGGTTTGTTATTCATTATTGATTATTCGTTATCTGTGTTTTAATTTCACCATGAAAAACCCATCGCTGTTGTGTTCGGTGGGAATAAGTTTTATCCCACCTGAAGCAGAGACAAGAGACTTGCTAGGAAAGTTGTCTGGGGGAAGGTCAATTTCCCATTGCGGATGGTTGCTGAGAAAGGTTTGAATGACATCTTCGTTTTCTAAAGGGTTCAGGGTGCAGGTGGCATAAACTAATGTTCCTTTAGGTTTCACCCAAGTGGCAGCAGTGGTTAATATTTCTTGTTGCAGTTGCGATAATTCTACTAGGTTTTCGGGGGTTTGTCGCCATCTGAGGTCGGTTCTGCGGTGGAGTGTTCCCAGTCCAGAACAAGGGGCATCTACTAAGACTCGGTTGGCGGCTTGCTGAAATTGCTTCATTTCTCGCACGTCTGCTACACAAGTTTTGATAGATTTATGTTGCAATCTTTCTGCGTTACTAATCACTTTTTTTAGGCGACTAGAAGCGCGATCGAGCGCCCAAATTAATCCATCATCTCCCATTAATTCGGCAATATGAGTGGTTTTTCCTCCTGGGGCGGCACAAGCATCAATGATGGTTTCTCCAGGCTGTGGATTAAGTAAATAACTCACCAGTTGGGCGCTGAAGTCTTGAACCGTCCACCATCCTTCTGAGAAGCCTGGCAGTTGCTGAATGTTCCCAACTCTAGAAGTAAGTCTTAAACCATAGGGAAGAGAAAGAAACTCGTAATTAATGTTCGCTTCCATAAAGGCTTTTTCTACGGCTTCTTTTGAGACGTTTAAGGGGTTAATTCTTAGGTCAATGGTGGGAGACTGATTAAACCAGGCTGCTAGTTTTTCCGCCGTTTCTTGTCCCCATTCGTCCCGCCACAGTTTTATAATCCAATTGGGAAAGCTATGTTTAACTCCTAATTTTTCGATCGGGTCATCGGGTAAAATCAGAGGATCAGCTACAGTTTCGGCTTGGCGAATGTATTGGCGTAAAATGCCATTAACCACCCCAGACAGTTTGCTTAAACCATTGTTTTTGGCGAGTTCGACGCTGGTATCGACGGCGGCGGAGGGGGGAACTTGGGTGAGATAGCGTAACTGATACAGTCCAATTTGGAGAATGAGGCGGAGTTTTGGCGGTTGTTGCGGTTTTTTGGCGAATTGGCTGATTAGTGCGTCGAGGGTGCGTTGACGGCGGACAATGCCAGAGACTAATTCCTTGACAAATCCATAGTTTTGTGGTAAGAAATGGGAAGACTGGAAAGCGCGATCGATCGCCACTTCCGTATAAGCATCTTTCAAGATCACATCATAAAGGGCGTTAAATACAACTTGTCGAGGATTGGCGTTTGTCATGATTTTCATTTTATATAAGAATCTTCCCCGACAACTGAAGGGGGATGGAATGCACCCTCCATGTATCTGAATTTTTATGAAGATTTAGTTTGATGCAGAATTAATTTTAACATCACTCCAGGCTGCCCAGTCTTGACCCGATGATTCTCCCGCATCCACTCTTAACTCGATTTTGACTTCTTTTCCCGCTAGGTGGGAGAGATCAGCTTCAATCTGTCTTAAGTTACCTGTGTAATCTTTTTCGACTTCAGCAACTTTATTCCAAACTCTGCGCCCTCCTTCTTGGTGATGTTCCCACACTTGGAAAGTGACACCATCGGTGTTTTGCGCCCCTTCAACAAAGCCAACATCAGCAGAAAACACGGCTTTTTCAGGAAGTTCTACTTCTGGATGCCATCCTTTAATCGTACCATTAGAAACCCATTTCGGATGCGTGCGTAAAGCGTTAGTGGTTTTACCATTTTCTAGAGTTACTTCCTCTAAACGGACAAACCCATTATCATTACTGGGGCTTCCCATCCAAGACAATTGTTCAGTGTTGGTGACATTATTCGCGCTAACAAGGCGACCGGACTGCCAACGAGCTTCGGAGGAAAGTTTGAGGAGGTTAATGGTTTGATTCATGGGAATGAGAGGCTGTTGAACCGTTCCTCGTGTGGTATCTTGAATGTCGTAAGTTACTCTCACTTTTGCATCGTTTTTCCCTTGAATAATCACGTTATGGGTAATTTCTTGGGGTTCGCCACATCGGAGGGTGAGCGTGCTTTCATCGTCGCCATGATCATCTGCGCCAACCAGCCAGTCGCTACCGACTTCACGCTCAACGATAGATGTTCTTAACCGTTGTTGTACGGAAGAGCCTTCTGGAATGGGAAATGAACCAATTTTTTCTTGTAATCTTTGACTCTGGTTTGGGGGAAGTTTCCACACTTTTACTTCTTCGTTTAGGCTTCCACTTTCTACTTGAATCTGCATTTCTAATTTTCCTTCACCACCACCTTGACCATCTAAAACTTCCACTTTTTGCATAACAATTTCTTGCTGACATTCTCGGTTTTGAGCGAAAGCTGCGTTTCCTAAGTTCCATCCGAGGATAGAAGAGGTTGCTGTAAAAAGAACAAGTGTTGAGGAAATTTTCCGATTTAGCATTATTAATGAGGCATTTTTTGCCTTGTCTGCTGCGCTTTGTTTGAACGGATTTCTCTGGTCAATGTTTCCTTGTTTAATACTTCTTAATTTCCCGATTTTTCAAGATTGATCATCTTATGCTTGTTGGGAGATAATGTGAGGAACTAATTACTTAACAAGTCCATAGTTTGGTGGTCTCAGAGAGCAGAATTGAGCGTCACCTCAGTATAAGCATCTTTCAAGATCACATCATAAAGGGCGTTAAATACAACCTGTCGGGGATTAGACTCACTCATTTGACATTTTATTCTTGGGTTTCTATTTCTAAAGAAGGAGTCACTTCCTCCACTGGACGGATAATTGCTGGGGTGTCGCTATCTTCTGGTAAGAAAATCGCATCGATCGCCCCCTGTAAGGTTTTCGCCATCACAATCCGATTCTCATACACCACAATCACGCGAATTAAGGTGGGAAGACTATTTCGTTCTGCTTCCAAATACACGGGTTCTACATACAATAACGACTGTTCAATGGGAATCACCAATAAATTCCCCTGAATCGCCCGTGATCCTTGTTGATTCCATAAGGAAATCTGTTGTGAAATCACAGGGTCTTGGTTGATTAACGCTTCAATTTGTTCGGGTCCGAAAATCAATCTTTGTTTCGGAAATTGGTATAGTAGCTGTTTTCCGTAAAACTGACCGTCCGATCGACCCGCTAACCAAGCGGTGAGATTATTGCGTTCTGTGGGGGTAAAAGGAAGCAATAAAATAAACTCCTCACGTTGTTCTGTGGGTAGTTTCATCGTGAGATAATAGGGTTCAACCGATCGCGCTTCGTTGGCATAAATTTCTTGGGGAATTTGCCATTGATCTTCACGGTTATAAAACACCTGGGGGTCAATCATGTGATAGGTTAGTAAACGTTCCGACTGCACCTTAAACAAATCTACGGGATAGCGAATATGTGCTTTTAAGGTGATTGGCATTTGCCACAGGGGCTGAAATAAATTCGGAAATACCTTTTCCCAAGATTGAATAATCGGATCATTGAGATCGGCAATATAAAACTGTACATCGCCGTCATAAGCATCCACAACCACTTTCACCGAATTACGAATATAGTTAAACCGATAACTGCCAGGATCAGAATAAGGATAACGATCGCTGATGGTATAAGCATCAATCACCCAATGCAAAGAATTTTCAGGGGGGCCAAGGGCTGTGTCTTCTGTGTCTGCTGTGACTAAGTAAGGATCACTATCAAACTGTAAAAACGGCGCGATCGCCTTCACTCGTTCTTTAATATCTCGCCGCATTAATAACTTTGTTTCAGGAGTAAAATTCTGCGTAAACAGCATTTGCCAATCTTTGAGATACTGTGCAAAAATACTTCTTCGCCACCAACTACCAATGGGAATTCCCCCTTTCCCGTCATAAGTGTTATACGCATTATCCTCGCCAGTGGGAAAGTCCAATTCTGGCTGTTTGGTCTGAATCATCACATAATTATCGGTAAGTTCCCCATAATAAATTCTCGGCTTACCAATGGGGATACTGTCTCGAATTTGTGGACTCTTGGTTCTTAAATCTCCTGCTGCTTCTTCTTGTCCCGTGCCAATATCTTTAATAAAGTATTTGGGTAGCCCTCCTTCTCCTACCTGATTCACTGGGGAGAGAGTAAAGCCATAGCCATGAGTATAAACTAAATGCTTGTTCACCCAAGTTTGCGCTTGTTTCGGAACAGAATTAAAATCTAATTCTCGTGGGGCGATAATCATTTGCTGACGTTCAGTTCGTTTACTCACATTTTCAGGATCATCAATGTTGACTCGGAGGGTATATCGATCGATATCTGCATCCGCAAACTCGTAATATAATCGAATCTGTTGCAGTTGACGGTTGGTTTGCAACAAAGGACGGGCATCCCACAAGCGAATATTACTGATGGTTTGTTGATTCGCTTCTACTTCTTCTCTGGTGAGTGTATCTTCAGGATCAAATCGTTGTTCCTCAATCTGATCTAACCCAAAGGCGGCGCGAGTTAACTGGATCGATCGTTCGATGTAGGGTTGTTCTCGTTCCAGTTCATTGGGGAGAACCTCAAACCTTTGGGCAATCGGACTTAAAGTTATCCCTAAAATTACTGCCCCAATGTAAAGAATAAATCCCAACCAATGAGAACGTCCTTTAATCCGAAACCGCATCGAGTGGGTTAAAGCGTGCCAAAATAACCAAACTGCAGTTACCGCCGCCACAATACTTAACAACGTTTCGATCGGCAATTGCACCTGAACATCAGTATAACTTGCGCCATAAATTGCCCCACGCTCTGAATATAACAATTCGTACCGTGCTAAACCATGACGGAGAGATAAGGTAAGAAAAACCATCCCTCCCAAAGTGTACAAATGACGGAGTTGCGGGTAAGAAAATCCTGGAAACTTGCCATCAGAGATACTATTTCCAGAACAGAGATACATCAAACTCACTGCTAATAAACTGTATAAAAATAGTCCTCCCAACCAAAAATCTAAAAGTTCCCAAATGGGAAGACTAAAAATATAAAAGCCAATATCTTTATTAAATAATGGATCAAATAACTCAAAATTTGTCCGATAAAGAAAGGGTAAAACTTTTGTCCAGTTTAGCGCGATCGTTACGGTAAAGAAAACATTAATGATCACAGCAAAACTTTTTAGCCAAAAGCTAATCCTCATTAGTAAAATGGCAAAAATGGCAAGGATTAATAAAATTTGCCATTGCGATGTCATCACTCTTTCTAGTAACGGTTTAACCAGTTGTAACTTAAACGGGGATGATAAAAACGGATTTAAATTATTAACTTCATAATTCTCAGATAATCCAGAAATATCAACAATGTTCTCTAATAAAGGCAGATTAAACCCCGACTCTATGAGATAAACGCTCACTTGTAAGTAATGGATTAACATTAAACTAATCAGTAAACAAATTAACCCAATTACAATTAAGAGAGAGCGCAAATTCATTTTACCCAATACGAGTTTTGATGGGGAATCTTCTTCTGAGTCAGTGAACTGTAATTTTTGCGCGAGATTAAAGTTGATTCCTAAAAATAATGCTGAAATCAGGAAAACGCCTCCACCTAATCCTAATTGTGTGATTAATCGTTTTAACCAAACTCCTTGATAATTTACTTCCTGAAACCAAAACCATTCCACTAATAAACGAGTGATAATTTCTCCGAAAGGGATTAATATAATCAGTAAAGGTAGTAATTTTAACCAATTTTTAGCACTGATTAAAAATTTTTCTCGCTGTTTGCTTTCGGTAGCATTATTCTTTTTGAATTTATCTAGAAATTGGGAAGTAAATTGCACGTTTTTGCTTTTATAATTGTTATGATTTCGACAGGTGTTTTAATATGAAATCTAAGAAAGCTGGCTAGAGAATGATCCCCCCAACCCCCCTTATTAAGGGGGGCTATGCTTATGCTACTTTCCTCCGTTTTTAAGGGGTGCTAGACTTCTTTTCCCCCCTTTTTTAAGAGGCTAGACTTCTTTTCCCACTTTATCAAGAGGCTAGACTTCTTTTCCCCCCTTTATCAAGAGGCTAGACTTCTTTTCCCACTTTATCAAGAGGCTAGACTTCTTTTCCCCCCTTTTTTAAGAGGCTAGACTTCTTTTCCCCCCTTTATCAAGAGGCTAGACTTCTTTTCCCCCCTTTTTTAAGAGGCTAGACTTCTTTTCCCCCCTTTATCAAGAGGCTAGACTTCTTTTCCCCCCTTTTTTAAGAGGCTAGACTTCTTTTCCCCCCTTTATCAAGAGGCTAGACTTCTTTTCCCCCCTTTTTTAAGAGGCTAGACTTATTTCCCCCCCTTTTTTAAGAGGCTAGACTTATTTCCCCCCCTTTTTTAAGAGGCTAGACTTATTTCCCCCCCTTTTTTAAGAGGCTAGACTTCTTTTCCCCCCTTTTTTAAGAGGCTAGACTTATTTTCCCACTTTATCAAGAGGCTAGACTTCTTTTCCCCCCTTTTTTAAGAGGCTAGACTTATTTTCCCACTTTATCAAGAGGCTAGACTTCTTTTCCCCCCTTTTTTTAAGAGGCTAGACTTATTTTCCCCCCTTTTTTAAGAGGCTAGACTTATTTTCCCCCCTTTTTTAAGGGGGGCTAGACTTTTTTCCCCCCCTTTTTTAAGGGGGGCTAGACTTTTTTTCCCCCCTTTTTTAAGAGGCTAGACTTATTTCCCCCCCTTTTTTAAGGGGGGCTAGGGGGGATCGTTTAACCAGTAATTTGTAGCAAATATTTGTGCATTTCATATAATAAATCAAAGTACAGTAAGATTGTTGCCGACGAAAAATTCTCATTTAAGTTTCATTTTAAATTAAGGTTCTGCTTACAGAATATAACCATGATTAAAATAAACGTTGTTCAACTATTATAACCATGAAACCGATCGCAAAAATTACCCTTGGTACAATTTCCCTTCTCACCCTCAGTTTAGGCGGAATGGTGGTTCAAGCAGGTGGCTGGGATAACTTTAAACTCCAATACTTTCACCTGACATCAGTTTTCCATGATCAAAGTCAAGAGTTAGAAGATATTAAGAAACAGAATAACAAACCCAAAGACACCGCACGCATTGATCTGAATAATTTATTTAATGGTGGCCCCCCAAAAGATGGGATTCCTAGCATTGATGATCCTAAGTTTGATACAGCCGAAACTACTCCTTTTGACAAAGACGAAACCGTGATTGGTGTGGTGATTAATGGGGAAGCGAAAGCCTATCCTTATAAAATTATGAACTGGCACGAAATTGTTAATGATACCATCGGCGGAATTAATGTTAGCGTGACTTATTGTCCATTATGCGACACGATCGCCACGTTTACTCGCGGTAACACCACCTTTGGGGTTTCAGGGAAACTTTATCAAAGCTGTCTCGTCATGTACGATCGCGCTGACGATACTCTCTACGCCCAACCTTGGACATTAGGAATCGTCGGTTCGAGAGTGAATCAGAGTTTGGAACGTCTTCCCTCGGTTAAAACCAGTTTAGGAGACTGGTTAGAAAAACATCCTGATAGTGAAATTCTTTCTACTGAGACGGGATACGATCGCAACTATCAAAGATATCCCTACGGAAGTTATTATACGGACGATCGAATCATTTTTTCCGTTCGCAATCAAGACCAAAGAGAGTTACATCCCAAAGCCATTGTTAGTTACATTTGGGAAAGTGGGAATGGAACTCCCAAAGGTGAATTTTCTGGCGCAAGTCAACAGTTTCCTCACCAAGAAATGAAGCAAGTGGGAGAGAAAACGGTTCAATTTAATGGACGTAAAATTCAAGCCCGTTGGGATGAAGAATTAGAAACGGTTATTGTCGAAGAAATGGACGAAACACGGATTCCTAGTTCTCCTGCTTTTGCGTTTGTTTATCCCGCCTTTTTTGGGGAAAGTTAAGTTAAATTTATCCTCAAGGCGATCGTTTTATTCATCACTTTCAAAAAGACTACGAGGTAAAGAACATTGACGAATAATTGATTGCAATGTCCCTTTCTTAATTTCAGAGTAATTAGGAACTGGGACAGTTACAGTGACCAGTGACCAGTGACCAGTGATCAGTGATCAGTGATCAGTAAACAGTGAATTAATAATCGATCAATCTTTCACTTTTACTAATTAAGTTTGAGAACTACTGGTAACTGGTAACTGCTTAACTGGTCACTGATTGATGTTGGGTTTCGTTTCCTCCACCCAACCTACTTCTAATTGTTGAAGGAATCACTCTTTGGAATGTTTCATAACGAAATTCAGTCCGTTTCATTCCTTTTTCTTCTGTGTTGGTTTCCGACTTCTTAACTTTATCTCCGAGATAAAAAGTAGGTTGGGTAGAGACGTTTCATGGAACGTCTCTACGCGAAACCCAACAACAATTAGAAGCTGAAAACAGTTCAGGAGAAATGGTAAACTAAAACACAATGAAAACTTAGAGAGATTATCGTGGAAACTAAGCAAAAATACGTCCTCGCCCTCGATTTGGGAACAACTGGAAATCGTGCTATTATCTTCGATCGAAACGGTGAAGTTGTGGGACAATCTTATGGAGAATTAACCCAATATTATCCGCAGCCAGGGTGGTTAGAACATGACCCGATGGAAATTTGGCATGATACTCGTAGCTGTATGGAACAGGTTTTAAGAAGTACCGATGTTGCTCCTTCAGAAATTGCGGCGACGGGGTTAACGGTACAACGAGAAACCTGTTTATTATGGGATAAAACCACAGGAAAACCGTTACATCGGGCGATCGTTTGGCAAGATCGGCGCACGGCTCATTACTGTCTGGAATTAACGAAAAAAGGGTATGCTGAGAAGATTCAAAATAGCACGGGTTTAGTTTTAGATGCTTATTTCTCGGCGAGTAAGTTGTCTTGGTTGTTGGATTGGGTGAAACAAAATCAGCCAGAGATGAATCTTGACCATGTTTTAGCGGGAACAATTGACACCTGGATTCTCTGGAATTTAACGGGAAGACGAGTTCATAGTACAGATCACAGCAACGCCAGCCGTACTATGTTGATGAATTTGGCAACGCAACAGTGGGACGCTGAGTTATTAGATTTATTTGGGATTCCAGTCCATTTGATGCCGGAAATTCGTCCTAGTTTGGGAGATTTTGGCGCGATCGATGCCGAGATTTTAGGGACAGAAATTCCCGTTCGATCGGTCTTCGGTGATCAACAAGCGGCGCTTTATGCTCATGGTTGTAATCAAAAAGGAATGCTTAAGTGTACTTACGGAACGGGTTGTTTCCTGATTTCTCAAAGCGGACAAGAATTGACGCGATCGAAGCATCAACTGCTTTCAACAGTAGCTTGGAGTGAAGCCAATGGCGGTCAACCCGTCACGAACTACGCCTTAGAGGGAGCAATGTTCACCACTGGCGCTTGTATCCAATGGTTGCGAGATGGGATGAAACTGATTAAATCCGCACCCGAAACGGAAACCTTAGCCCGTCAGGTGAAAGATACCGACGGCGTTTATTTTGTTCCTGCTTTAAGTGGGTTAGGTGCGCCTCACTGGGATATGAATGCTAGAGGGGCGTTTTTAGGGATTACTGGCGGTGTGCAACGAGAACATATGGTGAGGGCGGTTTTAGAGTCCATTGCTTACCAAGTGAAAGAAGTGGTGGATGCGATGAATAAAGATAGCGATACGCCGATCTCTTTGTTAAAAGTCGATGGGGGCGCTTCCCAAAATAACTTTTTGATGGAGTTTCAAGCGGATGTTTTAGGAATCCCTGTGGAACGTCCCGCGATTCTCGATGCTACCGCACAAGGGGCCGCTTTTGGTGCAGGATTAGCGGTTGGTTTCTGGAATGATTATGATGAGTTAGTGGCGAAAAGAAAGCGCGATCGAAGTTTTATCCCCAGTAAAAATCAACAGCAAGCGCAAGATCAATTTAGTATCTGGCAAAAAGCCGTTGGACGTGCTAAAAATTGGATGGATTGACACTCTCCCACTTTAAGAAAAAAACAATTAATTATGTTCCGTCGCCATTTTCTCACCCTTTCCTTAACGCTCTGTTTGGCTCTTTTTTGTCTCATCCCTAACGCTGAAGCATTAGGGGGAAAACAACCGTCGCTGAATGAACCAGCCCCAGAATTTACGCTTCCCACTAACACAGGAGACGGGAAAATTTCCTTGTCTGATTATCAAGGAAAATGGGTGGTTTTATATTTTTATCCTGAAGACTTTACCTCTGGTTGTACCCTCGAAGCCAAACGCTTCCAACAAGATTTAAGCAAATATCAGGCTCGTAACGCTCAAATTATCGGGGTGAGTGCGGATGATGTACAGTCTCACGAAGCCTTTTGTGATGCCACTGGGGTTGAGTTTCCCTTGTTAGCGGATACCGATGGCTCTGTGAGCAAGGCTTATGGATCATGGTTAGGGATTCGATCGTTGCGTCACACTTATCTTATTGATCCTGATGGGATGCTTCGGGAAATCTTTCTTGGGGTGAAACCTCCCATCCACAGCCGACAAGTTTTAGCTCGTCTCGATGAGTTGCAACAGTAACCGCTTATAGGTTAGGTGGAGTTGACGCAATCCCCTGCTCGATCGAAGCCTAAAAGGTTTGAAGGTTGGGTTATCACCCAACCTACATTGGAGGGAATCAAATTTAGCTTATTGCAAATTCTGTGTCCTTTCTGCGCTGAGGTGACTTAAATCCCAAAACAATTTCTTCTTTCGGAATCCCTGCTTCTACCAGTTCGTTGGCTACTCCGATTTCTGTTCCATCTCGTTGAATCCAAATTTTGTCGTTGATAATATCAACATGAATTAGACAACCATGCTCATAACGCTTGTTTTCGTGACCTAGAATCATTAAAAGATAGCGATCGGATTCAGGGTCAAAAACGGTTTCAAACTTGATGTTTCCCTGTGGGTAAGGAATCTTCCCATGATTACTCAAAATTTCTCGAATCAACTTTCGGTAATGAGTTAATTTATCCATCGAATAATAACCTCCTGATTAGGATCAAAGATGAGAAGGGGAACTTGATAATCTGTGAGAATGATTTCACCCAGGGGTTCATTAAAAAAATCTTCGTAAGCCTCTTCATGGAGTGCTAGGTAAAGATGACGTTCAGGAAACAAGCGTTTAATAACCGAAAGGTAAATAAAGTATTGCCCCAAAGATTTTTGAGCATCAGCAACAGAAGAAGCTCCCCCAAAGGTTTTAATTTCCACCGCTATTTTTTGCTTATCTTTAACTGCTAGTAGCAATTTTTCTGCGGCTGAGTCAACATACATATCTTTTTTTCCCCAACGCAAACGGAACGGATCATCAGTAATTAACCATCCATCTTTTTCTAGAGCATGGCGAACTTCGTTGTGGTAAAGATCACGATTCATGGGCAGTGATAAGAGTCTTAGCTTTATTATACTTGCTGCAGATTAGCAACGCCTCGTCGTGAACATCGAGGCAAATGATGAGAAATATTACAAAATATAAAAAATAGCGAGGAAAACTGAGAGAAATATCGCAAAATAAATCGGAGAAGGTTATCAAAAACAATCAAGCTGTCCCCTTTGCTGATACTCTAATCAGTATGGCAGGGAACACCAGCCTAAACTCAAAATCAAAACTTATCCGTTGGAGGATTTTAAAACATGAGTATCGTCACGAAGTCCATCGTGAATGCTGATGCTGAGGCCCGTTACCTCAGCCCTGGCGAATTAGACCGTATTAAAGCCTTTGTTGAAGGTGGAGATCAACGCCTCCGCATTGCTCAAACTCTCACTGGCGCTCGTGAGCGTATCGTTAAGCAAGCTGGCGACCAACTTTTCCAAAAACGTCCTGATGTGGTTTCTCCTGGCGGTAACGCTTATGGTGAAGAAATGACTGCGACTTGCTTACGAGATATGGATTATTACCTCCGTCTCGTGACTTATGGTGTCGTTGCTGGTGATGTCACTCCGATTGAAGAAATTGGTTTAGTAGGCGTTCGGGAAATGTACAACTCTCTCGGTACTCCTGTTAACGCAGTTGCGGAAAGTGTCCGTTGCATGAAAGATGTGGCTTGCTCCATGATGTCTGCTGAAGATGCTGGCGAGGCGGCTTCCTACTTCGATTATGTCATCGGCGCTATGCAGTAAACCGTTGCGGTTTCTGTTCTCCATTGATTTTTTTAATCAAACACTATTCTCTATAAACTGAACTTAGGAAAGGAAAATAACAATGCAAGACGCAATTACCTCTGTCATTAACTCTGCTGACGTTCAAGGAAAATACCTTGATGATGTTGCCATGGAAAAGCTCAAAGGCTATTTCCAAACGGGTCAACTGCGAGTTCGTGCTGCTAATATCATTAGTGCTAACGCTGCGACCATCGTCAAAGAAGCGGTTGCGAAATCTTTACTCTATTCCGACATTACCCGTCCTGGCGGTAATATGTACACTACCCGTCGTTATGCTGCTTGCATTCGCGACTTAGACTATTATCTCCGTTACTCTACCTACGCGATGCTCGCAGGTGATCCTTCTATTCTCGATGAGCGTGTTCTCAATGGCTTAAAAGAAACCTATAACTCTTTAGGTGTTCCTATTAACGCCACTGTCCAAGCGATTCAAGCGATGAAAGAAGTAACCGCAGGTCTCGTTGGCCCTGATGCGGGTAAAGAAATGGGTGTTTATTTCGATTACATCTGCTCTGGCTTAAGCTAACTCGGAAACCGTCTGAGAGAATAAATCCATGATGACTTCAGTTCGGGTAGTGGCGAGTGAGTGCTAGGAGGTTCAAGACTTATCAAAAATTAAGGATAGGTTTTAATGATCTAGTATTGACTGGCTCACTCCCGAACTAAGTGTGTTTAAAGGAATCATAATTTTGGGAGTTAATCACCAATGAGAATGTTTAAAATAACCGCTTGTGTTCCCAGTCAAACTCGGATTCGCACACAGCGTGAGTTACAAAATACTTACTTTACCAAGCTCGTTCCCTACGAAAACTGGTTTACTGAACAGCAACGCATTATGAAAATGGGCGGCAAAATTGTCAAAGTTCAGTTAGCGACTGGAAAACCAGGAACAAATACTGGTTTAGTTTAATTACCATCGAAAAGTTAATCCGCTCGTTAAAAGCTAGACATTAATTGACATAGTCCGATTTTTGTTGACCTAGAAAGGTACGAGCGTGCAGACTCAGCCTTTAACAAACCTGTAACAAGGTAGGCTACCTTCATTTCGTCATCACACCTCTCGGTGAACGCCAGCCGTGAGCTTCTGTGGTCTGTGATTAAACTAAGTACCGATGCTTTATAAGGTCGTGTTACAGATGTAAAAAGCGATTTGAAGTTTGTCGAGGCACACTTTACTGAGAAATCAGATTGGCTTAAGAAGCCGTTTAGGAAAGGGAGATGGGCTAAGACCCATTTCCCTTTCCACTAAAAAGTAAAGCTAAGTCAAAAAATGTACAATAATTTATCTACTAGGAGTTTACCCCTATCCTCAGTATGGATTTAAGGGGATTTTCGGCTATTCGTCGAGGTGGAAGCGGTAGAGGACATCTCCATCTTGAAAGGAGTTTGTATTGTGAGTGAGTGAGGAAAGCCAATTCTCTTTGATTAAACGTTCTCCCACTCGAATTGCGTCGTTGCGACTAATTTTAAGGTGTTGTTGCAACCAATTTAAACCTTCTCGTCCAGAAAAGCAATTACGGAAGGTTCTGAAGCCTCTACGCCTCATTTTCATGGGAACACCGTTTTCGCCACGCATTTTAAAGGCCAGTTGATTCAGGTCAATGGTAGAGATAAAATCCGAGAAGTATTGATTTTGATGCGGTGCTAATCGTTTGGCTTCTGAGCTTTCATACCACAAGGTTAAGCGATCGCCCTCTTCTATAATTAGGGGTTGCTGAAAAAGTCCATTGGTTGGTTAAGTAAGGCAAAAGGCAAGAGGCAAGAGGCAAGAGGCAAGAGGCAAAAGGCAAGAGGCAAGAGGCAAAAGGCAAGAGGCAAGAGGCAAGAGGCAAGAGGCAAGAGGCAAGAGGCAAGAGGCAAAAGGCAAGAGGCAAAAGGCAAGAGGCAAGAGGCAAAAGGCAAGAGGCAAAAGGCAAGAGGCAAAAGGCAAGAGGCAAAAGGCAAAAGGCAAGAGGCAAAAGGCAAGAGGCAAAAGGCAAGAGGCAAAAGGCAAAAGGCAAGAGGCAAAAGGCAAGAGGCAAGTAGGCAAGTAGGTTGGGTGAAGTTTACGAAACCCAACACCAATCAGCAAGTTGCCTCTTGCCTTAGGGTTGATTGATCGGTAGGAGTTCAAGGTTTTGATGCAAGGTGTGTGACGATTGAACAATCAATGAACTTGCATTTTTATCTGAACTGAATCGCCTCAAATCCTTATTTGGTAAGACTTTCAGTTTTCTTGACTCAAGCTATAATTAGGGCTTGAGTCAAGAAAGCTAAAACTCGCGTACCATCTGGTTTTAATGCTCTTAAATCCTCAAAAAAGTGCAAGGGAGAAATGGGAGACAAGGGAGCAATTTTTCTTCCCCATCTCCCCCATCTTCCCCATCTCCCCCATCTTCCCCATCTTCCCCATCTCCCCCATCTTCCCCATCTTCCCCATCTTCCCCATCTTCCCCATCTTCCCCATCTTCCCCATCTTCCCCATCTCCCCCATCTTCCCCATCTCCCCCCATCTTGCCTCTTGCATGCAAGCCTTCGTGAACGATCAGTTATTCGCTTTCAACGGCAACACGGGCGGCGGCAGCTTCATCAGGATGGATATTAAGGCGAGTGAGGTTTAAACGTCCCTTATTATCAATTTCCCGCACTTTCACGACGATTTCATCATCCACAGCCACTTCGTCTTCGACTTTACCGACACGGTATTCCGCAAGCTGAGAAATGTGAATCATGCCTTCTTTGCCAGGCATTAACTCTACAAACGCACCGATCGGGATGATACGGGTAACACGACCAACGCAGACATCTCCCTCGCTAATTTTACGAGTTAAGCCTTTAACGTGATTCAAAGCCGCGATCGCGCTATCTCGATCGGGGGCAGAAATTGTCATCGCGCCACTGTCTTCAATGTCAACTTTAGCGCCCGTTTGTTCCGTAATATTCTTGATGGTTTTACCCCCAGGACCGATCACTAAACCAATCATATCAGGATCAATTCTGTAATTAATCAGATGCGGTGCAAACGGCGATAACTCTGATTTCGGCTTATCAATGGTTGCCAGCATTTTCTCCAAGATATGCAACCGCGCGGGGAGTGCTTGTTCAATGGCTTGACGCACCACATCCAAACTGAGTCCCGTAATTTTCATATCCATCTGTAACGCCGTAATGCCGCTATCAGTTCCCGCTACTTTAAAGTCCATATCACCGAGGAAATCTTCAATTCCTTGAATGTCGGTTAAAACGCGAACTTCGTCCTCTTCCTTAATCAAACCCATCGCCGCGCCACTGACGGGTTTGGTGAGAGGAACACCCGCATCCATCAACGCTAACGTCGATCCACACACCGATCCCATAGAAGTCGAACCGTTGGAAGAAAGCACCTCCGACACCACTCGTAACACATAAGGGAAATCCTCTTTAGAAGGTAAAATTGGCATGATTGCCCGTTCTGCTAAAGCCCCATGACCAATTTCCCGTCGTCCGGGCGATCGTAGCGGTTTCGTTTCTCCTACAGAATAGGGCGGAAAATTATAATGATGGAGATAACGCTTTTCATCATTGGGATGGAGTTCATCGGCTAAATCTTGGGCATCTCCTGGCGTTCCCAACGTGGCTAAAGACAGCACTTGTGTTAAACCGCGACGAAATAAACCACTACCATGAACTCGTTTCGGTAGTACATCCACATCACAACTCACGGGACGCACCTGATCCAGTTTCCGTCCATCCACACGCACCCCATCTTCAATAATTTGGCGACGCATGAGATGGCGAGTGACCTCTTTAAATACTTTACCAATGGCTTTCGGGTCTTCTGTCACCGTGACTCGTAACGGATCATCTTCAGGGAGTGCCTCGATCGCGCTTTCAATTTCTGTTTCCTTAATCTCATCTAACAGTTCATCCCGTCCTTTCTTATCGAGATCAAACTGTTGTAACACCTTCTTAATCGGTTCAGTTGCCTTAGACTTAATAAACTCTTCTAATGTCGGATCAACGGCGGGTGGTTCTTCCGTTGCGATGCTAATCCCTTGTTCCTTCATTAACTGCTTTTGGGCTTCAATTAAATCTCGAACCGCCTCATAACCGAACTCAATGGCTTCGATGACATCTTGTTCGGGTAGCTGATTCGCACCCGCTTCCACCATGACCACGCCATCTGGCGTTCCAGCGACCACTAAATCTAAATCACCATTTTTTATTTCATCATAGGTGGGGTTAATAATAAAATCATCTCCCACTAAACCGACACGCACACCTGCCATTGGGCCATAAAACGGAATCCCCGCGCAGATTACCGCAAAAGAAGCGCCTGTTACTGCCAAAACATCGGGAGGAACTAACTCATCCATTGATAACGTTGTCGCTACGACTTGAATATCATCCCGTATCCATTGAGGAAATAAAGGACGTAGCGGTCGATCGATCAAACGACTGGTTAAAGTGACTTTTTCAGGAGGACGACCTTCTCGACGCAAAAAACCGCCTGGGATACGACCAGCCGCGTAAAGTCTTTCCTCATAATCCACAATTAGAGGTAAAAAATCCATTCCTTCCCGTCCACGACTACGAGTAGCCGTGACTAATACCGAAGTGTCTCCACATTCAATTAAAACCGAACCGCCGGCTTGGGGTGCGAACCGTCCCACCTTAAGCCGAATATCCCGACCATCAAAGGATATTGACTGTTCAAATTCCATCATTATCGTTTCTTTTCCTTGACTATGCTATTATGCTCTTTCTCTGTGGCAATGCTAACACTGTTGTTTGTTATTTGTTTCAGACGGGGATTGAAACCTGTCGTGGAACGTCTCTCCATTTTTCGCGGTAAGGTGGGAGATACGAATTAATACAGATGTCTGAGGAAGGTTTAAAGGCATCTGTTGTGTTGTTTATGATTAATTTTAAGTTGGGATAAATTTGGAATGACAAAGTTACACGGAATTTGGCTGTCATCATCACAAGAACAGACGTTTTTTATTTGGGGAGAAACTTGGCGGAGTTGTGAAGGAATCTTAAAACCAGACCTTCCCCAAGATCATCCCTTTCTCCTCAGTGAAAGTGAACTGAGTAATCTGTTAGTCCAACAGCAAATTTCCCGTGACCAACTCACGAATTACAGCAGCCAATCTTTGACGCTTCCAACGGAAGAAATTAAGAAAAAATCTGTCCTTCCTCTTTTGTCGCAACAGACTCCCCAATCGCCAGAAAAGGTGTCTTTTCAAACTTGGCAGGTTTGGGGATATCGTCTCCCCATTGCGTCGCTTTTTCCGTTGTTATCCACTACCACAGAAAGCGATAGTATCAAATTTTGGTCACATCTTTTCCGTTGGAGTGATCAACTGTTAGCTCGATCGAAGCTGTTACCACAATTGGAGGTTCAACCTCAAGGAAAAGCCATAACCGCTTGGCAGCCTTTATTTGATGCTCCCATAGATCAAGAACGTTTACAAACTTTTGCCCAACATATCCCAGAAAGTTGTCGTTCTTACAACTTTAACCTTTCCCCAGAAGCGATCGTTATCGACTTTCTCAGCGCTGTTATCAATACCCGTATTCGTGACAGTTCTACTCCTGCTTTTCCTCCCGTTACCACTCCTCTTCTCAAACAATGGTTTCTGGCGCTTTCTAGCGATGATTCCAGTTTCTCCACAGATGAAGTCAGTTTGCGTCGTTTAGAAAAGGCGTTAAAAATTTGGATCGCACCAGTAGAAAATTATTTAGGGAAAAATTACCTCGAAACGATCGTTCATAAACCCTTTCGTCCTTGTTTTCGTTTGCTTCCCCCTTCTGAAAGTAACGAAAATTGGTATCTAGAATATGGCTTACAATCTCGTGACGATGAAGAGAACTTTCTCGACGCAGAAACGATCTGGAATACCGCCACAGATGAAATCATAAAAGACGGGAAGACAATCAAGCAACCTCAAGAAACCTTACTACAAGGATTAGGGTTAGCGTTGCGATTATATCCCACCATCCACGACAGTTTACAACATTCTACACCCACTGGTTGTTCCCTTGATCCGATTCAAGCCTATGAGTTTATTCGCGCGAGTGCCTGGCGTTTATCAGAAAATGGCTTTGGTGTCATTTTACCCCCTGGTTTAGCCCCTGGAAGCGGAGAAAGACGTTTAGGGGTGAAGGTGAAAGCACAAGCGCCTAAAAAAGGGCAAAAACTGGGGCTACAGAGTTTATTAAATTATAAGTGGGAGTTAGCCGTTGATGAGGAAACCCTCTCTCCTCAAGAATTTAAGCAGTTATTAGATCAACAATCTCCTCTAGTGGAAGTCAATGGCAAATGGTTAGCTTTACAACCCAGTGATGTGAAAGCGGCGCAAACCTTACTCAAGGGTAGCGATGCGGAAATGAATCTTTCTGTGGAAGATGCGGTGAGACTTACCAGTGGGGAAAGTCAGACGATGGGAAAACTTCCGATTGTGGATTTTGAAGCCTCTGGTGCGCTGCAAGAATTGATTACAAATTTAAGTGGGAATCAATCTTTAACCCCTGTTGCAACTCCTCAAGACTTCTGCGGTGATTTACGTCCCTATCAAGCGCGAGGCGTTAGCTGGCTGGCGTTTTTACAAAAATGGGGTTTAGGGGGATGTTTAGCGGATGATATGGGTTTAGGAAAATGTGTTTCTCCTGAGACTCTGATTTTTCTGAATGGTAATTTATGGACGGCGGAAAAAATTTGGGAGGAATTTGGTATTGAAACCATTGAGGATGGGGAAGGGGTTTGGGCGCAACCTTCTCAATCTTTGTGGGTGAATTCGATCGATCATTCTACTAACAAAATTGTTCCCGCTTTAATTACTCGACTGTATCGGCAGCAGGTTCAGGAAAAGTTACGCAAAATTCGCTTACAAGATGGGGAAACCATCACCATTACTCAACAACATAAATTATTAACTTCTCAAGGATGGACGAATCAGTTACAAGTGGGAGATTATGTGGCAGTTCCTGCTAAGTATTCTTGGGAAGGAAAATCAGTTGATCTGGAATTAGTCGAGTTGATCGCTTGGCAAATGGCTAAGGAACTATCTTTGAACTCTCAGGATCAAGTAATTCCAAACTTAATTATGAATGCTGACTTAGAAGGAGTGAGTTACTTTCTGTGTCACTATTTTAAGGCTAAAGGTTCAGTAAATGAGGAAACAGGAAGTATAGAATTTGCGAGTGATTCTTTGATGGTAATGAAACAACTCTCGGTGTTACTAAAACGTTTTGGTATCTGGCTAAAAGTGTCTCAACAACCAAATTGTGTAACTGATGGTGGAAATCGTGAGAGAACATATTATGCGGGAAGTTTTGCTGGCAACTCAGCAAGAATTTTGAGTCGTTATCTGGGTTGGGAAACCGAAAATCAAAGCAATCAAAGTTCTCAATTTGAAGAAGCATCTGTTTCTACTCTGGTGAAGGAAAGGGAAGAACAATTATTTTACTCTCGAATTGAATCAATTGAGGAAATCAATTATGAGGGTTGGGTTTATGATTTTGAAATCGCCGAACATCATAACTTTATCGCTAATAATATCATCTGTCACAATACAATCCAGACGATCGCGCTACTGTTACATCTTAAGGAAAAAGAGGAACTAAATGCGCCAACTCTCTTGGTTTGTCCAACTTCAGTTTTAGGAAATTGGGAACGAGAAGTGGCAAAGTTTTCTCGTAATTTTTCCAGTCTGGTTCATCATGGAGAGAAACGAAAAAAAGGGAAACCATTTGTTAAACAAGTTCAAGGCTATGATTTAGTTATTACCAGCTATGCCTTAGCACAAAGAGACGCAACGACTCTGAAAAATGTGTCATGGGAAGCGGTGATTTTAGATGAAGCACAAAACATTAAAAATCCGCAAGCGAAACAGTCGAAAGCGGTGCGAGAATTAGAGGCAAATTTTCGGATTGCTTTAACGGGAACTCCGTTAGAAAATCGTTTGTCGGAATTATGGTCGATTCTTGATTTTTTGAACCCTGGTTATTTAGGATCACAACAATTTTTTCAACGGCGCTTTGCGACTCCCATTGAGAAATATAACGATCGAGATTCTTTACAAACGCTACGTTCTTTAGTTCAACCGTTTATTTTACGACGGGTAAAAACCGATCGAACAATCATCCAAGATTTACCCGAAAAACAGGAGATGAATGTTTATTGTGGATTATCCCAAGAACAAGCGCAATTGTATCAGGAGATTGTCGAGAAAGCATTAAAAGACATTGAAGCGGCGGAAGGAATTAAACGTCACGGTAAGATTTTAACCCTGTTGGTGAAACTGAAACAGTTATGCAATCATCCTGCTTTATTACAGAAGGAAAAACAGTTGATTACACCGCAACGATCGGGTAAATTATTACGATTAACTGAGATGTTGGAAGAGTTAACCGCAGAAAACGATCGAGCTTTAATTTTTACTCAATTTGCAGAATGGGGAAAACAACTTAAAGCCTATTTAGAACAACATTTTCACTGCAATATTCCCTTCCTTTATGGTGCGACTCGTAAACAACAACGAGAAGCAATGGTGGATCAATTTCAAAATGATCCCGATGCACCTCCGATTTTTATTCTTTCCATTAAAGCAGGTGGAACAGGATTAAACTTAACTCGCGCCAATCATGTGTTTCATGTCGATCGTTGGTGGAATCCAGCCGTAGAAAATCAAGCCACCGATCGGGCATTTCGCATTGGACAAAAACAAAATGTACAGGTGCATAAATTTATTTGTACGGGAACATTAGAAGAGCGCATTAATGAGATGATAGAGAGTAAGAAACAGTTAGCTGAACAAACCGTTGATGCAGGTGAAGATTGGTTAACCCAATTGGATACTGAACAATTACGAGATTTAGTGTTGCTTGATCGTCAAGCGGTGATGGACAGTGATCAGTAATCAGTTACCCAAATATCAAAGAAAAAAATCTTATGAAAAAACCACGAAAGATCACCCGAATTTTAAAACGATTATGGCAAGAAGATGAACGGTTTTTACAAATCACTGAATCCGTAGAAACAGTGGTGTCTAAGGTGTTAACAATTGCTTTGTTAATCGTGATTATTGTCGCTTTGATTGACCTGGTTTTCGTTTTAGCAAGACTGTTATTTACTTCGCCACCGTCAGGATTTTTTAATGAAACCCTTTTAGAAATATTTGGTTTATTCCTGAATATCTTAATTGCTTTAGAATTGCTAGATAACATCACCGCTTATTTACGAAAACATATCTTTCAAGTGGAGTTAGTGATTGCCACTTCCCTGATTGCTGTCGCACGAAAGATTATTATTTTCGACTTAAAAAAATACTCCAACACGGATTTAATTTCGCTAGCTGTCGCTATTTTTGCCCTGTCAATTAGTTATTGGCTGGTGCGTCGTCTGAATAAAGATAACTAATGGTATAACTCGAAAAATTGATTTAGAACATTTTTCATAAAATGCTAAAATAGAGCTTGATCTGGTCGCCATAGGTCAGAGTTTATTAATTATTCTTACTAAAAATATGTCGGATTCTATCATTACGATTAAATCAGTTGCTTCTCAGCAACAATTAGTGATTGAACGCCCAAATCAGGGGTTAACCCTACAAGGAAATTTAACCGTCCCTGGAGACAAATCAATTTCTCATCGTGCGTTGATGTTTGGGGCGATCGCGCAGGGAGAAACGCGCATTCAAGGGTTATTATTAGGGGAAGACCCTCTCAGTACCGCTCACTGTTTAAGAGCCATGGGAGCAGAAATTTCAGACTTAAATTCCCAAGAGGTAGTTGTAGAAGGCATTGGCTTAGGTAACATCCAAGAACCAACGGCGGTACTAGATGCTGGCAATTCAGGAACAACCGTCCGTTTGATGTTGGGGTTACTCGCTTCTCACCCCGATCGGTTTTTTGTCATCAGTGGCGATGATTCGCTTCGATCGCGTCCCATGTCTCGTGTCGTTCTGCCCTTGATGCAAATGGGGGCAGAAATCTGGGGGAGACAAAACAATTCTCGCGCTCCCTTAGCAGTTCAAGGCAAAACCCTAAAAGGGATTGAATATTGTTCTCCCATTGCCTCGGCACAAGTCAAATCTTGTATTTTGCTGGCGGGACTGAATGCAGAAGGCAATACGACCGTTATTGAACCCGCAATTTCTAGAGACCACAGCGAACGAATGTTAAAAGCATTTGGTGCAAAAATTAGCACAGATGCAGAAACAAAATCAGTGACGATTCAAGGCGGATCAACGCTCACAGGAAGAGACGTTTTTATTCCTGGGGATATTAGTTCCGCTGCTTTTTGGTTGGTGGCTGCAATTATTGTTCCCGACTCAGAATTAGTGATTGAAAATGTTGGGATTAATCCCACCCGTACTGGCATTTTAGAAGCGTTAAACCGAATGGATGCTGAGATTTCGATCGAAAATCGACAGGTAATTGCAGGAGAACCGATCGCAAATTTACGGGTGCGTTCTTGTCAGTTAAAAGGCGCAGAAATTGGTGGTCAGTTAATTCCCAGACTAATTGATGAGATTCCAATTTTAGCAGTGGCGGCGATTTTTGCTCAGGGGAAAACAGTGATTAAAGATGCAGAAGAATTACGGGTGAAAGAGAGCGATCGGATCGCTGTCATGGCTTCCCAATTAAGTAAAATGGGCGCAAATGTAACCGAACGCCCAGATGGTTTAGAAATCATTGGTAAGGGGAACTTAATCGGAACAGAAATTGAAGCCTACAATGATCATCGGGTGGCGATGAGTTGCGCGATCGCGGCTTTAATGGCAAAAGGAAAAACGACAATTAATGGCGCACAAGCTGCTTCAATTTCTTACCCAGATTTCTTTGAGACCTTAGAACAGATTTGTCAGATTAATTAGGCTCTTTTACAGTCAGCATGATAAATTAATAGTTAAAGTCGAGGCAAAAGGCAAAAGGCTTGCATGCAAAAGGCAAAAGTGTTAAAGTATTTTTTTATTTTAAAGATTTCAAGATGTCAGAGATCAAAGACTTTAAGGATTTAATAATTTGGCAAAAAGGTATGGAAATTGCTGAACAATGTTATTTTGTGACCAAAAAATTTCCAAAAGAGGAACTATATGGGATGGTTTTACAAGTTAGAAAATCATCATCATCCATACCAGCAAATATATCTGAAGGTTATGGAAGAAGAGCTTCGGGAGATTATAAGCGTTTTTTAAACATAGCCCAAGGTTCTGTAAATGAAACAGAAACTCATCTTCTTTTATCCGCAAGAGTAGGCTTATGTACACTTAAAGATATGGAAATAATTATTAACAACTTAAAAGAAGAAACTAGAATGATTTCTGCTCTTATCAAAAAATTAAATTATTAAATACTTTTGCCTCTTGCCTCTTGCCTCTTGCCTTTTACCTCTTACCTCTTACCTCTTACCTCTTACCTCTTACCTCTTACCTCTTGCCTTTTGCCTCTTGCCTTTTGCCTCTTGCCTTTAATTATTAAACTGGGGTTCTGCTACCAACACTAATGATCCTTGAGAATCAGCAACAATTTTTGTTGTAATGTTACTCACTGCTAATCCTCCCGCCGTTTGACGACGTAACGCCCTTAAAACTGTTAAATCATAATCTTGAGAAACCTGTACAATTGCTTTCGGAATACTCTCATTAATCATGGTTTGAATATGAATGGGAAGACGGAAATTGTGCCAAAGTAACCACTCTTTCAATGTTGCTTCAAATCGTTCCATTTCTGCAGCAGATTCTTCCCAGGGAACAACATGAAGCAGTGTAATTTTTGCCTGATTGGTTTGTGCTAATAATTGTGCAAATTCGATCGTGCGCCAACTGGGAGGACTTAAATTTTCTACAGGAACTAAAATGTTATGAATCTCTGTTGGTGCTTGGGTCAAACTCATTACCACCACTGGACAATGAGCCGACCAAAAAACATCATCAATGGTACTTCCTAAAAAGCGCTGTTTGAGTGTGGTTGGACTCCAACCCATCACCACCCAAGTCGCATTTTGTTCTCTAGCAGTGCGAGTAATTCCTTGAGCAATTTTATCGTCTAATCGTAATAGCGGAATGGTGCTGATATTTAATTCATTTCCTAATTGTTCAGTATGCTTTAATAAAGATTCTGCTTCTCGTACATCTTGAGTAGCACCCATCCCATCCAGAACAACTTTTAAGCAGATAATTTTTCCGTCTCCTTGACGAGCTAATAACGCTGCCATTTCGATTAAATATGTTTCTGTATTCGGATTAGAAACAGACACCAAAACGCGAGAAGGAGGATAAGTAACAAAGGTTTTAGGAATAGTAGGAACAGTAAGGTTTGGGTTACGAGGAGGAGATTGTAATTGACGACCAAAGCGTTGCGTGAGAATCGGTCCAACAATTGCTGTCACTAACATTAAAACAATTACAGCATTAAATTGCGCTCGATCTAATAGTCCTTGATTTAATCCTGCTAATGCAGTGGCAAGAGTGGCGGCGACTTGTGGTAAGGATAATGACCACATGGTTAAGCCTTCGGTATAACTGAATTTATACAACCACTGCGCGATCGTGGCGGCTAATCCTTTACTTAAGAATAATCCTCCCACTAAAGCGGCGGTTAATGCTAAGTTAGTGGTGAGAGTTTCTCGCAAACTCGATAAGTCTAATAGTAATCCCATGCCCACAAAAAAGAAGGGAATAAAAAGCGTGCTACCGACAAAAGTAACCTTTTCCTCAACTGGACTTCTTCCCACCACATCATTCACCGCTAAACCAGCAAGAAATGCCCCAACAATTTTGTCAACATTGATAATTTGCGCTCCCACAGAAGCGAGAAATACAGCTAACAATACAAAGAGAAACTGATTGCTTTCTTCGTCTCCAGTGCGGCGAAAATAGTATTTTCCACTCCAATCTAAGCCAAATAAAACCAGAATTGAATAGGCAAATAAAGCAAATAATTGTAAGGCGAGACTGGCTGCGGAAAAGTCTCCCTGATGAATCGACAAACAGATCGCTAACACCAATAAAGAGGTAATATCTGTAAAAATCGTTGCTCCGATCGTGGCGACGATCGCGGGTTTTTTTTCGACACCTAAACTGGTGACAATGGGATACCCTAATAAAGTATGGGAAGCCATTAAAGACCCCATTAAAACCGCTGCATTGATACCATAACCAAAAATCGAACCGATAATGATTCCTGTCAGAATCGGTAAGACAAATGTAAGCATCCCGAAGCCAATTGCTTTCCCTTTTGCTTTGCGAAATTCATTGAGATCAATTTCCAGTCCCGCGACAAACATCAGGTAAATTTTTCCCACATCAGAAAGCAGTTTCATCGTTTCTGATTCCGCATCTAGTAATCCTAATCCGTCTGAACCCAAAGCAATTCCCGCGACAATTAATCCCACTAATCCTGGTAGTTTGAAACGCTCAAAAATCGGTGGTACAGTCAGCACAACCAGTAATAAAATTGTGAAGGAAAATAATGGACTCTCGATGATATTTAGCCACATGGAAATAATTAATGATTCATTCATTCTGAATTATAAGCGACACCGTACCATAGATTAAAGTCTAGGCTTATTCCGCTAATTGATTGGATATTTCTATGAATTGAGCAACTTTACAGTTCTTAATGAAAAAATTTGAGCGCAAATATTGACGAGATTGCGCCGTTTCAGGTATGATACTAAAAACGAAAATCCAGGGGCAGTCTGTTTAAATTGCAAAATTGGGAGTTAAAACCTGCATCACTGCGTTTTAAGAGCGAGAAACTTGTCAAGTTTTTAGAGGACAAGTCGTATGTATTTTTGTTGCAAAACGAGAAGAAGTGTTAAGAGGGGTTGACAGCGAGAAGGAAATGTGTAGTAGGAAAGAACAACAGTTTGATTACTATCATCTTTCTCATCATTATAACTGAATTATGCCGCCGCTCAATCAGGAAAACTCGATCGAAGCGAGAGGATTACCATCGCTGACGACGCGCCACTTTCGAGAGAAGCAGAAAGACGATCGCGGCGATAAATGAGAGATAGATGATCCCCCCAGGGATAAAGGTTAAAATCCCAATGCCCCGTAGGAGATAGAGAGCGATCGTGAGAACGAGAAAACCCACCATTAAACCTGAGAATAAATTACTGTACATGGTTCTTCCTGTGATCATACGCTCGATCGAGCTTAAGTTAAGCTGTGATTAGAACACCGACTGTAAACGGACATCAACATTAAGAGAGGAGTCCCATGCAAACCCAAATCAACTGTGCGGAAGCCTGTGTTAACGGCTGCGTTCTCGGCAATCAATGTCCTCATAAAGAATACGCGGCCCAAGCCTCAAAATTCATTAATAATACATCCCTCGACCAAATGTTAGACATGGCAGAAGAAGCCGTGAAAAAGAAACGAGAAGAACCCCCGAAATGGGTGATTCCAGAGGATATTTAATCTTTGAATAATCGATCGAGCATTCGACCCGCTTGGGAACCATAACCCCCACCAAAGAGATTAAAGTGGTTAAGGATGTGATAAAGATTATAAAGGTCTTTGCGCCGTTGATAACCTGCATCCAGTTCCCAAGTTGCCCTATAGCCTTGATAAAACGACGCTGGGAAGCCACCAAACAATTCAGTCATCGCAATATCCACTTCTCGATCGCCATAATAAGTTGCTGGGTCAAGAATGACTGGTTCTCCCGCTTCCGTGACAGCAGCATTCCCTCCCCACAAATCACCATGTACCAGCGACGGTTGGGGATGATGGTCACCTAGAATCGATCGCACCCTCTCCACCACCTTTTTGACATCAGGATAATTTGCGCCGCGTCGTTTCGCGAGACGAACTTGATAACCAATGCGATGTTCCGCGAAAAAATCCGCCCAACTGTCCATCCAATGATTAATTTGAGGAGTCGAACCGATCGTATTATTGCGATGCCAACCAAACTGTTCCGCGATACCCTGATAGTGCATCAACGCCAACTGTTCACCCATCGTTTCCCAAACCTGCGAACCGCCACCGCGTCCCAACTCTAACAACTCCATCACAATATAAGCAGAATCTGCTGTTGTTCCCCAACAAATCGGTTGTGGGACGCGAATCGTTCGCGTTTCATACATTTCCTTTAATCCCAACGCTTCCGCCACAAACATTTCATACTCAGAAGCGCGGTTCAGCTTCACAAAATAGCTTTCCGTCCCATCCGTCACCGCATAACTCTGACTAATTGATCCACCGCCAACGGAACGACGATCTTTAATTTCAAACGGCTTTCCCGTTGCGTGGGAAATTTGTTTTGCGATTTCTGTCCACATAACTCTCACATTTAATCACAATCATCGTTAAACGAACATGATATTGCAATTTGCAACAACGATAAAGAAACAGTGGGTATAAATCCTTTACAGTAGAGATATTAGGCAAAACCAAACGGTAGCACTTGGAAAACAAAGCAACCTATGCACATTAGCGAAATCACCCATCCCAACCAATTGCACGGGTTATCCGTTCGTCAACTGGAAACCATTGCCCGACAAATTCGGGAAAAACATTTAGAAACCGTTTCCACCAGTGGCGGACATCTCGGACCTGGTTTAGGAGTTGTGGAATTAACCCTCGGATTATATCAAACCCTTGATTTAGATCGTGATAAAGTCATCTGGGATGTGGGACACCAAGCATATCCCCACAAATTAATTACAGGACGATATCATCGCTTTGACACCCTCCGCCAAAAAGATGGCATTGCTGGTTATCTCAAACGCTGTGAAAGTCAATTTGATCATTTCGGTGCTGGTCATGCTTCCACAAGCATTTCTGCTGGTTTAGGAATGGCGTTAGCCCGAGATGCCAAAGGAGAAAACTTCAAAGTGGTTTCCATTATTGGTGATGGCGCTTTAACGGGAGGCATGGCGCTAGAAGCAATTAATCACGCGGGACATATTCCTGATACAAATTTAATGGTGGTTCTCAATGATAACGAGATGTCCATTTCTCCCAACGTGGGGGCGATTTCTCGCTATCTCAATAAAGTCCGTCTCTCGCCACCGATGCAATTTTTAACCGACAATTTAGAAGAACAATTTAAACATCTTCCCTTCTTTGGTGAGTCTTTAACCCCAGAGATGGAACGGATGAAAGAAGGAATGAAACGGTTAGCTGTTCCGAAAGTGGGTGCGGTAATTGAAGAATTAGGCTTTAAGTATTTTGGTCCCATTGATGGACATAACTTAACCGAGTTGATTCATACTTTCCAACAGGCACATCAAGTCCCCGGACCCGTGTTAGTTCATGTGGCGACAACGAAAGGAAAAGGCTATAGTATCGCAGAAAAAGATCAGGTGGGTTATCATGCCCAAAGTGCTTTTAATATCGCCACTGGAAAAGCCCAACCTTCTAGCAAACCGAAGCCTCCGAAATACTGTAAAGTCTTTGCCCATACCCTAACGCAACTTGCCGAAAACAATCCCAAAATCATCGGCATTACCGCAGCCATGGCGACGGGAACGGGTTTGGATAAACTGCAACAAAAACTTCCAGATCAATATGTGGATGTTGGCATCGCGGAACAACACGCAGTAACTCTCGCCGCTGGTTTAGCTTGTGAAGGGATGCGTCCTGTGGCAGCAATTTACTCGACGTTCCTCCAACGGGCTTATGATCAGATTATCCATGATGTTTGTATCCAAAACTTACCAGTGTTTTTCTGTTTAGACCGCGCTGGCATTGTTGGCGCTGATGGTCCCACTCATCAGGGAATGTATGATATTGCTTATTTGCGATGTCTTCCCAATATGGTGATTATGGCCCCCAAAGATGAGGCGGAATTACAACGGATGACGGTGACGGGAGTTAATTACACAGACGGACCGATCGCGATGCGTTATCCTCGGGGTAATGGCATTGGTGTTCCTCTCATGGAAGAAGGTTGGGACCCTGTTGAAATTGGCAAAGGTGAAATCCTCCGTAACGGTGATGATGTGCTAGTTTTAGGCTATGGCGCAATGGTGCCAACCGCATTACAAGCCGCAGAAATTCTCAGTGAACATGGCATCGAAGCGACGGTGGTTAATGCCCGTTTTGTGAAGCCGTTAGATACGGAGTTAATCTTTCCTCTCGCCAAACAAATTGGGCGTGTGGTGACGTTAGAAGAAGGTTGCTTGATGGGTGGCTTCGGTTCGGCGGTGACGGAAGCATTTATGGATCATAATCTTCTTGTACCCGTGAAACGGTTTGGTGTTCCCGACCAATTGGTAGATCATGCGAAACCAGAAGAAGCAAAAGCAGATTTAGGGTTAAGCAGTTCTCAAATTGCAGAACAGGTTTTAGCCGCCTTCTTTCAGCAGGAAAAAACCCCTTCCGTTGTGGTGTAACTCGATCGATTGATTAATTTGAAAGAGGCGTTCTCGGGAACGTCTCTTTATTTTATGATTAGGTAGCGATTTGATGTTGGAGTGATTTTTATGCCACGCACCCCTGATGAGTATGCGGTTTATTTATTTTTAAGTAGTGGTCATCGTGAAGAGGTACGATTTCCCACGATTCAAGAGTTTCAAAAATGGTACAAGGGAGAGTTAAAACCGAATGGGGAATCCCATGATTTTATTAGTGTTCCCATTAAAAATATTCAGGGGGAATATATGGTAGTGCGTCCGTCGAGTATTGTTGCGATTAGAGTCGAACCTTTATTTGCGGGTAGTGTGGAACGGTTTTAAGGAGAAGATAAAAGATGATACGTTCTTTGACAGTGACGCTTTCGGTGATGGTGGGATTGCTTTTTTCTGGTTCAACGGCGGCTTTGGCTTTTCCTTTGGTTAAGGTGTCTTCGCAACAGTTACCGCCAGAGTTAGGACTTGAGAAACGGTTAGACTCCCCTGAAGAGAAACAAGCGCTGATTGAGGCGATTAATCATAGTTTACGTTATTTGCAGACACCGAGCGCCAGAAGAGCCTATCATAATCAAGATATCGAGATCGATCGCGCTTTACAATCTTTACTTCGCTTCCGTCAGTTAGTTCGCACCTCTCCCACCCCAGAAGCACTAGCAACGGCGGTAAAACAGGAATTTGCTTTTTATCGATCGCTCGGTAATGATGGAGAGGGAAAGGTTCATTTTACAGGCTATTTTGAACCCGTTTATGAAGCGAGTCTCACGCGGACGGAAAAATACCGTTATCCCATTTATCAACGTCCTCCCAACTTTCAACAGTGGTCATCTCCTCATCCCACTCGCGCCACATTAGAGGGAATTAACGGAGAGGGGGAAAATAGCCCCTTAAAGGGGAGGGAAATTGCCTGGTTGTCCGATAGATTGCAAGCGTTTTTAATCCACGTCCAAGGGTCTGCTAGGCTAAAATTACGAAATGGAAAAACGATCTCGATCGGGTACGCGGGAAAAACCGATCATCCGTACACGAGTATCGGTGGCGAATTAATCCGTGATGGGATTTTAGAACGAGAAGAGCTTTCCTTACCGCGTTTAATCACTTATTTTCGTCAGCATCCCGCACAATTAAGCCGTTACTTACCTCGAAATAAAAGTTTTGTCTTCTTTCGGAAAACAGAAGGCGCACCAGCAACAGGGAGTTTAGGCGTTCCTGTCACTGGGGAACGCAGCATCGCTACCGATAAATCAATTATGCCACGAGGGGCGCTGGCATTACTTCATACAAAGTTTCCCCAAATCACAGAGGCGGATCAAATTGAAACTCCTCTCGTCAGTCACTATGTGTTAGATCAAGATACGGGCAGCGCGATTACAGGTGCGGGACGAGTTGATATTTTTATGGGAACAGGGGAAAGCGCTGGTCGTCGTGCGGGAATTGTGGATTGGACGGGACAGCTTTATTATCTCTTCTTGAAGAATTGACGCTCTCCCATTAAATCAAAGATTATAATGGGAGATTCTTGCTTCTAACTACTGAACCAAGTTCAGCAGACGACCAACCTTAAAACATCCACAAACTCGCTGCTTCAGTCCCAGTGGGTCAATCTCCACAAGCGTAGATTATCCTGTTTGGATCCGCCCGATCCTACAGTTTTTAAGTATTTTTGCTTTTTACTGGTACACTCGTTAAAGTGCTAACGTTTTTATAGAGGTTTTTCGCACCTCTTGTTGATACCTTAAGCGCACCTTTTAGGCTCTAGGAGTCTTAACAATCCACCACCTTTGGGATTCAAACCAATTTTAGAAAATTGTAACTTATTGACCGCAATTCATCAACCCATCAAATCAAATCTTCGACAAGCTCAGATGCCGATTATGATGGGAGTCTTCTTGCGGATTTAGATAAAAAGTAGGTTGGGTGGAGGGAAACGAAACCCAACACCAATTAGTCATTAGTCATTAGGTAGAGACGTTCCATGGAACGTCTGTACATTAGTCATTGGAAAACAAAGGACAAAAATGTAGGTTGGGTGGAGGGAAACGAAACCCAACACCAATTCTAAGCAATTACCCAAACTTGATTATGATCAGTAATCAGTAATTAGTAATCAGTAATTACAATCTACTTGATTAAAAAGGAGGTAAATAACCCAACGCATTTTTAACCCGTGAAAGCGTTTCTTGAGCGATCGAACTTGCTTTTTCTTGTCCCTCTTTTAAAATTGAATCAAGATAACCTTTCTCCGTCATTAACTCTTGATACTTTTCTTGTATCGGACGTAAGGCTTCGATCGTGGTTTCTGTTAGTAAAGGCTTAAATTGTCCCCATCCCATATCCTGACATTCCGCTGCGACTGTCTCTTTCGTTTTTCCCGATAGCAACAAATAAAGACTTAATAAATTATTGCATTCAGGACGATCGGGATCATCAAAGGTTAACCCTCTAATCGGATCAGTTTTACAACGTTTAATTTTCTTCTCAATCTCGTCAGGTGAATCAAGTAAATTAATCCGACTCATCTCCGAGGGATCAGACTTCGACATTTTTTTCGTCCCATCAATTAAACTCATTACCCGCGCTCCTTCATTGCGAATCAAAGGAGTGGGAAGTTTCAAAACGGGTTGATCTTTCTTCCCAAACTGATCATTCATCCGTAGCGCAATGTTGCGAGTTAGTTCTAAATGTTGTTTTTGGTCTTCTCCCACAGGCACTTTATCTGCATCATAAAGCAGAATGTCCGCTGCCATCAAAACGGGATAATCTAATAAACCTGTGCTGACATTTTCCCCTTGTTTAACGGCCTTTTCTTTAAACTGAATCATTCGTTCTAACCAGTTTAAAGGGGTGACACAATTTAATAACCACGCCAGTTCACTGTGAGCGGTAACATGAGATTGAACAAAAATTGTGGAGTCATTTAAGTCAATTCCACAAGCTAGATATAACGCCGCGATCGTATAAGTATCTTGAGCGAGAGTTTCAGGATTGTGAGGAACTGTAATCGCATGAAGATCGACCACGCAAAAAAAGTTTTCATAGTCTTTTTGTGTTTCTACCCAGTTACGAATCGCACCTAAATAATTTCCGAGATGAAGATTTCCAGTGGGTTGAACTCCTGAGAGGATGCGCTGTTTAGGCATAAGATTTTTTGTTGTTATTAATTCTTTTTTCCAGACTATATTTTATCTTGCATTCTGAGAAGACTCCCAACCTAAGTCGGGTTTAGGAGTCGGGAATCGAGTGACCAGTGATCAGTGACCAATGTAGAGACGTTCCATGGAACGTCTCCCAGTGACTAGTGAACAAATAACAAATAACGAATAACGAATAACGGTTCAAAGTGTTATGCTAGAGGTTAGGTTTGTTTAAGCTGATTTCTTGGACGCATAAATTCGTGAATCTGTCAACCCTTCGTTACAAACCTTACGATTCCTTTACAAAAATCAATGCGAGTTGTGGTCAAAAAACTTGACAAGATTTAAATGATCGCAACGAAAAATCAGGCAATTGAAAGGGCTAAATCAATAAAAAGACAGAACATCCCGTGGGATTATTGTTTTTTACAGCATACCTGAAAGGGCGCATTCTCGTCAATATTTTGGTGACAAGGAAACTCGTTAAGAAATGTAACTCTGGTTTTGTATATAAAAAATTAATTGATGTTCAAGCAGATGATAAGTTTAACTAATCCTGAAAACCCTCCCCTTCTAGAGAAAGGGAGGTAGCGCCAATCAGTTAGCAAGATTCAACTGAGGTTGAGAAGGGAAAGTGTCAGATTTCCCGTCAGAATCACGATCGGCACAGAATTCATGCTTTTTACCTGTCGAATTTTACTGCACAATTCATAACCATTTAATATGGGCATCACTAAATCTAGAAAAATCAAATCAGGCTTTTTTCGATAACAACCGATAGAGCATTCATCGGATTGGTAATTCCAGTAAATTGATGTCCAGTTTCCGTAATGAATGCTTCGAGAATCTTTAAAGTTTAAGGACACAAGATTTACAAAGAATTGGGTTGAAGATGCGGCAAAGATGACAAAATAGAGAGATGATTCCGTTGTTTGTTGTTGTGTAAGCTGATGTCCCCTCTTTCTAATTCAGATTCTCCCTATAAAAGTCGGGTTTTAAACTTTATCAATCGTCAATACTTGCGTTTGGGCGATCGCGCTCAAACGGGGTTAAGAAAACTCCAAATGGCTACGGTTTGGGGAATACAAATTATCGCCTATCCGATTTATTTGTTGGTGCAAACATCAACACAGTTAGGGAAGGAATTAAAATCGAAAACAGTAAAGCTGCTTTCTCCAGCCGATGAGGAAAAAACTTCTTCTGTGGGAAGCCAACCCACCACAGTTGTTTTAAGTAGCATTCGACCTTGGTTGAAAAATACCCATTATCAATTGTTTCCTCTCCCTCAATCTCCCCGCAGTTTTTGGGAAAGATTACAAGTTTGGCGGAAACCTTCTCCTGATGAAGAAACACAGCCTAAATTTAAGTTTCCTTCTCCTTCTCAAAAAACTGGCTTCCTCAGTAAAATTCCTGTTTTCTCAGCAACATCTGGAATCGAAGAAAATTATCTGATTCAGGGAGTTGCTACCTATCTAGAAACAGGAGAGTTAGTGTTAGTGACGACTGAAAATCAGGTAATTGACTTGTTATCAGAAGCGCAACAAGCGCAACTGAAAGAACGGATGAAAGTTGTTTTAGAATGTTATGAGAATATACAACAACCTTGGTGGTGGCGTATTTCAGCGCAAGGAAAACCAGCGGGTTTGAATCCTTTATCTTGGCTTGCCAAGCTGATGATTTGGGTGCAAAAAAGTTCCTTAGCCAAACGGTTAAATTGGTTTCAAGAATCACAGTTGAGTTTTAGAAGTGGTTATGAAGAAATCTCCCAAACTCCTCCCGTCAAGCCAAAATTAGGAATCATAGAAAAACTCGATGTCGCGAAGCGACCGCTCTTCGAGCATCGCGCTCTCGCGGGTTGGGAAAATAGTCAACTTGCTCCTGTGATTAAACAGATTAGAAAGCAAACTGATGCTCCCAATAATCCGATCATGAACTTGATTCGATCGGCGGTGGATTACTTTTATGGGAGAACATCACAAAAAAGCTTAAAAGGAGAAACGAATCCGAACGAAAGCTCTGCTTCTCCTTCTCTTCCCCAACCAATTTCTAACTTAGTTCAAGGAACGAAAACTATAATTCATCCTGTGAGTAAGGGGAAAGGAAAGGTAGATTCCGAAACAGGAGAGGTGACAGAATTCGATCAGATTAAAAACTTAATTCAAGTCGCGATCGAACATTTTTTTGGCAACTCAACCGATCGGATTCCTTCCCTAGCTGAAGAAATAGAATCGAACAATGAGCCTTGGTTAACAAAAACCGATGTCTTTGCGAGTAACGCTTCTCCCAAAGCATTAACACCAGCAACCGCAACCAATCAAGATTTTTCGACAGCGATCGCCTATGAATTAACGGGTGAGGTTTCTATCAGCGAGGAATCAGAAAAGACAGGTGAGGAATGGCAAACTGAAGCGATTCCAATGGGATACGAAAAGCACATTTTAACCCAAATTTTAGAAGCGCTCGATCGCGTTTTAGCTTGGTTAGAAGGGAAACTGATTAAAATTTGGCAACGCTTGAAAGCAATGTTTAACCGCAATTCCCAATCGTAGGGACGTTCCTTCTACAGGAGATATGTTAAAGTCTTAATTAAAGAAAGTTCTGAATTGAGGACAGTATTGGGTGTGGTAAAATCTGCCAAATCTCTGATTATTGCATCAGTGGAAGCATATACTGGGAAATCAGCAACCATTTTAGGGGTTGCTCATCAGTTAAAAAAGAAAGGGCTTACGCTCAGTTATGGTAAGCCAGTGGGAAACTTTTTCCATGAAAAGGAAACCGAAACGATCGAAGATGATGTTCAATTGATCGCCGAAGCGTTACAGTTATCGCAGGAGCAGATCAAAACTCCTTTAGTCAGTTTATCTCACGCGGCGATCGAAGAGAGAATTAAAAGTGATTATCCCTGTGATTATTCCCAACGCCTCAAAGATTATCTTGAAGAGACTAACAACCAATTACTCCTATTAGAAGCGCCTCCCACCCTCACAGAAGGAAGTTTATTTAATCTTTCGACAATGGAGATGGCAGAAGCATTAGACGCACCGATTTTATTAGTGTTGCGCTATCATTCCTTATCAATGCTCGATCAAATTTTGGGAGCGCGAAAACAGTTAGGAAATCGTTTGTTTGGGGTGGTGATCAATGATGTTCCCCCAGAAGCAAGCACAGAAATGAGTGATCAGATTCAACCGTTTTTAGAGCGAGAAGGATTACCTGTTTTTGGTGTTTTACCACAAAGCACTCTCCTCCACAGTATTAGCGTCAGAGAATTAGCGAAACAGCTAGAAGCGAAAGTGTTATGTCGGCGCGATCGACTCGATTTAATGGTGGAACGCTTGACAATTGGAGCAATGAATGTTAATTCCGCCCTGAGATACTTTCGGAAAGGGAGAAATTTGGCAGTTGTTACTGGCGCCGATCGCAGCGACTTACAACTCGCCGCCCTCGAAACCTCTGCTCACTGCTTAATTCTAACGGGTCATGTCCCTCCACAAGACTTTGTTCTCTCCCGTGCTGAAACCTTAGAAATCCCAATTCTTGCCGTTGAATCTGATACCCTGACAACTGTAGAGATTGCAGAACGGACTTTTAAACAAGTTCGCATTCAAGAACCGATTAAAGTTCAATTTATCCAGGAGTTAATGGCGCAACACTTTGATGTAGAACGCCTAATCACTCAACTGGGCTTTGTTAATTAACCAATAACAACTTCGCAAACAACCGTTATTCGCCATGCAAACCCTATCCAACCCTCAAACCACCCCAGAAACCACACCTGCGTTTGATACCACAATTCACCGCCGTCAAACGCGACCAGTGCCTGTTGGTAATGTTACCATTGGTGGCGGTCATCCCGTGGTTGTCCAGTCGATGATTAATGAAGACACCCTCGACGTTGAAGGATCAGTGGCGGGGATTCGTCGCCTTCACGAAATCGGATGTGAAATTGTCCGCGTCACTGTTCCCAGTATGGCTCACGGGAGAGCTTTAGCGGATATTAAGGCTCGTCTTCAAGAAACTTATCAACCTGTGCCATTAGTGGCGGATGTTCATCACAATGGCTTGAAAATCGCCCTCGAAGTTGCCAAGCACGTAGATAAGGTTCGGATTAATCCAGGATTATATGTGTTTGAAAAACCCAAACCCGATCGAACCGAATACACCGAAGCCGAATTTAACGAAATTGGACAGAAAATCCGAGAAACTTTAGAACCCTTAGTGATTTCCCTCCGTGATCAAGGAAAAGCAATGCGAATCGGGGTTAATCATGGTTCTCTCGCCGAACGGATGCTGTTTACCTATGGTGACACCCCAGAAGGAATGGTGGAGTCAGCGCTAGAATTTATCAAGATTTGTGAATCCCTAGACTATCGCAACCTAATTATTTCTCTCAAAGCCTCTCGCGTTCCTGTGATGCTGGCAGCTTATCGTCTCATGGTTAAACGCATGGATGACTTAGGCATGGATTATCCCCTGCATTTAGGCGTAACTGAAGCTGGAGATGGCGAATATGGACGGATTAAATCGACAGCGGGGATTGGCACTTTATTAGCAGAAGGCATTGGCGACACGATTCGCGTTTCCCTCACCGAACCGCCAGAGAAAGAAATCCCCGTTTGCTACAGCATTTTACAATCATTGGGACTGCGTAAAACCATGGTTGAATATGTAGCTTGTCCATCCTGTGGACGCACTCTCTTTAACCTAGAGGAAGTTTTAGAGAAAGTTCGCGCCGCCACCAGTCATCTTACAGGATTAGATATCGCCGTTATGGGCTGCATTGTCAATGGTCCTGGGGAAATGGCAGATGCGGATTATGGCTATGTGGGTAAACAAGCTGGTTATATTGCTTTGTATCGGGGAAGAGAAGAAATTAAACGAGTTCCCGAAGAAAAAGGCGTAGAAGAGTTAATCAATCTCATTAAAGCGGACGGACGCTGGGTTGATCCTGAGTAGTCGCCGCTTTATCTAGCGTTCTGAGAAGACTCCCAAGATCATCTCTGTTATGTCGATTACAACGTCTACTTTAGTTGTTTCCGAACAATTGGAGCAAGCGGACTCGTCTGCTGGAAACCTGGTTTCTAGTAGTTAGAAGCAAGAATCTCCCGTTATAATCTTTGATTTAACGGGAGAGCGTCAATAGATGGAGAATACAATTAAACTGACCACGCTTGTAGTACAAACTAAACCATGAATCGCCCGATCGCGCCCACTGAAGTAAAATGGGAAAAACTCCCCCAAGACTACATTCTCCCCGATGATCCTGTGGATAATATCGCTCAACCCGCCCTCGCCGAAGCCCTTAGTGATAGTTTAGACGTTGCTGGCTATCTCGGGGAAACCAGTTTCACTTGCACCAATTACGGCATCTGTGCGGTAGTTGATGGCAAAATTGTCGTTAAAGCCCCCGATTGGGCTTATGTAGCGCAAACTTGGGTCTCTCGTGAAACAATTGAAAGAAGCTATACCCCAAAATTACAGGGAGAGATTCCAAAAATTGTGATGGAATTTCTCTCGGAAACTGAGGGAACAGAATACTCTATCAAACCCACTTATCCCCCTGGAAAATGGTTTTTTTATGAGCAAGTTTTACAAGTTCCTCACTATGTTATTTTCGATATTGCTACAGGTGAATTAGAAGTTTATCGGTTAAATTCATCTCAAGTTTATGAGATACAACAACCTGATGAAAATGGACGCTATTGGATTACAGGATTAAACTTATATTTGGGAGTGTGGGAAGGTTCGCGCCGCCATCGTACAGGGTACTGGTTGCGCTGGTGGAATGAACAAGAAGAGTTATTATTGTGGGGAACAGAATTAGCACAAAAAGAGCGCGAGATTGCACAAAAAGAGCGCGATCGAGCGGAACGTCTCACGGCTCAATTACGCGCTTTCGGGATTGAACCCGAAGAAAATTAGGCTCGATCTTGTAGCACTTCTGGTAATAATAATGGCGGTGGATCACTGAGTAAGCCGCTTTGGACAAACGCAGAATAAATTCCAGTTTCCATGGCAATTAATTCTCGTTTCAGTTGTTCGTTTGCGACTTGTTTTAGGGAAGGATTTTGATTGGTATAATCTTCAATTTCTTTTTCCAGTCGCTTTAATTCTTCTTCAACACAGTTCCGATATTGATGAAATCGTGGATCAACTTCCCAGCGTTGAGTCATTTCTTCTTCATTGAGATGAGTTAAAATCTGTTTTAAGGCGACGGTTCGCGCAATCAGTTGTAAATACTTTTCTTGCAAATGTTCTTCGTATAAAAAACCTAAACGTTTCAACAGCCATTTACTGCTTAATCCCTGAACTAATAACGTAAATAAAACGACTCCGAAAACGACAGCTTCTAAGGTCTGACTTTGTACTAAAACAATGGGAACACTTAACGCAAGGGCGATCGAAATTGATCCCCGTAAACCTGACCACCAAAGAACGGTTTGTTCTGATAGTTTAATGTTACTATATCCCAATTGATTTCCGAAATAGGTAGTTCCATAAATCGCGATCGCGCGGGTAATTAAAACCGTAACAATTCCGATCAGAATTGGATAGAGATTATCGCCTAAGTTACTAAAATTAATCTTATCCCCGATGAGTAAAAACACGATCGAGTTCACCAAGAAAGCAACAAATCCGAGAAACTCTGATAATACCTCCTTCTTATGCGGATTCATTTCCGAAACGCCATACGTTCCTAAAATAAAACCTGTCACAATTACAGCGACTACTCCTGATCCACCTAATTCTTCGGTTAACAAATACGTTCCATAAGACGCAACGAGAAGCAGAGAACGTCCAATAAATCGCAAGTCAGAACGATGAATGAGATAAGAAAAAATCAGTCCAATTATTCCCCCCATCACTAAACCAATTCCTGCTAATTTTGCCACATTTTCTAAGATGGGAATGAGATTAATTGAGGCGAAATTTAAGTCAGTGGGTAAGTCCATTACTAAAACAAATGCGCCAATTGCGATCGCAACACTAAATAAATTTTCCCCATCAGTCAGAGCAACTAAACGCTGATTTACCCCTAAACGTCCGAACAAAGCAGTAATTGGCGCTGGCGCGGTGGCGGACAAACTTGCTCCAGCTAAAAGGGCAATTAAAGGGGAGATTTCTGTTAAACTGGTGAGGGTAATTGTCACCCCAGTAATGGTTAAGAAAACCCCGATCGTGGAACAAAGAAAAACAATAGTTATGTCATGTTTAACTAAAGACCAGTTTAAATCGAGAGCAGTTTTTAATAATAGAGGAGGGAGAAAAATAAACAGTGTGACTTCTGGCGGAACATTAATTAATCGTACATCTAATAGAGCCAGAATTAAACCAACAATGACTAATAAAAGGGTGTAGGGAATATCACGAAAGCGAGAGAAAGAACGAGACGCAGCCGCTACACCTAAAGCAACAGAAAGAACCAGTAGAAACTGTTTTAAATGTTCCTGAAGGGGCGCTTCACCGACAACATTTTCGAGTGCCATAATATCAAAAGAAAAGTGAGGCGTAAGAACGGGAGTTGAAAAGTTGAGATTTTACAACTGGTTCAAGTCAACCAACAAAATCAATATTATTACTGAGTGGGGTTTAGATGCAAACATTCTGGTGCAAGAGTTGATTAAAGAGGCGAAAGGTGCGGATATTCGCTGTTTTGTCATTGGTGGAAAGGTGATCGCGGCGATGAAACGCCAAAGCGCAGAAGGAGACGAAACCCAACCAGAGTTCCACCTTGTAGGTTGGTGTTGGGTTTCGCTTCGCTCCACCCAACCTACATTTTTATCCTTTGTTATTTGTTTTCCAATGACTAATGTACAGACGTTCCATGGAACGTCTGTACAATGATGATTAATTGGTGTTGGGTTTCGCTTCGCTCCACCCAACCTACTTTTGAGATGTTAAAGGGCGCCGGCGTTCGCTAATCCTAAAATTGCTCCAGCGCCGAGAACATGACCAAAACTAACAGTGGCGAGAAGTTCTGGTACGCCAAATCCTTGTAAAATTGCAGGTTTAGGAAAGGGAAGTTCTGGACCCCCACCATAGTTTTTTATGGCAAAACGACCGATCGCAATGCTAAACACATTACAGAGAATCATTACAAGAGCGACATTGGGACTCCAAGAAACCGTTGTTGGCGTGCTAGATTGAATAGCGGCAATTAAATTTAACATTTATTAACTTTTTACTCCTAAAACTTGATAATTAAGGAAATTATAAAGAAATTTATTCATTAAACTATTTTTGACCCGCTTAAAGTAACGATCTATTTACACTAATTCATATTTCTGAACAAATGCGAATTAAAATCTGTGGCATAACTAACCTCGAACAAGGACGCGCGATCGCGCAGTTGGGAGCAACAGCGCTGGGATTTATTTGTGTGAGAAAATCTCCCCGTTATCTTCTTCCTGAAACGATCGGTGCGATTACGTCTAATCTCCCTCCTACTGTCTCTCGTATTGGTGTTTTTGCCAATACTGATCTCCCAGAAATCATCTCGATCGTACAACAAACCCAGTTAACAGGGGTACAATTACATGGACTGGAATCTCCCCAATTTTGTCAACAATTGCGCTCTCAACTCCCTGATGTAGAACTGATTAAAGCGATCGCGGTGAAAACCTCAGACTCTCTTGATCAAACTAAAATCTACGCTGACGTAGTAGATACATTTTTATTTGATGCTTATGCGCCACAACAGTTAGGAGGAACAGGGAAGACTTTTAACTGGGAACTACTCAAAGGTTTTACCTCCCCTCGTCCTTGGTTTCTGGCTGGTGGTTTAAATCCCAATAACATCCAACGTGCTTTAAAAATGACACAACCTGACGGAATTGATCTTTCTAGTGGTGTCGAACAATCTCCAGGTAATAAAGACTTACACTTAGTCGCAAATTTGTTTAAGGTGATATGGAAAAAAGAATACGAGCTTTGAACCCAGAAAAATTCACCGCCGCCTTGTAGGGTGGGCATTGCCCACCCTACTGGGTAAAGAAGAAGAATACCGAGAACGCCCAAATGATGATTTAAAAACGAATTATCGTTTTTTTAGAAACTGTAAAGTTGAGTATTCAGACACAATAGACGAATGTCAACAGGGAATTTCTCAGTTTATTGATAGAAATGTAAACGTTATTTTGATGTACTAGCCCGTCTAACGGAAGTGTCTCCAAGCATTGCTCGTCTTCTGGGCGATCGACGCTCACGGATCAAATGTTTGTTCTCATCAAGAAAAGCTCTCATCTGATCATCAGGGATGTCTTTGATCTCACCATTTTTAAATTCAACTGTAGGCATAGTTATTTTATTGAGATTGCATTCAGTTCTATTATGCTATATGCCAGAGTGTGAAATCTGATCATTTAACTCCACCTAGAACTGGTCACAGATTAACCGTAGTAGGATCAATCAATATGTCTCGCGCCAAAGCCCTTCGCTATTACATTTTCGTCCGTCTGCTCCTTGCTCCTTTAATGTTGTGGACAATTACCACCCTTGTTTTCCTCTTACTACGAGCCACACCGGGCGATCCCGCAGATGCGATTTTAGGAGCAAGAGCGCCAGAAGCAGCGAAAGAAGCATTGAGAGAACAATTAGGACTAAATCAGCCATTATTATGGCAATATTTGAATTATTTAGGGGATTTATTACAGTTAGATTTAGGAAACTCCCTCACCAGTCGCGGTTTATCAGTTTGGGGGGTGATCCAAGATTATTTTCCAGCAACAGTGGAATTATCTTTGTTTAGTATGGCGATCGCGCTGTTAATTGGTGTGGGAGTGGGAATGATCGCAGCAGCTCGATCGGGAACTATCATAGATGCAATGGGACGATTATTTGGTGTCATTACCTATGCACTCCCTTTATTTTGGGTGGGAATGCTCCTACAATTAGTGTTTGCGGTTCAACTGGGTTGGTTTCCTCTGGGAACACGCTTTCCCATTAGCGCCCCCACTCCTTCCGATATCACAGGGCTTTACACCATTGATAGTCTTTTACAAGGAAATCTAGAACAGTTTTTCACCGCACTTTACTATTTGACACTCCCAAGTTTGACATTAGGATTACTCCTCAGTGGGATTTTTGAACGCATTGTCCGCGTTAATCTCAAACAAACCTTACAAGCGGATTATGTGGAGGCTGCGAGAGCGCGAGGATTATCAGAAAGACGGATTTTATTCGCTCATGCGTTCCGCAATGCTTTAATTCCTGTGATTACTGTCTTAGGATTAACCTTTGCTGCGTTACTCAGTGGTGCGGTTTTAACGGAAGTTACCTTTTCTTGGCCAGGATTAGGAAATCGGTTGTATGAGGCGATTTCCTTACGAGATTATCCCACCGTTCAAGGAATTATGGTCTTTTTCGGCGCGATCGTGGTTTTAGCCAGTATTTTAATTGATATCATTAACGCTTATATTGATCCTCGGATTCGATACTAAAAGTAGGATAAATCACCCATGAATCAGGAACAACAAACAACGATCGATCAGTCTTTTTCTGTTTCAGGAATTGGGCTACACAGTGGAGAAGCAATTACCGTAACCGTAAAATCAGCAGCAGCAAATGAAGGGCGCTATTTTGTTCGCACTGATTTACCCGAACATCCTATGATTACAGCGACAGTGAACGCGGTTAGTCGCACCGAAATGTCAACAGAATTGGCGAATGGTCAGGCAAAAGTACGGACGGTGGAACATTTACTTTCGGCGTTGGTTGGAGAGGGAGTTGATAACGCCAGAATCGAAATTAATGGTTCAGAAGTTCCCTTATTGGACGGATCAGCGAAAACCTGGGTGGAGAAGATTCAACAAGCGGGGTTAACTTATGGGGAGAAGGAAAAACTCTCCCCTCTACGTCTAAACTCTCCCGTCTGGGTACAAGAAAAAGATGCGATCGTGGCGGCTTTTCCTGCAACCGAAACACAATTGAGTTATGGCATTGATTTTCCCGTGTCTGCGATTGGTGAACAGTGGAAAACCTGGCATCCCCACCGAGAAAGCTATCACAGCGCGATCGCACCCGCAAGAACCTTTGTCCTCGCCGAACAAATCGAAGCATTGCGTCAAGGGGGATTAATCAAAGGAGGAAGCCTCGAAAATGCTTTGGTGTGTAATGAGACTGGGTGGTTAAATCCGCCGTTACGGTTTGCAAACGAGCCAGTTCGTCATAAACTGTTAGATTTAGTGGGCGATTTAAGTCTTTTGGGAACACTTCCTCAAGCGCATATTTTCGCCTACAAAGCCAGTCATCGTTTACACATTCGTTTGGCGCAACAGTTAGCCACGTCCACCTGTACAATAGACAACTAACACGATAGAGTAAATAATCCATTGAGCGCTTGTCTGAATCTAATGGGTCACTCCATTGTTAACTGCAAATCGTAAATTATTCATTCTTTTTAGATCAACCATTACCATGTCTTCAGTAACTTCCGAACCGACTCATCTCGACTCTGAGAACACTTCCGCCGCATCCCAAGCTAAAGCGAAAACAGTTTATACCGTTGAGGAAATCCAAAAACTCCTTCCCCATCGTTATCCGTTCGCTCTCGTCGATCGTATTATTGATTATGTTCCAGGTGAAAGTGCGGTCGGACTGAAAAATGTCACATTTAATGAGCCTCATTTTCAAGGACATATTCCCAATCGTCCGATTATGCCAGGGGTTTTGATTGTGGAAGCAATGGCGCAAGTGGGAGGAGTTGTCTTAACTCAATTGCCAGGAATGGAGGGGAGTTTCTTTGCGTTTGCGGGAATTGATAAAATCCGTTTCCGTCGTCCTGTTGTTCCAGGTGATCAGTTAATAATGACGGTAGAGTTGTTATCTTTCAGACGAGGCTTTGGAAAAATGCAGGGACGCGCTACTGTGGATGACCAAGTAGCGGCGGAAGGAGTGATGCTATTTTCCTTGTTTGAATAAGGGGAGGGTTTGTGGGTACATCATTAATTCATCCCACTGCTGTAATTTCTGAGGACTCGGAAATTGCACCGAATGTCAAAATTGGCGCTTATGCGGTCATTGGAGACAAGGTTAAAATTGGCGCTCAAACAACAATTGGGTCTCATGTGGTGATTGAAGGCCCCACCGAAATTGGCGCAAATAATCGCATTTTTCCAGGCGCTGTTATCGGTTTAGAGCCTCAAGACTTAAAGTATCAAGGGGCTGAAAGTTGGGTGAGAATCGGTGATGATAATCTGATTCGAGAATATGTCACCATTAATCGGGCAACGGATCAGGGAGAAATCACACAAGTGGGTAATCGCACGTTACTAATGGCTTGTGTTCATGTTGCCCATAACTGTGTAATTGGGGATGAAGTGGTGATTGCGAATAATGTGGCGTTAGCAGGTCATGTTCACATTGAGGAAAAGGCGACGATCGGCGGTGTGTTGGGGATTCATCAGTTTGTTCATATTGGACGGTTGGCGATGATTGGTGGGATGAGTCGCATCGATCGAGATGTTCCTCCTTTTCTATTGGTTGCGGGAAACCCCGCCAGAGTGCGATCGCTCAATTTAATTGGTCTGAAACGACGCGGTTACAGCAGTGAGGAGATTACGGAACTCAAAAAAGCCTTCCGAATTTTATATCGATCGGGCTATGGTTTAGAAGAAGCGTTAGAACACCTAGAAGGTTCTTCAGAACCGACCCAACATCTCTATAATTTCATACAGAAGGCAAGAGATAACAATCGTCGGGGATTAACCCCAAAAGGGGGATAATGGCAACCGATAGGTCTGTTTTACGGATATTTATCAGCACAGGAGAGGTATCTGGGGATTTACAGGGGGCGTTACTGGTAGAATCCCTTTATCAACAAGCCCAAGCCTCTAATTTCCCCCTAGAAATCTTTGCTTTGGGAGGGGAACGCATGGCGAAAGCGGGTGCAACTTTATTGGGAAATACCACCAATATTGGTTCGGTTGGGCTTTTGGAGTCGCTTCCGTTTGTGATTCCCACCTGGCAAGTTCAACGAAAAGCAAAGGCGTTTTTAAGAGCATCTCCCCCTGATGTGTTGGTGTTGATTGATTATATGGGACCGAATCTGGCGATCGGGAATTATGTTCGTCGGTATCTCCCACAGTTACCAATTGTTTATTATATCGCTCCCCAAGCGTGGGTTTGGTCGCCTTTTTTGGGTGATGCGAAAGCGATCGCGGATGTGAGTGATTACTTATTGGCAGTCTTTCCAGAAGAAGCGCGATTTTTTGCAAAGCAAGGGGTGAATGTGACTTGGGTGGGTCATCCATTGCTCGATCGCATGGCAACCGCACCCACTCGCCAAGAAGCCCGACAAACGCTAGAAATTGGGCAATCAGAGAAGATTGTCACCTTAGTTCCAGCCTCTCGTCAGCAAGAAATTGAATATCTATTGCCAGTGATTTTAGAAGCAGCAGCAGTATTACAGCAAAAATTGCCAGAGATACAGTTTCTGTTGCCTTTATCAACGCCAGAATTGGCAAGGGTGATTCAAAAAGCGATTAAAGCCTATGCTCTCTCTATCAAGATTATTCCAGAAGATACCTTAAGCGCGATCGCCGCTGCGGATTTAGCAATTACAAAATCAGGAACAGTTAACTTAGAATTAGCCTTATTAAATGTGCCGCAAGTGGTTTTATATCGGGTTAATCCGATGACAATGTGGCTAGGACGAACGTTTTTAAACTTTTCCGTTCCCTTTATTTCCCCCACTAATTTAGTCTTAAATCAAGCAATTGTCCCTGAATTATTACAAGAAAAAGCAACGGTTTCTCGCGTTGTAGAAGAAGCGATAACTTTATTAACTGATGATAAAAAACGGGAGAAAATGTTAACCGAATATCAACGAGTGCGAGAGGGATTAGGAGGAAGGGGAGTGGTCGATCGAGCCGCGAAAAAAATCATTGCTTTAATTCAGAAATAATTATTATTCTGTTCCTCCCTCATTCTGTTGTAACCAACGCTGAAGATTATCGATCGAGGTAAAATCCAACAGAGCTTCCGCAAGGGCTTCAGTTTCCTCAATCTCTAACTCCTCAATCTGGGTTTGAACGGAGGAAGGAATGTCTCCAAAGCGCCGTGAAATTAGTCGCCAGACTAGCGATTGGGCTTCTGCTTTTTTCCCGCGTTCTTCAACTTGTTGTTCCCATTCTAAAAAGGCTTGTGGCAAGGGCATAGTTACCTCCCCCCCTTCTGGGAGTTCTGGATTAGCTTCGACGATGATTTTCCATACTGATAACAATCTTAACTATTAGTCATTAGTCATTGGTCATTAGTCATTAGTGATTGAAACTAAAGACGAAGGACAAAAGTGTTCCTGAGCCTGTCGAAGGACAAAGGACAAAAGGTAATAAGAGTTGTTTGGCTAGTTGATCAAAAGGATGACGAGTCACAGGGCTGCTCAAAAAGAAAAAGGATTAATTCATTTTACGAGATCAACCATCGATCGAATTTCACACCACACCCACCTCTTTCTTGTCCCCCCCCTTTCCAAGGGGGGCTAGGGGGGATTTATTGTAACTTGCTAACTAGAATTGATTTAGGTTTTGGAATTTCGTCACCATCTTCTAAGAGCATTAATAGATGAACTCTATTGGTGTTGGGTTTCGTTTCTCTCCACCCAACCTACATGGTTGTCCTTTGTCCTTTGTCCTTCGACAGGCTCAGGAACACCTTTGTCCTTCGTGATTCAGTCAGAGAGTAGTTTTCCCAATGACTAATGTACAGACGTTCCATGGAACGTCTCTACCTAATGACTAATGACCAATGACCAATGACCAATGACTAATTTGTGTTGGGTTTCGTTTCTCTTCACCCAACCTACTTTTCTACTTTTTTATGGCTTTAATCCCGTAAAACTAGCACTGGACAAGGCGCTTGACGAACTACTCTTTCTGCGACTGATCCCAAAGCAAAACGATTTAAACCCTGATGAGCGTGAGAAGGAATTATAATTAGTTCAATCTGATTTTTTTTAGCGTAATCAATAATTTTTCTCGCGGGTTTACCAACAACAACATTAAATGGTGCTTTTTTATATTCGGGATCAGGATAGCGTTTATAAAACACTTTTTCCACATGACGACGACGAGTTTCGTTATCTACTGTATGCCAAATCATTCCAGGATCACCTGGATTCAGGGGACGCAAAACGTGCAAAATATGAACCTTCTCGCCACTGTCCATTTCCTTCATTGCTTCTTCTAAAGCATAGAAACAGGACTCGGAAAAGTCAATGGGAACTAAAACTCGATCGCGCTTAAATAAACTCATAATCCATTATTTCTACATAATTACTAATCATTCTAAATCAGCATGAGTGAGATCAGCCTCTTCCCAAAAACAATCTCTTAAAACTGCTCCCACTAATTTGGCTTTGCGTAAATTTGCTCCAAATAAATTCGCCCCTTCTAAATTAGCGACCACTAATTTTGCTGACTCTAAACAACTGTAACTCAAATTTGTTCCTTTTAGATTTGCCCCAACAAAATTACATTCCTTAAGATTAAAATAGCTCAAGTCTGCGCCAGATAAATCAATGTTTTGAAAATTGCGCTCTCCGGCTGCATATCGAGTTAAAAATTCCCCGATTGATGTAATGGGAATCTCCCTTAATGGCGGTTGACGATAAACAAAGCGAAACGTATCCCCACTCCTCATCACTGCTTGTAACTCATCATAAAATCGATAGTCGCCAATACCACTTAAGGTTACCCAAGCACGAGTGCGAGTGATCGCAGTAAATAATTGATTGCGTAAATAGATGTTGGCTTCTGCTTTCCCCACCTGATCTAACCCCACAATATACACCATATCAGCTTCCTGTCCTTTCGATCGAGGGATTCGTGACACGGTTACCCCTCCTTGACACCAAAACTGATTCGGGTTGCGTTGAGAGGAAGAAAAATCAAAAATATTACAATCGGGTGCGCTAGGGAGATAAATATCAATTCCTTGCTGATAAAGGAATTTTGCCACTTCTGTCTCTAACTGTTTCCCCTCAAACCCATTCCCCAAAACTAAGACTAAGATATTACCACAAGGGCGTAATCCCTCGTGACGCAAATTAACTAAAATGTTGTTGGCTAAAGCGGTTAATTCTTCTTGACGGGTGGGATAACTTTGAAAACGGATAATCTCTCCTTTCCATAAACTAGGAAGAGGATGAGGAGAATTTTTCGGAGGGCGTTTCAGGGTGATCGTTTCTTGGGGTTGAAAACTTCCTGTTACTTCATACCCCAATGCTTCCCAGTCTCTGGGATGGGTGACACCAGTTAACATTCCTTCTCGTCTTAATAATCCCATACCAATGCCATGAGCCAAAGTAATCACGGGATGGGGAAGACGGTAACATCGAGATAAAATTTCTGTTTTTTTGATTCCGTCGCTATACTCCCCGTTTAGCAGATGGGCTAATTTCTCGCCAAAAATTTCGGCGGGGGTGGGAAGGGAAAGATGATCTAAACTTTGTGCTTCGTCATACGTCCAAATTAATCTTTTCTGTTGCGGTTGCGTGGGATGAACTGGACGCAGTGCTTGGTAAGCTAATTGGTAAAAGGGTTGTCTGGTTGTTAAGTTGCTTTTCTCATCAACTAATAAGTCTTGTCCTTCATCAATCAGAATCGCGTCAAATAGTTGTGGGATCGAGGTTTGGGCTAATAGTCGATCGCACGCCAGCGCGATCGCTCTTTGGGGCTGATATCGATCGCTCTTGGGGATATCTTGAAGAGTGAGAGGAGAAACACCAGCGCCTTCACAAATTACACGATACAATCCAGGCTGATTTTTTGCTCCCCAAGCATGAAATACTTGTAATTTAGAGATTGAAGGATTAAATTTAATTTCCTTCTCACTGAAGCGATTTAACCATTGATTGAGTTGGTCAATGATGACAGAATAAAGACTACGAGAAAAGAAAACGAGAGCAATATCCCATTGCGGATGTTTTAAGTGCATTTGCGCCGCTTTTTGGCATAAAATAGCAGTTTTTCCAGAACCAGCAATCCCTCGAATCCGTTGTAAACCTGAAGGAATTTGTTTCCCGATTCTTTCCTGTTGCTGATCAAATTCTGAGATGGATTGATTGAGTTTTTGTAGCACTTTTCCGCGACTTTCTGGAGGAGAAAGCACTCGATAATTTGGTTTTTGATAAAGCGGTGTTCCACTAATAATAGAGAGGAGAAGCTGCCATTGTTTTGCGGTGAGTTTGTCTCCTTGTGAAAGGAAACTGGTTTGTTGAATTTTCCCCCATAAATCTGATGTGGAATCGAGATCGGTTTGGAGTAATAAAGGGGGTTGACTGGGGAGTAAATGAAAGCCTCGTTTTTCCCATTCTGCTTGGGTAATGTTTGGTAAAGCCACTAAAACACGACTGGTAATTTTGTTTCTTAAACTGGGTTCATGGTGACAATAATTGAGGAGAGAAAACAGTTGATTTTCTGCTTGTTGATAAGGGTTTCCTTGAGCGGTGTAAAAGTTTTGATAACGCCAAAGATGTCCCGTAATGGTTTGGATTTGATCAATGAGCAAAGCCTTGACTTCAATAATTATAATTCCCCAAGCGCGATCGAGCAACAAAATATCAGGTTCTTTGCGAAACTTTCCCACCGTCGAAAAGATCGGATAACGCCAATAAGCGACACATTCTCGTTCTGAAAAGGCAACTTTTATCACCTCCCAAACCTTTTTTTCTGCGGTTATTCCTCCTTCTGATAAGGATTCAGTTGCGATAAATTCAGCATTCATAAAGTTAATTATTGATTATTGAGTTCGGTTTGTCTTCTCAACTCTTCTGGTAAATCAATAAAAACGCGATCGGTGTTGTCTAAACCTTCTAAAATCTGGGTTTGATTATCTATGGTTAAACCTAAAGTTACGGGTTGAAACGTTGGTTTTTCTTCTTCATTAACCACGATGACACCAGTTTCTCCCTTTTGAGTGACGACAGCGACAGTGGGAATCACGATAGTTTTTTCTAATTCTTCTCCTAAAAAAGTAACATCAACATTCATCCCCGATCGAAGCTGTTGTAACCCTGAAAGTAAATCAATTCTCACTTCAAAAGATGTCACATTTTGTTCCACAATTGCTTCGGGTGCGATTAATTTTACCTCACCCTTAAACACTTGATCAGGAAACGCATCCGCAATAATTTCTACCGCTTGTCCTTTTTTCAGGGGCGTAACATCAACTTCGGGAACTTTTGCCAATATCTCTAATCCTTCAGCAAGGGCGATAATAGAAGTAGAAGTAGCAGCGGCGGTACTGGATGCGGAAGTCGTGGGAGTAACAAAAGCCCCTTCTGTGGCGTATTTTTGAGTAACAATTCCTGTAAATGGGGCTTTAACTAATGTATCTTGAAGTTGAATTTCTGCTTCTTTTAGTTGTGCTTTTGCCGATCGAACTGACGCTTCTAAGCGATCGATTTCTTCTTGCCGCGTCCCGCTTTCTAATTGTTGCAGATTTGCTCTTGCTTGCGCCACTGCTGCTTCTAAACGTTGAATTTCGGGTTGATCAGTGTTTCTTGCTTCTTGAAGGCGTTGTCGGGCTTCTGAGAGGGCAGCTTGTGCGTTACGATATTCGTTGCGGACTTCATCAAAACGGTCTTGGGCGATCGCGCCTTCTGTGAGTAATTGCTCATTGCGATTTAACCGTTCTTGTGCTAGGTCAAACCGAGATTGAGCCGATTCCACCTGAAACGCTAATTGTGCGATATTTTCAGGGATTCTGGCTTGTGCTTCTGCCAAACGAGCCTTTGCCTGTTCTAGATTAGCACGAGCTTGCTCAATTTCTTCAATGCGTGGCCCTGCTTTTGCTTCCGCTAACCGCGCTTGGGCTTCTTCTAGATTACTCTGAAACCGCTCGAATTGTGATTGAAACTGATCATTTTCCATGCGAGCAATCGCGCTTCCTTGTTCGATGCGATCTCCCTGTTCCACATACAGTTCTTCCAAACGTCCAGAGGTTTTTGGACTGACATTAACACTCTGGATAGGCTGTATTGTACCACTGGCTTCGATCGTCACCTGTAAATTCTCTTGTTTGACAGGAACGGTCAACGCTTCTAAATTATAATCCTGCTTTCCCCGATTGAGGAAATAAGAAACTGATCCCACTGTCAAGACACCGACAGTAATTATTCCGACTCCCCACAATAAGGGACGCTTCACTTTACCAACCCCACCAGGTAATCCCATTAGTCAAGTTTATATTGTAACTAATCATTTTTCTTCCTTTATCCTATCCTAGATGATATTTTTAGAAATCTGTCCCTTTGGGGAATTTAATCTGGAAATGTTTGCTAAATTTTGATTAAATAGCGATTGGAAAAAAGTAATGAAAAATCCTCCCTGGCGTGAACGCTTAAGATATGCCTTTGATAATATCCTCTCTAGAGGTTCGATCGCACTTTTAGGATGGTTAATTATTATTGGCGCGGTGGTTGTTCTAACTGTCTCTTTTATTACTTGGGAAACGGGTTACGCTTCACAACCCACTTTTGCGGATCAGATTTGGACATTTTTAGTAACAACTTTAATTTCTTGGGACCCCACAGAAGGTTTACCCTGGCCCACCCGAATTAGTATGCTAATTTTAATTCTCTTTAATTTGTTTACTGTCAGCATTATTATTGGTGTGATTGTTGCGGGAATTGAGGGGAAACTTTATCAACTTCGTCGCGGTCGATCGCAAGTTTTAGAGTCTGACCATATTGTAATTTTAGGTTGGTCAACACAAGTGTTTCCAATTCTTTCAGAATTACTTTTAATTGATGACGATCGAGTTCCAGTAACAGTGGTTATTCTCGGTGATAAAGATAAAGTGGAAATGGAAGAGGAAGTGCGAACTCGGATTCGGAAAAACCGTCGGATCCGAGTCATTTGTCGTCAAGGAGTCGCCACTGATTTAATTGATTTAAAAATTACAAATTTAGATCGCGCTAAATCAATTATTATTCTTCCTCCTGAACAAAATAATAATCCTGATACCAGTGTCATTAAAACTTTATTAGCCCTTTCTAATAATCCAGAACGTCGTTTAGAACCTTATCGAATTGTCACCGAAATTCAAAATCCGAAAAACCTACAAATTGCAGAAACTGTCGGAAAAGATCGAGTAGAATTTGTTTTAACAGGAGATTTTATTGCGCGAGTGATTGCTCAAATTTGTCGCCAACCTGGTTTATCTAGAGTCTATTTAGAGTTACTTTCTTTTGCGGGAAATGAGATTTATTTTGATGCTGTAACTACTCTCGCTGGTGAGACATTTTCGGAGAGTATCTTTGCTTATGAAAACGCGATCGTCATTGGTTATTGTCCTGAAAATGGTGCGCCTTGTTTGAAACCTCCTCCTGATACTATTTTAAGAGAAGGCGATCAAATGATTGTCATCGCTGATAATTTTCGAGAAATGAAGTTTTGGGAAAACCGCGAACGGGTTAAGTTTTTAGAAACGTCTTTAAGCAATAAAACGGTGGGAAAAAAGCCTGAGAAGTTTTTGATTTTAGGTTGGAATGAACAAGCAGAAACCATCATTGAAAAACTAGATGCTTATGTTTGTTTAGGATCAGTGGCGACAGTTATCGCAGATGAAAGTATAATTTGCCAAGATTCTAATCCGAAGTTACAACGATTACAACATCTCAGTGTCTTATTTGAAAAGGGAGATATTACCGATCGTCAACTCTTAAATCGTCTTCCTTTACAAGTCATTGATCATATTATTTTACTGGCTTATTCTGATGATTTAGACGCAGAAGAAGCGGATGGGATTACATTAACATCTCTCTTACATTTAAGACAAATTGCGAAGGAGGGAGGATATCATTTTTCTATTACTAGCGAGATGATGGATAGTCGGAATCAACAGTTAGCAACGATCGCACAAGTGGATGATTTTATTGTCAGCGATCGTCTCACCAGTTTAATGATTTCTCAAATTGCAGAAAATCCTTTATGTAGTGATGTGATTAATGAATTATTAGAACCGAATGGTTGCGAAATTTATCTAAAACCGATTTCTAATTATATCCAAATCCATGAATCTGTTTCTTTTTATACCCTAATGAAAGCCGCACAAAAACGAGGTGAGATCGCGATCGGTTATCGCTGTTCTAATCAAGGAACAAAAGAGTTTCAAGGCTATGGCATTGTTTTAAATCCGATCAAATTAGCGCCCATAAAATTAACACAGCGCGATCGGTTAATTGTGATTGGGGAAGACTTTTAATCATGGCAAACAGACAAATAACGCGATCGAAACCACTAAAATCGATCGCGCTTTTCCCTTATTCTTATTTTTCTTCCGTTGACTCTAACTCATTAGCATCATTATTTTTCTTCGACTTCTTATTCGTCGCAGAATTTGCAGGAACTAACGCTCCCATCTCAATTTTTTCGTGAACAGCGGCTTCAATTTCAGCCACTTTTTCTGGATTTTCTTCTAAGTATTTGATCGTGTTATCTCGTCCTTGGGCAATATTATCACCTTGATAGCTATACCACGCTCCCTTACGGTTAATGACATCAGTTTGTTCAGCAATATCCACCAAACACCCAAGCTGAGAAATACCATGTCCAAAAATAATATCAAACTCAGCAATCCGAAAAGGAGGAGCAACTTTATTTTTCGCCACTTTTACTTTCGCACGAATCCCATATTCTCCCTCGCTTCCTTTCTTCAAGGTTTGAATGCGTCGAATATCGAGTCGTACCGAACAATAAAACTTGAGCGCGTTTCCTCCCGTTGTCACTTCTGGACTACCGTAGGTGACACCAATTTTTTGTCGGAGTTGATTGAGGAAAATTACCGTACAGCCTGATTTACCAATATTTCCTGCAATCTTCCGTAAAGCCTTACTCATCAGACGAGCTTGTAAACCGACTTGAGTATCCCCCATTTCCCCTTCAATTTCCGCACGAGGGGTTAACGCCGCCACAGAATCGACGACCACAATATCAACCGCCGCCGATCGAACCAGTTGATCCACAATTTCTAATGCCGATTCCCCTGTGTCTGGTTGAGACACTAAAAGGTTCTCAATGTCAACCCCCAACGCATCGGAATAAGTGGGGTCGAGGGCGTGTTCTGCATCCACAAAGGCAGCGACTCCTCCTCCTTTCTGTGCTTCTGCGATCGCGTGGAGAGCTAAAGTCGTTTTCCCTGAACTTTCTGGACCATAGATTTCAATGATTCTTCCTTTCGGTAAGCCACCTCCTAAAGCAATATCGAGGGTGTGCGCTCCAGTGGGGATGGTTTCCACCTTCATCTGCGCGGCATCCCCTAACCGCATGATTGCTCCCTTGCCAAAATTGCGCTCAATTTGGTTGAGAACGAGGTTTAGAGCTTTTTCTTTATCGGGATTATTCGTGATTGTTGTAGTTGATGCCATTGTGGTAACAGACTCGCTATGAGGTTATTTAAGCAGTGTGGTTCTATTGTATCTGTTTTTCGCCAAAATGATGAAGAATTAATCAACTTATTTCTAAAATGTTACTTGATGGCAGGAAGTCTCTGTTAAAATCGTCCCTAAATTCCACATCTATCATTAGTTAGTTATGTCTCAAGTTTTATCGAAATTAAACGGAAAAATTGCTTTCATTGCTGGTAGCGCGATCGTGGGATTTTCCATGATTGGCATTGTCATTGCATAATCGGTTTATGTTAACGATGAAACCGAGCGCTCGATCGTCACCAGTTCTGGAGAATATATTAAAACCACCGGCCCTGGAATGCACTGGAAAATTCCCTTTCAACAAGGTCATCGTCAATATCCAGTAAGCATTGAAAAAATGAGGATTCAAGGTGTCAGTATCTCAACCATAGATAATTATGCCATTAACGCCACGATCGTTCTTCTCTATCGCTTACCAGAAGAAAAATTAGAGGAGATTCATCGTAATGTTCCCGACTATCAAGAAAGTATGGAAGTGGTTGCGACCAGTCGATTTAAAAATGAATTAGGGAACATCGAAATGGATAAATTAGCAGATCAACGATCAGAAATTGAACAGAAAGTTTATCAAAGTGTGAAACAAGAAATCGATCGTTTATTTGATATCAATGTCGTTGACTTTACCATTCCTTATTATGGTTGGTCAGACTCCTTTAAACAAGCAGCAAAAAGAGAAGCACAAGCAGAAACTGACCTGGAAGTTGCGCGTCAAGAAGCAAAACAAGCTGAAATTTTATACAATCGCGGAATAACAATTAAGAAGCACGTTGCTGTTTGAGATAATCAAACACAGATTTATCTCCGATATCAGAGGGAATATCTTGAGGAATTTTTCTGAGAGCAAAAACGAGGAAAAGCGCTGTCCAAGTTGCTAACAATATTGATTCGATTTGTGATGGAATGAGTCCCGTTAAATGTCCTAATAATAAAATCGGGACAAGAGGAGTGAGAATCTGTGTTTCCAAGCGATGAAAACAGAATCCTTCCTTAAAAAAGATTCCTGTTAAAGCGGCGAAAGTAAAGCCAACTCCGAATAAGGTTAGAGGATGATTATAAACATATAAAGCGAGGGGAACATCAGCTTGGAGAGTAATAATCATGGCGGCGATCGTTCCGATTAACCAAAACAATTGTAAGAGACGATGAAGCGGTAGTAAATAAATATGAATCGTCATTAAACTAATGCCTAATCCCAGGGAAAATAATCCATATAAATAGGTCAGAGTTTGTAAGATGACTGGGGTTGTTCCTTGCCAAAATAGTAGCAGTGTTCCCACTGCAAAACTTAACGCTGCGATTCCTAACCCACTACGATAAATGATGACTTCCGCTCGATCGCGCTCTGTAATTGTATAAGTCCCAAACTGTCCTTGATACACCATTATTTTTATTGTTAATTACTTCTCTTGAAAGGGTAACAAATCAACTTTCTTTTCCTTTTCTCGAAGGTGTCAACCCCTTCTTAATGATTTGTAAAAATTCTCTCTAAAAATTGGTCTCATCTCTTCCGAGGAAAAAGAGGCGGTTGGCTTCCTGTTTAACGGTGTCTTGGGAGTTGTATCGATCGATTTCTAATTTTGACAGGAGATAACCACCATCTCACGGAATCTTAAAACAGAAATTTTTTAAAGTCAAATCTCGAAAGCTGTAAGCCTGAAAATTCGTTTATTGTGAAGGAATGTAAACGCTTCAAGAGATAAGGAGAATCAATCAGTTTGACACGAGAGTTGATTTTCTTTAATGGCTGGGAAGAGACGAACTTTTTATTAATGAGTAACGGTAATAATTGATAGCAGTTGTATTATAGGGCTTGCTGTTGGGAAACTGAAAGTCTTACCAAATAAGGATTTGAGGCGATTCAGTTCAGATAAAAATGCAAGTTCATTGATTGTTCAATCGTCACGCATATTGCCTCTTGCCTCTTGCCTAAGGCAACTTGCCTCTTGCATATTGCCTCTTGCCTCTTGCCTTTTGCCTCTTGCCTCTTGCCTTTTGCCTCTTGCCTAAGGCAACTTGCCTCTTGCCTCTTGCCTAAGGCAACTTGCCTCTTGCCTTTTGCCTAAGGCAACTTGCCTCTTGCCTTTTGCCTAAGGCAACTTGCCTCTTGCCTCTTGCCTCTTGCCTCTTGCCTTTCGCCTCTTGCCTTTTGCCTTTTGCCTCTTGCCTCTTGCCTCTTGCCTTTTACCTCTTGCCTTTTGCCTCTTGCCTTACCTAACCAACCAATGGACTTTTTCAGCAACCCCTATTATAGTGACATTAATAGTAATTCAGTTCCTGTCAACTGCCAAATTTACATCGACAAATAGCCATGAGTCTAACTATCCCTGATGAACTGGTAAAAGCCAGTGGTTTATCAGAAATTGAACTCCTACAAGAACTGATCCTCGTTTTATTTCAGCAGGACAAACTCAGCTTAGGAAAAGCCAGCGAATTACTTGGTATGAGTCAAATTCAATTTCAGCGTCTGCTTGCCAAACGCGAGATTTGTGTCCATTATGATGTCGCTGAATTCCATCAAGATATCGAACATCTCAAAGCAAAAGGTTGGTTGTGATTATTGTGAGCGATGATTCCGATCAAACCTGTCTCATTAAAGGGAACACAGTGTCAACCCCTTCTTAATGATTTGTAAAAAGTCTCTCTAAAAATTCGTCTCATCTCTTCCGAGGAAAAAGAGGCGGTTGGTTTCCTGTTTAACGGTGTGTTGGGAGTTGTATCGATCGATTTCTAATTTTGACAGGAGATAGCCACCATCTCACGGAATCTTAAAACAGAAATTTTTTAAAGTCAAATCTCGAAAGCTGTAAGCCTGAAAATTCGTTTATTGTGAAGGAATGTAAACGCTTCGAGAGATAAGGAGAATCAATAGATTTTACACGAGAATTGATTTTATTTAATGGCTGGGAAGAGACGAACTTTTTGTTAATGAGTAACGATAATAATTGATATAGTGCTACAAAATCAGGTTAGGACATTTCAAAATGTTGAAACTTACCTATACCTTACTCTTGCCTTTTGCATGCAAGCCTCTTGCCTAGCGCGGAGTTATATCGATCGATCTGGCTTAGGTAACAGAATCGATTTCTTGTACCAGGACATAAGGTTGGACGATTAGGGTATTAAAGGCTTTGGTCGGTTGAGCATTCCAAAGGGAAAGTTGATCCGCAGAAGGTTTCTGTAATTGTCCCTGTTCAATCCATTTTTGCACCGCTTCCGTCTGGTCATGGGCGATCGCGCTTCCTACTTCCACAATATCCAAACTGGGAGCAACAATAATCAAAGCATCCCGTTTCGCATGAGGTTGTAAAAAATCCCAGTTTGCTGGTTCTAAACTTTCGGCGAGTGCGGTTTTAATATCTCTGGTCATTGGTAAACATGATAATTCGGCAATTACTTCTATTATTTCATTAATATGGGAGAAAACGATCGCGCTGAGGAAACAAAATGACCATTAATGCTTACGCAGCGACCGAAGTCGGTGGCAAATTACAACCGTTTGAATATGATCCTGGCTCTCTCGGTTCGGAACAATTGAGTTCTCCACGTTTTGAAAAACGTGGATTCCAAACGTTGTTACGAAACGCATTGTAAATACGTTTCTCCACGTTTACGATATGATTTTTTCAGCGAACTGAAAACGTTATACCGCTTGGGAACACTCAAACATTCCCGACGTACCTCGGCTAGACCTAAGCCTAACTGTGTACTTACCTTTCTTAAGATGTTCGCTGCGCCATTACAGTCAGCATTAATTAACTTACCGTTACGAGTTTCATATAAACCTCTTTTCACTCTCTTTCCTGATGCTTTCCAGTTGGCAGGTTTTTCACCGCCGAACACTGGTAAACAATCATTATCCAAAAACGAGCTACGAGAGGTGTAACTTTCCTCGGTTTCAGTAAACTTAATTCCTACTGATTCAGCTAACTCTTTTATTCGATTTTTCAGCCTAGCTGTGGGGATTTGTACAAAGTTTTGGTTATTTTTTGAACCCAGATTGCAATTTGTTTTAATTCCTTGTCCCCAACCGAAAACAATGTTACCGATACGATGATTGAGGCAATAATTAATAATAAACCGTGCTGTCTTATTCACAGCATCACGCATGAAACATGATCGTTTATGGGTTAACTCGTCTAAGTATTCATCCCAATAAAAGTCTGTGTTCCCTTGTTTATATTTAGCAACTGTTTTGTTGTATTTAGTATTTACACCCTTAATTTTATGTCCGTCAACAATGAAACTTTTTCCGAGAGTGGAGACACAAGTCAGAAGATTATTTACCCCAGGGTCACACCCCAAAGCCTGAGAATAATCTAATCCCACAGCTTCTTTTTCTTCTACTTTATAGTTAACCTAAGCCAAGAGGTCGCCCTCTTGACTCGGCTTCAGAACGGTACGTGAAACTTTCGCTTCATACCGCTCCTCTCCAAACTACGCTGTGTTAACAGCACTTCCCTGCTTAGTTTCCGATTTACGACTTTTCTTGGTTTTCTTTTGGGTTTTCTTTTGCCCCTTATTATCCATTTGTCGTTGTCGGTCTTCGGCAGTTTTCTGATGGTGACAATGACGATGAAGTAACTGTAAATTCTTGTAATGGTCTTTGCCCCCTTCAGCTTTAGGGACGATGTGGTCAACCTCCACTACATCTTCACCCTTGATGTAAAGTCCACAACGGGCGCATTTGCCTTTCTGACGCTTCATCAGGGTAGCAACCCGTTTCGGTGTGCCAGGGTATTCACCCCGACGTTTACTCCAGTACCGCCAATCTCCATCGTAAGGAGACTTTGTACCCTCGATTTTTATATGTCTTTCAATTGGTGTCCATGCGTGTTTCCACAGTTCGTGCGTACCCGCAATAGGAGAATTTGGTGTATCAGAAGGAGTTGAGAAGACCCATTTGTCTTTTCTATCTTCTTTTGCTAAATCTTTCTCCTTAGTCAAATGAAAGTATCTTTCTTCACACCATTTGAGGGTTTTGTTAGAGTGACGGCTTTTTATCCAGCGACGTAGTTTGTTATAGACCATGTAATCTATGTGTGCAAATGTTTCCTTAGAGCAGACTGTTTTGTGATAGTTGCACCATCCCCTAATTATGGGGTTAAGTTTATCAATGATTACCTCTTGGGATTTACCTTTCATTGAATCTAATACCGAAACAATCTTTTCGTAATGTGTTTTGATACTTTTGTCGCTTGGTTTGATTATTGTCTTGAATCCGAGTAACTTGCCATTTGTATTCTTTCCTGTATGGTTCTTCCCGACTTCATACTGTCGGATGTTCCATCCCAGAAAATCAAACCCTGCTCTTTCTTTCTCAGAATTATGCAAGGTGTGACATATTCTCGTCTTGCTCTCGCTTAATTCTAAGCCTAAGCCATGTAACCACTGTTCAATAAGCGTTTTCGCCTGTTGGATGATGGATTTATCCTTGTGGAGAACAACGAAATCATCTGCATACCTGATAAGAGAGATACTTTTACTATTAGCTTGTTTATTCCCTTTCCAAGTTTCAGCCCATTGTCTTATGTTTTCCTCAAGTCCATGCAGGGCGATGTTTGCCAATAGAGGACTTATCACCCCTCCTTGTGGTGTTCCCTCATTTGTTGGAAACCAATCGCCTCTATCCAAGACCCCCGATTTCAACCAAGCTCGAATTTGTCGAGCCATAGTCGGGGTTGTATTTAATTTTCTTAAGAGAACATTGTGGTTTATACGGTCGAAACATTTAGATATGTCAGCATCCAAAACCCATTTGGCTTTAGTTTTAATCGTCTTATAAATTGCCTCTTCCGCATCATGGCAAGAGCGTCCTGGTCTAAATCCGTACGAATTAGGCTCGAATTTTGCCTCCCATTCAGGCTCTAAAGCCAATTTGAGAAGTGCCTGCCTCGCACGGTCTTCCATTACTGGAATACCCAAGCCACGTTTTTCTTTGCGACCTGGTTTTGGAATCCAGACCCGTCTTAAGGATTTACCCTTCCCTGTAAGAGTCAGGTTTTCAGCAAGGTTTAATCTTTGCTTAGGACTTAGGGTTTTTACACCATCTATCCCCGCAGTATTCTTACCCTGGTTATCCTGCGAAATGCGCCGTACCGCTAAGAGTTTGGCACACCAAGACCGTAACAATAATCTTTGGAGTTTGTGAACTTTAGCCACGTCACCACTTAGAGAAGCTCGATAAATCCGTTTTTGGAGCTTAAACACCCGTATTTCAATCTCCTTCCAGTCAATCTGACTCCACTCCGTCTCTGCCATGAGATTAAACCCAAAGCCTAACCAGAGCATTAAAAAGGTCTTTGTCCGAGCATCACATTTATACCTGATTTGGTTCATAACATTACTCTACTTCACTTATTATCTTCGTAATCTAAAGTGGATACGTCTGCTTATCCTTCCTGTTGTAGAAGGCATTTGCTTCTTATCCAATCCTTCCCTCGTTCTACCCGACAAATGAGTCAGAGATTGCGTCCCGACAGACTACTTGAGAAATCGACCTTTCCAAGAGTATGAACGAGGGTTACTTCGTTCCTGATTTCCATTGATTAAGACCTTAGCCCCCTACTTTCCACCGAGCAAAATTGAAGGTGTGATATGAACTTCGCGAAATCCATATCTTCTTGCTTTGAACTTATTTTGTTCCCTGCGGTAGCCTTTACGCAGGTTGCGGATGACGAATGGTTCAAACATAGGTTCGTTGACTAGGCATCGCCTTTTGCTAGGGATTTACCAGTTTAGGCTTCCAGCAGTGACCCCATTTAACCCTGCTTCATCCTCAAGTAGTCAACTCTATAGATGAGGGTTATGCTGTCCTCTCACACCCTGAGAGGGATGGACTTGAATTAACGGGTTATACCCTACCTGTTTCTTAGCCGAAGCTCCACAGGCTCTCACCAACATGGAATTCAAGTTGTCAAGGTTCTGTACCCCGAAGGGTTCTTTACCAAGCTCTGGTTTATACTCCGCAGTTCGAGTGAACTACAGTGATTTCACCAGAAACGAATCGCACCGACAAGTTCCGCCCAAATTTTCCCGTGTTGAGGAAGGATTCTGATTTCTGCGACATTGGTATCGCCAATATAATTGACGGAGGGAATTGAAAATTCCTCTTTTCCTTTTACCCAATGTTCTTTAATCATTTTACTCATTGGCAAAAGCCAAGAGCCATTTTCGTGATTAAAACGAAGAGATTGGCGTGGAAAAGTAAAATTACATAACCCTCCTTTTGTTCTATAATTTGGGAGTTTTGGTTTCTGGTCAATTTCTCCGTTGAACCACATTATTAACAGTTCGTTATAAGACTTAAACGCCTCCTCGACTGATTTTAAGACTTGTTGACCTTGCTGTGCGCCTAGCCATTGATAATGCTGGTTTTCCTTAAACTCACTACAAAGTTGAGGATAACTAACTTTTACTTTTTTGTCTCTAAATTGACGACGAAAGCAGTCATTTTTATCGAAAAATTCTCTAACTCCGCAAGTGGCAAAGTGAGATTGTCTAATTTGATACACCACCGTGTTCCATAAGTTATTGGCTTCGTGACACAGAAACACCAAAACATCCCTAGTTTGGTCAGTGATGTTGCCTGTAAGAAGGATTTTTGTCGTCCTATATGACATTGCTTAAAGTGTGATGGTTCAGATATACTCTAAATGTAACTTCAATAATAGAATATGGCAAGAACCAAAAAGATGCAATTTAATGTCACAACTCAAGAGTATGAAACTTTGAAGAAAGTTGCTGAAAGGAAGAATTTGTCTATGGCAGAGGTGTTAAGAGACTACATTAAATCTTTGGACACAGAGGACTAAAGTCCTCATTCGCCATTCATGAGGGGCTGTGTGCGGAGGTTTCCTCCGCACCTTGAAAGCCCCGTCCATCCGTTCAAAACGGATGGCTCTCTGACTGGTGTATTGTAGAAATTGAAGTCGAATATTGTGGTATTTGTCACAGCGATGTGAGTGTCGTTGATAATGAGTGGGGCATTTCTCAATATCCCGTCGTCCCTGGTCACGAAGTGGTAGGAAAAATTGTGGCGGTTGGCGATGCGGTTAAAAACCTAAAAATCGGTCAGCAAGTGGGATTAGGCTGGTTTTCTGATTCTTGTATGACCTGTGAATGGTGTCTATCTGGGGATCACAATCTTTGTCAAGACTCAGAACAAACGATTATTGGTCGTTATGGTGGGTTTGCGGATAAAGTTCGCGCTCACGAAAATTGGGTGTTTTCTCTTCCAGAAGGGCTGAATCCAGAAACCGCCGGTCCCTTGTTTTGTGGGGGAATTACGGTTTTTAATCCCATTGTTCAGTTACAAATTAAAAGCACCGATCGCGTCGCTGTTTTAGGAATTGGTGGCTTGGGTCACATGGCATTACAGTTCCTAAATGCTTGGGGCTGTGAAGTCACCGCATTTTCGGGGAGTAGCGACAAAGAAGCAGAAGCGAAACGTCTCGGCGCTCACCATTTTATCAACTCTCGTGATCCAGAGGCCTTAAAAGGGTTAGAAAACAGCTTCGATGTTATCCTATCCACAGTTAACGCTGATTTAGATTGGGAAGGTTATCTTTCCGCTTTACGTCCTAGAGGGCGCTTGCATTTTTTAGGCGTTCCCCCGAACCCCATTGCAACTTCTATGTTCTCCCTCCTCTTTGGACAAAAATCCCTCTCTGCTAGTCCAGTGGGAAGTCCAGGCGTAACCGCTCAAATGCTCGAATTTATTGCTCGTAAACAGCTTGAACCCATGGTTGAGTTTTACTCCTTTGACCAGATTAATGAAGCAATGGATCGACTACGGGAGGGAAAACCCCGTTATCGCATCGTTTTGAAACGTTAAACTTTTGTTTGTTCGCTCCGTGAAATCATTAGTGGTCAGTTCCTGTGTTCTAGGAGAAGGGAAGTCAACCACATCATTAAATTTAGCGATCGCCGCCGCCAGTAGAGGAATAAGGTTTTGATGCAGGGTGCGTGACGATTGAGCGTTCAATTTCCTTGCACTTTTTTGAGGAGTTAAGAGCCTTAAAACCAGATGGTACGAGAGTTTTAGCTTTATTCAGCAAGCCCTAAATATTCTTGCACCCCATTACGACGATAAACCTGCTTTTTATCATGTAAATCATAGGAAACTGTGCTGGCAGTAACTTCGAAAACTAATTCTGGCGCACCTTCAATGTAATCATCCTCACTGATGCGCGATCGACCGCCAGCAGACTCCTCTAAACGCAGTAACCCGTCTGGTTGCGGTTCATTGTCTAAATCTAATCTTACAGTTGCGTTATCCCCCAACATCACTGCTGGCGTTGCCATTGCATAAATTCCCAACAATCGTGATCATCGTTGCATGAGGCTGACCATGAGACATAATTCTAACTGGTGATGGCACGTAAACTACTCCCTCAATTAATTCTGCTTTTTTTAAATTCGGCATTAGGTGATAACGACGTTCAAACTCACCACGAGACATTCGATCGCCATTTTCTAAACTCGGTTTTTTAGCTTGAGAAAAAACATCAGCAAGAGTCATCTGCTTCTCCCGTTACTCAACAAGTGGACATGATTTAATTCTACTTCCGATCGCCAATCTTAAACTGTAGCCCCTCATAAGCTAAAATGTAATCGCGCTTTAATGCTTTTCTAATCGTCCTTAAGCAACGATCACTCCTTAAAAATCAAAATGTCTAGTGTAGAATCTCCAGTAGCACAAGAAAACGCCGAACCGATTAAACTCCCCAAAACCAGCGAATCAGAAAAACTAAAACGCATTCGCCACACCACCTCTCACGTGATGGCAATGGCGGTACAAAAGCTGTTTCCAGACGCACAAGTTACCATTGGTCCCTGGACAGAAAACGGATTCTACTACGACTTTGATAAACCCGAACCCTTCACCGAACAAGACTTAAAAGCCATCAAAAAAGAGATGGTCAAAATCATCAAAAAGAAACTACCCGTCATCCGAGAGGAAGTCAGTCGAGAAGAAGCACAGCGACGCATTGAAGAACTACAAGAACCCTATAAACTAGAAATCCTCAGAGATATTGAAGGCGGTCCGATCAGCATCTATCATTTAGGGGAACAATGGTGGGATTTATGCGCGGGCCCCCACGTAGAAACTACTGCCGATTTAAATCCGAAAGCCATTGAGATTGAAAGTGTCGCTGGTGCTTATTGGCGTGGTGATGAAAACAACCCCCAGCTACAACGGATTTATGGCACAGCTTGGGAAACTCCCGAACAACTCGCAGAATACAAACGACGCAAGGAAGAGGCTTTAAGACGAGATCATCGTCGTTTAGGAAAAGAACTCGGTTTATTTCTCTTTAGTGATCCAGTGGGGCCAGGTTTGCCACTATGGACTCCGAAAGGAACACAGTTACGGACGCTTTTAGAGGATTTTCTAAAACAGGAACAACTCAAACGCGGTTACTCTCCTGTCGTGACTCCTCATATTGCCAGAGTGGATTTATTTAAAACCTCTGGACACTGGCAAAATTATCAAGAAGATATGTTCCCCATGATGGCAGAAGATGAAGCCGCCGCCGCCGAAGAACAAGGCTTTGTTCTCAAGCCCATGAATTGTCCGTTTCATATCCAAATTTATAAAAATGAACTCCATTCCTATCGTGATCTCCCAATTCGTCTGGCGGAGTTTGGAACGGTCTATCGTTACGAACAGTCTGGAGAGTTAGGGGGATTAACTCGCGTCAGAGGGTTTACTGTGGATGATTCCCACTTATTTGTTACTCCCGAACAGCTTGATGATGAATTTCTCAGTGTGGTTGATTTAATTCTTTCTGTGTTTAAGAGTCTTCAACTCAGTAATTTTAAAGCGCGGTTGAGTTTCCGTGATCCAGAATCAGATAAATATATTGGTTCAGAAGAGGCTTGGGAAAAAGCCCAGAATGCCATCCGTCGCGCTGTGGAAAATCTAGGAATGGATTATTTTGAAGGGATTGGTGAAGCAGCGTTTTATGGTCCGAAACTCGATTTTATTTTCCAAGATGTTTTAGAACGAGAATGGCAGTTGGGAACAGTACAGGTGGATTATAATTTACCTGAACGCTTCGATTTAACTTATATGGCAGAAGATGGGACAAGAAAACGTCCTGTAATGATTCATCGGGCGCCGTTTGGTTCTGTGGAACGGTTGATTGGGATTCTCATCGAACAGTATGCGGGAGATTTTCCCTTATGGCTTGCCCCAGAACAAGTGCGGTTGTTACCAGTGAGTCGAGATCAATATGATTTTGTGGAACAAGTCGCCCTAAAAATGCAACAAGCAGGGATTCGCGCGAAAGCTGATGTCAGTGGGGAACGATTAGGGAAGTTAATTCGTAATGCAGAAAAACAAAAAGTTCCAATGATGGCTGTTGTGGGTGCGAAAGAGGTGGAAGGAAATTGTTTGAGTGTGCGAACTCGCGCTTCGGGTGAGTTGGGAAGTATGGATGTTACAGAAGTGATCGAAAAGTTAAGTAACGCGATCGCCCGCTATGAGGAGTTTTAAGATTTAACTAACGGGGATTTGTAATAATTCCCGATAAAACTCTTTGGGAAAATCAATAATCCCTTCTTTCTGATGTATCCGAATCAGTTCAATTAAATGACCGATAAAATCTGCGTTTTGTACTACTAATTCGTAGCTTAATTCGGCATTACCACTAAACTGTAACTGGCAACGGATGTTTTCTAAAGGAAGCGAGGACACCGTCCAAGTCGAAACAAATGGGATTGCTTTTCCCCCCTCGATCGGGCGCTGTCCTTCCAGTCTTCCTTCTTTATAAAGACTCAGGGCTAAGGGTAGCCAACTTCTTTTGGTTCCTGGATAATAGGGATTGTAAGGTTTAACGATTTCTTTTCCTACAGGCTGTAAGTTAGGGAGTGGCATTTTAAATCTTGAGTTAGTGTTTGCTCATGCGGTCTCTTATGGGCTGGAAGTATTATACGTTCTCAACTCCGAAAGCACGATGATGGAATCAACTTTAGTCACTTCTTCTTTCTCTCAGCCTTTGTCTGTTAAGAGAGGAAATCCTCTCAGCGTTGCGCCGATGATGGATCGCACCGATCGGCATTTTCGCTATTTAATGCGCCAAATTACCCGCAAAACCTTACTCTATACCGAAATGGTGACGATTCCAGCGATTATCAACGGCGATCGATCAAAATTGCTGGATTTCTCTCCAGAAGAACATCCCTTAGCCTTACAAATCGGTGGCGATGACCCCGAAAAAGCGGCAGAATGCGCTCGTATTGCCGAGGATTGGGGGTATGATGAAATTAATCTCAATGTGGGTTGTCCGAGCGATCGGGTTAAAAGTGGGAATTTTGGCGCTTGTCTGATGGCGCAACCAGAGAAGGTGGCAAAAGTGGTGGAAGCCATGCAAAACGCGGTTAGTCTTCCGATAACTGTTAAACACCGCATTGGCATTGATGAGCGCGATCGCTACGAAGATATGAGCTACTTTGTTCGTGTCGTTTCCGACGCTGGTTGTCAACGATTTACAGTTCATGCGAGGAAAGCGTGGTTACAAGGATTAAGCCCCAAAGAAAACCGCAATGTTCCTCCGTTGCGTTATCAAGATGTTTATCGTCTCAAACAGGAGTTTCCTCATCTTTTTGTTGAAATCAATGGCGGAATTAAAACCCTTGCTGAGATTAAGGAACATTTGCATCACCTTGATGCCGTGATGATCGGACGAGCCGCTTACGATAATCCGAATTTATTTTCCAGCGTCGATCGAGAAATTTATGGGGAAGACTCTTCTCCTCCCACAATGAAAGAAGTGGTAAAAGCAATGTTTCCCTATCTAGATTATTGGGTGAATCGCGGTGTAAAACTTAATAGCATGACTCGTCATTTAATTCATATCTTTAATGGACAACCTGGGGCGAAAGCATGGCGTAGATATCTCACAGAAAAAGGATGTCAACCTCATGCTGGTGCGGAAGTAGTAGAACAGGCTTTAGAATTATTAACATGATCGATCAAAATTATAGACAAAAAGTAGGTTGGGTGGAGTAAAGCGAAACCCAACACAAAATTAACACTGATAAGAATGAACTTTTTTTCTATTTTTAGCAAAGTTCAGAAAAGAACGTAAGAAGTCCACTGTATTGCCCCATCTTCTCCAGTGACATGAACATTGATTTTTTTTTGTTGCAAATCTTGTTTTAATTCTTCTAAAATTTCATTACTAACCAGAATAACAGTTTTGGGTTTTAAAATTGCTAACCAACTTCGATCTAAACGTTTTCCCTCCCATAATAAAACATCGATCGCTTTTAAATCTTCGGGAAAACTAGAGATACTCCGAGTTGGATTTTCTAAGAATCCCCAGCTTTTTTTGTTTAAATTAATGGTAAAAATAGAATTAATCCTTTCTAGAGTTAATCCTCGATTTTTTAGTAAATCAAATGGTTTTTTAATCACTGCTTGAACATTGAACAAACTTTCAACTTCTCTGGTTGTAATTTGAGAATTAAACAGACTTTTTATGGAAACGTTCTCTAGTAAATATTGCCATTTATTTTGAGATGATAGAGCGATCGCGCTGTCGATTGTTTGCACTCCTTCCTGTTGCAAAAATGGCAAGATTGTATATTGGATTGTGTTTTCATCACCACAATTAATTAAAGTTGTATGACCGCGATTTTGGATCAAAATAACCGCAGGTTTTTCCGTTGCAAAAACGGTGATCTGTTGCAAGGTAAATTGTTTATAAATAACGGGAAAAATCAGGAGCGCGATCGCACTTAGTGAAACCAACTTCCAATATTTTTGACCTTGAGGAACACGCCACACAAAAAGGATTAAACTATAAACAGTTAAAAGTTGCCATAAAGCAATTTTTCCAAATAACAAATAACTCGCAGGGAGTCGATTAAAAACAGATACTAAACTAATTAATCCTTGTGTTGGATAAGATAATAATAGCGCAATTAAGCTACCGAGATCAGAAACTAACAACCCAATAAAACCACTCAGCATTCCTCCTAAAATAATCAAAATCGCTAAAGGAGTCGCTAGAATGTTAAGCAGAATGCTGTAAGGAGCAACTGTACCAAAATAGAATAATTGTAACGGAAAAATCCAAACAAAAGCAACGATCGGAACAGCAATAAGTGTCGCTAACGTAGGCGGTAAAAACTCTAACTTATCTAAAAAATTAGGAATCGTAACAATCAATCCCAGTGTTGCTAAAAAGCTAAATTGAAACCCTAAATCAATAATCCATAACGGATTAATCAGTAATAAAATAGTTGCAATCATCAACAAAGATTTAACCGCGTCAAATTTCCTGTCAGTGACTAACCCAATTAAACCAGCAATTCCCATCAAACTTGCTCTTAAAATCGACGGCTGTAAACCCGTTAATCCCACATAAAGCAATAGTATTCCTAACCCAATTATTAAACTAATCGAGGCTCTAAAGCGTTTAGTAATTACTAAAATAAAGCCCAAAAGTAGAGAAACATGAAACCCCGAAGCCGCTAAGAAATGAGCCAACCCCGCTCTTAAAAATTCCTCTTGTAACTCATAAGGTAAACTAACGGCTCTTCTCCCTAAAACCATCGAACTAACTAACATTCCTTTGGGAGAGTCTAAGGCTTTTTGATGAACCTTGATGATGCGATCGCGCAACCGCCAAAACCCCCAATTATTCTTCTGAATTACTGTTAGTTCTCGTCCACTAATACCAGCAAAAGCACCATTTCGTTTAAGATATTCCTTAAAATCAAACTGTCCTGGATTTTTGGGAGTTGATGGTTGATACAGATAGCCCGTAATTTCTATTTTTGAACCAGAAGAAATCTTGTCTTCTAAATTTAGTGGAATCGTAGCGTAGAGTTTCCCCTCAACAGCCATATTTTTCTGGTCATTGTTAACCGTTTCTGTCTCTAACCAAAATCTTAACTTTCCCGATCGGTTTCGGGTAGGAGAATTGATAACTTTTCCCATAACTGTGGCACTAATTCCATTAGTATCTGAGGGAATAATTTGACTAACATCGTTACTTTTTGCGGTAGGGAAACGGAGATAAAAGTAAAAAAAGCTGGTTAAGATAATTAAAATAATGACTAACAGAGAGCGCGATCGTAACCCCAACCATTGATGATAAGAAGCAAACTTCCAAGCCAGTCCACCTGTAATTAATCCAAAAATCAGAATAGTCAGCGCATATTGATCGATTGCGGAAGTAATCAAAAGACCCAAAATATAGGCTAAACAAAAAAGCGGAATATCCTTCCCATACATTTTCCTTAAAATGCTGAAATGTTTGCGAGTAATTGCTTACTAATATAGCAACTAATTGAAGAGAGCGAGTAGGTTGGGTAAATGGAAGCGAACCCAACCTAGTTCATAGAAATAGAAACTGGTTTTTCTTAGAATCTTAAACGCTCTTTGATATCCTAAATTGCTAAACCTAATTTCAAACCTAGCAAAGCGTGAATCACCATAATTGCTAAAGCCAAACTCCCTAAAATAGCATGAGCGGTTCTCAATTGTTTTTTCTCACCACCAAAGCCACTCAAAGAAATTAAGCCATTGACAGCCAGCAATCCTAAAACAACCGTTCCTGTTATAAAATGCGGACTTTCCAAAATCGGTTCTTGTTGCATAACTAATGATAGTAAACCACCTGTGTAACCTAACGCCATAAACGTAAACATCCAGGGAGCGAGTTTACGGTGGTTACTACGGTTTTCAATGATCACTGCTTCCTCATTAGCTAAACGTCCTTTCCAACCAGTAATTCCCACAAATGTTCCCATCACAAAAATAACAATTCCCATCATTGCGGGATGTCCCCAATGGGTAATCGGTTCAGGAAGATTTAGGGAACGAAAAAACTGCGCGATCGGTTCTAATAATTCTGTAAGATTCATCAATTGTTCTCCTCATGTTCAAGATTTTTTAAGCAGCAATATAAGACTAACTGGATTTAAGCAAAGGAAATCCTAACTGTTCTCGCTGTTCATAATACCGTTGAGCCGTTTTCCGAGCCAAAGCACGAATGCGACCAATATATCGGGTTCGCTCGGTTACTGAAATCACTCCTCTGGCTTCGAGCAAGTTAAACGTATGAGAACACTTGAGAACATAGTCTAAACTCGGTAGAACTAACCCTTTGTCTATCAGTTGGTTTGCTTCTTGTTCATAAAGAGTAAACAATTGGAACAATAACTCAGGGTTAGACGCTTCAAAATTATAAGTACATTGTTCAATTTCCCCTTGTAGATGAACGTCTCCATAATTCAGTTCATCATTCCACTGAATTTTCGGGAGCGCATCAACTTCCTGTAAATACATAGCAATCCGTTCTAACCCATAGGTAATTTCAATGGAAACGGGATCACAGTCAATTCCCCCACACTGTTGGAAATAAGTGAACTGAGTAATTTCCATCCCATCGAGCCAAACTTCCCAGCCGACTCCCCAAGCTCCTAAAGTAGGAGATTCCCAATTATCCTCTACAAATCGCACATCATGATCTTCTGGTTGAATCCCTAACGCTCGTAACGAGTCTAGGAATAACTCTTGGATATTCGAGGGAGAGGGTTTAATGAGAACTTGATACTGATAATAGTGTTGAAACCGATTCGGGTTTTCCCCATAGCGTCCATCTGTGGGACGACGACACGGCTCAATATAAGCAACCGACCAAGGTTCCGGTCCGATCGCCCGTAGAAAAGTATGAGGACTCATTGTTCCCGCTCCCTTTTCTGTGTCGTAAGGCTGGGCAATAAGACAAGCGCGTAGGTCGGAGACCGAGCTGAAGGCATCGCGCCAGAACTGATTTAAAGTTGCCACTACGGACTGGAAATTTTTTGCAGACATTCTCGATTCTTCCCCAATATTGCGATCAATGTGCTTTTCACATTCTGCCACAATCCCCAGCCAGCAAGGAACAGAAAAAAAGTCAGAAAAAACTTGAAAAAAGGGTTGACACTTCTTGAAATAACCCCTATATTAGTGAATGCGCTCGAAACGGAGGCGGTCACGCCCACCGAAACCGAGCCACCTGAACCTAGACAAATTCATAAGTTGGAAAAGCCTAAGTTAACGGTAAAACGTTAACGCTTCCACGTCAAATTTATTAAAACGGAAACGTAGAAACAAACGAGCCGCAGGTTCTCAACATGGAGAGTTTGATCCTGGCTCAGGATGAACGCTGGCGGCGTGCTTAACACATGCAAGTCGAACGAAGTCTTCGGACTTAGTGGCGGACGGGTGAGTAACGCGTGAGAATCTACCTTCTAGATGGGGACAACCGTTGGAAACGACGGCTAATCCCCAATACGCCGAAAGGTGAAATGGTTTTCCGCTAGAAGAGGAGCTCGCGTCCGATTAGTTAGTTGGTGGGGTAAAAGCCTACCAAAGCGTCGATCGGTAGCTGGTCTGAGAGGATGAGCAGCCACACTGGGACTGAGACACGGCCCAGACTCCTACGGGAGGCAGCAGTGGGGAATTTTCCGCAATGGGCGAAAGCCTGACGGAGCAACGCCGCGTGTGGGAAGAAGGCTCTTGGGCTGTCAACCACTTTTCTCAGGGAAGAATGACTGACGGTACCTGAGGAATCAGCCTCGGCTAACTCCGTGCCAGCAGCCGCGGTAATACGGAGGAGGCAAGCGTTATCCGGAATTATTGGGCGTAAAGCGTCCGCAGGGGGCGCATCAAGTCTGCTGTCAAAGGTCGGAGCTTAACTCCGGTGTGGCAGTGGAAACGGGTGCGCTAGAGGGCGACAGGGGTAGAGGGAATTCCCAGTGTAGCGGTGAAATGCGTAGAGATTGGGAAGAACACCGGTGGCGAAAGCGCTCTACTGGGTCGCACCTGACCCTCAGGGACGAAAGCTAAGGTAGCGAAAGGGATTAGATACCCCTGTAGTCTTAGCCGTAAACGATGGATACTAGGCGTGGTTTGTATCGACCCAAGCCGTGCCGAAGCTAACGCGTTAAGTATCCCGCCTGGGGAGTACGCACGCAAGTGTGAAACTCAAAGGAATTGACGGGGGCCCGCACAAGCGGTGGAGGATGTGGTTTAATTCGATGCAACGCGAAGAACCTTACCAGGGCTTGACATCCCGCGGATCCCCATGAAAGTGGGGAGTGCCTTCGGGAACGCGGAGACAGGTGGTGCATGGCTGTCGTCAGCTCGTGTCGTGAGATGTTGGGTTAAGTCCCGCAACGAGCGCAACCCTCGTCCTTAGTTGCCAGCATTAGGTTGGGAACTCTAGGGAGACTGCCGGTGACAAACCGGAGGAAGGTGAGGATGACGTCAAGTCAGCATGCCCCTTATGCTCTGGGCGACACACGTCCTACAATGGTCGGGACAGAGGGAAGCGAACTCGCAAGAGCCAGCAAATCCCATCAAACTCGGCCTCAGTTCAGATAGCAGGCTGCAACTCGCCTGCTTGAAGGAGGAATCGCTAGTAATCGCCGGTCAGAATACGGCGGTGAATTCGTTCCCGGGCCTTGTACACACCGCCCGTCACACCATGGAAGCTGGCCAAGCCCGAAGTCGTTACCCTAACCCGTGTGGAGGGGGGCGCCGAAGGCTGGGCTAGTGACTGGGGTGAAGTCGTAACAAGGTAGCCGTACCGGAAGGTGTGGCTGGATCACCTCCTTAAAAGGAGACCCAAGGTAGGGGAAACTCTGAAAAAGAAGTAAGAGAGACCCTTCAACTCCGAGGTCGGTCGTGGTAGAAATCAGTAGGCTTTTCCAACCGGGTTTGGGGAACCTGGGCTATTAGCTCAGTTGGTTAGAGCGCACCCCTGATAAGGGTGAGGTCCCTGGTTCAAGTCCAGGATAGCCCATAGCGGGGGTATAGCTCAGTTGGTAGAGCACCTGCCTTGCACGCAGGGAGTCAGCGGTTCGAGTCCGCTTACCTCCATACAAGGATTCAGCACCGTTAGGATAGCTAACGACTGCTGGACACTTGTCCAGACCAGAACCTTGAAAACTGCATAATCACCAAGAAAGTTAAGGAAACTTAACCGAGGTCAAGCGAAAAAGAGCTAACGGTAAAGCCCTAGGCACATCGAGGCGAAGAAGGACGTGGTAACCGACGAAACGTTGCGGGGAGCTGGAAATAAGCCTAGAGCCGCAAGTATCCGAATGGGGCAACCCCAAGAACGGTCTGCTGAATCTATAGGCAGAAACGAGCCAACGCGGCGAACTGAAACATCTTAGTAACCGTAGGAAAAGAAAACAAGAGTGATTCCCCTAGTAGCGGCGAGCGAACGGGGAGCAGCCTAAACCTCCCACTGCGGTGAGAGGGGTCGTGGGACAGCAATGGTCAGACGGAGACTCTTAAACGAAGCAACTGAAAACTGCACCAGAGAGGGTAAAAGTCCCGTAGTTGAAAAGGAAAACCGCTGCGCTGAATCCCGAGTAGTTCGGAACACGAGAAATTCCGAGTGAATCAGCCAGGACCACCTGGTAAGGCTAAATACTCCGATGTGACCGATAGCGAACCAGTACCGCGAGGGAAAGGTGAAAAGAACCCCGGCGAGGGGAGTGAAAAAGAACGTGAAACCGTTAGCTTACAAGCAGTGGGAGGACGATGAAACGTCTGACCGCGTGCCTGTTGAAGAATGAGCCGGCGAGTAATTAGTCGTGGCCGGTTAAGCTCACGAAGAGCGAAGCCCAAGGGAAACCGAGTCTGAAAAGGGCGTAAGTCACGGGTAATTGACCCGAACCCGGGTGAACTAACCATGACCAGGAGGAAGCTTGGGTAGTACCAAGTGGAAGTCCGAACCGACCAACGTTGAAAAGTTGGCGGATGAGTTGTGGTTAGCGGTGAAATGCCAATCGAACTCGGAGCTATCTGGTTCTCCCCGAAATGCGTTTAGGCGCAGCAGCGAAGAAAAAGCAGTGGGGGTAAAGCACTGTTTCGCTACGGGCTGCGAAAGCGGTACCAAAGCGAGACAAACTCAGAATACCATTGTGAAAATCGTGAGTGAGACGGTGGGGGATAAGCTTCATCGTCAAGAGGGAAACAGCCCAGACCACCAGCTAAGGTCCCGAAATGATGGCTAAGTGAAAAAGGAGGTAGGAACGCCAAGACAACCAGGAGGTTTGCCTAGAAGCAGCCACCCTTAAAAGAGTGCGTAATAGCTCACTGGTCAAGCGTTCCCGCGCCGAAAATGAACGGGGCTAAGTCATCTACCGAAGCTGTGGACAGGATAACTGTGGTAGGGGAGCGTTCTATCAAGGGAGAAGCACTAGCGGCAAGCAGGTGTGGACGAGATAGAAGTGAGAATGTCGGCTTGAGTAGCGAAAACTTTGGTAAGAATCCAAAGCCCCGAAACCCTAAGGGTTCCTCCGGAAGGCTCGTCCGCGGAGGGTTAGTCGGGACCTAAGGCGAGACCGAAAGGTGTAGTCGATGGACATCGGGTGAATAATCCCGAACGACTGAGTGGGAGCAACACCGGGACGCATGAAAATAGGTGATACCCTGAATGGATTGGGAGGAAGTTACGACTTCCGCATCACTGAAGTTAGTGCCAAGAAAAGCGGTAGTTGTGAAGAAAGCCAGTCCCCGTACCCGAAACTGACACAGGTAGGGAGGTAGAGCATACCAAGGGGCGCGAGAAAACTCTCTCTAAGGAACTCGGCAAAATCACCCCGTAACTTCGGGAGAAGGGGTACCAGCGAGAGCTGGTCGCAGTGACCAGGCCCAGGCGACTGTTTACCAAAAACACAGGTCTCTGCCAACTCGAAAGAGGAAGTATAGGGGCTGACGCCTGCCCAGTGCTGGAAGGTTAAGGAAGTCGGTTAGCTTCGGCAAAGCTGGCAACCGAAGCCCCAGTGAACGGCGGCCGTAACTATAACGGTCCTAAGGTAGCGAAATTCCTTGTCGGGTAAGTTCCGACCCGCACGAAAGGCGTAACGATCTGGGCGCTGTCTCGGAGAGAGGCTCGGCGAAATAGGAAAGTCTGTGAAGATACGGACTACCGACACCAGGACAGAAAGACCCTATGAAGCTTTACTGTAACCTGAAGTGGGGTTCGGGCTGAGCTTGCGCAGGATAGGTGGGAGGCGAAGAAAGTTTCCTCGTGGGGAAACTGGAGCCATCGGTGAGATACCACTCTGGTTCAGCTAGAATTCTAACCTTCACCCGTAAGCCGGGGAAGGGACAGCTGCAGGCGGGCAGTTTGACTGGGGCGGTCGCCTCCAAAAAGGTAACGGAGGCGCGCCAAGGTTCCCTCAGGCTGGTTGGAAATCAGCCGCAGAGTGCAAAGGCAGAAGGGAGCTTGACTGCGAGACCGACAAGTCGAGCAGGGACGAAAGTCGGCCTTAGTGATCCGACGGCGCTGCGTGGAAAGGCCGTCGCTCAACGGATAAAAGTTACTCTAGGGATAACAGGCTGATCTCCCCCAAGAGTTCACATCGACGGGGAGGTTTGGCACCTCGATGTCGGCTCATCGCAACCTGGGGCTGAAGTCGGTCCCAAGGGTTGGGCTGTTCGCCCATTAAAGCGGTACGCGAGCTGGGTTCAGAACGTCGTGAGACAGTTCGGTCCATATCCGGTGTCGGCGTTAGAGCATTGAGAGGAGCCTTCCTTAGTACGAGAGGACCGGGAAGGACGCACCGCTGGTGTACCTGTTATCGTGCCAACGGTAAACGCAGGGTAGCCAAGTGCGGAGCGGATAACCGCTGAAAGCATCTAAGTGGGAAGCCCACCTCAAGATGAGTGCTCTCATTCTGTCAAGGAAGTAAGGTCACAGGAAGAACACCTGTTTATCGGTGCTCGGTGGTAGTCTGGTAACAGATGAAGCCAAGGCATACGAACCGACCGAGGGCTTGATCTTGATTCTTGGTGATGTGCAGTCTTCAAGGTTCTGCTTCCGACAGAATCACAGCCTTTCCTGGTGCTGAAGGCGCGGTGGAACCACTCCGATCCATCCCGAACTCGGGTGTGAAACGCTGCAGCGGCGAAGATACTTGACGGGACACTGTCTGGGAAAATAGCTCGGTGCCAGGTTCATTTTTCTCCCACCTCGCGGTGGGTTTTTTATTTATTCATCCATCACTTGTAATTGATTTAAACTGCTATCACTACAGCCTCGAATACTAATTTGATTACCGAAAGTCAACATTTCTTGTAAATATTTTATTGCTTCTTTTGTAATAATTTCTCCTGGCATTAAAACAGGAATTCCTGGCGGATAAGGACACAGTAATTCTGCACTAATTTTTCCTACTGTTTCTGATAAAGGTAAGGCTTTTTCAGATGCGAAAAATGTCGCCCTTGGAGAAATAAATTGACCGATCGGGGGCAAACGTGATATTTGCGGAGACAATACAGTATTGTGTCCTCTTTCCTGTTTCAATTGCCTTAACCCATTAATTACTGCGTTAATATCATCTATAAAATTGCCAAAAGTCACCACAAAAGTGAGAGTTTTAGCGGTGGGTAATTCCGCAGTTACAGCCAATTGATCATGTAATATCTCATCGGCGGCAAAACCAGTTAACCCCAGTGCTGACACATCAATCGTAATTCGTGTTCGGTCTAATTCTTGGCAGCCGGCTTGAGGACAAGCGGGAGAAAAGAGATTAATATTGGGGAGGGCTTTAATTTGCGATCGAGCTTCCTCTGACAAAGCAAGGGCGGAGTCTAACAGTTGGTTTCCTTGTGTCTCCACTTGTTCTCTTGCTGCATCAAGAGACGCTAATAATAAATGGCTCGGACTACTAGACTGTAAGCACTGTAAAGCAAACTCGATCGATGCGGGATTCACCCGTTTTCCTTGCAAATGGAGCAAAGAAGCCTGAGTCAGTGCGCCGAGGGTCTTATGGAGGGATTGTATCACCACATCTGCTCCTAGAGCCAGAGGAGAGGGAGGAAACTGAGAATGAAAGCCAAAATGAGCGCCATGTGCGGCATCAACAATGAGAGGAATATTGTAGGAATGGGCAAGATTCGCTAAGGTTGGTATGTCAGCGCATACCCCTTGATAGGTGGGAGAAACGACCAGAATCGCTTTAATATCATCATCTTGGGAAAGAGTTTGTTCAACGGCTTCGGGAGTGATGGTATAGGGAAGATCAAAGTTTGAATCATAGACAGGATTGATAAAAATTGGAATCGCTCCCGAAAAAATTAAGCCCCCAATGGCACAAGAATGAACAGTACGGGGTAGTATAATTTTGTCACCGTCTTTACAGGTGGCTAAGATAGCAGCCATAACACCAGAAGTTGAACCATTGGCTAAAAACCAACTTTGATCCGCACCGAAGGTTTTAGCGGCGAGGTCTTGTGCTGTTTTCATCACCCCTGTTGCGGGTAATAAATTTCCAAATTCTGGTAACTCTGGCAAGTCGTAGCGAAACACTTTTTCTCCCCATAATTCTGATAATTTTTCGGAGATTCCTTTTCCCTGTTTATGTCCAGGAACATAAAAGGCGGCATGGGGACGATTCCCACTCTTTTTTAGTGCATCTAAAAACGGAGTGTTCATAATTAATATCAAGTTCGGGTAATTGCTTATGATTGCTGTTGGATTACATTTGATTTCACCCAACCTACACATTTGGTGTTTAATTGCTGTTGGGTTACATTTGATTTCACCCAACCTACACATTTGGTGTTTAATTGCTGTTGGGTTACATTTGATTTCACCCAACCTACGAGGATGATTGATTTTTTCTCTGGGAAGCAAACATAAAGTTAGCTAATTTATAAGCCAGTCTTGCGCCAACATTTCCATCCCATTCATCGTCAGGATTTTTGAGATTAGGAGAAACTTCGCATAAATCAAAACCAATGATTTGTTTTCCTACTTTTACCAGCGTTTCTATTAAAAAAATTGCTTGATTAAAGTCTAACCCACCCGGAACTGGTGTTCCTGTATGAGGACAAAAATGAGGATTTAAGCCATCAATATCGAAACTAATATAAACTTGTTCGGGTAAACAATTAATAATTTCTTGGCATTGATCTAACCACACATACCCTTGATATGCTTTATTTTTCATTTCCCAATCTGTAAACCAATATGCTCGTTTATCGGCTTTTGCTTGTTCAATTTCTCCTTGAGAAAAATCTCTGATTCCTACCTGTACTAAATGAGAAATTTCTGATAATTTTAAGGCATTGTGCATGATGGAAGCATGAGAATAAGTAAACCCTTCATAGGCATTTCTTAAGTCGGCATGAGCATCAATTTGTAAAATTCCATAGTGATTATATCTTTCGCTTAATGCTTTCATTAAACCAAATGGTACACTATGATCACCGCCGATTAAACCAATTAATTTATTCTGATCTAAGAGCAAACAACTTTGTTCGTAAACCCAGTCGTTCAGTTTTTCGGAAGCCTCGTTAATGATTTCTAGCTCAGGCTGAATTGTTGAATCGTTATGATGTCCTCCTGCTTCTTGATATTCGATAATATTTTTCGCTATTGCTCGCATTTTGTCATTTTTGGCTCTAATTTTTTCATCAATTGGTAGAGTATAATGACCGATTTTCCATGCTTCGTAAACATGGTAATCTGTTGGTTCTAATTGTACAGATGCCTCAATAATTGCTTGCGAACCTTTTGCTGTTCCCGCGCCATAAGATGTCGTCGCATCCCAAGGTACTGGAAAAAATACAATTGTTGATTCTTCTAAGGAATAAGGAAACCCTAAAAATTGACCATTGGGACGAGAAATGTCATCAGGATCGATTAAATTAGGGGAGGATTGTTTCATTCTTTTATTGCTAGTTTTTCAATGCTTATCAACTTAATAACTATGGGAATTGTCTTATTTTCTACAATCAAACTTCATTTATCAGTAAGCAGTGAATTAATAATCGATTGGTAATTGGTGACTGCTTAACTGGTCACTGATTGGTGTTGGGTTTCGCTTCGCTCCACCCAACCTACTTTTGATCAATAATACAATTTTGGAAATTTTTAAGTGGTATAAATTGCGATCGAGCATTGAGTTTTTTTAAGACGATAAGTTATTCTGAATCAAGACTAACCGCACCAGCACCAGTTTGAATCAGTAATAACAAACCGCCAATTAAAGCGAGGTTTTTGAAAAAAGCGATTCTTTCCCCTGGATCAACCCAAAAATCGTGAAAAATGAGAGTCGTTGGAATGAGAAACACAATTAAAATTACTGCTCCCCATTGCACTTTAAATCCCAGTAAAAGTGAGATTGCACCAACGAACTGAAAAATAATATTTCCAGCTAACAATAAAGCGGGTAAAGGTAAACCCATTTCTCCCATTCTTGCTTGAGTAGCACTGAAATCAGAGAAGTTACCAAATGCTCCTTGAAAGAAGATTAAACAGAGACAAATGCGACCAAATAAGGGTAAATAACTCATGGCTAAGACAATATTTATTTTGCTTAAGTAGGGGGCTATTCACCCCTCATATTTTAGGCGATTTCAAATACGACTTGTAGTTGTTTACTTTCCCAAGCTGGAATCACTAATAAATCTTCTCCTGTGTTAAGGGCGTTTCTAGGGGCTGTCCAAGGTTCGAGACAAGCAAAGTCTTTCCCTTTTACTATCCAAAATACCGCCGTTGTGTATTCGGGGGAAAAAGTTAAATTAATCTTAAAGCCTCGATCGGGCAATTCTAAACTGGTTTTTTGACGGGATAAAGGACGAAGTTGAGCATCTATTTCGTCTCTTTCCAGATCAAATTTACCGTCATAGGAAAAGGTTTTTTGTTCGACGTTATCTTTATATTCTGTAGCGGGAATATCTAGTGTCATTTGATTTTTATCTGTCACCGCAAAGTAGGGATGTAACCCTGTAGAAAAAGGCATCGGTTGACTAGAATTATTCTGATAAGTCTGATCTAGGGTGAGGGTATTTCCTTTTAAACGATAGGTGAAGGTTACTTCAAAATCGAAGGGATAACTCGATCGCGTTTCATCATTACTCCTTAAAACTAGCGTCAAAGCTGCACCATTTTCGGTGTTTCTTGTGGTCACTTCCCAGGGTAAATCACGAGCGAAACCATGACGCTTTAAATGATATTCTGTGTCTTGGTGAAGGTATCGATCATCTGGTAAATTCCCACAGATGGGAAATAAAATCGGAATCCCTCCCCTAACACTTTTTTCTGGGTCTTGAAATCGCTCCCAATCCATGTAAAATATTTCTTGTCCCTGTATGCGCCAACTGGTGACAACTCCTCCTCTTTCAGGAACAATTTCAAGGCGACTTTGTTTGTCTTCATCGGATAGAATATAAATCCGATATTGTTCTTCTTGTTTGAGTGCGATTGTATAAGTCATTGTTTTTGCTATTAATTATTTATTGATGATTGGTGTTGGGTTACATTTCATTTCACCCAACCTACATACATAGGTATTGGGTTAGATTTCATTTCACCTAACCTACATAGGTGTTGGGTTACATTTCATTTCACCTAACCTACATAGGTGTTGGGTTGCATTTCATTTCACCCAACCTACAGATATAGGTGTTGGGTTAGATTTCATTTCACCCAACCTACATAGGTGTTGGATTAGATTTCATTTCACCCAACCTACATAGGTGTTGGGTTGCATTTCATTTCACCCAACCTACATCAACAAGGCTAATTTAGCATTAAATCGCGGCTTTCAAACTCCGACAAAAAGTTTCTATTGCTTTTAATCCTGCTTCTGGGGAATCTGCTTCTGCTAAACGACGCACAAAGGCACTACCTGCGATTACCCCATCCGCCCCCCAGGCTTTAATTTGGGCTGCGTGTTCAGGCTGAGAAACCCCAAAACCAACACAAATGGGTTTATCGGTTGCCTCGCGTAATAAGGGTAATAATTCTTTGACTCTTGCGCCCACTTCGGTGCGAGTTCCTGTGACACCAGTAACGCTAACCAAATAGACAAAGCCTTGAGATTTTTGTGCGATCGCGCTGATTCTGGCTTCGGGAGAGGTGGGGGCGACTAAAAGGGTGACTTCAATGCCATATTCTTGGGCGGGGTTTAATACGGTTTCCGCTTCTTCGAGGGGAATATCAGGAATGACTAATCCTTTCACTCCTGCTTGGGAGATACGACTGAGAAAGGAATGGACTCCTTGATAATAAATGGGATTATAGTAGGAAAAGAGGACGATCGGGGCGGTTATTTTCTTTCCCACTGTCTCCACCACTGCTAACACATCCTCTAGTTTTACTCCTTGTTTTAAGGCACGAGTGGCGGCAGCTTGAATCACGGGGCCATCGGCAAGGGGATCGGAATAGGGAACGCCTAATTCGATTAAATCTGCACCGGCGCGATCGAGCAATTCTAGGGCTTTTACCGTCGTTTCTAAATCGGGATCACCGGCGGTAAGGAAAGGAATCAAGGCACATTTTCCGTTTTCACGGAGGGTTTGAAAACATTGAGAAACCGTGTTCATTGTTCGTTTTTATCTTCTGTTTGTTCAGTAGAAGAAGATTCAGCGGCTTTTTCTGCTTCCACTTCTTTTTGCAGTTGTTCCAATTCTTCGTTTGTCATTTCTTCTAAGCGTTTTTGAATCACTGCTTCTTCATAGTCTCGGAGTTGTTTATTATAAGTCATATCTTGCGTGACTACCCGAAAAATATAGGTACTCACCCAACCGATTAAGGCGGCGACTAATAACACTTGACTCCAAACTCCTGCATTTTGGGAACTTAATCCAAAAACTCGCAAGAGGAGATAGGCGACTCCCCCAGCAATGAAAACGCCTAATGTGAGTCCGATCGCGTCTATTCGTCGCATACATTACTTCTCTTGTACGATTTAATGAGGTAACTTTGCCCCCTAACCCCCAAGTTTGGGGAAGATGGGGGAGATGGGGGAGATGGGGGAGATGGGGGAGATGGGGAAGATGGGGAAGAAAAATCGCTCCCTTGTCTCTCTTGTCTCTCTTGTCTCCCTTGTCTCCCTTGTCTCCCTTGTCTCCCTTGTCTCCATATCTGTTTTCAGGAGGCACTAATCCGAGGTTTAAATTTCTCGACGTTTGGGGCGAAAATTCAAAAATGGACTGAGTAGCAGTAACCCTGGAAAGAAGAAAAATACGAGAAAATACATAAAGGTGCGCTCGATCGAGCTTGCAACATACCAGCGTTGCTGTAGATAAAAATAGGTCAAACCTGGAATAATCAGCAAATAGAGTCCGCCTAACGCCAAATATAAGCCTGCAATTAGCATAAATCTATATTTATTATCGTTCTTTACACCCTCCTATCTTATCGTGCTGTTGCTGATTTTCTTCCAGTTCGGAGACTTTTGCTTCTAAAGTTTGTACTCTTTCTTTGAGTTCAATCACCAAGGTGGCGAGACGATCGAACATTTCCGAAGAAGGATTAATCGTCTGTTGGCGTGGGGAAGGAAGAGACGGAGAGGGAGAAGGCGCTGATCGATCGACTCTCGAAATCTGAGATTCTAGGTTAGAAAGGCGCGATCGCGCGCTGAAACACTTCTGCTTCCAAGCGGGAAAGGCGAGACTCTAAACCGATACTTTGAGCATTACTGAAACGGGGAATTAAGACAAATCCTAACACCAATAACAAGCAGAATCACCCCAAACTTTGTTTTAATCTCATCATCTTCTCTTGGCTTATGTTGTCGCTTATAACTAATTAGTTATAAAATAATAATAGAACCTAATGGCATTTCAAAGTGAAACCAAAGGAGGGATGAACCCGATGCCAAATCTATTATCCGCGATCTTTCGTTCTAACCTAACACCAAATTACTGGTCACAAGGAACATGGACGATATTAAGAGTCGTCGTAGGACTTTTTATGATTCACAACGGGATTGACAAACTATCCGATGTTGAATCATTCGCCGAGGCTTATGTAGAAGTCATTGGCTTACCCTTTCCCATCTTTTTCAGCTATGTTGCGGGTTATACAGAACTAATTGCCGCCCCATTAGTGGCTTTAGGATTGTTCACACGACCCGCCGCCTTACTCAATTTTTTCACCATGGCGATTGCTGACTACCATCACGTTTTAGTGGCTGGTTTTAGTATTCCTTATTTAGAATTAGCGACCATTTATGCAGCCGCGTTTCTCTTCTTTGCGGTTAATGGCGGTGGAATCTTCTCCCTAGACACATTTATTGGAAGCTGGATCAATAATCAAATCGCAGCTAGGGAAGCAGAAAAAGAAGAAGCATCTGACTGTTTTCCTGTAGAAATCAATCGGGAGGTTAATTAAAAATGAATCTGAAAAAAATTCTTGCGCTTATTTTCGTCGTGACTTTTTTAATCAGTGGATGCGGTCGTTCTGAGGCAACTGAAGACAATCAATCCCAAGCCCCGAAAACTGAAGAAACATCGACCACTCCAACAACCGAGGAAAAGGAAGTCGTTTTTGAGCGAGAGGCGGCGAACTTAGAAAACGGAAAAAAAGTTTTTCTCGCCCAAGCCAATTGCACTCAATGTCATCGAGGCGGCCTCAACACTGTCATCGCCAATAAGCATTTAGGTCAAGATGCTCTAGAAAAATATAACATGGATTCCATGGCAGCGATCGCGCAACAGGTTAGAAACGGCAAAAACGCGATGCCCGCTTATGGAAGACGATTAACAGACGAACAGATTCGAGATGTCGCCGCCTATGTTTTGGATCAAGCAGAAAAAGGCTGGACAAACTAATTGCCACAGTGTTTAGTTAGCGCTGACTTGCTTGATGCTTTTTTCGCCACCAAACCTGTATTCCTTGCGCGATCGTCGCTGCCAGTTTTTCTTGCTCTTGCGGATTCATAATCCATTCAAACTCAGTGGGATGAATCATAAATCCTAACTCTAATAGTACCGCAAGTGTCGTATGAGGACGAGTGAGGGCGAGAGTATTCCAAAACACACCATAAGACGGGCGATCGCGCTCCTCAACTAAATAATTGTGGAGAAACACCGCCAAATCGTGAGCAGGTGGATTGTACCAAAACATCCCAATCCCAGAAGTATTGATTGCGTCTCCATCATCAGGAAGCGCATTATAGTGGATCGAAAGGGCGATCGTCGGTTGGAGTTCATTAATCATCGCCACTCGTTCCCCCAAAGACACAAAGCGATCGGTTTCTCGCGTCAGATAAACCGTTGCGCCGAGTTTTTCCAACTCCTCCCGTAATAACTGAGAAACCTTCAGATTCACTGATTTTTCGGGATAACCAGTGGGTCCCCTTGCTCCCAACTCTTCTCCGCCGTGACCAGGATCAACTAAAATTCGCATTCCTGTTAAAGGTAAAGCTGATCTTGGGGAAACTTCGGGAGGATGTTTCAGGGATAAAATCAGACGACTCCCTTCATATCGCAATTGGTAGCCCCATTGTTGTTCCGATTTGAGATGAAACGTATATCGCACTCGATCGGAGTCTAATTGTTCCCAGTCTAAACGTTCAACGAAAGGGTTATCATCGAAGCGGATCGTATCGGTTTGAGCCGTAGTATGGTGAAGGGTGAGGGTAAACGTTTCTTTACCTTGTTTCACGCTCACTGGAACTGGAACTTGTAGCGGAAAAACCACTTCTGTCGCGTTTTCCTTCTGTTCTCCCTGAATGCTACGAATCACCGTTTGAGGCTGAACCGCATTCGGTTTAACTTGAGTTTCCGCCGCATTAATCCAACCCCCATAACGCAAGCGTAGCCATTCTCCCTCTCTTCCATCGACAATTCCCATCGTACCTTGAGGAAGTGGCGTTAAACGAGAATAGCTCGTTCCAGGACCCGTACGCGCAGCCCCCGATTGGGAAGTAATTTCCACCACAGGTAACGCTTCTGGGGAAAGAATGGTAATGTTAGCGGTATCAGAAGCGGTGATCGTTTTTTCGTCTAATTGCATTTGATAAATCGGGTTTCCGAGATTACCCGTCGCGGTTGCGGTGAAACATCCTCGGTAAAGTTGGGTAAGCTCAGGAAGAGGGTCATTTTGTCCCGTTAAAACCGCGTAATTGGGGGGTAAAGGATGCTGTGATTGCGGTAGAAGGGGAATTATATTTCCTTGTAATGTCACTGAAACTTGTGCTTGTGGTGATCCGATCGCAGAGAGACAAATCAATTCTCCTGCTCGGCGCTCGATCGGGACTGAAGGCGTGAGAGAATTAGGAGCAAACCCACCTGTTTCGGGAGGTTCAGGAACAGGGGAAACGCGAGTAACTGTTATCTTTCTTTCTTGATTGTTGTAACGTAGAGTAAAGTTATTCTCTCCTCTTTTTAGGGGGAAACTGGGAGCAAAATGTCCAGCTTTACTTTGTGGAATCGGGTTTCCGTTAATGTAAACGGTAGCGGAGGCTGTACCAATGAAAAAAATTCGATCGGCGGTGGTTTCGTGTTGCGGTGGGGGATAAACTAGATTGAAATCTGATGGAGTGTCTCCAAACGCTGGAAAACTGAGCGTTGTCGTTGCAATTAGTCCACAGAGAATAGAGGGAAATAAAGGCTTCATATTTGGTCTTTTTAAGCTAGACGATTTATGGCACTGAATCGGTAAAATTTTAGAGAAGCCTAAAGCTGAATCTCAGTTAAAAGTTGTTTTTTGCGATTAGTGTTAAGCTCAGTGATAAAAATCATATTAAATATATTAGAGGAGAGAAATCAATGATGATTATTGTTGGCATTATAATTGGTCTGGCGGGTCTGGCGATCGGAGCGGGAGCAGTTTTCGTTTGGAAAAATAATGAAGTGACCCAAACCAAAGAAAAGTATCAGAAACAACTAGAAGCTCAGAAAAAACAGTTAGAACAAGACCATCAAAGACGCATTGAAGAAACAACCAAACTCCTCCAACAAAACTATCAGCAACAGATGGAAGAACAGATTCAGGAAAGAGTACAACAAGAAGTAGCAGTCGCACAAGAAAACGCACAAGCAGAAGTTACGCAAATTCGTCAGGAATTAGAACAAACTCGTCAACAGTTAGCGGTTCAAGAAAATTATCAAGCGCAAGTCGAGGAATTACGGAAAGAACTAGAGTCGTTTTTAAGCGAGAGGCGGCGAACTTAGAAAACGGAAAAAAGCCTGTATTCCTTGCGTGATCGTCGCTGCCAGTTTTTCTTGCTCTTGCGGATTCATAATCCATTCAAACTTAGTAGGATGAATCATAAATCCTAACTCTAATAGTACCGCAAGTGTCGTATGAGGACGAGTGAGGGCGAGAGTATTCCCAAACACACCAGAAGACGGGCGATCGCGCTTCTCAACTAAAATTCGCATTCCTGTTAAAGGTAAAGCTGATCTTGGGGAAACTTCGGGAGGATGTTTCAGGGATAAAATCAACTGGAACTGGAACCTTGCAGTGAGCGTGAAACGGATGCTTGTGGTGATCCGATCACAGAGAGACAAATCAATTCTCCCCCTCGGCGCTCGATCGGGACTGAAAGCGTGAGAGAATTAGGAGCAAACCCAACTGTTTCGGGAGGTTCAGGATTTGGTAAGATTTTCAGTTTCCCAACAGCAAGCCCTCAGTTAAAAGTTGTTTTTTTTGCGATTAGTGTTAAGCTAAGTGATAAAAATCATATTAAATATATTAGAGGAGAGAAATCAATGATGATTATTGTTGGCTTTATAATTGGTCTGGCGATCGGAGCGGGAGCAATTTTCGTTTGGAAAAATAATGAAGTGACCCAAACCAAAGAAAAGTATCAGAAACAACTAGAAGCTCAGAAAAAACAGTTAGAACAAGACCATCAAAGACGCATTGAAGAAACAACCCAACGTCTCCAACAAGACTATCAGCAACAGATAGAGGAACAGATTGGGGAAAGAGTACAACAAGAAGTAGCAGTCGCACAAGAAAACGCACAAGCAGAAGTTACACAAATTCGTCAGGAATTAGAACAAACTCGTCAACAGTTAAGCGAGAGTTCCTCTAATGTTCAATCGGAAACCAATCTTCAGGAAGAAGCAGAAGAGTTAGACGAGTTCTTTTTTGAAGATGAAGAGGAAGTGAGTTCTCAAACATCGAGTAATGTTCAATCTTTAGAGAGAGAAGACGAATTTGATACATTTTTCGCCGATGTGGAAGAAGAAGAAACCACCACTCAAAATCAAAGTGATAATAATGACTTTATTCCAGAAACATTAATTGTTTCTCCCGAAGAGGAAGAAGACGAATTTGATCGCTTTTTTGAAGACACGGAAACCTCCGAAACCCAAAGCAAAGAAACTGATTCTACTTCCAGTAAGGAAACCGATAATATAGAAGATTTAGATTTATTGTTTTCTGATGATGAATCTCCAAAAGAACAGAATAAAACTCAAAGCAAAAGTACAGGGGATGAAGAATTAGACAGCTTGTTTGATCTCTTTGATGAAAATGAAAGTGACTCAAAAAAAAACGGATAGTTGAACAGTTAATAACTTGGGGAAAAGACGGTAATTCGATCGCGATTCCTCAAGTTCAAGCCTATACTTATGATGAGGACGATCGAGTTCGTGCGGCTGTCGCTATCGTTTTCGGAAAACTAATCGCTGATCAAAGTTTAAATAATCAGGTAAAACAAGGGATTGAAAGTTTAGGAGAACTCCAGCGCGATCGAGCATTTTGGGTGCGAAAGTTAGCGGTAAAATCTTTAGGAAAAATCCGTTCTGAAGCGGTAATTCCTTACTTAAAACTAGCGCAAAAAGATGCAGATATAGAGGTGGTAAAAATCGCCAGCGAAATCTTACAAAATTACAAAGGTTATGTGGCAAATTCGCCAAAAGAGTTACCTAAAAATAGTGCCTTAAAAGAGCAAAATTAAGTCTCTATTTGCTCAGTGATCAGTGACCAGTGACCAGTGATCAGTAATCAGTGACCAGTGACCAGTGACCAGTGATCAGTAATCAGTGACCAGTGACCAGTGATCAGTAATCAGTAATCAGTGACCAGTGACCAGTAAATTAATAAGTGATCGAGCATTTACTGTTACTAATTAAGTTTGAGAACTACTGGTAACTGGTAACTGCTTAACTGGTCACTGATTGTTGTTGGGTTTCGCTTCCCTTCACCCAACCTACTTTTTAGAGTAAATTGAAAATAAATTTTCAGTTGTCTATTATTAACGATCGAGCGAGTAAATGCCTTTATTTGTCAAAATTGAATCAGGAATTGTAGAAAAACCGATCTTTGATCAATATGTTCCCGCTCATGTTGAGTATGTGCGAAAATTAATCGCCAACGGACATCAAGCGCGAACTGGCTATTGGGGAGATATGGGTGGCGGAATGCTGTTATTTGAAGCGGAGAGCTTAGAAGAAGCACAAACAATTGTTGAGAATGATCCCTTAGTTAAAAACGGTTGTGTCACTTATGAACTCCATCAGTGGTGTATTGTTGTGGAATAGTCGCCTTTTTGGAAAAACTTATGTTATGGTTTAAATGATCCGGACTAGCGCGATCATAACGCCCGAACCTTGTCAGAACCGGAAGGTAGCAGCAATAAGGGATGCTTATGATAGGCGCTTGTTTCCGGGTCTTTTGCTTTTAAGGGAGTTGGAGAAAAGTTTTGCCTTGGCGAGAGATTCGCTGTAATATAGCTATGCGAGGCGACTGGGCGTTTTATGGTACTGATTAAGCTCACAAATCGCGTTAAAGTAGCTAAAGTAGAGAATCATTACATAGGAATTGTATGACTGTGACACAAAGTAATTTAGATTTTCTGGCACAAACTGACCCGACGGTATCGGGAATGATGCAGAAAGAATTAGGACGACAAAGAGAACATTTAGAACTTATCGCTAGTGAAAACTTTACTTCGGCTGCGGTAATGGCGACTCAAGGGTCGGTTTTAACCAATAAATATGCGGAAGGACTCCCAGGAAAACGCTATTATGGTGGCTGTGAGTTTATTGACCAAATTGAACAACTCGCCATCGATCGCGCGAAAGAACTGTTTGGCGCAGCGAGTGCTAATGTTCAACCTCACTCTGGCGCTCAAGCCAACTTCGCGGTTTTCCTTACCCTCCTCAATCCTGGGGATAAAATCATGGGGATGGATTTATCGCACGGTGGACACCTCACCCATGGTTCTCCTGTTAACGTTTCTGGGAAATGGTTTGAAGCGGTGCATTATGGGGTTAGTCAAGAAACTGAACAACTGGACTATGACCACATTTTAGAATTGGCTCGGAAAGAGCGTCCAAAGTTAATTATCTGTGGCTACTCTGCTTATCCTCGGATTATTAACTTTGAAAAATTCCGCGCGATCGCGGATGAAGTGGGAGCGTACCTCTTAGCGGACATTGCTCATATTGCGGGTTTAGTTGCCAGTGGTCATCATCCTAACCCAGTTCCTCACTGTGATGTTGTAACAACCACTACCCATAAAACCTTACGGGGGCCGCGTGGGGGATTAATTCTCACCCGTGATCCAGAGTTAGGGAAAAAATTCAATAAATCTGTTTTCCCAGGTACGCAAGGCGGTCCATTAGAGCATGTGGTCGCTGGGAAAGCAGTGGCGTTTGGGGAAGCACTTACCCCTGAGTTTAAGGCGTATTCTGGACAGGTAATTGCTAATGCTCAAGCAATGGCGAAACAATTACAAAGTCGGGGCTTAAAAGTCGTTTCTGGCGGCACCGAAAATCATCTGTTACTGGTTGATCTGCGATCGGTGGGTTTAACTGGAAAACAAGCGGATCAATTAGTCAGTGGAATTAATATTACAGCGAATAAAAATACAGTTCCCTTTGATCCTGAATCGCCATTTGTCACCAGTGGCTTACGATTAGGTTCTCCCGCAATGACAACTCGCGGTTTGGAAACTGAAGATTTTGCCGAAATTGCTAACATTATCGCCGATCGATTGCAAAATCCCGAAGATGAAGCGATGAAGCAACAGTGTAAACAACGAGTGGCGACCTTATGTGAGCGTTTCCCTCTCTATCCTCACTTAAGTATTCCTGTCCCTGCTATGGCGTAACTTTCTAACAAAATCTGACTTGTTTCTTCCCCCTCAGCAGTGTCATTATAGACCTATCATCGGTAAAAAAAAACAAATGCCTGCTGAGTGGTACTATCTTCTTTCCTTTCTGTTTGGGACTGCTTTTGTGGTTGTGATGATTCCAGTTGTCAAAAAAATTGGCATCGCAACCAAGCAAGTGGATAACCCCGATGCGCGGAAAATTCATAGAACCCCCATTGTTCGCATTGGGGGAGTAGGAATTTTTATCGCGTCAATTTTGACCCTTGTTGTCTTTTATTTCGGTGAAGGGTTTAATTTATTCAATCCCGAACAAACTAGAGAAATTATAGGCGTTACTCTCGGTGGGTGCGCCTTTTTTTTGTTAGGGTTAGCTGATGATCTTTGGGATTTATCTCCCTTTTGGCGTTTGGGATTACAGTTGATCACCACAGGAGGATTGTGGTGGCAAGGATTACAGATAGATTTGGGATTTTTGCCCTGGGAAAATTCCTTATGGATTAATATGGGCAGTTTTATCATTACGTTTCTTTGGTTAGCAGGAGTCGCCAATGCGGTAAATTGGTTTGATGGGGTGGATGGTTTAGCCGCTGGTGTCACTGCAATAATTGCGCTGGGAATTACGTTTATTACGTTGGAAAATGGCAATAATGGGATGGCGTTACTCATGGTGATTGTCGCGGGAAGCGCGATCGGGTTTTTATGGTACAATTTCCATCCAGCAACGATTTTTATGGGAGATGGCGGCTCAAATTTCCTCGGCTTTATGCTTGCTGGTTGTAGTTTAATCGGAATTGCCAACGAACCCAGTTTCGGGGAAACGATCGCTCCTTTTCTACTGTTAGGCGTTCCCATTGGTGATATGCTAATTGTGATTAATGCTCGCTTGCGTAAAGGACAATCTCCATTCTTCGCAGATCAAATTCATCTCCATCACCGCATTTTGGCAAAAGGGATGTCCCAAACCATGACCGCGTTGTTTATCTATAGTTTGACCCTATGGACGGGAACGATCGCGTTGGTTATATCTGGGATCGAACAGCCTTGGATGTATTTTACGCCAGCGACAATCCTCCTGTTAGCCATGACCTGGCAACTCCAACGAAGCCGTAACCGAAAAGAAAACGAACTATGAGTGCGGAAATTATTTGTGTGGGAACGGAATTACTGTTAGGGGATATTCTAAACAGTAATACTCAGTATTTAGGGCGACAATTGGCGGATTTAGGGATTCCTCATTATTTCCAAACGGTCGTCGGAGATAATCCCGATCGCATTAAACAAGTGTTAAAAATCGCTGGTGAGCGTTCCCAGATTCTCCTTTTTACTGGGGGATTAGGACCGACTCCTGATGATCTCACCACAGAAACGATCGCGAATTTTTTTGAAACCCCTCTTGAAGAACGATCGGAATTAATCGCTGATATTGAGGAGAAATTCGCCAAACGAGGACGGAAAATGTCTCCGAGTAACCGCAAACAGGCGTTAATGCCCGTAGGCGCACAGATTATCCCGAATCCCATGGGGAGTGCGGCGGGGATGATTTGGCAACCTCGCCCCAATTTAACGATTATGACCTTTCCAGGAGTGCCTTCAGAAATGCACCGAATGTGGGAAGAAACTGCTGTTCCTTTTCTGAAACAACAAGGTTGGGGAGATAATGTCATTTTAAGTCGTACGCTGCGGTTTTGGGGCATTGGAGAGTCGAATTTAGCGGAAAAGGTGAGTGGGTATTTAGAGATGGAAAATCCCACAGTCGCCCCCTATGCGTCGAAAGGAGAGGTGCGGTTACGGATTTCCGCTCGTGGCAAATCACAAGAAAGCGCGATCGCCCTCATTAATCCGATTCACCAGCAAATCCAAGAAATTGCCCAATTAGACTACTTTGGCGCGGATGAGGATACCTTAGCCAGCGTCGTCGGAAAACTGCTGTTAGAAGCGAAACAAACCGTTGCTGTTGCCGAATCTTGTACTGGGGGGGGACTCGGTGCGAGATTAACTTCTGTTTCGGGAAGTTCGGGTTATTTTCTGGGTGGGATTGTTGCGTACTCCAACGAAATCAAACAGAAACTTTTAGGAGTAAAAGCGGAATCTCTCAACCAAGAAGGCGCGGTGAGTGGTACAGTCGCGCAACAAATGGCATTAGGCGTTAAAAAACAGCTTCATAGCGATTGGGGATTAAGTATTACTGGAATCGCCGGACCGGGTGGTGGTACAGCAGAAAAACCCGTCGGTTTAGTTTATCTTGGGATTGCTACCCCCGATCAAGAAACAGATCAGGTAGAATTACGCCTAGGTGAGCAACGCTTACGAGATACCATTCGCCATGTGAGCGAGTGTCATGCTTTGGATCAGTTGCGACGAAAATTGTTGTTAACCAACGTCTCTGAATAACCGTTATGGAAGCCTTTAGCCCCACTCCACCCCAATGGATAGAAAATGCTGTTCACTCCCTTGACTTTCATTGTCCCCGTTGTGGAAATGAGGCGAAAAAAGCCAAACGAGTTTGGTTAAATCGTCGTGCGCCAGTAATTGGGGAGAATTACGAACGAAAATGGCAAGAGTTCTATCAGTGTGAGTGTGGAGAGGCGTGGTGGAGTTGGAGTAACGATCGACCTCCTTCCGAATTGGCAAAACGGGAAGATCAATAAATGTAGAGACGTTCCATGGAACGTCTCAAAGAAACAATATAGGAGTTTATAATGAGTTACGATTACGATTTATTTGTGATTGGCGGCGGATCAGGTGGCATTGCGGCTGCCCGACGCGCAACGGAATATGGCGCAAAGGTGGGTTTAGCAGAATTCGATCGCTTGGGAGGAACTTGCGTCAATCGCGGTTGTATCCCGAAAAAATTGATGGTGTATGCGTCTCATTTTCCTCATTGGTTAGAGGATGCCAAAGATTACGGTTGGTCGGTGGGAGAAGCCACTCTCGATTGGAAAAAAATGACCACTGTGGTCAATGGAGAGGTCGATCGACTCAATGGCGTTTATCTGAAAATGTTAGATAAGGGAAATGTTAGCCTATATCGCGGTTATGCGAAGTTTGTGGATGCTCATACGCTACAAATTGGAGAAGAAACCATTACCGCCGATAAAATCCTGATCGCAGTGGGAGGAGTGCCAGAAAAAGCAGATATCCCTGGCATCGAACACGCGATCGTCTCTGATGATATGTTTACCCTTCCTAAGCAACCGAAACGGTTGGTTGTCTTAGGAGGAGGATATATCGGGGTAGAATTTGCTTGTATTCTCAACGCCATGGGGTCACAAGTTACCCAAATCATCCGCCGTTCCCATATTTTACGCGGGTTTGATCACGATTTACAAGAACATCTCCAAAATACGCTCATTGATCAGGGTTTAAATCTTTTAGCCAATACTGAGGTTGAATCCATTGAGAAAACTAAAGAGGGATTCAAATTGGTGACAAAAGGCGACCATCAAGAGACGATTATGGCAGATGTGGTGTTAGCCGCAACGGGACGCATTCCTCGCTTAGAAAAGTTAGGATTAGAGAATACGGATGTGGCAGTGAAAAACGGCGCGATCGCAGTAAATAATTATAGCTGTACCACTGTTCCCAATATCTTCGCTGTGGGAGACTGTACCGATCGAATTAATCTCACTCCTGTAGCGATTCAAGAAGGACGTGCTTTCGCAGATACCGAGTTCGGGGGACACGATCGAATCATGAGTCACGAGAATGTTCCTTCTGCTGTCTTTACCAGTCCCGAAGCAGCGACTGTAGGTTTAACCGAAGCCGAAGCCAGAGAGAAATATGGGGAAGAAGCCATTAAAATCTATCGTGCGCGATTTGGCTCAACCTATTTTAGCCTCACTCGACGGAAAGAAAAAGTGATGTTGAAATTAGTGGTAGAGAAAAGCAGAGAAGTTGTTGTCGGCGCCCACATGGTAGGAGAAGCAGCAGGAGAAATCATGCAGGGAATTGCGATTCCCATTAAGATGGGCGCGACCAAAGCTGATTTTGATGCTACAGTTGCGATTCATCCTTCTGTTGCCGAAGAATTTGTCACCATGCGTAATCCTGTCTAAGCAGCGAATTAGTTAAAATTTGATTGGTCGGGTGGGTAATAACTCACCTGATTTTTTTGTCTGTTTATCCAGAAAACAATGCTCAATCTTGATGATTATCTGAACACAATTATTAATGGAGATGCTTTAGAAATTATCTCATCTCTACCCGATAACAGCGTCGATTTAATTATTTGTGATGGTCCTTATCACGAAACCCAACATGAGTGGGATCAAGTGTCCAATCTTCAAGAATTTAACTTAAAACTGATTCAATCTTTTAGTCGTATTTTAAAGTTGGGTGGGGTTTTATATCTATTTGGAAAACCAACTTGTATTGATTTTATTGACTATCGACCCTATCTTAGGCTTAACTCTAAAATCGTTTGGTATCAACCCAGTCGTTTAGCCCAAGGACGGAAATCTTATACTAATAATTATGACCTGATTTGTTACTTTTCTAAAGGAACGCCTCAAGGTTTTAATCTGGATGAAATTAGAATCCCGCAATTAGTGGAATTAGAACATCGCAAACGCTGCGAGAATGTTCCCTCTGTGAAAAATGGAAGCTATGGAAAAACTAAATTTAATGAGAAAGGAAAAAATCCTGGAGATGTTTGGGGAGATATCAAACAGTTGACTTATAAGTCGAAAGAGTTAGTCAGTCGAGAAATGTTGAACACAATTCAAAAGCCAGAAAAGTTAATCGAACGATTGATTAAGGCGAGTTCTCAACCCAGTAGTCTTGTCTTTGATCCATTTTGTGGAAGTGGCACAATTCCTGTTGTTTGTCAACGATTAGGGCGTAATTTCCTAGCATCAGAAATCAATCCTCAATATGTGAAAATGGCAAAAGAGAGATTAGTGGAATCTAACTTTAATCACTTACAGAAAACTCAGGAAAAGCAAGAGGATAAACACCAAATTAGCCAACTCTCGCTAGGGTTATGATTCTTTGTTATGATTCTGTATTACTTCTGAAATATAATTCATAAAATGGCTAGTGTTTCGATTATAATTCCCACTCTTAACGAAGCAAGTTGTATTCAAACTACTCTCAGCTATCTAACTATTTTATCCCCATCGATCGAAGAAATCATTATTGTTGATGGAGGAAGCAAAGATGAAACACTGGTTATCATTAAAAACCTGATTGCGACTTCTCCGCAACTTCCTCTGATTCGATTCGTAAATACAACTTCTGGACGTGCTTATCAAATGAATGAAGGAGTCAAAATTGCCACAGGAGATTATTTATGTTTCCTTCATGCTGACACTTATGTTCCCCATGATTTAGTGGAGATTATCAGCAAAACTTTATTTAACCCCACCATTGCTTGTGGTGGTTTTATCTCCATTATGAATGGAGAATCACGCACTCGTTGGGGAATTTCTTTACATAACTTTCTTAAGACTTATTATGCACCGTTTCTGTTTCGTCCTCATCTATTTTTTCGGAAAGGGTTACGGATATTATTTGGCGATCAAGTGATGTTTTGTCGTCGTCAAGATTTTCTAGATTGTGGTGGTTTTGATGCGACGCTTCCCATTATGGAAGAAGCTGATTTATGTTTGCGTTTGTGTCGTTATGGTCGGATTATTCAGGTTAATCGCATTGTTCGATCGAGCGATCGAAGAGTAGAAAAATGGGGAGTGTGGAAAGCTAACTTGATCTATTTAATGATTGGTATTTTGTGGGGAATCGGTGTTTCTCCTCATTGGTTAAAACAATTTTATGAAGACATCCGTCAGTAGGCTGGGTGGAGGTAACGAAACCCAACACAAACAGAAAGTAGAAAGTAGGTTGGGTGGAGAGAAAAGTAACCCAACACTTATCAGTGACCAGTTACCAGTAGTTCTCAAACTTAATTAGTAACAGTGAAAGATTTAATTGGGGTTTGCTGTTGGGAAGCTAAAAGTTTTACCAAATCAGGATTTGAGGCGATTAAGAGATGAGTAAAAATGCAAGTTCATTGATTGTTCAATCGTCACGCACCTTGCCTCTTGCCTCTTGCCTTTTGCCTCTTGCCTCTTGCCTTACTAAACTAACCAATAGACTTTTTCAGGAGGCACTAATTGATTATTGGTTCATTCAAACGCCAATCATAAGAGAGATATTGAATAGAAACCGATGTAGATATTTTGCTCGATCGATGCTGATTAATATAATGAGGAAGAGAAGAAGCCACCTGAAGAAAATCTTCTCGATACCACTTAAAAATTTGACTACACTGTAAAAGATTCGATTCAGGAAAATACTTCACCTTATCTAAATTATTCATAAAACGAATCGCATCGGCTTCTAATTGTTCATCAATGCCACTGGATTGATAGGCTTCATTGCGTAAGAGAGGACATCCTCTCGCAGCACAAACCAAAGCAAAATGAATCCGAGGTTCATGCCATTGTTGACGCAACATTTTATGTTCAATATCATTGAGGCTAACCGCCTTATTATTCAGATGATAAACAGGTTTAGAAAAAAAGCGTAAAAACGAAAGCCAATTGGGAATCCCCAGGAAAATTGGACGAATAGACGCGAGAGGATACTTGTCTAAAACTTCAGCAATAACTAAAGCATTGTATAAATTAATGAGTGTGGTTAATGCTTCTTCGTTCATCAATTGTTTTAACTGTAAATTAGAGTTAGAATTTAACCACTGATTGAGGTCTGATTTTGCTTCTATTTGCCAACGTTGATAATCAACTTCTCCCGAAACATTGACATATTCTTTGAGTAACTGATCCCAAACCGAAAAATTAATCATCTGCTTTATGCTAAAAATTTTAATCACTCCTTTACGGAGTTTGGCGTGGTTATTGCTGAAACATAAAATTCGCCGTCAATTTCCCACTGTGAAACAGGTTAACACAAAAACTTTAGCTCATTGGCTCGATCAAAAAGAGCAAAACTTGCAACTCATCGACACGAGAAAAGTGGAAGAATATGCAGTGAGTCATCTTCCCAATGCTGAACATATTCCTGATTTAGAAACGGCAAAAAAACATCTGAATCCGAATCAACTCATCATTGCTTATTGTTCGGTGGGATATCGTTCTTCTCGACTCGCGAAGGAGTTACAACAGTTAGGTTACGATCAGGTGTGGAATTTAGAAGGATCGATTTTTCAATGGGCTAATGAAGGTCGAACCTTGATGCAAAATGATCAGCCGACAAAACAAGTTCATCCCTATAGTAAAAACTGGAAATGGTTGTTATCCCAGTGAACCGACTGACAGTAGTTTTCTCATTAGATTTAATAAGGACAAAGGACGCAACATGAACTCAACTCAATCAATGAACATCCCTGTTTTAGATCGCTACTTAATTCGAGAATTAATCCTTCCTTTTTTGTTTGGTGTCGGTGCATTTACTTCGATTGGTTTATCAGTGGGAACGGTCTTCGAGTTAGTGCGAGAAGTTGCCGAATCTGGATTATCGATCGAAATCGCATTACGAGTTTTCTTATTAAGAATGCCAGAGTTTATTGTCCTTGCTTTTCCCATGTCAACGCTACTCGCAACCCTAATGACTTACAGTCGTTTATCCAGTGATAGCGAAATTATTGCGTTACGAAGTGTGGGAGTTAGTGTTTATCGCTTGGTGATTCCAGCATTAGTGGTAAGTCTCTTTATTACAGGAATGACTTTCATTTTTAATGAGTTATTTGTTCCCAAAGCAAGCTATGAAGCAAGAGTAACTTTAGAACGTGCTTTGGAAGGAGAAAAGCCACCGTTTCGCCAGAAAAATATTCTTTACACTGATTACGATGATGTGGAACAACCGAATGGAAATCAACGAGAAGTTTTAGTTCGTTTGTTCTATGCAGAAGAATTTAATGGGGAAGAAATGCGCGGCTTAACCGTCATCGATCGAACGAGAGGAAACCTTAGTCAGATTATTAATGCTCAGTCAGCGACTTGGAATCCGAAACTAAATAAATGGGATTTTTATCAAGGAACAAGTTACCTCATCGCACCCGATTCTTCTTATAATAATGTGGTTCGGTTTGAACATAAAGTTTTAAATCTGCCGAGAACTCCTCTTGATCTAACGCAACGATCGCGCGACTATGGAGAAATGAATCTCCTTCAATCTCTAGACTACTTAAAGTTAGTTCGTGCCACCAGTGACGAGGAAAAACTGAAAGAATTAAAAGTCCGCATCCAACAAAAAATTTCCTTTCCGTTTGTTTGTCTGGTGTTTGGAATGGTGGGCGCTGCGTTAGGAACAAAACCTCAACAAACGGGACGAGGAACAAGTTTCGGAATTAGTATTTTAATCATTTTCGGATACTATCTCATCGCATTCATTACTGGCGCGATCGGACAGGTCGGAATTTTATCTCCATTTCTAGCAGCATGGATTCCCAACTTTTTAGGATTTGGAATTGGAGGGTGGTTACTATTTCGTACTGCCAACTAGAATGGGAGTGATCCGAATCTTCAAGGAAAACAATGACACTTCAATTAATCCCATCTCTGTTTTTAAGTCTAATAATCGGTTGCAGTATTTGGCTAATCAATCCCACTGTCACCCTAGCTGAAACCTCCTTACAAGTTGCTAGTATTTTCTCCTTTTCTGGAGAACAACCTAAAAACTTAGGAGTCAAAAATGGTCAACTCGCAGACTGTCCAGAAACTCCCAATTGTGTTTCTAGTCAGAGTAAAGATGTTACCCATCAAATTGAACCTTTAACCTATTCCTCTTCTGGAAAAGAAGCATGGAAAAAACTGCAAACCATTTTAGAAGCAACGGACAACGCAGAAGTTATTGAAGCAGAAAACAACTATTTATATGCAACATACACTTCTCAAATCATGGGCTTTGTCGATGATGTCGAGTTTTATTTAGACCCTCAAGAAAAACTCATTCATGTTCGTTCGGCTTCTCGACTTGGCGAGTCCGATTTAGGCGTTAATCGCAATCGCATCGAAACCATTCGTGAACAGTTTCAAGGATAATTAGTTCTAATTTTTCTGTCGGGGACGATCGCTCGATCGCCCCCAGAATCATCCTTATAATTAGCAATTGAATGAGGACATTTTCTAACTTTTCAGATTAATTAGGGGTTGCTGAAAAAGTCCATTGGTTGGTTAAGTAAGGCAAGAGGCAAGAGGCAAAAGGCAAAAGGCAAGGTTTTGACGATTGAACAATCAATGAACTTGCATTTTTATCTGAACTGAATAGCCTCAAATCCTTATTTGGTAAAACTTTCAGTTTTATTCAGCAAGCCCTAATTAGCCAAAAAAGACTCACGGCGGATCATTTTTGTTGCTTGTTATACCCGTTTGATATTTTGTGTGTTTTCAATAACAACCCATATACTTAAAACAATCGTTTTTCTACGTCGCATCAGACCTTCTAATTAACACGCCCGATTAATCTTTCTTAACGGAAAAAATCCGAAGGAAAATATTGACGAAATTGCGCCGTTTCAGGTATGATGCAGAAAATCATAATCGACGGGGGTGTTCTGTCTGGCGCTTCATTTCTGATACTGTAACCCTCATGCTTCCGTTTCCAACCCAGAAAAATCCCGACTTTTTCCAGACACAACTGACACCAATTTTTCACCGCAAAATCTAATTTTCTTTAAGAGAACTTGACACCGAATCGAAAAAATGCGATCGCGCCTCAAATAGAGAGAGATTGATGGAAAACTGGATTAGCATCAGACCTTCTAATTAAAACCCCGATTAATCAACTCTAGGACAACTTGTATGCAAGCCTTTTGCCTCTTGCCTCTTGCCTCTTGCCTCTTGCCTTTTGCCTAAGGCAACTTGCCTCTTGCCTAAGGCAACTTGCCTCTTGCCTAAGGCAACTTGCCTCTTGCCTAAGGCAACTTGCCTCTTGCCTAAGGCAACTTGCCTTTTGCCTCTTGCCTTTTGCCTCTTGCCTAAGGCAACTTGCCTCTTGCCTCTTGCCTTTTGCCTTTTGCCTTACTACACCAACCCATGAACTGTTTCAGCAAACCCTATGTAGTCTGAAACGGATTTTTGACCATCGTTCGTGTCACCAGACTCGCCGCTTGATCCAACTCCGTCACTTCCGACTCACTGAGTCGCCATCCCAACGCTCCCAGATTTTCCTGAGCTTGCGTTAGATTTTTCGCCCCTGGAATGGGAATTGTTCCCTTACAGATACACCAATTAAGAGCGACTTGAGAGAAGGTTTTATTGCGATCGGTTGCTATCTCTCGGAGACAATCTAAAACTGGTTTAATTCCAGGCAAGAGATAGCGAAACAGTAATCCTCGGACTCCTTTGGGAAAAACCCCGTTACCATACTTTCCCGTTAGCAAACCGAGAGTTAACGGACTATAGGCAATCAGTTGAATCCCTAATTCCTCACAAACCGCTTTTAAGCCCAATTTTTCCACTGTTTCCGTAGATAACAAAGAATACTGTACCTGTAGGGTGACAATGGGAACTCCTCGTTCCGCGAACTGCTGATGAACCTTTCTCAGACGTTTCGGTCCGTAGTTGGATAAACCGACTCCCTTCACCTTTCCTTGTTCGTAGAGAGTCGCCAGTCCATCGAGAAGGGCGTTTTCTTGCCAGGGAGCATAGTTCGCTGTTGGCCAGTGCATTTGTACCAGATCAACAGGTTTCCCTAGACGTTCGGCGGACGCATCACAAGCGGCAATCATGGACTGACGAGTTAAACGCCAGGGATACGCTGCGAGTTTCGTCGCGATACAGATGTTTATCTTTTCCTCTCCTTGATACTCACGGGTAAACTGTCCCAAGAGTTGTTCGCTGCGTCCTTTGAGTTTTCCCGTTCCATAGGAGTCTCCCGTATCAAAGAGGGTGACACCGTTATCGACACAGAAGTTAAAGACTTGCTGGAGTTTTTGATCTTGGCTTTGATCATAGTTCCAAAGTAATGTGTTTCCCCATGCCCATGTGCCACAACCCATGAAGGGAAGTGAGAGTTGTTCATTCACTTGGATTTTATTTTCGCTCGATCGCATCATCTGTTCCTAAACTCATGTTTGGTCATTTTATCCTCTCGTCGGCGCGATCGATTCATTGGTTTTGATTTAGCCCCCTTACCCCCAAGTTTGGGGGAATAATAAGGGGAGTAGCCTTGCTATATGTAACAATAATGAAGAGACAATCAACCGCGTCTCATTGCATAGCAGTTTTTACGCTTCTTGAGGTACATTCTTGATTGGGTTTCTTTGTTACTTACTATTTGATGACTAGCCAAATAACAAATAACGAATAACAAATAACGAATAACAAATAACAAATAACAAATAACAAATAACATCCATTGTAAGTAATTAAACGCATCTAAGATTAAAACCGAACGATGATAACTACCACTCCGATTAAACAACAGCTTCCTCCCGGTCCCAAAACATCAAACTTAGTACAATTGATGCAATGGATATTTGACCCACTCCGTCTTTTAGAAAAGTCAAAACAAATCTATGGTGAACCATTTACTTTAGAGTTTCGCAAAGATCATCCCTTTGTTTTCTTGTCTCATCCTGAAACAATACAAGAAGTTTTAAGCCATGACCGCGCTAATTTTGACAGTGGAAGAGGAAATTATATTTTACTCCCCATTGTCGGAGAAAATTCGATCTTACTGTTAGATGGAAACGATCATTCTCGTCAACGTCGCTTGATTCTTCCGTCGTTTCATGGGGATAAAATTCGCCGCTATGGGGAAATTATGGCGGAAGTAACCGAAAGTGTCGCTAAACAATGGGAGACGAAAAAGCCGTTTTCTATACGGTCATCTATGCAGGAAATTACTTTAGAAGTAATTATGCAAGCGGTTTTTGGCATTTCTGACTCTGAGCGTCATACTCAACTTAAAAGTCGTCTCATCAAAACATTAGAGTTAACAGGTGGCTCAGTTCTTCGATCGAGTTTACTATTTTTCCCAGCACTACAAAAAGATTTTCCTAGCAGTCCTTGGCGAAATTTTCTCCAACGTCAGCAAGCGACCAATGATTTATTACAAGCTGAAATTGAAGCACGACGAAACGAGAATAACACAGCAGGAACAGATGTTCTCAGTTTATTAATGTCAGCGCGAGACGAAGCGGGAAACCCCATGACGGATGAGGAATTAAAAAACCAATTAATCACGCTTTTATTTGCGGGACATGAAACCACAGCGACAGCTTTAGCTTGGGCGTTTTATTGGATACATAAATCCCCAGAGGTGCGAGAAAAATTATTAGCGGAGTTAGCAACGGTTTCTGATGTTAGTGATATTAAAGCACTCCATCAACTCCCTTATCTCGATGCGGTTTGTAAGGAAACTTTACGCATCTATCCTGTTGCTATGATTACCTTTCCTCGCATTACGAAACATTCTATTAAAATCGGTGATTATGAATATCCACCAGAGACAATTCTCGCACCTTGTATTTATCTTTTACATCACCGAGAAGACATCTTTCCTCACTCGAAACAATTTCAGCCCGATCGATTTTTAAATCGAGAATTTAGTAACTATGAGTTTCTGCCTTTTGGTGGGGGAAGTCGGCGCTGTATTGGCGATGCGTTTGCGCCAATGGAAATGAAAATTGTTCTGGCGACTATCCTCAAAAAGTATCCGTTAACTTTAGCAGAAAAGCAACCCGTTAAACCTGTACGAAGAGGAGTTACAATTGCACCAGCAGGAGGAATTAAAATGATCGTTAGTCATTAGTCGTTAGAGACGTTCCATGGAACGTCTGTACATTCGTCATTGGAAAGACTGATATTTATACACACAACAAATGAGAAATTATTTAATGAGACATATTATGATCATGACCATCCATGTTTTCTGAAGACTGATCTGTTTCCCCAATATTTAATTCAATGATTGTCATATTTTTTTGTCCCACGCTAACTAACCCCATAGTAATTTGACCAATAGAAACAATTCCCATTGAAACTAAACCCACTGAAAAAATCCCCATCGGAATTAAACCAATAGAGATTAAACCATGAGGAATCGCACCAATGGAGATTAAACCATGAGGGGAGATTCCTATGCAAAATATACCATCATGGGGGGCGACACCAATATTAACTAATTTCTGATTTTTTAAAGATTTAAGAGAGAGTCCCATTGCTTGATCAGTGATTTGACAAAGTGCTATAAAAGCATAAGCGTTACTCCCTCGATTTGTCAAAAGACAGCCTGTCGAACTTTCATCTAATCTCAGTTTTTATGGAAAAAAATCTTCCGAGTTTATCGACTCCTCCTTTCCTCCAAACGTTAGAATTAATTGCCAACCCCATTCGGTTTTTTGATAAATATCAGAACAAATATGGGGATATTTTTTCAGCACGAATTTTAGGGAATCAATCTCCGTCTGTTCATTTTATTGGCGATCCGAAAGCGTTGGAAACCATTTTTAATGCGCCTTCGGGACAATTTCAGTTAGGGAAAATTACTCATGTTTTTCGTCCCTTTACGGGCGATCGATCTTTAATTATGTTAGACGGAGAAGAACATCGACGACAGCGAAAATTATTAATCCCTCCCCTTCACGGAAAACGAATGCACTTCTATCAGGATGTGATTTGTGAGTTGACAGAGGAAACCATTAAAACTCTTTCCAAAAATCAGTCTTTTTCCTGTCGGAAGTTGATGGCTGAGATTACCTTAAAGGTGATTTTACGAGTGGTGTTTGGTTTGAAACCAGGGAAACGATCGAACGATTTACAGAAATTAATTGCTGATCTATTAGACGCAATTACCAATCCCTTATATTCCAGTTTATTTTTCTTTCCCTCCTTACAAATAGACTTGGGAAAATATAGCCCTTGGGGACATTTTATCAGAAAACAAAGCGCGATCGATGCTTTAATTTATGCCGAAATCAAAGAACGTCGTCAACAAGACAATTCCCAACAAACCGACATTTTAAGTTTACTCCTTTCCGCTACCGATGAAGACGGAAACACCATGAGTGATCAAGAATTAAGAGACCAATTAATTACCCTCCTTTTTCTGGGTCACGAAACGACAGCATCTTCTCTCGCTTGGATGTTTTATTGGGTTTATTCCTCTCCTCAAGTGCGGGAAAAATTAGCAACAGAAATTCAAGCATTAGGAAACACTCCCCAACCACAAGAGTTAATTCAGCTACCCTATTTAGATGCAATTTGTAAAGAGACTTTAAGACTGTATCCCATCGCTTTAATTTCTCAACCGCGAGTGGTTCAGGAAACAATTACAATCAATCATACGTCATTCCTCCCAGACTCAATTTTAGTTCCTTGTATTTACCTTGCTCATCACCGTGAGGAAAACTTTGCTAACTCTAAAACCTTTCAGCCCGATCGATTTTTAGACAATCAATTTACAGCTTATCAATACTTTCCTTTTGGCGGTGGAAGTCGTGCTTGTATTGGGGCGGCGTTTTCCCTGTATGAAATGAAGTTAATTTTTGGCACAATTTTCTCTCAACTCTCCTTAAAATTAGCATCACAAAAGCCCATTAAACCCATCCGAAGAGGAATTACAATTGTTCCTTCAGGCGGTGTCAAACTAGGGTTTGCTGAAAAAGTTCATGTTTTTGGTGTAGTAAGGCAAAAGGCAAGTTGCCTTAGGCAAGAGGGTTGATTAATCGGTAAGATTTCAAAGTTGTGATGCAGGGTTTTCACTATTGAGCGTTCAATTTCCTTGCACTTTTTTGAGGGGTGAAGAGCCTTAAAGCCTCGTTGGGTAAAGGTTTCAGTTTTATTCAGGAAACCCAAACTAATCAACAATGAAATCCTCTAAAAACAGACGACTAATGACTAATAACAAATCTTTGAGTGACAATTGGTAAAGTATCACGAAACCAAGTACACAAAGGACAATAAATTGGTCAAAATAGAGAGATAAGATTGCAGTAGAAACTAGGTAAAATGATAATGAAATTCTTAAGAAATTGGAGCATTCGTTTAGGATTAGTAAGTGGTGCAGTGGCGAGTGTCTGGTTAGGGATGACCTCTGATAGTTTAGCCCTACCCCAAGCACAAATTATTCAGAAACTGCAACAAGTTCCTGTGTTTACAGTTGCCAATGAAAATGGTGCGCCATTAGTGGCTTCAGGAGAAAATAATAGCCGTGTAGCAGGGGTTTTTATTAGCCAACAAGATGCTGAAGAATTTATCAGCCGTCTCAAACAAGATAATCCCGAATTAGGGGAACAAGTGCAAGTGGTCGCTCTTTCTTTAGGAAGAGTTTATCAAATGGATCAGGAAAATGAAGGTCAAACTGAGGGGTTAGATTTTACTTATGTGCCGATGGAAGATGAAGTAGAATCAGCAATGTCGCTGTTACAAGCACAAGGTGAACAGGTGCAGAATTTTCCAGGCGTTCCCTTATTTATTGCGCGTGGGGGCGAGGATGAAGGATACTTGATGGTAGAACGAGACGGTCAGCAGATTATCCCCCTATTTTTTGAGAAGCAACAGTTACAACGGATGGTGGATCAATTTAAGCAGGATCAACCGCAACAAGCGCAGTCGGTGCAAATTGATGTCGTCACCTTGGAAAGTATGTTACAGACGCTAGAAGAGAAGGATGATGAGCAGTTGAAGCAAGTGGTTTTAGTGCCTTCTCAAGAATCATTACAGTTTCTCCAGTCGGTTTCTGAACAACAACTCCAACAACAACAGCAATCTAATTAAACGCTAAAATCATGGTTTCTGGTTCGGAATTGGCACGTTGGCGAGAAAAAAGTCGGAAAAGCGCGATCGAATTTTCGATTCCTCCTCAAGAAGTGGATTGGTTGCTAGAAAGTCTAACTGATTTAACGCCTCTGAGTTTGCGCTTAGAAACCTATAAAACGGCTTCTGAGATTTCCTTGCGAGTGTCTTGGACAGAATTAACCCAACTGTGGGAGAAACGTCTAAAAGAGCGAGTTCCAGTGCAATATTTAGTGGGAGAAACGCCTTGGCGGGATTTTACCCTGAAAGTCTCACCAGCAGTGTTGATTCCGCGACCAGAAACAGAAATGATCCTAGAAATTATTTTAGATCATGCTGATGAAAGATTAAAAACAGGACATTGGATTGATCTGGGAACAGGAAGCGGCGCGATCGCGCTCTCCTTAGCTAAAGCACTTCCCCAAGCAACCATTCACGCCGTAGATCACAGTTTACAGGCGTTAGCCATTGCGAAAGAAAACGCTCAGAGTTTGAATTTAGCCAACCGCATCCAGTTTTATCAAGGATCATGGTTTTCTCCGCTACAACATCTAGAGGGAAAAATCAGCGTCATGGTGTCTAATCCTCCATACATTCCCACCGCTACCCTAGACACCTTACAGCCAGAAGTGATGCAGCATGAGCCGAAAACAGCATTAGACGGCGGGAAAGATGGTTTAGATGCAATCCGTCATTTAATCGATACTGCCCCGCCTTTTCTTCATTTTGGGGGGCTGTGGTTAATCGAAATGGAAGCCAGACAAGGAAAGATTGTCCAGCAACTACTCGAAGAAAATGGGAATTATCATCAAATCAAAATCATTAAAGATGGGGCTGGAATTGAACGGTTTGCGTTAGCGAGACAAGGGAGATAAGGGAGACAAGGGAGACAAGGGAGACAAGGGAGACAAGGGGGACAAGGGAGACAAGGGAGACAAGGGAGACAAGGGAGACAAGGGAGACAAGGGAGACAAGGGAGACAAGGGAGACAAGGGAGACAAGGGAGACAAGGGAGACAAGGGAGACAATTTTTCTTCCCCATCTCCCCCATCTCCCCCATCTCCCCCATCTTCCCCATCTCCCCCATCTTCCCCATCTCCCCCATCACCCCCATCTCCCCCATCTTCCCCATCTTCCCCATCTCCCCCATCTCCCTTGTCCCTCAATTCAAACACTGGTCTATCATGGGTGGTGGCTAGTCGTGTTTGTAAAGCTGAAATGGATAACATTAATTCCCCTTCCACCGATAAGATTACTGAGTTACAAGAAAAACTGTTTTCCACAAAGAAACCACTCCCCATTATCTCTGAGTTAGGGAGTTTAGGAGAAGACGGATTAGACGTATTAATGAGCTTTTTAGAGAAAGAAGGCGATCGCCCGACTCCTGCGGTAGGAGAAGCCTATATTGAGCTTTATTTGGCAAAATCGCCCAAAATCGGAGAATTTTTACAAGAGAACTTCCCAGAAGGAATTATTCCCCTCAAAAGTGAGCGTAATATCGACTACTCACCGATTCAACAAGCATTAGTCCAGCGCAAATTTCAAGAAGCCGATCGTCTCACTCTCCTCAAACGGTGTGAGTTAGCTGGAGAACAAGCGATGCAACGGAAATGGATATATTTTACCGAAGTGGAAAACTTTCCCTCCACTGACTTAAAAACAATGGATCAATTGTGGTATTGCTACTCACAAGGGAAATTTGGTTTTTCTGTACAACGTAAAATCTGGCTTTCTCTCGGACAAGATTTTCCCAAACTGTGGACAAAAATCGGTTGGAAAAAAGGGAATCTTTGGACTCGCTACCCCAATGAGTTTATCTGGGATTTAAATGCACCAGTGGGACATCTTCCTCTGTCTAATCAGTTACGAGGAGTGCGTGAGTTTGCTTCTTTAATGAATCATCCCGCGTGGAAAGAGTCTGAGAAAAAATGACGCTCAAAATTTTTTAACTCCAAAAATGATTGCACAATCACAAACCAAGACTTATTCCCGTGAAGCCTATTTGGAATTGGAAACCCATTCTGAAGCACGCCATGAATATATTAATGGGGAAATTGTTCCGATGACAGGGGGAACACCGAATCACAATGAGATTGCTAGTATTCTCAATGCGTTGCTTCGATTCAGTCTTCGCGGTCAACCCTACAGTATTTTTATCTGGATGCGACGAGAAGACTCCCAACACCTTAAATCAATAATTAACAAATTGACATTTTTTAGTAAAAAAGCTAGATTAAAGGCATAAACGACTAATCAAGTCAATGCTAACTTTCAACTACCAGTACCGAATCTATCCCGATCAATCTCAAGAAGAAAAACTTCTTGAGATCATGGAAGTTTGTCGAAGTGCATACAATTACGCTCTTCGAGAGATTAAAGATTGGTGTAATAGTAGAAAGTGTCCCATTGACCGATGCAGTTTAGTTTCGGAATATATCATTCCTGCTGATGCTAAATTTCCTAGTGAGTTAAATCAGCTTAATCAACTCCCAAAAGCGAAAAAGGAATGGACTAGATTAAAAGAAGTCCCTTCTCAAGTTCTACAACAAACCATTAAGCAGTTACATCGAGCATGGGACTTTTTTCGAGAAAGAGGATATGGTTTTCCTAGATTCAAAAAGTTTGGACAATTTAAGTCAATTCTTTTTCCGCAGTTTAAAGAATCCCCCCTAACCCCCCTTCGTAAGGTGGGAAAAGAAGGGGGGATTTGGCAAATTGACTTACCAAAAATTGGGAAAGTTAGAATCAATGTTCACCGTCCAATTCCTGATGGATTCAAAGTTAAGCAAGTTCGAGTCATCAGAAAAGCAGACCGATGGTATGTTTCAGTTTGTATTCAATTAGATGTTAATGTTCCTGAACCACAACCTCATGGTCACGCTTTAGGAGTTGACATTGGGTTAGAGAAATTTTTAGCAACCAGTGATGGGGTTCTCGTCAAACCGCCGAAGTTTTTTAAGAAAATGCAAAGCAAGTTGGGATTACTGCAACGCCGACTTTCTAGAAAACAAAAGCGGTCAAAGAATTACGAGAAACAACGCATCAAGGTGGCGAGAATGCACCACAAAATTAGTAACACTCGAAAAGATTTCCACTATAAACAAGCTCACGCTTTGTGCGATGCTGGTGACATGATCTTCTTAGAAGATTTAGATTACCGCATTACAGCGAAAGGAATGCTTGGAAAAGAAATGTTGGATGGTGGTTTTGGACAATTCCGAACCATTACTCAACAAGTCTGTTGGAAACGTAGAAAGTATTTCAGTGTTGTTGATGCGAGGGGATCAAGTCAAACTTGTCCGAATTGTGGTGTTCATGTGAAAAAAGATTTGAGCGTTAGAGTTCACAGTTGCCCTGAATGTAGCTATGAAGCGGACAGAGATGTGGCAGCGGCAAGCGTGTTAAGAAATCGAGGGATAGAAAAAATTAGTACCGCAGGGCTTGTGGGAAAGGAAACTGCCTAGGCAATCGGGCTGTCGGGGATAGAGTTCGCCCTTCGACTAAGCTCAGGGGACACTCTGTCTAGATAAGTGGTGGAATCCCAGAAATGGGAGTAACTAGGAAGCCCTCGACATAATCGGTAACTGAGCGCGGTCGTTGTTTTGATTTGTCGAGGGAGGATGTCACTTCCTCATCTCTTCCCGTTGAAATCAGGTTGAGTGACCTCTATGATGGTCTTCAACTCGGTGAGTGACTTTGACAAAAAACTTATGACTTCAGAAAAAACAAGTTCTCAGTTTTACTTCTCCCGTTGGCGTGGGGGAAGTTTTATCTATCGGTTGGTCGGTTTGTTTTCCCCTTGGCGTGAGGGAAGTTATCTCTTACAGTGGGCTGAACCGATTGGGATGGTTTTAATAGGATTAGTGTTGAGTTTAGCCCCGTTTGTTTCTTCGTCGCTGGTAGGCGTTTTACTGGTTGCTGGGGCTGGCTATTGGATGCTTTTAACCCTCTCCGATCGAGATTTAATCGGAATAACACCCGTTCATCTGTTAGTGTTGCTATATTGGGGAATCGCAACGGTTGCTGTGGCGTTTTCTCCTGTGAAAGCAGAAGCCTTAAGCGGTTGGGTTAAACTCACTCTCTATCTCTTCTGGTTTGCACTTTCAGCACGGGTTTTAAGATCGCCTTCTCTTCGCAATTGGACGATCGCGCTGTATCTTTTAGTTTCCCTAGTGATTAGTGTCTATGGGATTCGTCAAGAAATATTTGGCGTGGAACAACTCGCCACTTGGAATGATCCTGAGTCAGAGTTAGCGGAAGCGACTCGCGCTTATAGTTATCTGGGAAATCCCAATCTCCTCGCTGGCTATTTACTCAGCGCCATTAGTCTTTCTATTTCAGCGCTTTGGGTTTGGCGTACTTGGTTACAAAAAGGAGTTGCATTAACTGCTTTATTGGTGAATACTTATTGTTTATATGCGACGGATTCTCGTGGCGGTTGGATTGCCTTAGTCGGGTTATTAACAGTTTATTTCTTACTCCTTTATTATTGGTATCGTGAGAGTTTACCGCCGTTTTGGCGAGTTTGGTTGTTACCACTTGTGTTTACTTTTTTTGCTGGCTTGTTGTTAGCTGCGATTACGTTTGTTGAACCTTTAAGATTACGAGTGATGAGTATTTTTGCAGGGCGAGAGGATAGTAGTAATAATTTCCGCATGACCGTTTGGGCTGCGGTTTTTGAAATGATTCGCGATCGACCTTGGCTGGGAATTGGTCCTGGACATTCGGCGTTTAATGCCATTTATCCCCTCTACCAACGTCCCAATTATACCGCCCTCAGTGCTTATTCTATCTATTTAGAACATCTAGTGGAAATGGGAATCGTTGGTTTCACCACATTTTTGGGATTGTTAGTAACAATTAGTTATCATTGTTGGCAGAAAATCACTAGATTACGAAACTTAAATCGTCCCGAAGGATTTTGGGTCATCGGCGCAATTTCTGCCATCATAGGAATGTTAACCCATGGTTTAGTAGATACCGTTTGGTATCGTCCAGAAATTCAGACTTTATGGTGGTTAATGGTTGCGCTGGTTGCTAGTTATTATCCTCAAATTGACTCGAAAAAATCAAATATCATTTAACTAATGTTTAGAGCAAACTCTAATTAGGGGTTGCTGAAAAAGTCCATTGGTTGGTTAAGTAAGGCAAGAGGCTTGCATGCAAAAGGCAAAAGGGGAGATGGGGGAGATGGGGGAGATGGGGGAGATGGGGGAGATGGGGGAGATGGGGGAGATGGGGGAGATGGGGGAGATGGGGGAGATGGGGGAGATGGGGAAGATGGGGGAGATGGGGGAGATGGGGGTGATGGGGGAGATGGGGAAGATGGGGGAGATGGGGAAGAAAAATCGCTCTCTTGTCTCCCTTGTCTCCCTTGCATTTTTTCAAAGCATTAAGAGCCTTAAAAGCTGATTGGATAAAGGTTTTAGGTTTATTCAGCAAGCCCTAATTAACGAGGAGAGGGCGACAATGATTGAGGAGAGAATGAAGGTTGACGACTCCCCCAATTACTGCTACTGCAGGCGCTGTAAAGTTTTCTTGGTTCATCTGTTCGATGATTGTGTCCAAAGAGCCAATTAACTCTTGTTGTTCGGGACAAGTTCCCCATCTCACCAGCGCGATCGAGGTTTCACCACTTAAGCCTGCGCTTTTGAGTTCTTGAATAATGTGATCTAAGTTATGAACGCCCATATAGATGACAATAGTTTCTGATCCGTGCGCGATCGCGCGCCAATTGACTTGCGGACGATATTTTCCTACTGCTTCATGTCCCGTCACAAATGTAACTGAAGAACTGAGATTGCGGTGAGTCAGAGGGATTCCCGCATAAGCTGGGGCGGCAATTCCTGCGGTAATCCCTGGCACAACTTCCACTGGAACACTGGCAGCGACTAGGTCTCCCATTTCTTCACCACCGCGACCAAAGACGAAGGGATCACCCCCTTTTAAGCGCACCACGATCGCGCTGTTTTGTGCTTTTTCGACGAGTAATTGAGTCGTTTCCCCTTGTAACCTGGAATGTCGTCCCCGCCGTTTTCCCGCGTTGATTTTTTCTGCTTCAGGATTAATCATGGCCAGGATAGCATCACTTACTAAAGCATCATAAACCACAACATCAGCGTGTTCGAGTAAGGTTTTTCCTTTTAATGTGAATAATCCAGGATCACCGGGGCCAGCGCCAACTAAATAGACTTTACCAAGGGGATTTTGATGGGTCATAGAGTAATTTCGTTAATGATTAGATCAGTAAGGGAGAGGCGACTGGATAAGGGGTTTCCGAGCTTAAATTCCACTGTAGGAAACTCACTTTCTAAGGATTGGACTTGTTGCGCGATCGCATCAGTAATCCCTCCAGGAAAGAGGAAATAGGGAATGATCTCGATGTTTGATTCCCCTTTTTCAATCAAAACTTTGACTGTCTCAGAAAGCGTGGGAGAAACTGACCAGTAAGCCGTATTGACTCCCAATTGTTTTCCCAAAGCCTCGATCGTGGCATTGCCACCCGATCGCCGACTCCCGTGTGAAATTATTATTTTAGCGGATGGTTTGCGATCGTCCGAGAAAGAAGCCTCTAGTTTTTGCCCTAAAAGAGGCGATTCTCCCAAGTATGGGGAAATGGTCATCGCCACCGCTTCCCCTACCATCAGCTTTGCATTTGCCACCGCTGCGGGGATATCTTCTCGCACGTGAACCCCAGGTAACAAAAACAACGGTATAATTTGTAAGTGGTTAATTCCATCTGCCTCCAATTGCGGCGCTAATTGCGCGATCGTCTCTTCGAGAGACAAAGGAGCTAACTCCAACGCTGCCGTATAAACCAGGGGTTTTGGGGGTTTCGTCAACACAGCAGTGCGTTCGGAATTTTGCCTCACCCGCATCGATCGCGCCGCCAGCTTGTCTTGCACTGCCGCACCTAACCAAGCCATTTCCTGTTGAGGACGTGGGTCACGGCTTCCGTGATAAACCAGTAAATAAGCAGTTTTTTCTAACAATTGCTATCAAATGCAACTAAACTTAACATCTAATTCCATCATAACCCTTCCACTCCCAGTCTTTTGTATCATGTTTACCGATTAGGGAGCTAATCTTTCCCGAATCCAACCTTCATCCTCCTGTTGACGATAGCGCAAACGGTCATGTAGGCGATTCGGTCTTCCCTGCCAAAACTCAAATTCCGTTGGTTTCAAACAATAACCACCCCAATGCGCTGGTTTCGGCACAGTTTCCTGTTGATACTGTTGTTCCAATGCTGCCAACTTCTCTTCCAAAACAGTACGAGAAGCAATCACCTGACTTTGAGGAGAAGCCCAGGCACCTAATCTTGATCCAAAAGGGCGACTCTCAAAATAAGCAGTAGATTCCTCAGTGGATACCTTTTCCACTTGTCCTTCTAAACGCACCTGACGTTCCAACTCCGCCCACCAAAACACTAACGCTGCATAAGAATTGTTTGCCAGTTGTTCTCCCTTGCGACTATTGTAGTTCGTATAAAAAACAAAACCCTTCTCATCGAATCCTTTGAGGAGAACGATTCGCGCTGAAGGTTTACCATCTGGTGTTGCGGTGGCGAGAGTCATCGCATTTGGTTCCGGTAGTTCAGCAGATAGTGCTTGCTCAAACCAAACTTGAAACTGTCGAAACGGATTAGGATCAGCCTCCGTTTCATTTAAACCCGCACGGGTGTAATTCCGCCGTAACTCAGCAACATTTTTTAAGGTTTCACTCATTACGCCTTACCAATAGATTCCTTATTCTTCTATCCTACGATGCTTTAGATCAGGTTCGCTTAATCAATAACAAAAAGTAGGTTGGATAGAGCCAAGCAAAACCCAACACCAAGAAAGTAGGTTGGGTGAAGCGAAGCGAAACCCAACACCAATCAGTGACCAGTTAAGCAGTGACCAGTGACCAGTAGTTTTCCAACTTAATTACTAATACCATGCGTGAACAATTAGTGCTACAAATTGACTACTTAGATTATTAATTCACTGATCATTGGTCAGTGATCACTGGTCACTGATCACTGAAACGAGCGAAGCAAAACCCAACACCAATCATAAGCAATTCCCCGAACTTGATATTAGACGTTGGCACGGCAAAGTTAAAATGATTAAAAGAAGCATGAGTCAAGGATTGTAAAATGATAACAAGCGAGGGAATAGTCTGGAATGTTGCCGACTTAGAACTGTTTCCAGAAGATGGGAAACGCTATGAAATCATTAATGGAGAACTTTTTGTGACTCGTGCGCCTCACTGGAAACATCAAGAAGTTTCAGGGAATGTTTATTCTGTGCTGAAAGATTGGTCACGGAAAACAGGTTTAGGTCGCAGTGCCGTTGCGCCTGGTATCATTTTCTCAGCAACTGATAGTGTGATTCCTGATGTAGTATGGGCGAGTAACCAGCGTTTAGAAGAATGCTTAGATCAGTCTGGACACCTAACAGACGCACCAGAATTAGTAATAGAAGTGTTATCCAAAGGGGCGAAAGATAAACAGCGCGATCTAGAATTAAAACGAAAACTCTACTCCAGCCAAGGGGTACAAGAATACTGGATTTTAGATTATCAGCAACAACAAATTAAAATTTATCGGCGCGAACAAGCCGTTTTAGAATTAACTGTTACCCTACTTCCAAAAGATACCTTAACCAGTCCCCTCTTACCTGAATTTAGTTGTGTTGTTAGAGAGTTATTTATTTAAAAGGTAGTAAAGTCAAAGCCAAGAATAAATTGTTCAGTGGCATTAATTGCATCAATGATATCTTGTAAGTAGTCTTCTACTTTGCGATTACTCATAAATAAACAACTTCCTTCAGGATATCTTCTCCTAAGCGCGGTTTGAGTCCATCTTTCGTTACTAAATCAACTCTTCGACCCAGCTTTTCACTCAATTGATTTTCTAGATGACAAAATGTTAACAACCCAAACTCAATATCCTGATTAAATTCGACTAAAACATCAATATCGCTATGATCATCTTCTTCACCTCGTACATAAGACCCAAAAACACCCATTGTTTTAATTTGATATTGGTCTTTTATTTCGGGAAGATAGGCTCGTAATTTTTGTAAAATGTTTTGCAGTTGAGTAGATTGTTTTGGAGTTTGGTAAACCATAATAGTTGACGTGGGTTCAATGGACTACAAACAGACAGAACCTAATAGTAAGCGGGAAACCTAACATAAATTATATTGTGAAGTAGTAGCCATTTGACATATAGCAGTTCTAATTCATTTGTAAAAAGTTGATAAACCGTTCCCCCCGATCATTGGGGGGTTAGGGGGGATTAATTTACAATTCATTTGGGATTGCTATATCCCTAACCATTCTCGATGTTGCTGAATAGATTCCCAGGTTTCGTAATCAAAGCCCATTGTTTCCTTAACCGTTAACTTCCAATAATCAGATTTAAAGTTTCCACGACTTCATCAACAAAAGGTTTGGGTAAAACTTCTCCTGTTGTTTTCCACCAACGAGTATTTAAGTCAAGTGACCTCACCTGTTCTGCGATGACTGACCCCTGAACCTGAAACCCCTCTGGAATCGGAATCATAATTTTCACTTCGGGTTTAACTGTTCTCGTAATCGGAGTAACAATGACAATTCCGCTACGAGCTTTATTATACCGAGTGTGACTGATAACTAAACAGGGACGAGCATTTCCCGATTGTTCGCGACCACTAATCGGATTAAGATTAACCCGAATCACTTCCCCCCGTTCGATATCCATAAGTTACACTCTAGATTAGTTCCTCGCCAACAGAACCACTTTCGTTAAACTCTCTAATATCTTCGGGATATACAAAATCATCAGGAATGCTAGATAGTAATTCATCAAGACTAGAAACCCGATTTCTTTTCTGAATCATGATTCCTTCTGAAGTTTCAGTCAATTCCACCAGCGAGTTTTCATCCAGACCATATTTTTGGGCAATTTTCTGCGGAACTCTCAAGCCAAGACTATTTCCCCACTTTCTCAACTGAATTTTCATTCATCACCTCTCCTTTAGTTATACTCTGTATAATTATAGCGCCGATCGCTTGATCCTAACTGCTAACTGACCAAAGATAGCACCTGTTCCAGACCAACTAATACCACTTTAAAAGAGAAGGACTACATTGTCGTAGGGTTTGCCTTGCCCACCCTACTAAAGCCTCTAGTAGGGTTTGCCTTGCCCACCCTACTCTTCTAAAAATTTCAAAAACTCATTCTCTCGTTGATCAGGTTCATCACTCGGAAAGAAGGTAAAGAGTTCAACCGTTCCATAGTCAAGGATTGTAAAATGACCACACGCGATCGCGCCTGCTATCATTTTCTCAGCAACTGATAGCGTGATTCCTGATGTAGTATGGCAATGCTCACCAAAACAATGATTAAGGAGTTTTTGCCAGATATTGATATTGAGAATCTTCTAAGTGTTTTAGGATTTCATGCAATTTTCTGAGATTGCTACTGTACTGATCGTATTCTTCTTTTGAAGGAGAATCTCCTAACTTTTCTAACATTGTTTTGGTTTCCTCGACAATTTCTTCCTTAAAAAAATCTATTAACCTTTGTCGATTAGTAATTTTTCCTTTATCTAAGTCGATAACTTCAATTTCTACTTCTTCATCATCACTTTTAATGGTCTTTTTCAGAGTTTTGCCAATTTCTACAAAATCTGATTTAATTAGGTTTTCATATAACTCTTGAGATAGCGCGATCATCACTTCCGATTCAGGAACAGTATTTTCTTTATAAAATGCAATATCTAATGTCATTACTTTATCTCCTCTACTTTTGATTATAAAAACTGTTTTTCATCAATATTTTCTGCCCAAGCAATCCCAGCTTCATCAAATAATTTTTTAGCTGGCTTAAATATTTTGCCAGTGGTTAAAACAGCACTAACTTCTCCTTTAAGTATTATTTGTTGTGCCAGCTTTGAACCAATTTGTTTACGAGCCTTAATTTCAATATACGGCATAACCTCAATTCTCCATACTTCATAAGTTTTACTTTTGATTAATTTCTCGGACTATTTCTTTAACTCTCCGCTCATCTTCTGGATTAAAATAGAGAATATCCCCTTTAGGATCGTTGCCAGTAGTTCTTTCACATTTAATTCCTTCTGCTTCTAATTGCTCGATGACCCATCCAATCAAGTTTTTATGAATGGTCAATCGTTCAATCATTTTATCTTCATCAGTTTGATCACTCACTCAAATCAAGCTCTGTTTTTTAGTAATACCATTTCGATCAACTGGCGCTACACACCGATCCAGTAAAGCCCCCCTTTCAAAGGGGGGTTGGGGGGATAAACTGTAACCTAACTTCTTAGAAATGGTATAATTTTCAATCCCCTAGTATTAGTTTAGCAACAGATTCGTTAGAGTAAGCTCGAAACGTAATACGAATCAATTATGATTAGCTAAGTGTTCCATATCCCCCACCGCCAGGGGTTTCAATTATAAACACATCTCCCCCTTCCATTTCCACAGTCGCCGTACTCTCCAAAACTTCAACCGTTCCATCTTTTCTTTCAACTGCATTGCGTCCCATTTTCCCAGACTCTCCCCCTGCTAACCCAAACGGCGCAAACTGACGACGACCAGACAAAATTCCCGCCGTCATTGCTTCTAAGAATTTAATGCGACGAATAACGCCATTTCCGCCACGATGACGACCATTTCCGCCACTATTCTCCCGAATGCTAAACTGTTCTACTAACACAGGAAACCGCCACTCTAACACCTCTGGGTCAGTTAAACGAGAGTTGGTCATGTGAGTCTGTACCGCATCCGCACCGTTGAAACCATTTCCCGCACCAGCACCGCCACAAATCGTTTCATAATACTGATAACGATCGTTCCCAAAGGTGAAATTATTCATCGTTCCCTGTGATGCAGCCATTACCCCTAACGCCCCATAAAGCGCATCCACAACTAACTGGGAGGTTTCCACATTACCCGCAACTACCGCAGCAGGAGGAATGGGATTTAATAAGCAGCCTTCAGGAATAATAATGTCTATGGGGTTCAAACAGCCAGCATTGAGGGGAATATTATCATCTACCAATGTCCGAAATACATACAACACAGCAGCTTTACAAACGGCTGCGGGTGCGTTGAAGTTACTTTCCTGTTGGGGAGATGTTCCTGTAAAATCAACTTTGGCGCATCCTTCCCCCCCACTGGAGGGACGACTAATCTTAACCTGAATGTGTCCCCCTGTATCTAACTCTGTACGATAACTTCCCTCCTGTAGTCTTTCAATCACTTTTTTAACGGCTGTTTCTGCATTGTTTTGCACATGGAACATATACGCTTGTACCGTTTCCAAGCTAAACTGTTCCACCATCCGCAATAATTCTTGTACGCCTTTCTCATTCGCAGCAATTTGCGCTTGTAAGTCTGCTATATTCTGGGTAACATTTCGCACGGGATACTTCCCTGTAGTCAGTTTTTCCAACAGACTTCTTTCTCGAAACTCTCCCTCTTCCACCAATAAAAAGTTATCCAGTAACACCCCTTCTTCTTCGATACTGGTACTATGAGGAGGCATGGAACCAGGAGTAATTCCGCCAATATCGGCGTGATGTCCTCTAGAGGCGACATAAAACAGAGGAGAAGAACTATTATCCACAAAAACAGGGGTAATCACGGTAACATCAGGGAGATGGGTTCCGCCGTTGTAGGGGTTATTCAAAACATATACATCCCCTCGTTTCAGGTTTCCTTGTTGGGCTTTGATCAAACTTCCCACACTCTCACTCATTGATCCTAAATGGACGGGAATATGAGGTGCATTTGCTACTAATTGCCCATTCTGGTCGAAAATTGCACAAGAAAAGTCCAAACGCTCTTTAATATTTACGGAATAACTGGTATTCTGTAACGTTGTTCCCATTTGTTCGGCAATGGAACGGAACAAGTTATTAAAAATCTCTAGTAAAACAGGGTCTGGTTTTTCTGTTGCGGTGGGTTGTACGGTGAGACTTTCTGCTTCTGCTTGTTTGGTCAGGATGAGATGACCGTGATTATTCACTGTTGCTTCCCAACCGAGTTCAATAATATTCGTTCCTGTGGGTTCAATGATAATCGCTGGACTGGAAATAATATCTTGTGGTTGTAACTCTTCTCGTTGATAGACAGGAGTATCGCGCCATTTGTCTCCAAGATAAACAGAAACAGTGGTGATGGGTTGCGGTGGCGTTTCTTGTTGACGGGAAATAGTTTTTTCCGTGAGAGTTTCTGTTTGATAAATCAACTCTACAGAAACCGCATCGACAACTAAAGGTTTCCCTTCCATGACAAACCCGTAACGCTGTTGATGAAGGGTTTGAAATTCTTGTGCCATTGCTTCCCCACTGTCATAATTAACTAGCAGAGGAGAGTCTGTTCCTTCGTATTTCAGATGAACTTTTTGCTGAATGGATACGCCCCCTAAATCCCCCAAGTCTGGGGGAGTGGCTTGCTGATTTTTCTCCCCCCAAGGTTGGGGGGTCGGGGGGGCTTGATGGGATGCGCCCCCTAAATCCCCCAAGTCTGGGGGAGTGGCTTGCTGATTTTTCTCCCCCCAAGGTTGGGGGGTCGGGGGGGCTTGATGGGATGCGCCCCCTAAATCCCCCAAGTCTGGGGGACTTGAGTGAGAAGATGCGCCCCCTAAATCCCCCAAGTCTGGGGGACTTACTTGCTGCTGCTTCTCCCCCCAAGATTGGGGGGGCGGGGGGGCTTGATGGGATACGCCCCCTAAATCCCCCAAGTCTGGGGGACTTGAGTGAGAAGATACGCCTCCTAAATCCCCCAAGTCTGGGGGACTTACTTGCTGCTGCTTCTCCCCCCAAGATTGGGGGGTCGGGGGGGCTTGATGGGATACGCCCCCTAAATTCCCCAAGTCTGGGGGACTTGAGTGAGAAGATACGCCTCCTAAATCCCCCAAGTCTGGGGGACTTACTTGCTGCTGCTTCTCCCCCCAAGATTGGGGGGTCGGGGGGGCTTGATGGGATGCGCCCCCTAAATCCCCCAAGTCTGGGGGAGTGGCTTGCTGATTTTTCTCCCCCCAAGATTGGGGGGTCGGGGGGGCTTGATGGGATGCGCCCCCTAAATCCCCCAAGTCTGGGGGACTTACTTGCTGCTGCTTCTCCCCCCAAGATTGGGGGGTCGGAGGGGCTAAATCTCCCCAAGATTGAGGGACTTGCTGTGATAACTCTTGTTGTGCGCTTGCGATTAAAGGAGAGAAGATAGAATCTAAATCGAGATCAGAAGTTAGTTCGGCTTCAACGGTTTGTTCTCGTAACACCCGAATATCAGCTAAACCAATGCCATAAGCCGATAAAACACCCGCATAGGGATGAATTAACACTCGTTTCATCCCTAACGCATCAGCGATGAGACAAGCGTGTTGTCCTCCCGCACCGCCAAAACAGCAAAGGGTGTACTGAGAAACATCATAGCCTTTTTCTAGGGAGATTTTCTTGATTGCATTTGCCATCTTTTCCACCGCAATGGCGAGAAAACCTGATGCAACCGCTTCTGGGGGGCGATTATCCCTAATTTTTGCGGTTAATTCCTGAAATTTCGCTTCTACTGCTTCTACATTCAAGGGTTCATCTTGATTTTTCCCAAAGACGTGCGGAAAGAATTGGGGCTGTAGTTTTCCCACTTTCACATTACAATCAGTAATGGTCAAGGGTCCGCCGTTTCCATAGGCAGCCGGTCCTGGATACGCACCCGCCGAAGCTGGTCCCACGCGATATCGTAATCCATCGAACTCGACAATTGAACCACCCCCCGCAGCGACAGTGTGAATCGCCATCATGGGCGTTTTCAGGCGTACTCCTGCAATTTCGGTTTCCAGGTTGCGTTCGTATTCCCCTGCATAATGGGCGACATCAGTAGAAGTTCCCCCCATATCAAAGCTGATTATCTGATCATACCCTGCAATTTGACTGGTTTTCACCGCACCGACGATTCCCCCCGCAGGACCGGATAAAATGCTATCTTTCCCTTGAAATAATTTAGCATCCACTAACCCGCCGTTAGACTGCATAAACAGCAGTTGGGTGGCGTTATCTTCGCTGAGGTTTAACTGGTTGGCGACTTGTTCTACATATCGGCGCAAAATGGGAGAAAGATAAGCATCAACAACGGTGGTATCTCCACGACTGACGAGTTTCATTAAGGGGGCGACTTGATGAGAAACGGAGATTTGGGTAAAGTTAAGCTGTTTTGCTATATCGGCGATTTGGTTTTCGTGGTGCGAGTAACGATAACCGTGCATTAAAACAATGGCGCAACTTCTAATCCCTTGATCATAAGCGGTTTTCAGGTCTTGTTTGACTTGTTCAACATTGAGAGGGGTAATAATTTCGCCATTCGCATCAATCCTTTCTTCTACTTCAATGACGCTTTCATAAACCATTTCTGGGAGGATTATTTCACGAGCAAAGATATCGGGACGATTTTGGTAGCCAATGCGGAGTGCGTCGCGAAAGCCTTTGCTAATCAGAAGAACCACTCGTTCTCCCTTGTGTTCTAAGAGGGCATTGGTGGCGACGGTTGTTCCCATTTTAACCGCCTGAATTTTGTCGCTGGGGAGGGGTTGATCTGAGGTTAAGCCTAATATGTCTCTTATCCCTTGAATGGCTGCATCTTGGTAATGGTCGGGATTTTCGGAGAGGAGTTTATGGGTGAGAATGGTTCCATCCTCCCCTTTGGCTACGATATCAGTAAACGTGCCGCCGCGATCGATCCAAAATTGCCACTGTTCTAACATGAGCTTGCCTTAATATTGATCCTTAACTATTATCATGCCAAATAACAACTTGACATTGACAAATTGACCCATGAAAATCCTACTATCTCCTCAAGCAAAAGTCTTTGTTACTAAAGTGAATGATCACTATTATGTGAAAGTTCAGATGGAAGGTGAAATTTATGTCCATTATTATCCATTTCAGGGATTAGAGGATAGTGTACGAATAGCCTATAAAATCCTGAAAGTTGGAAGACTAGATTTACAACATTGGAGGAAGGAAGAAGAAGGAATTTTAAATTATGATACTATACACTAATCGATAATCGATCCAAAATTGCCACGCTTTGCGCCATTGCTTTTCCTCTACATTTGTCCTTTTTGGTATTTTAGCGAGAAGCGCGGTCTGGAAAGTTCTTTGCTAAGATATGAAAAAAAACTTTGGGAATTAATTGTAGATGACTCTGACGATTACAGCAGAACCGACACTGATCGAGCAAGATAGTAATGGAGTCGTGCGGGTTGCCAAAACTCGTATTACTTTAGATACAGTTGTCACTGCCTTTCTAGAAGGATGCACCGCAGAAGAAATTGCACAACAATATCCCTCTCTACAACTCTCAGACATCTACTTGGTCATCGGCTACTATCTGAGACATACGGAAGAAGTCAATACCTATCTTGCCCAACGTCAACGTGAGGCGACTCAGATTCAGCAGGAGGCGGAAAAACGGTTTAATCCCATTGGAGTGCGCGATCGCTTACTGGCAAGGCGTAATCAATCTCAGTAGTTTTAAATGATTCGCTTCTTGGCAGATGAGAATTTAAATAACCAGTTGGAGGCTAATTATGTTACACGATGAAATTGTAGAAGAAATTCATAAAATTCGTGAAGAATACTCTCGGTCATTTAATCATGATTTAAAAGCCATTTTTGCTGACTTGCAAAAACAACAGAGTGAGAGTAAGAGAGAAGTTGTCAATTTATCTTCAAAGGATAGTCTAAGGAAAACTTGAACTGATGAAACTTGAAATTTTAAAGAAACGACTCAACAAAAACCGATCAATATAATTATTGTCTCTGAGGTGAACCATGAATGCACAATTGATGATCCAACCCTCCTCTTTTATTGATGCTGGCATTCAAATCAAGCCAGTTCGAGGGCTTTTCTTATTCAAACTTAGCGAAGACTTACAGGAGCGACTAGAGAGTCTGAACGAGAAACAGCGAGAGTCACAGTTATCATCCGATGAAACAGTAGAACTGGCTGGAATTTTGGAACTCGATCGAATTTTCACACTGCTTAATGCAAAAATTATTGCTGAGTCTGAGTAGGTATGGCGATTACAAAAGATATTCGGCAGCAGGTTCGAGAGCGGGCTAAGTATCTGTGTGAATACTGCCATTCCTCGGAAGAAGCCAGTGCAGCACGGTTTGAAATTGACCACATCCAACCGCGATCCTGTGGAGGAGCAGATACATTTGAAAATTTGGCTTTGGCTTGTCAGCGATGTAATAGCTACCGTTACAACTTCACAGAAGGGACTGATCCAGAATATAAAGTTTCTACTCAGTTGTTTAACCCACGACTGCATCAGTGGAATGAGCATTTTGTTTGGGAGAAAGGTGGTCTAGTCATTCGGGGCAAAACTTCAATTGGACGTGCAACTTGCGATCGCCTAGATTTGAATGACCAACGGCATAATGACGGGGCGATTGTTAAAGCCCGTCGTCTGTGGATTCAGGGCGGTTGGCATCCACCATCTAATGATGCTATTGAATCCTAATAAATAGTATCTTAAAACAAGTTTGGCTTGGGTTAAGAGTTTGAAGCGTCATGGGGTCAGTGATGAGATTCTCCAAGAAGCATTGAGTGAAGTGATACATGATTAGTTTGAGGGCGCGATCGATCCAAAATTGCCACGCTTTGCGCCATTGCTTTTCCTCTACGTTCGTCCTTTTTGGTATTTTAGCGAGAAGCACAAAATTTTTTGTTTTGGGAGGTAATGAAGTGATTACTGAAGATGCTTGACCAATGCTAAACTTATATTGGTTCTAAAGAGGCAACTAAACTCAATTGTACAAATTTTTCTGTATATGAGTGAAACGGTTTATATTGAAACCAGTATTTTAGGTTATCTCACTACTCGTCCGAGTCGGAATTTAATTTTAGTTGCCAATGCTGAAATAACGCGAGAATGGTGGGAAACTCGTCGTAGTTTCTTTGATTTGTACATCTCTCAAGCTGTTATTAATGAAGTTGCAAAAGGAGATGCTGAAATAGCTTCTCGACGACTAGAAATGGTGAATGGTATTCCCTTACTAGAAATAAACCAATCTGTACTTGATTTAGCAGAACAATTTTTAGAACGTAGCAATCTTCCTGCAAAAGCTGATGTTGATGCTTTGCATATTGCAGTAGCGACTATTCACCGAATGGATTATCTATTAACATGGAATTGCAAGCATATTGCTAATGCTCAAATTCAGAAAAAACTAGCAGAGATTAGTTTTTATTTTAGTTACGAGTTACCAATTATTTGTACCCCTAATGAACTACTTGGAGGCTAATTATGTTACATGATGAAATTGTAGAAGAAATTCATAAAATTCGTGAAGAATACTCTCGGTCATTCAATCATGACTTAAAAGCCATTTTTGCTGACTTACAAAAGCAACAGAGTGAGAGTAAGAGAGAAGTTGTCAATTTATCTTCAAAGGAGAGTCTAAGCAAAACTTGAACTGATGAAAATTGAAACCTTAAAAAAACGACTCAACAAAAACCGATCGATGACAACAATTACCATGCGTCTCCCTGAAGACGTGGTTGAAGATTTGAAGCGAGTTGCCCCTCTTCTGGGCTTTTCAGGTTATCAACCTCTGGCTCGTGCTTACATTGGTCAAGGGTTGCGTGCTGACTTAGAACGTTTGGAGAATGATACGGTTTCGGCTTTAGTTGAGACTTTAAAGCACCATGGGGTCAGTGATGAAGTTCTTCAAGAAGCATTGAGTGAAGTAATATATGATTAGTTTGGGTATAACAAGCTCATCAATAGTATTGTCCAATAGAAGGAAACACAAATATGGGTAATAAGTTCGATAAAATTAAAGAGCTAAAACAGATGCTTGATGAGGGTTCTATTACACAAGAAGAATTCTCACAAATGAAAGCCGATTTGCTAAGTGAAAACTCTAATACTGAGGATAGTAAAGCTTCTCGTAGTTTTCAATTGGACAAAGGAAAGGAAAGGAAAGGAGTGGGTTGGCCGGAAGTATTAAGTGTTTTATTTGGGATATATGGTGGTTTAGGTTATTTGTTTACCAAACAGCCTACTGCTAAAAAATTAGTTATTCTCGTTTTATCGTTTCTAGCCACTGGCGTATATGCATCTTTGGAAATAGCAATTACTAACACTCAAGAGTCTCAGATGCAGGAATCTGGTGATTCACAGAGAACGACTGCTGGTTCCCAAGAATCTGAAGCAAAGGAAGAGCAAACTATACGTGAGCAAAAAATTCAACAAGAAGAGCAAGAACTGCGGAAAAAGCAAGAACTTTCAGATAAATTCAATGCTGAACGCCAGAAAATACTTAACTCTGCCAACAAAATGATGGACCAAGGTCAATATGAGGAGGTCATAAAACTTGCTGATAAATATGCGTTTGTGAATGATGAAAACCTCAATAACCTGAAAAGCCAAGCAAAAGATAAACTTGCCGCCATTGAAAAAGAGTATGCGGCTCTTGTCGCCCAACTTCCTAGCTTTATCCCAGAACTCGTACAGGAAAAAGGTGAATCAATCAAGTCTAAAAGTTGGTTTGACCGCGAGTTCATGATTTATAACTGTGACGAAGTAGCACCCGCACAAATTGAAGAGACTGTTGAAACAAAAAGTAACCATGATAATGGTCAACCCAGTAGATGGACTGGTAGCGTACCAACAGCTTCACAAGTTGCTTCTGAAGCTGAAAGTAGTTATCGTTTTGCATTACGATGTGGGTATGCAGCTTTATTATTAGAAGATAAAGAATACCTTAAAAAGGCAATATCATTAATTAATAAAGCTGAAAAATATAGCACTAATAATACTCTTTTTATTGCCAAGGTTAAGAGTGGAGAACTTTGATAATATAACTCTTATAGGCTATACTAACAGTTTCATCTTAATAAGAATCCCCCCACCCACCCCCTAAGAGTAATTTAGGGTAGTTGTATTAGTGTATTTGTCCAAAATGTGGTGCTGATTTGAAATGTGTAAATGTAAGTGAAGTTAACTTAAGTAATGCTGACTTAGACGGCTAGATTAATGAGTCTTAAACAAAGTTCAAGCTAAGATTATACCCGAGAGTCTAATGCTCAACTATACAATTTAAATAATGAATACATTAGTTCAAAGCTGTAAAAGCAAAAAATATTGTGATGAGAGCAAAATTTTAAATATATTGGTTGATAAATATATTCATGAGTTCGGAAATTGTTATGAAATTGAAGACCAATGGTGGGGTGATAAAGATTTAAATTGGGAACAAGCTATTGAAAGAGCTTGGAAATCTAGGTTTGCAAATGGGAAAATGCACGGTCATCAATGTCGTGTTGCTCATAACTCAGCTAACGGCTTAGAAAAAACATTGGTAAACAAGTTGCAGCCGAAAGAACTTAACGATTTTCAAACGCTATATGACTGGATAAAGTCTGTCGTTGGTTGTATTAATGGATTAGGGCGAACCACTGCATATGATGTTGCCCGACGGTTAGGTGCTTGGTTGGGGCTAAAACCCTCTTGCGTTTATTTACATGCGGGTGCTGCGATGGGTGCTAAAAAGTTAGGTATTCGAGGAGAGGTTGTCCCACTGAGTGTATTTCCAAAAGAAATTCAATCATTAGGTACTATGCACGCAGAAAATTTTTTATGTATATACAAACACCAAATTCCTGATAATATAACTGTAGGTGAAGACTGATCAAAAAAGGTGCGATCGCTGTTTGGTTCAATTCTCTGGCTGACGAGAACGTGATCGAGTAAGGGAAAGCGCGATCGCTGCTTAGTTCAATTCTCTGAGTGATCAGGGCGCGATCGGGTGGGGAGGAGGCGCGATCGCTGCTTAAATCAATTTTCTGAGTGATGAGGGCGCGATCGGGTGGGGAGGAGGCGCGATCGCTGTTCGGTTCAATTCTCTGAGTGATCAGGGCGCAATCGGGTGGGGGGGAGGCGCGATCGCGGTTTGGTTCAATTCTCTGAGTGATGAGGGCGCGATCGCGCTCTCGGTTTCGAGCTTCCCCTTCACACCTATTAAGATAGAATTAGAGTCAAATTGAAAAGACGCGCTGCGCGATCGCCTGCTATCAACTGTAACTTACAGAGTAATAGGAACATGGAAATTTCTCTAACTGCCAAAGCGGAAGAACGTCTTCATAAAATTGTAGAGCATCAAGGGCAATCCCCCAGCGAAGTGATAGAACACGCTCTATTACTCCTTGAAGATTATCAGCGCTGGGAAGACGAGCAAGATGTTGCGGACATGGAAGCGGTAAAACAAGAGATTCAGGAAGAAGGTACAATTCCTTGGGAAACGGTTAAAGCCAACTTAGGGAGATGAGCTATCAAATTGAGTTCTCCCGTCGGGCTGAGAAAAACTTGAAACGGCTTTCTCGACAGGATCAGAAACGAATTAGCGACAAAATTGATACTCTAGCCCAAGAACCTCGTCCTTCGGGTGTTGAGAAACTTCAAGGTAGAGGGGAAGATGCTTACCGTATTCGAGTCGGAATGTATCGGGTTTTGTACGAAATTCGCGATCGAGAACTTGTTATATTAGGGGTTGCTGAAAAAGTCCATTGGTTGGTTAAGTAAGGCAAGAGGCAAGAGGCAAGAGGCAAGAGGCAAGTAGGCCCTAGTGAAGTTTACGAAACCCAACACCAATCGGCAAGAGGCAAGTTGCCTTAGGCAAGAGGTAAGAGGTAAGAGGTAAGATTTCAAAGTTTTGATGCAGGGTTTTCACTATTGAGCGTTCAATTTCCTTGCACTTTTTTGAGGGGTTAAGAGCCTTAAAGCCTCATTGGGTAAAGGTTTCAGTTTTATTCAGTAAGCCCTATATTAGTTATCAAAATTGGTCATCGGCGAGAAGTTTATCGGTCTTAGATAGTGCGCTTAAAGCGAATTTACGAGCGCGATCACGTAGCGTCTTCGGAGGAGAATCGCTGCTTAAATCAATTCTCTGGCTGATGAGAACGCGATCGGGTAGGGGAAGGCGCGATCGCTGTTTCATTCAATTCTCTGACTGATGAGAGCGCGATCGGGTGGGGGAGGCGCGATCGCGCTTTAGGATTAAATTCTCTGGCTGATGAGAGCGCGATCGGGTAGGGGAAGGCGCGATCGCTGTTTTATTCAATTCTCTGAGTAATGAGAACGCGATCGGGTAGGGGAAAGCGCGATCGCGCTACAACTATGCTATTGTTGAGCTAAAAGTTAATAGACGGCTACTTCCTAAACTTCGTTTCACGTTAAATTTTGATACAATTGTCTAAAATGTAGCTTTTTGCGAGGGGTTAGTATTATGCGGTCAATTGAGCAACTGACTGAGGAAATATTATCTCTGCCTAGTGAGTCAAGGGCCCTCTTAGCGGATAAGTTAGTAGAAAGCTTAGAGTTCGATACCGACTCAGTAATTCAGGCAGTTTGGGTAACTGAAGCCAAGCGACGACAAGATGAAGTGCGAGATGGTTCTGTTCAACCGATTCCAGGTGAAGATGCTCTAGCTCAGGTCAGACGACTGATTGAGCCATGAGGTGCGTATTTCATCCTGAAGCACTGAGTGAGTACGCTGAAGCAGTTCAATACTACACAGAGCAGAAAATTGAGGTCGCTCAATCGTTCATAAACGCGATCGAGGATACAGTTTATCGGATCAGGGATTCTCCAACCCGTTACGTTGCCATTGATGAAGATGTTAGGCGGTGTATGGCGCGTAAGTTTCCTTATGGTGTTCTCTACACAATTGAGCAAGACTACATTTTGATTTTGGCGGTCATGCATTGTAGTCGTGAGCCTGGTTATTGGAAAAGCCGCAAGTGATCGAAGCGGCCAACTGCCTAACACCGTTATCTCAAACTCAATAAGGTGTTTCAAAGCAGAGGCGTAACCTAATCACTGTTTAACTCAATTCTGTTCTTATGAGAGCGCGATCAGTGGGGAGGAGGCGCGATCGCGGTTTGGTTCAATTCTCTGGCTGATGAGAGCGCGATCGAGTAGGGGAAGGCGCGATCGCTGCTAGGATTAATTCTCTGAGTGATGAGGGCGCGATCGCGCTACAAATATGCTATTGTTGATCTAAAAGCTAGCTGGGAATCTATGACTGCTTTAGCCCAATACATTCTTCAAAACTTTGATCAGTTACCTAATAAAGAACAACAGAAAGTTGCGCTAGAGATATTAAAGCGGATTGTTCACTCAGACTTTCCTCCCTTAGAAGATCAAGATTTAGTCTTAAGTGCTGAGGAAATCTTTTTAAGTCTAGACCAACAAGAATCTGATTATGAGTAGCCCTGCACGTGGTGAGGTATGGTTGGTAGATTTGGGCTATGTCGCAAAAGTTAGACCTTGTTTAGTAATTAGTATTCCAGCCCTAATGGAAGATCGCGCTTTAGCGACTTTAGTTCCTCACACAACGAGTCCCAGAAATTCTCGCTTTGAGGTAACTGTCAAGGTCAGGTTTTTGAAACTTGGAGCTTTCGATGTCCAAAATCTTATTACCATTCCTCATGCTAAGCTAATTAGGAAATTAGGGGAATTAGACTCAAAACAATTGTCGCTGGTTGAAGATACTTTACTCTTCTGGCTGGAGTTCAAAGAGATGGACTCCAAAGAAGAAAACACTTAGTCTTGAGCAAGAGTGCGATCGCGGTTTGGTTCAATTCTCTGGCTGATAAGAGCGCGATCGGGTAGGGGGAGGCGCGTAGGTCGGAGACCGAGCCAAAGGCATCGCGGTTTGGTTCAATTCTCTGACTGATAAGAGCGCGATCGGGTGGGGAGGAGGCGCGATCGCTCTCAGTAGTTTCAGATGATTCGCTTCTTGGCAGATGATCCCCTTTCCAACCCTACAAAAAGAGAACACACCTTCACCCCTTACCAAAAACGGTCGCCTTGTCATTGGCTTTAAAGTTCAGTTATTTTAGGAATATTAATGACTAAATAATAAGGACTAACCGTAATGAACTATAAAATTGAAATAGAACAAGAAGAAGATGGACGCTACATTGCTGAAATTGTCGAACTTCCAGGTGTTTTAGTTTATGGAAATAGTCAAGAAGAGGCTATTTTAAAGGTTCAAGCCCTAGCTTTACGTGTTTTAGCCGATCAACTTGAAGAGAGTGAACTTGTAGAAAATAATCTCAGTCTATCATTTGTTACTATATGAGTAAATGGTCATCTACTAAAGCAAAACGAGTCTTAAAAGCACTGAAAAAAATAGGTTGGAAACTCAAACGCCAAACAGGTTCTCATAAAATCTTAGAAAGATCGGGTTGGAATGATGTAGTTTTTGCTTTTCATGATGGAGAAGAAATTGGTCCGAAAATGTTAGCCAGAATTGCCAAATTAACGGGATTAACCCCAGATGATCTTTAATGACGATCATCAAACGTGGTGCTGCGTGATCGCACCTCTAACTTCTGAAAAAATGCGATCGCATCAAAATAACGTGATAATGCAATAGACTCAGCAAAATGTGCGTAGGTCGGAGACCGAGCCAAAGGCATCGCTGTTTAGTTCAATTCTCTGACCGATAAGAGCGCGATCTTTAGATTTGATATCTTAAAAGGTAGTCTAATGAGCGAAAAATATGAGCCAATTAAAATACGAAGTTAGTGCGTTTTGGGACAAAAAAGCTCAAGTCTGGGTAGCAGAGAGTGAAAGTGTTCCGGGTTTAGCAACAGAAGCTGAAACATTAGAAGCATTAACACAAAAGCTAAGAACCCTAGTTCCTGAATTATTGCAGTTGAACCGTATTATAGAAGATACCTCAGCCAGGGAAATTGAAATTGAAATAACGAGCCACCGACAAGAAACCATTCAACTCGCGACATAAATGCCAAAGTCTTTTACTCCTGAATTAAAGAAGAGGTTAAAAGAGGCGGGTTGCTACTTTGAACGCAGTGGCAAAGGAGACCATGAAATCTGGTATAGTCCAATTACTAAATGTCATTTTGTGGTTGACCAATCAATTAAATCTCGTCACACAGCCAATGGGGTACTCAAGCAAGCTGGATTGCCAAAAGCCTTTTAGCCTGATCGCTGTTTCATTCAATTCTTCGGCTGATGAGAACGCGATGCCTTCGGCTCGGTCTTCGACCTACGCGCTCTTGAATCACAATTAGCTAAAATGATTAAGAAGTACAAAAACTATAGTCTTAAAGCGGTCACAAACTTACTTACCGAAGAAATATGAAATTTAACGTCACCCTTGATCGAGATGAAGATGGAATCTGGATTGTGGAATGTCCAAGCATTCCAGGCTGTGTTAGTCAGGGTAACACTAAAGAAGAAGCCCTAGAGAATATTCAAGACGCGATCGCTGCTTGTTTACAAGTTCGTGCTGAACGTGGCTTCCCCCTAACCATAGAGACTCAGCAAGTGGAGGTAATTGCTTAAGTGGCATCTGCTCTTCCCGTACTTAGTGGGCGTGAGGTGGTTCGAGTGTTTCAGTCTTTTGGGTGGGAAGTAGTACGCCAAAGCGGAAGTCACATCATTTTAGTAAAGGAAGGAGAATTAGCCACACTTTCCGTTCCTGATCACAGAGAAGTAGCAAAAGGAACACTACGTAGTTTGATTCGTACTTCAGGGCTAACTGTCAGCGAATTTGTTTCTGAAATTTGATGATTGATGAAATACTGCTCTAGAAGGCGCGTAGGTCGGAGACCGAGCCAAAGGCATCGCGTCCCCGATTTCGAGCTTCACATTCACGCTTATTAAGATAGAATTGGAGTCAAATTTAGGAGATGCACCTGCGCTCGCCCGCTATCAACTGTAACTTACAGAGTAATAGGAACATGGAAATTTCTCTAACTGCCAAAGCGGAAGAACGTCTTCATAAAATTGTAGAGTATCAAGGACAATCCCCCAGTGAAGTGATAGAACACGCTCTCGAACTCCTTGAAGATTATCAGCGCTGGGAAGATGAGCAAGATGTTGCGGAGATGGAAGCGGTAAAACAAGAGATTCAGGAAGAAGGTACAATTCCTTGGGAAACTGTTAAAGCCAACTTAGGGCTATGAGCTATCAAATTGAGTTCTCCCGTCGGGCTGAGAAAAACCTGAAACGGCTTTCTCGATAGGATCAGAAACGAATTAGCGACAAAATTGATGCTCTAGCCCAAGAACCTTGTCCTTCGGGTGTTGAGAAACTTCAAGGTAAAGGGGAAGATGCTTACCGTATTCGAGTCGGAATGTATCGGGTTTTGTACGAAATTCGCGATCGAGAACTTGTTATATTAGTTATCAAAATTGGTCATCGGCGAGAAGTTTATCGTTTTTAGACACTGTTTGTTGTCCCGCATCCCTTGCAGTAATGACATCAAAGCCTCTTGCTTGAAGCAAATCCGCTACTAAAACATGAACATCTTCATCTAAGTATAAACTAATCAAAAAATTGCTCACAAATCTCTCACCAACGGATCAATTAGTTCATCTGAAATACGGTTACGCTCAATGTATTGATTGATTTCTTCAGAATGCCCCACCCCCCCCCAAGTTTCAATCAAGGACAGTGGACACCCTATGTTACCCTAGATTAAAATCTGAGTAAGTTTTTTTGTGTGAGTGAGGTAAAAGATGCGATGGGATTCCCGTGTGGTTAGCTTTTGTGAGTGTGGTAGCTCTTGGCTATGGGTAGCTTGGAATACTCTTGACGAGGCTTATGCTTTTTTAGAAAATCCGAAAAAGCAGTTATCCACTGATTGCTTATTTTTTGCTGAAGCTCCATCAAAAGAAGCTGCCATCAAAGCAGCCCGTAGTTTCTTAGGGAGTGATCTTCAGGTAATAGGAAGTGAATGGGCAAAAGAAGCCTTTCAAACAATGAATAAACAGCCACCTGTTAAGACGATTGAGACTGTTGAGACTCAAAAATCAGTCCCAGTGACTTCTGATGTGCAGAACTCCCTAGAGAAGTCTTTAGAGAAACTTCATTCTCTAATTGGATTAGGTAAAGTTAAATCAACTGTTCAAGAATTAGTGAACATTACCAAAGTCGCTAAAATGCAAGCTGAAGCAGGGATGAAAGCTCCTGCAATTACGAGACATTTAGTTTTTACAGGTAACCCTGGTACGGGTAAGACCACTGTAGCTAGGATTTTAGGCGAGATATACAATCATCTTGGTGTGTTGTCAAAAGGTCATTTTACTGAAGTCGATCGGACGGCGTTAGTTGCAGGATATTTAGGACAGACAGCACCGAAAACAACACAAGCAGTGGAAGCGGCTTTAGGCGGTGTTCTTTTTATTGATGAGGCGTATTCTCTTGTTCCAGAAGGACGCAGTGATATGTTTGGACAAGAAGCAATTAATACTCTCTTGAAAATGATGGAGGAACATAGAGAGGATTTAGTGGTGATTGTTGCTGGATATAAAGGGGAAATGTCTCGTTTTATTAATTCCAACCCAGGACTAAAATCTAGATTTGCTCGATCGATCCATTTTGAAGATTACTCTAGTTTGGAATTAGCAGAAATCTTCAAAGTGATGTGTGAACAACAAGAGTATCTGTTATCAGAAAACACTTTGAATCGAGTACAGGTGTTAGTTAAAGAATTTGAGTCTCAAATTGGCGATCTTGGCAATGGTAGATTCGTGAGAAACATTTTTGATCGCTGTGTTGCGATTCAGTGTAATCGTTTAGCGCAATTAACGAATCCATCTAAAGAAGATTTGAAAACTTTTTTACCTAGTGATGTTCCCACTGATGAACAATTAGCACAGTATCTTCTTTAGATTTGATAGTTTAAAGGGTAGTCTAATGAGCCAAAAATATGACCAAATTAAAATACGAAGTTAGTGTGTTGTCATAGAACTAATGTGTGTTATTAGGGGAGATAGTGATTGCCGCTTCGATTTTCTCTACCATTTCCCTATAAGTGTCTAGACTCGGTAAATGATTGATTGTCATTGCTTCATTTTCTGTTAAAACTAGCACCATGGGAGTAGGAACAGGAAGAAACAATATTGCTTCTAATTGAGTTAAATTTAATCTCGCTTTTTCTAAACGATTAATCTTATATCTTAAGATATTTTTCTCAATATAAATATGTTGTGTTTGACTTTTGCGGATGCCTTCAATCAAAATAATTGTAATTGCAAATAATATAATAAAATAGTCCGCTTGCTGCTGAAATATCAGTAAGTTTTTTAAATCAAAATTAAAATCTTTTTGCCAGTAAAATTGGTAAATCTCCTGTAAAAAGCTCCCAAATTTAACCATAAAACCAGTGCTGATGATAACAAATAATAAAAAACCTGCTTGAGCAATTACTTCTCCTAAAAATTGCCAAGTATCTGTTAGTTTCCACTTTAAATAAATATGAACTCTATTCGGTTTTCGATTAATTTGAAGTCGATCGACATAAAATTTATCATCGAAAGTAAGGGGTTGACTGGCATCAGTACAGTTGCCTTCACTATAATTAAAAATCATCGGAATTTCTAACTGTGAAGTAATTAATTTTGCTTGTTGAAAAGCTCGATTCACAGCGCGATCGGACTTAAATTGTTCATCGACTAATAATTCTCTGCCATTATTTATATTAAGAATTACTTGCCATACTGTCCCAATGTTTTGTTTAAATCCTTTACTATACAAAAACTTTGGTCGGATTGAAACTGATCTCACTGCGTCTATATCAACTTGAGATTCAATGACTTGATCAGCAGCGAAATTGTTTTTGATGATTAACTGTTTCCTATCACTTTCTAGAGAAATCGGAAACTTATTTTTGAATTGACGGTAATATCGGTGCGCGATCGCGCCGTCAATATACCAGAGGATTAAGAAAAACAAAATTATAATTTGTCGATAGTCTTGTAAATAAAAAACGATGAAAGATAACACACAAAAAATTACAAAAAAAACTAAACTGACCGCTTCACTTTCTATCTTTTTCCCTGAAATTAGCTCATTCCAGATTATTTTTAGAATAAAATTGTAAACGGTTTGAAATCGCTTATTAACTTAAGCGAAAAGAAACACCAACTGATAAAAAAGATTATGCTGAGGATAAAAAATATGACCTCGAAAATTCATTTTCCTCTTCCTAATTTCGATCGAACGTAATCAAAAAAAGTTTAGTTAATTCCCCCAAACTTGGGGGTTAGGGGGCAAAATTCCCTGACAATTCCCCCAAACTTGGGGGTTAGGGGGCAAAATTCCCTGATAATTCCCCCAAACTTGGGGGTTAGGGGGCAAAATTCCCTGATAATTCCCCCAAACTTGGGGGTTAGGGGGCAAAATTCCCTGATAATTCCCCCAAACTTGGGGGTTAGGGGGCAAAATTCCCTGACAATTCCCCCAAACTTGGGGGTTAGGGGGCAAAATTCCCTGATAATTCCCCCAAACTTGGGGGTTATATCAAGTTAGGGTAATTGCTTATAATTAGTGTTGGGTTTGGCGCTGGCTGCACCCAACCTACTTTTGATCTACTTATAATTAGTGTTGGGTTTGGCGCTGGCTGCACCCAACCTACTTTTGATCTACTTATAATTAGTGTTGGGTTTGGCGTGGAGACGTTCCATGGAACGTCTCTACCTAATGACTAATTGGTGTTGGGTTTCGTAAACTCCACCCAACCTACTTTTTGTCATCGATCGAGCGAACCTGATATTAAAGGGCGAAAAAATTGACAACTAATATACGCTTGCTATAATCGACTATTGATCATTATCCCCTGCTATATGAGATTTTCGATCGCCCATTTAGGTCCAACTGGCACTCATACGGAAACCGCAACCCTCGCCTATACTCAATGGTTAAAAGAAACTCAAGGACAAGATTCTCTTTTATGTCCTTATCCTAGTATTGCTCAAACCCTACAAGCGGTAGCGAAACAAGAAGCTGATTTTGCCGTTGTACCAGTGGAAAACTCCACAGAAGGAAGTGTTACCATCACCCTTGATACCCTATGGGAACTGGAAACTCTACAAATTCAAAAGGCCTTAGTCCTTCCCATTACTCACTCCCTTCTCTCTCGTGGAACGAAATTAGAAGAGATTAAAACTGTTTACTCCCATCCCCAAGCGCTGGCGCAATGTCAAAAGGCTCTACAAAAATTTCTGCCGCAAGTACAACTGATTCCCACTTCCTCTACGGTAGAAGCATTACGAGATTTAAATCAAGACCCTGAAAATAAAACCGTTGGCGCGATCGCATCCTCCCGCGCTTCCCAATTATACAACTTACCGATTCTAATTCCTTCTCTCAATGATTATCCCGACAATTGCACTCGTTTTTGGGTTGTCGGTTTAGACGCAGCCACCAACGGAAAATATATCTCGTTAGGTTTCACCACACCAGCAAATCAACCTGGGGCTTTAGTGCGCCCTTTATCAGTTTTTGCACAACGCGAAATTAATTTAACTCGCATTGAATCGCGCCCCACAAAACGATCGTTAGGAGAATATCTGTTCTTTATTGATATTGAAGGAAATGCCACCCAAACTGATGTTCACGCAGCACTAGAAGATTTACCGCAATATACAGAAGTTTTAAAGATTTTTGGTAATTATGATGTTTTAACAGTAGATTAACCTTTCTTTCGACTGTAGTTCCCCCAAAGTTGGGGGTTAGGGGGCAATCATCAATTTTAATTCTGATAAAATCGTTCTTGATTTTATCTAGTTAATTTTCCAATCTTCATTTTCGCCCCAATGTTGTTCCAAAAAAGTTGGGGTTAGGGGGCAATCATCAATTTTAATTCTGATAAAATCGTTCTTGATTTTTCTCGTTAATTTTCCAATCTTCATTTTCGCCCCCAATAATCACTTGTTGAATATTGAGAAAATCTTGGCTTAATTGTTGTAAAGAATTTAGTAAAATATCCAGTGCTACTGGATCACTTGTTCCTAAATCAAACCAACAGCGTCCCCAAGTTTCTTTATATTCAAATTCGCTCATATTGTGCATTACTGATAATAGTGAATTACTCGCTCGATCGAGATCATATTCCATATAATTAATATCAACACCAGTTTCCATCACTTGGAAATTTTCAGCATTAAAACCGCCAAGTTTTCCCAAATAAAACCAAGAATTAAATAACTCCTCGACATACTGGCGTTCAGTAATTGAAGGAACATGATCAAATTCTAGCCAAATCCAAACATCAAACGGGTTAAACTCTCGAAACTTAATCTGCATAAAACTATTGATTCGCAATTACGTTGTGAAAATGAACCTGCACGGATTCTAAGATTGTATCTTTGATCAAAGACCTTCTTCCAGAAAATTAAAAAATAAGCGGCAAAAAGTGAGACAATAATCCTTTGTTGTCTCATCTAAATCAATCTGTGATGAACGTTTTAGTTGTTGGGAGTGGGGGAAGAGAACACACTCTCGCCTGGAAATTACTACAATCTCCAAATGTGGAAAAAGTTTTCTGCGTACCTGGAAATGGGGGAACGGCTTTACTTCCCAACTGTTACAATCTACCCGCAACGGAAGAGGATTTTGTTGCGATTACTAACTACGCGCAAGAAAACGCTGTTTCCTTTGTGATTGTCGGTCCGGAAGTCCCTCTGGCGAAGGGGATTCGTGATACATTACAAGAAGCCTCGATCGCGGTTTTTGGTCCAAGACAAGCAGGGGCGCAAATTGAAGCGAGTAAATGGTGGGCAAAAGCATTAATGCTGGAGTTAGGGATTCCCACCGCAACAGGAGAAACCTTTACTGATGCGACTGATGCTAAAGCCTATGTTAGCGAACAAACCGCCCCGATCGTCGTCAAAGCCGATGGATTAGCTGCTGGAAAAGGGGTGACAGTCGCCGCCACCAGAGAAGAGGCTAACCGCGCGATCGATGCTTTATTTACAGCAGAAACCGAACAAGTCGTGGTGGAAGAATGTTTAACGGGAGAAGAAATTTCCGTTTTAGCGGTTACGGATGGGATAACAGTGCGTCCGTTACTGCCAGCACAAGATCATAAACGCATTGGAGAAGGGGATACAGGGGCAAATACAGGAGGAATGGGGGTTTACGCCCCTGCGCCCTTGATGAATCCCACCCTAATGACACAGGTGATAGAAACAGTATTACAGCCCACAATTGATGGTTTGCGAGAACGAGGAATTGATTATCAAGGGGTGCTGTATGCGGGATTAATGATTACCCCTCAAGGGGAAATCAAGGTTTTAGAGTTTAATTGTCGGTTTGGTGATCCTGAAACCCAAGCCATTTTACCGCTATTGGAAACGCCGCTCGATCGAATCATTCTGGCTTGTTTAGAAAAACGTTTAGATCAACTCCCGCCGTTGATCTGGTCGCGGAAAAAAGCCCTGTGTGTGGTTGCCGCCTCGCAGGGATATCCGGGAACTTATGAAAAAGGAAAAGCAATTACAGGGATTACAGAATCTCCCGAAGCGTTAGTTTTCCATGGGGGAACTCGTTTAGATCACGAAGGAAAACTGGTGACGAGTGGGGGAAGAGTGTTAGGTGTGACAGGTTTAGGAGATGATTTTGAACAAGCAGCAGCCTGCGCTTATAGCGCGATCGAGCAGATTCAGTTTTCAGGATGTTATTATCGCCGTGATATTGGGCATCGTGTGCGAAATGTCGTTTAGGATAGACAGAAAAAAGAGCAGCAAGTAAAAACAATGGATGTAAAAGCCGCCGTCGCAGTAGAAGCAAACCAACCGCTAAAACTGGAAACCGTACAACTTGATCCTCCTCAAGGGCGAGAAGTTTTAGTAGAAATCAAAGCCACAGGAGTTTGTCATACCGATGCTTACACCCTCTCTGGAAAAGACCCAGAAGGACTCTTTCCTAGCATTTTAGGACATGAAGGTGCAGGTGTTGTGGTGGAAGTGGGAAAAGAAGTCAAAACCCTCAAACCTGGCGATCATGTCATCCCTCTCTACACCCCAGAATGTCGAGAATGTAAATTTTGCCTTTCCCAAAAAACCAATCTTTGTCAAGCCATCCGTTCCACACAGGGTAAAGGCGTAATGCCCGATGGGACAAGCCGATTTTCCTTAAACGGAGAAAAACTCCATCACTTCATGGGAACTTCCACCTTTGCCAACTATACCGTCTTACCTGAAATTGCCCTAGCGAAAATTCGAGAGGATGCACCGTTTGATAAAGTCTGTTACATCGGTTGTGGTGTCACCACTGGTATCGGCGCGGTTTTATTCACTGCGAAAGTAGAAGCCGGTGCGAATGTAGTGGTTTTTGGTTTAGGTGGCATTGGTTTAAACGTCATTCAAGGAGCGAAAATGGTCGGCGCTGACAAAATTATCGGCGTGGATATTAACCCGAAAAAACGTCCCCTTGCCGAAAAATTTGGCATGACTGATTTTGTTAACCCCAATGAGTTAGACGGAGACTTAGTCAGTTATCTGGTGGAATTAACTGACGGTGGCGCTGACTTTAGTTTTGAATGTATTGGCAATGTCAACATCATGCGTCAGGCTTTGGAATGTTGTCATAAGGGTTGGGGAGTTTGTACCATTATCGGAGTCGCTGGTGCGGGAGAAGAAATTTCCACTCGTCCCGTACAATTAGTAACAGGTCGCGTCTGGAAAGGAAGTGCTTTTGGTGGCGCAAGAGGACGCACAGATGTTCCGAAAATTGTGGATTGGTATATGGACGGAAAAATCAATATTGATGATCTCATTACTCATACCCTTCCCATTGAACAAATCAATGAAGCGTTCGATTTAATGCACGAAGGAAGCTCAATTCGGACAGTTTTAACATATTAACCGTAGGTTGGGTGGAGAAGACGAAACCCAACACTGATTGGTCTGTAAAATCCCCCCCTTCGACAAGCTCAGGGTAAAACCTAACCCCCCGATGATTGGGGGGGAAACTGAAGGAAACTAAACCCAACAATCATCAGTTACCAAATAACCAATAACAAATATGTCGAAACTTACCTTAAATGCTCAACATCGCTGTTTTGGTGGCAGCGTTAGTTACTACCAACATTCTTCCTCAGCTTGTAACGCACCGATGCGCTTTTCTGTGTTTTTGCCCCCACAAGCAAACATTTCCCCTGTTCCCGTGTTGTACTTTCTTTCTGGTTTAACTTGCAGTGAAGATAATTTTACCGTTAAATCAGGAGTACAGCGAGAAGCAGCAGAGTTAGGAATTGCCATTATTGCCCCCGATACTAGCCCTCGTCAAACGGGTATCCCAGAAGAGGATACGGATTATGATCTCGGTAGTGGGGCTGGGTTTTATGTGGATGCTACCCAGTCTCCCTGGCAGGCTCATTATCAAATGTATAGTTATGTTGTGGAAGAGTTGCCACAGTTAATCGAAACTGAATTTCCAGTCATTGCAGGAAGACGCGGGATTTTTGGTCACTCGATGGGAGGACATGGGGCGTTAATTTGTGCCTTAAGAAATCCGCATCACTATCTTTCTGTGTCTGCTTTTGCCCCGATCGCAGCGCTGAAACAGTGTGTCTGGGGGAGAAAGGCTTTAGGTCATTATTTAGGATCAGATCAAACGCTTTGGAATGCCTATGATGCGACAGAGTTGGTGAAACAAAAAACTTGGCTTGATAAACCGATTCTTATTGACCAAGGGACAGAAGATCAGTTTCTCCGTCAACAGCAATTATTGCCCGATCGATTCGCTGAGGCTTGTGAAACTGTCGGACAATCCTTAACTCTAAGATATCAAGACGGTTATGATCATAGCTATTTTTTTGTTGCTAGTTTTATCCGCGACCATCTACAGCATCATGCCCAGTTTTTACAGTGATTGCTGGGTGTTGGGTTACATTGCATTTCACCCAACCTACATTGTTGTCCTTTGTCTAATGACGAATGACCAGTGACGAATGACCAATTCTGTTGGGTTACATTTCATTTCACCCAACCTACGGGTTGCAAAACAAACTCATAACGATTATGATTAAGAAAAGAGATTAAGCAGGGGGATTAACCAGAAATGGAAGTCAAAGACATCCCAGTCAGGGCAATTCGTCGTCCCTTACCGCGACAAAATGATCCAGATCAAGTAAAAGCATTAATGGATTCGATCGAAGCGGAAGGATTACACGAACCGATCGAGGTTTTAGAAGTCGATGGCAAATATTACGGATTTTCTGGCTGTCATCGCTACGAAGCCCATCAGCGTTTGGGAAAAGAAACCATTAAATGTCGAGTGCGTCGCGCCCCTCGTGCTGTCTTAGAAAAACATCTCGCCTAAAGTCCTGATTCTGAAGAAAGAGCAAGACTTCAACCCGACGGACGATTCAATGATTAATAAGTGATCATAGGATTGAATTAAAGTAGATCAGTCAGAAACAAAACGAAACCCATTAACGATTAGGAGATCATAAGAATGCAAACCGCAGAACCCAAAAACACCTCAGCACCCGTTAATATTGGTATTGAAGAAAGCGATCGGCAAGCGATTGCAGAAGGACTTTCTCGCCTCTTAGCCGACACTTATAGCCTTTATCTCAAAACTCACTACTTCCACTGGAACGTTACCGGTCCCATGTTCCATTCCTTACACCAAATGTTTGAGGAACAATATGTCGAATTAGCAACCGCAGTGGATGACGTAGCAGAGCGTATCCGTACCCTCGGCGCCGTTGCTCCTGGTAGCTATAGCCAATTTGCAGAACTCTCCACTGTTCCAGAAACCCGTGACGTTCCCGAAGCCAGTGAGATGGTAAGATTACTGGTGGAAGCTAACGAAGCCGTTGTCAGAACTGCTCGTGCAGCGTTTCCAGCGGCAGAACGTGCTAACGACGAAGCCACAGCCGATCTCATCACCGAACGGATGCGGACTCACGAAAAAACCGCTTGGATGTTACGCAGCATGATCCAATAATCAGCAGCCGACTTAATTCCCCCAAACTTGCCCCCTAAATCCCCCAATTCTGGGGGACTTTTTAATCTCCCCCATCTCCCTTGTCTCCCCCATCTCCCTTGTCTCCCTTGTCTCCCTTGTCTCCCCCATCTCCCTACATCCCTTGATTTCATTCATAATGAAACAGTAGATCATGAGTTGATACCTGACAAACAATCACGGGAAGACTTCTAAAGTTGTCCAGTCATCTGCACTTAACAAACTAGGTAAAATTTGCCAGAATAGGGAGTATGACTACACTAACAACTTCTCCAACCAACCTTAATTTTCCCCTCACCGCCGTTGTCGGACAAGAAGCAATTAAACTGGCGCTGCTTCTCGGTGCTGTTGATCCCAAACTCGGTGGGATTGCGATCTCTGGCAAACGCGGCACAGCTAAATCGGTGATGGCGCGGGCGATTCATTCTTTGTTACCCCCGATCGAGATTGTACAAGATTCGATCGCCAACTGTGATCCGAAAAATCCTGAAGAATGGGACGATGAAACTTTCACGGAATATGGCGACACCACAGACATCCCAACACAAGTGATTCGCGCTCCCTTTGTGCAAATTCCTCTGGGAGTGACAGAAGACCGTTTACTGGGTTCGGTGGATGTAGAAAAGTCCGTTAAGGAAGGAAAAACCGTGTTCCAACCTGGACTCCTTGCGAAAGCGCATCGCGGTGTTCTTTATATTGATGAAGTTAATCTGCTTGATGATCAGATCGCGAACCAATTGTTATCAGTATTAACAGAAGGGCGTAACATCATCGAGAGGGAAGGAATTAGTTTTCAACATCCCTGTCAACCGCTTCTCATTACCACTTATAATCCCGAAGAAAAACCGCTACGAGAACATTTATTAGATCGGATTGCAATTACCCTGTCTGCGGATGGGGTGTTAGCGTTAGACCAACGAGTCCAAGCGGTAGAACAAGCCACTAATTTCGCTAATTCCCAAAAGGATTTTCTTGGTCAGTATGAGGAGGATTTAGAAGGACTCCGCACCGATATTATTCTCGCACGGGAATGGTTAAAAGAAGTGACCATTGCCCCAGAACAAATTAATTATTTAGTTGAGGAAGCCGTGCGTGGTGTGGTACAAGGACATCGCGCGGAATTGTTTGCGGTGAGAGTCGCTAAAGCCGCCGCCGCCCTTGATGGACGGAATCAAGTCACAGGAGATGATTTACGTCGAGCCGTAGAATTGGTGATTGTTCCTCGATCGACCGTTGCTCAAAGCCCCCCAGAAGAACAACAACCGCCACCCCCGCCTCCAGAAAACCAAGAGGAAGATCAACCCGAAGATCAAGAACAACCGCAGGGAGACAATTCCCCAGAGGATCAACCCGAACCCGAACAACCCCCCGAAGATCAACAAGAGGAGTCTCCCCAAGATGATGAGGGAGAAGAGGATGAGGAACAGGAAGCGCCACAAATTCCAGAGGAGTTTGTTTTTGATGCGGAAGGGGTGATTATGGACCCGACGGTTCTCTATTTTTCCCAGATGGCGAAACAACAGGGAACCTCTGGAAGTCGTGGCTTAATTTTCTCTGATGAACGGGGACGCTATGTGAAGCCGATGCTTCCTAAAGGAAAGGTGAAACGCATCGCCGTAGATGCCACTTTAAGGGCGGCTGCTCCCTATCAGAAATCACGTCGTTTGCGTAATCCAGGCAGACGGGTGATTGTGGAACAGTCGGATATGCGTTCCAAACGGCTGGCGCGGAAAGCTGGTGCGTTGGTGGTGTTTCTGGTGGATGCGTCGGGATCAATGGCTTTAAATCGAATGCAGTCCGCAAAAGGGGCGGTTTTACAGTTGCTTACAGAAGCCTACGAAAATCGCGACCAGGTGGCGTTAATTCCTTTCCGAGGGGAACAAGCAGAGGTGTTATTACCCCCGACTCGATCGATTTCAATGGCGCGAAATCGCCTCGAAAAGCTGCCTTGTGGCGGTGGTTCTCCTTTGGCGCACGGTTTAACGCAAGCGGTTCATGTCGGGATGAATGCTCAAATGTCAGGTGATGTCGGTCAAGTGATTTTAGTCGCCATTACCGATGGACGGGGGAACATTCCCTTAGCGCGATCGCTCGGTGAACCGTTACCAGAAGAAAAACCGAATATTAAGGAGGAATTGTTAGAAATTGCTGGCAAAATTCGCGCTTTGGGTGTGAAATTGTTAGTGATTGATACGGAGAATAAGTTTGTTTCCACAGGCTTTGCGAAAGAGTTAGCAAAAACCGCAGGAGGCAATTATTATCATCTGCCAAAAGCCACCGATCAGGCGATCGCAGGGATGGCAAAACAGGCAATTTCTGATCTGAAGTAAAGAGATCGTCAGCCCCCCACCCCCAATCTTGGGGGGAGTTATCACCAATAGAGATCGTCAGCCCCCCACCCCCAATCTTGGGGGAGTTATCATCAATAGAGATCGTCAGCCCCCCACCCCCAATTTTGGGGGAGTTATCATCAATAGAGATCGTCAGCCCCCCACCCCCAATCTTGGGGGAGTTATCATCAATAGAGATCGTCAGCCCCCCACCCCCAATCTTGGGGGAGTTATCACCAATAGAGATCGTCAGCCCCCCACCCCCAATCTTGGGGGAGTTATCACCAATAGAGATCGTCAGCCCCCCACCCCCAATCTTGGGGGAGTTATCACCAATAGAGATCGTCAGCCCCCCACCCCCAATCTTGGGGGAGTTATCATCAATAGAGATCGTCAGCCCCCCACCCCCAATCTTGGGGGAGTTATCACCAATAGAGATCGTCAGCCCCCCACCCCCAATTTTGGGGGAGTTATCACCAATAACCAATAACCAATAATGTATCTAAATCATTACACGATCGGCGATTACAGTCCAGGTGCTTCCTTTATTAAACAACTGTTTTGGTATTTTATCGGATGTCCATTCGTGCGAAGTTATTGGCTTCCTGTTTCTAGTTTCAAAGTCTTTTTATTGCGCTTATTTGGGGCAAAAATTGGCGAGGGAGTACGGATTAAACCTGGAGTTTTGATTAAGTTTCCCTGGCGATTATCGGTGGGAGATTATGTTTGGTTAGGGGAAAATCTTGGGATTGATAATTTAGCACAAGTGACGATCGAAAGCCATGTTTGTTTATCACAAGGGGTGTATTTATGTACGGGAAATCATAGTTGGACTGATCCGAATTTTAAATTAATTACTGAACCGATTACGATCGAAGAAGGAAGTTGGATCGCCGCTCGATCGGTGATCGGACCTGGCGTTACCGTTAAAAAAGGAGCAGTTTTAGGATTAGGATCAGTAACAGGAAAATCTTTAGACGCAATGACCATTTATGGGGGAAATCCCGCACAAGCAATGAAAAAACGAATAATTAATTATTAGTTATTCCTTAACTCACCGCATTCAATAAAAAAATCGGATTAATTTCATAACTAACCCGATCAATGATCTGCACCTGTAATTCCATTTGCCTCCTTAAACCAATAGTGATCAGAAAATGACAGCGAAATCTCTCCCAACAGGCGCGATCGCTTCTCAGGTTTCCGTAGGAAACATCGCGTAAGTCAGGTCGCGACAATACCTGATCGAAAATGTTGAACCAAGCCCCCGATCGCGCTGGGATTCAAATTAAAGCCTACCAGTTAGAACCCTTACGAAAAGCCCTGCAAATGCCCCGTGTGGGAATCTTTATCGCGGACGATGTGGGATTAGGGAAAACCATTGAAGCAGGCTTAATTCTGCGAGAAATGCTGTTACGGCAAAGACTGCAACGGGTTGTCATTGCCTGTCCCCCTTCGATGGTGCGACAGTGGCAAGAGGAGATGGAAAATCGTTTTGGGCTAACCTTTACCATTTTCGATCGCGCTTTCATTATCCAAAAACGACGGGAACGAGGCTATAGTATCAATCCTTGGACAACTCACACCCGCTTTATCATTTCTCATGCTTTGATTCGGGAAGAAGCCTATGCTGCCCCTAACAGTTTTGTCGTGGTGTTCCTGTCAAAAGCCGACAGCTTCTCGACTCGGTGATGGTAAGGCGCTTAAAGCAAGACATTCGGGAAATCAGTGACAGTGATTTTCCTAAGCGTGAAGTCATTCCCGTCGCCATTAAAAACCTGCCCGAAAATGCCCCCGAATTAGAACTTTCTCGACTCTTACAAGAATATCGTCTTTGCCGACAAGCGCGGTTGCAAGGGGAATCGAAATCCAAGCGCCAAGCGGGAATGCTAGTGGTGACCTCTCTCCAGAAACGCTTGCTGTCTTCTATTGAAGCCTTTGCAAGAACGCTACAAGTCCATAAACAAGCCCTAAACCGCCAAGAGGAGAAAAACGCTCAAACTTCCCAGAATTATGCCTTACTGGTCGAATCTCCCAGTGCAGATGACGATCGCGCTGAACTTCCCGAAGCGGAAATCGAAAGCGAAGAAAACACCCAGATGAGTGCAGCCACCGCAGCCAGCAGAGGAGAAATTAGCCCCCAAGAACGGGAATTATTAGACCGCATGAGCGAAATTGCTCAAAATTTCCGTTATGAACCTGATTCTAAGGTCAAGGCTTTATTAGAGTGGCTGCGGAACAACCTTTGTCCCGATCTCGGGAAACCAGGGGCAAAATGGCGCGATCGTCGCGTGCTAATTTTCACTGAATACACAGATACGAAACGCTACTTACAACAGCAACTCCGAGACGCGATTGGACTCCGTCCATGCTTCGCAAACGCAGGTAGTGAACAAGAAGACGAACGCATCGACTGCTTTACAGGAGGAATGGGAGACGAACGCCGAGAAGCCATTAAACGGGCTTTTAATACTAACCCGAAAGACCATCCTCTAAGGATTCTCATTGCTACTGATGCAGCAAGAGAAGGGGTAAACTTACAGAATTACTGCGCTGACTTATTCCATTTTGATATACCTTGGCATCCCAGTCGGATGGAACAACGGAACGGACGCATCGATCGCAAACTGCAACGGGAACCCGTTGTTATAGCGCTACGCGCGGTTGCAAGAGGCAAAAGGCAAAAGGCAAAAGGCAAAAGTAAGTTATAGGTGAGTTTCAACATTTTGGAATGTCCTAACCTGATTTTGTAGCGCTATAGACGACGGGATTGAATCGGAAGCGGAACAAATCCTCATTTCAGGAATTGAAACCGCCGATCGAGCAGATGAAAGCACCAGCAACCGACAGGGGGCGATACGGGAAGAATTGGAGACAATCCGCCCTGAAATCCGTCAACTGCGACAACAAGAAGAAACCTTACAGCAGATGTTAAGTCAGTCCCAGCAGTGGTTAAGATTAGACGATCGCGCTTTTCGGGAAGCCCTTTCCGCGAGTTTGGAATTGTTGGGGGCTTCTCCTCTCCAATCCAAAAATGAGGAAGGAATATGGGAAATCCCCAACCTAGAAACCCTCACCAATGACCCCAGTTGGGGAAATACTCTCGATACCCTGCGTCCGCCACGTCCACGGAAACAAAAAGTTTGGGAATGGCGCAAAGAAACAGAGGTGCGTCCTGTAAGAATTAGAATCAGAACCGCAGCGCATTCGGGAGAATTATGAAGTAAAAGCCCGTCGTTTAGAACCTGTAGGGTTAGTCTATCTTTGGCCAATGAGTAGCTAACATAGAGAGAGTTTGAAGAGAACCAAATTATGGATGAACAAGAACTACAGGTGGATAAATATGTTTTAGAGGGTTGTACAGCCCTCTTACGCGCCTCCCGTGCGGTTTGAGGGACGGACGTACATTCGGGTTGGACCCACACGCGCGATCGCAACCCCAGAAACCGCGAAAATTTTGGCAAAGGAGTCACTGATTATCGTAATCCGCATTTAGCAGAAGCAATGAAAAACCTAGGCTATGTTCAACGGTTTGGGATTGGAATTGCTACGGCGCAAAAACAACTAGAAAAGAACGGTAATCCCGCAGCAGAATTTCAGATTGAAGAAGCGAACTTTTTAGCGATCGTTAGGAGAACCAAATGAAACCGCCAATCATTGCCTTTTTTAATAATAAAGGAGGAGTCGGAAAAACATCTTTAGTTTATCACCTTGCTTGGATGTATTTTGATTTAGGATTAAATGTAATCGCTGCTGATTTAGACCCACAAGCCAATTTAACCGCAGCTTTTATTGATGAGGATCGTTTAGAAGAAGTCTGGGAAGGAAACAATAGCTATAACACAATTTTTCGCTGTGTTCAGCCGTTATTAAAAGGAATTGGTGATATTGCAATGCCAGAGTTAGAGAGAATTGAAGACGGTTTAAGTCTGTTTATTGGCGATTTACAACTTTCGGGTTTTGAAGATGAATTATCTTCTCAATGGCACGATTGTTTAGATGGGAAAGAAAGAGCATTTCGGGTGATTTCTGCTTTTTGGCGATTACTCGATCGCGCTGCCAATCAGTCTTCTGCTGACCTTGTTTTAGTGGATTTAGGACCGAACTTAGGTGCAATTAATCGGGCTGCTTTAATCGCTGCTGACTATATTATTGTTCCCCTTTCTCCTGATTTATTCTCCTTACAAGGCTTGAAAAATCTCGGTCCCACTGTTGCTCGTTGGCGGAAAGAATGGGAAGCAAGAATCGAAAAAAATCCTGCGAATGATTTGGAGTTACCTCAAGGAAGAATGGAAGCCATTGGTTATATTATTCTCCAACATGGCGTAAGATTTGATCGACCTGTCAAAGCCTTTCAAAGATGGATAGAACGAATCCCCATTATTTATCAAGATAAAGTTTTACAAAATCCACAAACTCAAGTGTTTGATGTCGCCAGTGACCCCAACCGTTTAGCGTTAATTAAACATTATCAAAGTTTAAGGCAAATGGCACAAGAATCTCATAAACCAATTTTTCACTTAAAACCAGCAGATGGGGCAATTGGCGCTCATTTATCGGCGGTCAGAAATGTCTATTTTGACTTTAAAGAATTAGCCGAGAAAATTGCCAGTCAAGTTGAGTTGCCATTACCGTCTCTAACACAGTGACCAGTCAAGAAAACTCAACTTAATATTATATTAAACTGAATAAATTGGAGGTGTGGAACGGTGGGCTTTGACTACGAAACCTTGAAATATATTCATCAGCATCGGGAATGGTTGGGATTTTTGCAACCTGTGGGGTTGGTAGTATCTCCTCCCGCGTTGGTGAATCAGGGGGTTTATCTCGATCGCGATCGCGCCATAGAATATCAACAACTCCTCTCATCCCTCCCAACTGCTGATTTTGAACCCTCGAAGAAATCATCGCAGCCTTAGGAACAAAGATTTCTAAGCGTACTCCCAACACTTTACCAGCAGGAGCGCTGTATTTCCAACCGACAGAAGAACGGCGCAGATCGGGTTCTCATTATACCCCCCGCAGTTTAACTGCGCCTGTCGTTGATACCACGCTTCAACCCATCTTCCAACAGTTGGGAAGTCAACCGACACCGGAACAACTATTAAACTTAAAAGTATGCGATTTAGCAATGGGAAGCGGGGCGTTTTTAGTTGAGGCTTGTCGTCAAATTGCCGATCGCCTTGTAGAAGCATGGGAACGAAACGACGCAATTTCCCCTGATACGGAAGAACCTGTTGTCATCGCTAGACGCATGGTAGCGCAACCATGTATTTATGGGGTGGATAAAAATCCCTGTCTTGAGTGCGTCTTACATTCTGGGGAAACCCCAGAATTACGCACTCGCTTTGCGGTGAACTTGGCGAAACTCTCTCTCTGGCTGTTTACTTTATCGCGCGATCGCCCCTTTACCTTCCTAGACCATGCGTTAAAGTGCGGAGACTCCCTTGTTGGCTTATTGTAATAATGGCGGAATAATTTACAACGCCAAACGACGCTATAAATGGCCAGGAATGGCTGCGGTTTTTGAAACAGAAGCAAAATGGGCGATGGCGGTGAAACTTTTTGAACTCAAACGGTTATCATCAGGAATGGCTGCAATGTTAGTTGGAGTTGATCGCGTTACTTTTCTTCTTAAGTTAGCTGATTATGGTGTCCCCATGATTGATCTCCCTGATGCTGAACTGATGTCTGATATAGAAAATGCCTAATTCTCCAGTTATTGTTATCAATACTTCACCCTTGATTGCATTAATTGCAGCATTAGGAAGTTTGGATATTTTAGACTCTCTTTACGAGAAAGTGGTTGTCCCGTTAGCGGTTTGTGAAGAAATTTTGAAGGGCGGAAAACAAGATTTTGCAGTATCTGAATTTCAGAAAGCAAAATGGTTAAGTAAAGAAAAAATGTAATTAATTTAGCTCTTAAAGAAGCAGGTGAGTTATGACCAAAGAATTATTACCGCCCAATGTTCCCATTCTCTTGGATGGAAAACCCGTTGAACAAATTACCGCATTTCTGGTGGATAAAGGGGGAAATGATGACCCCCATCAATTATTAGCCAATGAAGGAAAAAGTTTTCAGGGTGGTATTGTTTTAGGGATGGGGTTTACCTTTGATGATACCAGTTCTGATGCAACGTCGATCGCAGAAATGCACCGCTTAATTGAGGAAAATCCGAAGAATCAAGAGTGCATTTTTCCTTATATTGGCGGTCAGGAAGTGAATAGTAGTCCCACTCATGCTTATCATCGCTATGTGATTAATTTTGGTGAGATGAGTGAGGAGGAGGCGAGAGAATATCCTGATTTAATGGCGATTGTTGAGGAGAAAGTTAAGCCAGAGAGAGATAAACTTAAATTAAACAATTCAACACAAAAAAGGCGGAGAGAATATTGGTGGCAATATGGCTCAACTGCAAAAAACTTGTATAATGCGATCGCGCACTGCGATCGAGTTTTAGTAACTAATGCACAAGCCTCACTATTCTTAAAAAGCTCAAATCCAGAAAACTAATGGGAGAATAAAAATAGCGATGTCAACCTACATTATCCCTGTGGTTGTACCAATGGTAAAAACTGTGATACAGAGCAAATTTTAGTTTTTCCTAAATCAATCACTTCTCCAAAATCATGATCCCCTGTGATTAAAAAATCTGCTTGTGAAGCTATAGCACAGGCTAAAAATTTCGCATCTTTTTGATCTCTTGGAAAATTCACTTCTATATTCACTTCCACTAAGGTTGTTAATTGTTGGACTAAATATAAAAAATGACTTCTCCTTTTTTGATCAATTTTCAATTTTTTTCGATTTAAAACTTTCTGATATTCTTGCAATATCTCTAACGAGACTACCCATTCACAATTTTAAAATGTTATTGCTAATTTCTTTTTTATTGATTTGCATTTTCTTCCATCTCTAGCTTAAAGCGTTCTTCCCGACTAAAGGAACGACCCGCGATTTCTTCAGCAAGGGCATCTTTTTCAGTTAAAGCGCGATCGCTGCGTCAGCGACTCACCCACAACACAGACAAAAACCCTGATGAAGACATCAAACCCCCGCGCTGGCGACCGTTCCAACTTGCCTTTATTCTGACCAATCTGCGAGGAATTGTTGATCCAACCCACAGCGAACGCGAAGTAGTCGATTTACTCTTCTTCCCGACAGGAGGCGGAAAAACAGAAGCCTATCTCGGATTAACAGCGTTTACCCTTCCTTTTTCGTGATTTCAAATGAGCGATGAATTACTCAAGAGTCACAGATTTTGCTAAGTTACGATGATTATCACCAGATACTATGAGAGCGGGCTACTTTTGAGAGAAAGTGCGATCAATTATCTTACTGATTCACTTCAACAGCTAACTTAAACCCGATTTGATTGAGGAGACTGCGAACGCGATCAAGGTCAGAATTGCCTTTTTCAAGGGTAGCGCTTAGGTCAGACACCGAGCCGTAGAGCTTCGTCGAATAATGTTGGGTTTGGCTGTTATAGCGCTACAAAATTAGGTTAGGACATTCCAAAATGTTGAAACTCACCTATACCTTACTAAGGCAACTTGCCTCTTGCCTTTTGCCTAGCGCGTAGCGCTATAGCTTCCACAACATCTCTCAAGGCAAGTAAAAACACTTCAGGATTCTCATCTTCCAAAGCAGCGTTAAGATATTCTCTCGCTTCAATGGGATCGCTCAACGCTTCTAGCAAATCCTCTTTGTAACTTCTTGTTCTACTCATTGCCACGTCTTTTGTAATCTTTCCAGTATTGCTTTGCTTGTTCGATATCTTGATCTTGACTGCTTTTATCACCACCTGACAACAAAATGATGATTGTGTCTCCTTCTTGCCCAAAATAAACCCGATAACCAGCACCAAATCTTATTCTAAGTTCAGTTACTCCCTCCCCGACAGATTTACAATCCCCCAAGTTTCCCAATCGAACACGGTTGATTCTTGCACGAATGATAGCGCGAGTTTTTCTATCTTTGAGGGAGTTTAGCCACTCATTAAAAGGTATGCTGCCATTCGCTCTAACATAAGTGAGAATGGTCTTTTCTTGAGCTTCCATAAGTCGCAGATTACAATGGCACTTTGCAAGGGTAGCGCGATCGTTGAAATCGATTTAATTGACTTTCGTCATTCGACTGTAACTGATTTGGCTAAGTTACGAGGTTGATCCACGTCTAAACCACGTCGAGCTGCAATGTGATAAGAAAGCAGTTGTAAGGGAATCACAGTCACTAACGGCGAAATTAGTTCCTCAACTTCGGGAACAGGTAACAAGTTATCAAAGGTATCGTTGGCTTCGGTGTCATTCATGGCGGTGACACCAATTAAACGCGCATCTCTTGCTTTTGCTTCTTGAGCATTAGATAATACTTTCTCGTAAACGCAGCCTGGCATTGCGATCGAAACGACAGGAACTTTATTATCTAAGAGCGCGATCGGTCCATGTTTCATTTCTCCAGCTGGGTAGCCCTCGGCGTGAATGTAGCTGATTTCTTTGAGTTTTAAAGCCCCTTCTAACGCAATGGGAAAATTAATCCCACGTCCCACAAAAATAAAGTCTTGAGTCTCAGCAAAATCGTGAGCTAGTTCTTCAATATAGCGTTCTTGACTTTCTAAAATCAGTTCAATTTGTGCGGGAAGATAACGCAAGTTGTCTAAAATTTCCTCAATGCGTTCTTCGGAGAGGGTTTTCCGTTGATAAGCTAAATCTAAGGATAAACAATAAAAGCCAATCAATTGAGCAATAAAGGTTTTGGTGGCAGCCACTCCGATTTCAATCCCCGCGTGGGTGTCAATCACCTCATCAACCATTTGCCCAAGGGTGCTTTCGGGGCGATTCGTAATTCCCAATAAATGAGGCTGAAACTTCGTTTCTAAGTTACCGCGACGACGTTTTTCTAAGTCTAAGGCGGCGAGAGTATCGGCGGTTTCTCCAGATTGAGTCACGCCAATGGTGAGAGTATGGGGAGTAATCGGTGCTGGTGCGTAACGAAATTCTGACGCATACTGGACACTGGTGGGAATCCCCACTAATTGCTCTAAGAGGTATTTTCCCACTAAAGCGGCGTGCCAACTGGTGCCACAGGCTAGGATTTGAATATTTTCTAAGTTTTCGGTGAGGGTAGGGGATAAATTCAGGTGAATCGGTGAGGTTTCCGAGTTTTGCCCCGCGTGCCAGTCTTGATCGAGATACGCCTCTAAGCAGGTGCGAACCACCCCAGGCTGCTCGTAGATTTCTTTGAGCATAAAATGACGAAACCCTTGTTTTTCTACTACAACAGGATTCCAGTCGAGGGTGCGAGGGGTTTTCTTGACGCGATCGCCGCTTTGATTATAAACTTCCACACCAAGGGGGGTTAACTTAGCGATTTCTCCATTTTCTAGGGGTAAAACCGCGCGAGTGTGGGCAATGAGAGCCGGTGTATCAGAAGCGCAGAAAAATTCCCCTTGTCCAAAGCCAATGACGAGAGGCGCTTGTTCCCGTGCAATCACCATTTCATCAGGATAATCCGCACAAATCACCGCGATCGCATAAGCTCCTCGGAGGCGTTGTACTGCCTTTTGTACGGCTTCTAAAAGTGGTGAATCACTTTCGGAAGTCGTCGTTAACAGTTCTGCAATCAGATGAGGGATCACTTCCGTATCGGTATCAGAAACAAACTCATGTCCTTTTGTTTTCAAGTCCTCTCGTAATTCCCGATAATTCTCAATGATGCCATTTTGCACCACCGCCACTCGTCTTGCCATATCGAGGTGAGGATGGGCGTTATGTTCTTCTGGTTTACCATGAGTCGCCCAGCGCGTGTGTCCAATGCCAATTTGTGCGGGATGATGGTTTTGTTCAATTTTGGCGCGAAGATTATGGAGTTTCCCCTTAGCGCGAACACAATGCAATTCATCTTCAAAAATCGTCGCAAGGCCTGCGGAGTCGTAACCGCGATATTCGAGCTTTTCTAAACCTGAAATTAAGATGTCTGGGGCGATTTGTGTGCCAATATAACCAACGATTCCACACATAAATTTGTCTCCTCACCGTTTCGATTTAAGTTATCCCTGACTCTCGATCGCGCTCTCTTGTTCCCAAAACCAATTAATTAGGGCTTGAGTCAATAAAGCTAAAACTCTCGTACCTTATGCTTTTAAGGCTCTTAACTCCTAAAAAAAGCGCTCGGTGAAATGGGAGATGGGGGAGATGGGGAAGAAAAATTGCTCCCTTGTCTCCCTTGTCTCCCTTGTCTCCCTTGTCTTCCTTGTCTCCCTTGTCTCCCTTGTCTTCCTTGTCTTCCTCTCTGTTCCCCGTTCCCCTCCCCGATAAACGTAAGCAGAAATAATGACTATAACTGTGTTCACTCAGCAATTAATGGAAATCCCCCGATTTTGGGGGATATCACCTCAAACCTTAAGCAGAAGCACCAAATTCGGAAGCAAAAATGCCAAGGTCATTCAAATTAACTAAACCGTCTCCTGTGAGATCAGCGCTAGCATTAAAGTTATCATCGCCATCACTGGTGCCAAATGCAGCTGCAAATACACCAAGGTCATTTAAGTTAACAAGACCATCGCCGTTAAAATCGGATTGTAACTCTCCAGGTTCAGGATCATCAGCAGGATCATTGATTAAATCAACAGTGACATTTCCCGTACCGATATTACCGTTGGTATCCTCTGCGGTGACTTCAAAATCAAAACTCTGTTGAGTTTCAAAATCAATGTCATCACTATCATTAACAGTAATTAATCCAGTCTGATCGATCGCGAAGGCAGCTTCACCATCACCATCCACATCTAAATCACCACTGATAGCGAAAGTTAAATCATCTCCTTCAGCATCAGTCGCTGTTACTGTACCAACTTCCGTTCCGACAGCACTTTCTTCTTCTACCTCAAAGGTAGCCTCTTCCACCGTCGGAGCTTCATCAACAGGGGGTTCATCAGCACTAACAATCGCGAAATCATCAGCGGTTAGTTCTCCTGTAAAGCCCTCTAAAGTAGCTAAAGGAGTATCCCCATTTTCGATCGCAACGGTAGTATTGCCACCAGCTTCAGTAACAGTAACATCCGCAAAGCTATCAACCGTACCATCTAAGCCACCAATACCCAAAACATCTTCGCCCTGACTAAAATCAGTGACTCTATTAGGAATGTTGGGAATGTCCGATGCTGCTAACCAGAATTGATCTGATCCAGCACCTCCAGTATAAGTATTGTCGCCAGCCCCATCGGTAAATAAGCGGTCTGTCCCTTCTCCAGCATCAAGGATATCACTCTCTTTACCGAAAAGCGTATCGTTTCCCCCTTCACCGTTTAGAGTATTGCCACCGCCACCAACAGTTGCATCTAAGATATCATCGCCGACACCGCCGTTGAGAGTCCCATCAGTTCCCGCAAAGAGTTCGTCATTTCCTTCTAAACCATTGAGAATTGTCCCACTAAAGCCTGTTGCTTCTAAAATATCATTTTCGTTTGTGCCGTCTAAAGTTTCACCATTACTGGTAACAAATAACTCTGCCATTGTTTTTTACTCCATGATTAGATATGAAATCTAGTTTTAAGTTTATCGTTAGATTGCTGTTTAGCCAACGCTATTTTCCCATAATTTTTTCTAATTCTAGTTCTTTATCTTCAAAAACTCCTTGTATATCAAACTTATAGTCGTTCCAATTCAATTCCGTAGTGCAGCCATCTTGGCTGCTACTAGGGAGCAAGATGCTCCCACTACCTTTGATATTGGGTTCGGGTAATTGCTTATAATGGTGTTGGGTTTCGTGTGGAGACGTTCCATGGAACGTCTCTACCCAACCTACTTTTTATCATTGATTGAGCGAACCTGATATGATCTGCTGTTTTTTATTTGGAATCACTATAATTTCATAGGGATGTGACAAAAACACACTGTGCGGAGAAATTTGATAAAAAAATAGTAAAGATTCGGTTAATTTTTGGTTTAGAATCAAACTGTCAAGCTGTCAACAAGATAATTAAAAACCCCCTCAAAAATGAGGGGGGAAAGATGCAAATTCAAAAATTAATGATCAGGAAAATTTAACCGAGAGTTAAACCAAACTCAGAGGCAAAGATGCCAAGATCGTCAAGGTTGACTAATCCATCGCCAGTTAAATCAGCACTGGCATTGAAGTCATCATCTTCCTCGGTTGCACCAAAGGCAGCAGCAAAGATGCCAAGGTCATCCAAGTTAACGATATCATCGCCGTTAAAGTCAGAAGCTAATTCTGTAGGTTCATCGTCTAAGGCAAGGTTAACAATGCGCGTATCTTCCGTAGCTGGAGTATCTTCTTGAGAGAAGACAGGAGTATTGGGATCGTCATCGGCGGGGAAGTTGGCGGCTAAGTATTCTGCAAGAGCATCTTGTTCTGTGCCATCATCCTTAAACTGCGCTGCACCGGTTCGGGTTCCTTCTTCACTTAAGATAGTGAAGTCAACGCGATCGATCACGTCTGGATCACCGAGTTGGGCAGTAACATTGGGGTCTTCAAATTCCCCTTCTCGTGGATCAGTATTGAGGTTAGGGAAGGGATAGCCGTCACCGCCACCTGTGAAGTTACCTTCAGCGTCAAAACGAGGACGAGCAAGGAAACCGAGAGTGACAACGCGGAAGGTTTCGGTTGCATCGCCAGCAATTTCGCCCTCGGAAACTAACTCAGCAACTGTGTTGCCATCATCATCCACAATGCTTGCTTCGACAATGCGATCGCCGGCTGGTAATTCTGGGTCGAAGGAGAACTCAGCCCCACCAATTTGCGGGAACTGACCGTCAACTTCAGGAATTGCACTAACTCCGTGTTCAAGGAGATCAACAATTTCCTCTTTAGTGAGAGTCAGCAGTGCTAGATCATTGTTGAAGGATAAGGCATTATCAATGTCAACTTCGCTGATGCCACCTTCGGGTTTAATGAGATTGCCTTCGCTGTCAACCAGTTCTTGGTTCGGGTTGCGTACTGCTTCCGAGCCGCCAGGAGGAACGATAAGTTCGCCAATGGAAGCGCGAATACCGCCACCGTTTTTCAAGGAAAGAACCACCTCTTCATCGGCTTCCTGCGCTGCTGCTAAGTTTGCATCCGCAGTCAAGTTACCGAGGTTGGTTTCTTGGGTGCGAACCCCGTCTAAGGGACCGCCAGAGCGATTGCCATTGAGGAAGACATCAGAGAGACCAAACACATTGGACTCGGCGGCAATGATTTCTTGCTCGATCGCGTCGGCGATTTCTTGGACTTCTGGATCAACTAAATCCTCAGCATTGAGATCAGCCACACCTTGAGCATCCGTTGCAAACGCACCGGAAACGTCTGCATCGTAGCTGTCTGGAATGATGTTCCCTTCGCTATCAAAGTCGAGGACTAAACGACCGACATATTTGTAACTGCCATCAGTGTTAACTAAAGCCGTTTGTGTGCCGCCCGCATTGGTAAAGAATTGGGGATAGTCGCCTTGGTCACTGTCACCATCACGGACTCGATCGTTTTCGTCAAAGAGGCGGGTATTAGAACCACCACCGACGATAATGTCAACATTTTCTAAGCGTTGAGCCAGTTCTTGCTCAATACTGATTTGCTGCATATGCGCTAACAAGACCACCTTGTTCATATCTTGATTCGCATCCAACAGCGCATCCACTTCGGTTTGAATTTCTGCTGCTAAAGCATCCAATTGGTCGCTCGTGGGAGAACTATCGAAGGGACTGGGAGAAGCCGTAACACCGTCAGGGGAGGAGATGCTGGCTAAGGTGGGAGTGGTTGCGCCAACAACGCCAATTTCTTCACCGTTCACATCGATGACCGTCGAAGAAGTAACCGAGTTCGGTTGGGGGGCTTGACCGCCTTCCACTTCCAGAGGGGCGAGGTTTTCATCACCAGAGAAGTTAAGGTTGGTAGAAAGGTAAGGGAAATTAGCACCCGTAAAGTCAGAACCAAGAATCTCTCCTTCAGCAGAACCATCAATCAGATTCGCTAAGACTTCTGTACCAAAGTCAAACTCATGATTACCGAACGCGATCGCCTGGAAGCCTAACTCATTTTGAATCTGAATATCACCAATGCCAGGGCTACCAAATGCGCCTTCTGAACCTTGATAGAACACCCCTGGAATGAAAGCATCACCAGAAGAAAGAGTAAGGGTATTGTCTGCTTCACCATCAGCCCCTAAATCTTCATCCCGTAAAGCATTCAGCACCGCCGAGAAGCGTGGCGCATCGCTAACCGCCGCAATACCGCCTTCTTGGTCGGCGGCGTGCAATAGTTCTAAGGTAAATCCTTCTTCTTGAGGAAGATCAACATTGTAAACTGTGGTTGTGCCACTGACTTCGTTACCCACAGCTAATAAAGGCTCACCACTGGGGCTATCTTCAGCAGGAATAAATTCTAATCCTTCGGGTCCCAAATCCTCCACATCAGGATTCGTGCTACCATCTTCGAGTTGAGCTTCTACCTCAAAGTCACGATTGTTGAGATATTGGACAAACTCAGGTTCGCTGGGATTATTGATGTTATACACCATAATACCGCCAACCCGTTCTAAGCCAATAAACGCAAACAGATCACCATTGACTTCGCCAGTAACAACCGCTTCTGGTTCGGGTCCTTTGTTATCGCTACGAGAATCAAAGGAATCATTTTCGTCATTATTAGAGTTGAAATTATCTGGAATTAACTCGGCAGTAATGCGCTCAAAGTCATCTCCGCTATCAAAAACGAGTTCGCCAGATTCATTAAAGATGGAGAAGGAACGACCGCCAAAGTTATGCAGTTGCTCAATTAAGCCATCATCATCATTGTCACCAGTGGCACTGGTGAAGTCGAGTTTGCCGAGTCGGTCATCAGCAAGCAGTTCTTCGATGGTTTCTCCTGAAGCAAGTTCAGTAGTGGAAGTATCTGGCTCATTATCATCATTAAGGTCAAGCAACCCGTCTGCCAGTAAGTCATCAAGATTCGCTTCTTCGCTGAAGCCATCATAATCACGACCATCTCCTTCGTTGGGAGTAATGATGAAGTTTTCCCCATCCACTTCAAACACATCAATGGCATCGGGTTGAAGCATTCCGAAAGAAGGAATGGTTTGGATATTCAGACCATCGTCATTGCTGGCATCGAGAGCGTTTTCAGGCAGGCTGTGGTCTTTGAAACCGAGAGCAAAAATATCGGTGACTTCACTGTTTTCAAGGTCAACCACTGCTAGGGCGTTATTTTCCTGTAGAGCAACGTAAGCGGTGCTGCTATCAGGGCTAACGGCTACGGATTCGGGTTCTAAGTCCTCAGCAACGCTGGCTTCAGGGCCAAAGATGCGAACGCCGTTGTCTTCGAGTTCTGCTTGTTGGTCATTAAACTCGGTGAATCCAGCTTCGGTGACATTGTCTTGAGTGAGGTTTTCTACCTCGCCAGAAATGTCAATGATGCTCACAGAGCCTTCGGGGTCAACGGTATATGCTTCGTTGGGTTCGCCTTCGTTTGCCACTAAGACTTTCGAGCCATCAGGGGTAAAGGTGACAAAATCAGGAAGGAAACCGGCTTGGACACTGGCAAGCTCGTTGCCATCAGTGTCTAAGAAAACCACTTGTCCTCGTTCGTCAACGGCTTCTCCTTCAATGGCGACAGCAACAACGCCATCTTGAACAGCGACACTGTTTGCACCATCACCAAACTGAGTGGCATCAATTTGAGAAACACGACTGGGGTTGGTGGGATCACTGACATCAAGGATATCAACTGTGGTGGCATCAGAGTTGATAACAAATAATTGTTCCGTTCCCGCATCGTAAGCAACGATTTCCGCTGCTCCTTCATCAAAGATACCAGTTGTAAATGTACCTGCTACAGACAGTTCTAATTCGTTGGTTGCTTCAGGAACTTCTGGTTCTTCCACCATCTCAGCAACGCTGTAAACTGTGGTTGTGCCACTGACTTCGTTACCCACAGCTAATAAAGGCTCACCATTGGGACTTTCTTCAGCAGGAATGAACTTGAAGCCTTCGGGTCCTAAGTCACCTGCTTGAGCGAGTTGCTCTTGCGTGGGACTGGGATCGCCTTCTGCATCCGTATCAAATTGAACGGAGAAGTCGCGGTTGTTGATATATTGAACAAACTCAGGCTCAGTGGGATTAGAGACGTTATAGACCATGATTCCGCCAACGCGCTCTAAACCAATGAAGGCGTAAGGCGTGCCGTCAACTTCACCCACTGTAATCGCTTCGGGTTCGGGGCCTTTGGCATCGCTGCGAGAGTCGAAGTCGTTTTCGTCGTTGTCGTTATTGAACGCTTCTTGCGGTAGAATACCATCTTCAATTTGTTGAGCGATAATTTTTTCAAATTGATCACCGCTATCAAAGACTAAGTTACCGAACTCATCAAAGATAGAGAAGGAACGACCGCCGTAGTTATGGAGTTGCTCGATTAAGCCATCGCCATCAATGTCACCAGTGACGCTGGTAAAGTCTAGTTCTCCTAAACGGTCTTCCGCTAGAAGATCAGCAATGGTTTCTCCAGAGGCGAGTTCAGTGGTAGATGTATCTGGTTCGTTATCATCGTTGAGGTCGAGGAAGTCTTCTTGTTCTCCTCGTACTAACTGACCGCGAATTTCCCCAGAGCCAAATTCCTCGGTATGGATATTCCAATAAAGATCGAGGTCTTGTTCAAAGTCAGCGCTGTTAATGTCTTCGACAAAGTTGCTGAGACTGCCATCAGCATCGTCACTGTCCCAAGTCCCTGTGATAGTGACAGAACCATCGTCATTGAGGGTGAACGCGCGATCGTCATCATCTTGAGCAGGACTGATCACACCAAAGACCACGCCGCCATTTTCACCGCGTGCGGCATTATGGATGTGCATTCCCACTACATCATCGCCTGTGTCATCGGTTTGGGTTTCAATGTCACCAAAACCGCCAAAGTCTAAACCTGTAACAGTAACTTCGTAATCAAGAGCATCTCCTGCTTCATTGAGACGCATGGTAGCGGTTCCGCTTGCATCAGTCGTGACGGCTGGCACTTGTTGATCACCGCTTAAGGTTGCTGTGATGGGCGTACCATCGGCAAATAAGTCATCAAGGTTAACTTCTTCGCTGAAGCCAGCATAGTCCCGTGCATCCCCTTCGTTGGCGGTGAGAATAAAGGTTTGTCCATTGGCTTCAAAGCTATCAATGGAGTCTGGCTGTAACATTCCAAAAGAGGGGATATTCTGGAAGTTAATGCCGTCTTCATCACTGGCATCCAGTTCGTTACTCTGATCGAAGGAGATAATACCGAGGCTGGTGTCTTTGTTTTCGGGTTCAAAGTCGTTGTCGTTGATGACAGCAAGCGAACCATCGGGAAGTTGAGCAATTCCTTCGGGTTTGTCGCTGGGTAGGAAACCTAAAGAGGGTAGGTTGGTGACTTCGGTTTTACTGACGGCGCGAATGCCAGCTTCTGCTAATTCATCACCACTGAGTTGCTCTAAGGTTGTTCCGTCGAGACTGGGAGCATCTTCGGCTAAAAGGTTGGTTGCACCAGAAAGGTTGATTTCATAAACAACTTTGTTACTGGTGGATTCTGTGCCAGAGTCACGCTCAATGACAGTGAATTTACCTTCACCTGTGTAGGTGGCTGCCCCGATTTTGTCGATGTTACCTTCGCTGAATGCTGGTTTTTCGAGGAGATAGACGTATTCTTCAACGGGGGTGCCGTCTGTGGGATTAATGCCTAAAATACGGATGACTTGGGAGTTATCAGAAACGTCGCGGTTAAATTCTCCTGTGCCATCGTTACCAAGTGGGGTTTGAATGAAGGCGTAAACCGTACCGCTTTCGGGGTCTTGCGCGATCGCTTCAAATCCGCGATTATCCCGTGCGCTAAGGTAGGCTTCAGGGAGGGTTTCACTGCCAAAGGTTACGTCATCGGTGGTATCAGGATCGGTTCCTGTGGGAACATATCGATCGATCAACGTGCCATCTGCTTCAAAGTGATAGATAGAAGGACGATATTCATCCACTGTCCAGAATGTGCCATCTTCAGCAACAACCACGCCTTCCATATCAGCACCAAAGGGATCAAAGTCGAGCAGTTCGCCGTCAGCATTTTCCCCTTGACGACCACTATCATCTCCCGCTAAGTTAGGTAAGCCAGTCAGAGGAGTGCCATCAGCGCGAGTTAAGCCAATGGTTTCAGTAAAGGTAATGTCTCCGTTTTCTGGGTTGAGTTCAAAGCGATAGAGACTGGGTTGGAAGTCTGGCAGTTCAAAGGTACGAACATCATTTTCACCGTCTCCGTCTGTGTCACGGCTACCTAAATCGGGGCCGCGATCGGGGTGGGTGATAAATTGGAAGTTACCGTTGTCTGCTTCGCCTTCAAAGAATAAACCAGAGAGTCCACCGAGAGGAATCTCAGAAGTACCATCAGGAGTTTGTAAGAACTGAGACGCGATATCATCGTTCAAGTCGAACTCTTCTAGGGTGGGTAAACCTTTGCTGTGGTCTTTGAAACCGAGGGGAAGAATATCTAAAACTTCCGCACTTTCGAGATCAACAACTGCAAAGGCATTGTTTTCTTGGAGAGAAACATAAGCAGTGGTACTGTCAGCATTAACCGTGATATATTCGGGTTCTACGTCTTGAGCAACCGTTGCATTGGGGCCAAAGATGCGTAAGCCACGATTTTCCAGAGCTACTTGCTGATCGTTGAAGGCGGTAAAGCCAGCATTGGTGACATTCTCTTGAGTGAGGTTTTCCACGCCACCCGAAATGTCGATGATGCTTACTGAACCTTCTGGATCAACGGTATATTCCTCATTGGGTTGACCTTCGTTTGCCACTAAAACTTTAGTGCCATCAGGGCTAAACGTCACCATATCTGGTAAGATACCAACTTCGACACTGTTTTGGACATTGCCATCGGTATCAAAGAAGACCACTTGACCATTCCCATCCACTGTATCAGCTTCAATGGCAACAGCAACAACGCCATCTTGAACAGCGAGACTGTTTGCACCATCGCCAAACTCAGTGGCATCAATTTGACTAACTAAAGTTGGGTTGGTGGGGTCGCTAACATCAAGGATGTCAACAGTTACCGCATTCGAATTGATTACGAATAAGCGTTCGGTTCCCGCATCGTAAGCAACAATTTCCGCTGCTCCTTCATCAAAAACACCCGTTGTAAATGTTCCGATCGGATTGAGATTAATTGCCATATTTTCAGTATTGCTCGTAAGGTTTACACTGGCTAAAAGTGGTTCATGGTCGCTAGCTGGTTCGGCAAACTCGGCATTAGTATGAGCAATGTCAAACTCTGATTGTGCTGCCAAATTATTACTAACGAGAATATGATCCAAAGATTGAGAGTTACCTTGAAAAATGAAGCTGTAACGCTCATTTTCACCAATGGTGTCGGTAAGGTTGGTTAGATTTTCGCCAAGGATGGTTTCCACTGGGGAAACAAACTCAAATTCGTTGAAGTCACCGAGAGCGACAACGTTAGCGTTGGGATCGTCGGTAAGAATGTTGTTAATAAAGTCATTGACTGCGTTGGCTTGAACAGTACGTTCATCGAGAGAACCGTTAACTTCCACCTCTTCTTGGCGTTCTTCAAAAGGTTGTTCTACGCCTAAAATCGGTGAACTGCCGCCTTTTGAGGAGAGATGGTTGTTAACGAGGGTGATTTCCTCGCCGCTAAATTCAAAGGTGGCTGCAAGAGGAATCCGTCCCCCAAAGAAGGGATTATCAGGGTTGGTGGCTTGATCTTGCGGATCAGTTAAAGGTTGTACTGACTCTTCTACTAAATCAACGCGATCGCTGTTGTATAAGAAGGCGTTACGAATATTTCCGCCCGGTTGCCCGCCTGTAGGACGAACCAGATCACCGTCTTCATCAATAAAGGCGGGAACAATGCCAGGGGTGTCGATAAATTCGTAGGTGGGGCCACCTGCTTCCGCGATCGAATCCACTAAGGTTTGTAAGGTGACATCGGCATCTCCTACATCAGTTAGTTCCGCCCCGTCATTGTCTTGAATTTCCTGTAAGGCAATGATATCAGGGGCATTTAAGTTATTGACGATTTGTTCAGAAATGGCGGTAAAGCGACCGTTTCCGAGATCATCATCAATCTCCCCTTCTGGATCATCTTCAGTGGGATCGATCGAATTAACATCTTCCACCACTGGATCGAGGTTCAGGACATTGTAACTGGCAAAAGTGAGTCGCTCTTCCCCACTGGTGATATTAGTGGTTTCTGCTTCTAATGTGGACTCAGTAACTGCAAAAGGCTCAGTGGGATACACTTCAAAGTTGCCAAAGCTATAACCGATAACACCAGTGACATCTCCTAAAGAAGCACCAACGTTAACGTCTGGAAAGTCAAAATCGGGCAGAATCCCGCTTCTAGAATTAATTTGGACTTTTTCGGGGTTAAAGTCGTCGGGACTAATGTTTAAGGTGCCGCGATCGCTGATTACTGTCGCATTTGCACCGTTATCAGTGACTGTAAAGATTTCCCCAAAACGATTAGTCGGCGCGACAGCAAGCGCTTCTTGTGCTGTCACGAGCATTCCTTCTAAAGACTCAAAGAAATCAATTCCCGCTTCTGTGGGATTAAATTCAGCAAACGCATCATCATCAATATTTTCACTTGGGGGAATGCGTCCACCTTCACCGATAATTGTTGCACTCGGAAGATCAACTGAGGGTTCATCAACCGTTACGGTTGCCCCTGAAAGTTGAGTCGTAGAGAGGTTTCCAGTTCCTTCTCCTCCTGGGAAAAACTCGCTGACTGTTCCTTCAACGGTAATGCTGTTACCAACGGAAACAGTGGGTTCACCTCCTGTGAAGACAAACAGCGCGTCAGAGGTGGCAACATTATCATCTCCTGTGGGGTCTTGGAAATAGAAGCCATTGCTATCAACCGCAGTGACAACTCCGGTGGTACTGACTAACTGACCTTCTAAGGGGGAAGTGTGACCTTCTCCTTGAATCTCCATAATGGAGACTGTGGTTGCTTGTAGGGGTTCACCTTCGGGAGTGGCTTCGTCTCCTACCGTGTCAAACACATAGGTTTGGAAGTCTCCATTTTCGTCACGAAATGCACCCACTGGCAGAAAGCCATCTTCTGTTGGCCCAAAAGCAGGAGTTCCGTAGGTGGTTTCCCCATCATTTTCTATAAATGCAATCTGATCCACGATCGCGCTCCAAGGCGTAGGATCATCTAATGTTCCATCATCCTCGGTGTCTAAATCGTCTCCAGATGCACCTGTAAAGTTTTCGACTAATAAATAAGTGCTAGTGCTATTCGTAAAGGTATTGTCCGCAATTTGCAGGTCGCCTGTCACACCATACTGTGCTTCTGCTGCTGGGCTAGATGCGAGAAAAAACCCGTCATCACCCAAACTTTGTTCTGCAAAAGAAATTACATCATCAATTGCACCTGTGTTTGTTATTTCCAACAATGACAGGTTAGAAATATCTTCTCCTGCATCACCGATAATCTCTACAAACTCAAAGTCTGCACTTGGCGTGCTAATCACAATCTCATTGAGATTCGCCATTAAAAAACCTCCTTAAGTTAGGTATCTACTTCTTGACGCTTTCTTTCTACACTCTTCGATTCATACCTTGTGGGATTTGTCAAGGATAATTAAGAGGAATCTAAAAAGCTAAAAAGTTAGATTAGGGTGAATTTATTACACTTTTTTCATCCCCAATCAACTTATCACAGTCTTTCTTAAATTGTTGTACTTATTTGGTTAAGATCAGGTTATTTTTAGATTAATTTTTAGTTAATTGGTTTGGGGGAAAACTTAGATATTTATGGGTAAGCAATCTACTGTTTTAGGTCTATTATTGATTTTGTTTTTACTATATGGAATTTTTTTACGTGGGTTTGCTTTAGATCAGAAAGTTTATTGGCATGATGAAGTATTTACGGCTCTTCGCAGTGCTGGTTATATCGGAGAAACGGTTGTTGAAGAAGTCTTTACAGGTGAAATTATGACTCCTTCTCAGTTACTTAAGTATCAAAAAGTAACGCCAGAAAAACCATTCGATGACACTTTAGAATCTTTGATGACTCATCCCGAACATCCGCCAATTTACTACGTTTTAGTGCGAGTTTGGCAAGATTGGTTTGGTAGCTCGATCGCAACGATACGCAGTCTTTCAGTGGTGTTTAGTTATTTCATTTTCCCTGCTTTATACCTGTTTTGTTATGCAGTATTTCAATCTCATTCTGTTGCGATAACCTCTATTTTATTATTAGCAGTTTCTCCCTTTCATTTGCTTTATGCTCAAGAAGCGAGACCTTATAGTTTTTGGACATTAACAACTCTTTTATGGCTGTGGAGTTTTTGGCAAGTTGTTCAGAAAAAACAATGGCAATATTGGTTAATTTATGGCACAATAACGGTGCTTAATTTTTACACTAGCTTATTATCTTCTTTAGTAGCTTTCACTCAAGGGGTTTATTTAGTCTTACAGGAGAAACGGCTTTCTAGTCGCACGATTCGCAATTATTTTTTAGTGATGTTCAGCAGCGCGATCGCGTTTTCTCCCTGGTTGCTGATTATTATTAATAATTATTCTCAGTTGCGATCGAAAACTGGTTGGACAACAGAAGACGCACCCTATTCTTTTTTAGTGAAAATCTGGGGACTACATTTTAGTAGTTTATTAATTGATTTGGGTTTCAGTATTGATCACCCCTACAGTTATCTTATCCCACCGTTAATTTTGATTTTAATTGCTTACGGCTTTTGGTTTTTAAAACAGACCAGCACTCGATCGCGCTTTTTATTTTTGCTATGCTTATTCATCATCCCCAGTTTATCCTTGATATTACCAGACTTAATTTTCGGGGGACAAAGATCAGTTCAGACTCGCTACTTTATACCGAGTTTAATTGCAGCACAAGTAACCCTTGGGTATTTATTCAGCCAGAAATTAAAACAGAGAGTTTGGCAAGTTTTACTCGTTATTATTTTAAGCCTCGGATTGATTTCCTGTTGGCAGATTTCCCAAGCAGAAGTTTGGTGGAATAAAGGAATAAGTTACAGTAACCCACAAGCGGCAAAAGTGATTAATCAGAGTTCAGACGTTTTAGTGATTAGTAATGCTGGCGGAAACAACTTAGGAAATATTATATCCCTTGCGTATCTCGTTAAACCAGAAACCAGATTTAAGTTAGTAACTGAAGCCACAGAATTAAACGATATTTTAGCCTTTGATACTATCTTTCTATTTTATCCTTCCCCTGATCTTAAAAAAGCGATTCTCGATCGATATCCTGTAAAAATTGAGGAAATTCCAGACGTTCCCCTTTTACAATTATCGCGTATCCTTGCCCCGTAACCCCCAAGATCAAAGCAACATTGCCCCCTAACCCCCAATATTGGGGGAACTGTAGGGTGGGCAATGCCCACCCTACGCAAGGCAAACCCTACTATGATCTTATAATCAAGAATCTGTTGTTAACTGTGATAATTTTTGTCGCCACATTTCAGGAGAATTAAACTCAGAACTTTTAGCCGCCTCAAAGGTTTTGTTTACTGCTTCTGGTGTTTTTAAAAGTAATAAACATAAATCAGCAATGGTTTCTCTGCTGACTTGACCTTTTAGAGTGTCCCCTTGTTCAAAATATAAACCTTCCTTTTCTGTTTCTTCCGTTAACGCGCAAGGACGAATAATTGTATAACGTAATCCACTTTCTCGAATACTATTTTCCCCTGCTAATTTCCACGTTAAAAGTCCTCCCAATTGTTCATTCATTTGAACGGCGGGTGGTTCTTGACTTAGATCAAGATCAGTTCGTCCAGGTCGCGTGACACCAGCAGAACTAATCATAATAAATTGAGGCGTTTTTCCCTCACGGTAGGCTTTAATTTCCTCAACTTCTAAGCGGAATTGTCCAGGATTAAAATAAGGATTCAATTGTTTATCATATTCAAATTTACTCAGCATTAATTGCATCGAATTAATTTGACTAGCATCTAATGGCGGTGCGTCATTCATGGTTTTAGCACGGAAAACAGGCGTTAATTCCGCAAAAGGAACATAAATATCTAACCAAACATCTTTCTGAGTATCAAAGGAATAAGCATAGCCAATTCCATCCCAACTACTATCACAGCGTAAAAAGAATTTATAACGATTGCCATCTCCTTTAACTCGTAAATAAATCCCTTGATAGCCAGATAAATTTAATGGAGACTCAAAGTTTTTCGTGCGAACTGAGGCAAAACCACCATTGTTTTCAGTGGAGACATTTCCCGAAAAGACTGCTTTTTGATGATCTAAATAAAAGCCACTTTCGCTTACGCCTCCCATAACAACATCATCTAAAGCCCCCCAAATTGATTTGATTTCTTCCGTTGCATTTCGGAAGTTGAAAATGGGTAAATAAGACGAGTCTTGCATTTCCTGATAAGCAAGTTGGACTAAGTTTTTAATCCCTTTATATTCCACTGCTTCTGGGGTTGATTCTGCGACTTCGGGTTCGTAAAATTTGACCCCTTGATAATATTTTTCACGGTTTTCTGTATCTCCTTCTACGGGTTGAATACGAGTTCCTGTACAACAGATGATTCCAGTGACATTCTTCATTAATTCAGGTTTTAAACTGTCAGAAATGGTGATGTCTCCCTCGTAAAAATCAAGGTTTTCTCCTACAATGGAACGAGATCGATCGATGCTTCTGACTAAGACTCTTACCGAATAATTTTGCTGTTGTAATCGTTGGACGACTCTTTTTCCCACGCCACCCGTTGCACCAGCGACTAAAATTGTTCCTTTTTGGGGAGAAAAAGACGGTTGCGCGATCGATTCTTGACCTAAAATCATTTCTTTTATTACAGGAATATTGTTTAAAAATGGAATGACATCAAAGTAAGTTAAAGTTTTAAGAAAACGAGTAATTTCCCAAGATTTTTGTTGACTCATGGCGAAGATTGTTTCTAATACCATTTCTAAAAAGTAAAGTTACAGTTGATCCCCCCTTAGCCCCCCTTGATAAGGGGGGTTGGGGGGATCGTTATGTAGCACCAGTTTATCGAAATGGTATAACTTTGATAGAATAAAGACCTAACTAACCTTACTGTAACGAAGATGGCAGAGAATACAACTAGCACCCAAAACCTGAAATATGGAGAACGAGAAATTGTCGAAGGAGAATTAACCACCTTTCCCAACCCTCGTCCTGGACGACGCTATAACGTTGATATTAGTCTCCCAGAATTTACCTGTAAATGTCCTTTTTCTGGTTATCCCGATTTCGCTACGATTAAAATCAGATATATGCCAGATCAGCGTATCGTTGAACTGAAAGCGATTAAACTTTATATTAACAGTTACCGCGATCGATATATTTCTCACGAAGAAGCAGTGAATCAGATATTAGACGACTTTGTTAGTGCGTGTAACCCATTGGAAGTGACCGTAACAGGAGACTTTTCCCCCAGAGGAAACGTTCATACTGTCGTGGAAGTACACCACCAACAACCTCGCGTTTAAGCTGAAAATAATGTCCTCATCTCCTCAATACGCCCTTGTCCATGAATGGTTAACCCCAAAAGCGACAGGGGGGTCAGAATTAGTGGTGAAAGAAATTCTCCAACACATCAGCGCTGATGTTTATTCTCTCATTGATTTTGAATCCACCAACCCCGAAAGTTATCTCTATGGGCGTAAAATTGGGACAACGTTTCTCCAACACTTCCCCTTTGCGAGAAACGGAGTCCAAAAATATCTTCCGTTGCTTCCTTTCGCCATTGAACAACTTGATCTCCGTGATTACGAGATTATCCTCTCCTCTTCTCACGCGGTAGCGAAAGGCGTGATTACATCCCCCCATCAAGTTCATATTTGTTACTGTCATACTCCCATGCGTTATGCGTGGGAATTAACCTTTGAATATCTCAAACAAAGCAACATGGGAAAAGGGGTTAACGGTATCCTCACTCGCTATATTTTGCATCAATTGAGACAATGGGATGTAATTAGTGCCAACCGAGTGGATTATTTTCTCGCGAACTCTCATCACACCGCGAAACGCATTTGGCGCTGTTATCGTCGTTCCGCCGAGGTGATCTATCCGCCAGTGAATGTGGAACGGTTTTCCTATCAGGAGAAGAAGGAAGAGTTTTATGTCACTGTTTCTCGGTTGGTGAGTTATAAACAAATTACCTTAATTGTTGAGGCGTTTAACCGCTTACAACGTCCTTTAGTAATTATTGGTAATGGTTCGCAGTGGGAAGAGTTGAGAAAACAGGCTCGATCGAATATACAATTATTAGGGACGCAACCGAACGCTGTGGTTGAGAGTTATTTAGCCCAAGCCAAAGCCTTTGTTTATGCGGCTTGTGAAGACTTTGGTATCGCCTTAGTCGAAGCCCAAGCCTGCGGAACACCCGTTATTGCGTATAATGCAGGAGGGGCAAAAGAAACTGTGAAAGATTTAAGAGACTATCCTCATCACGCCACTGGTTTACTCTTTTCCCCTCAAACTCCCGATGCGTTAGTGGAAGCAGTGGAGACATTTGAAGCAAAAAGTGATCAATTCATTCCAGAAACCATCTATCACCACGCAACAAGGTTCAATTCACAACAGTTTTCTAATTCTTATCTCAAATTTCTAGAAACCTTAACCAAGCAGTAGGTTGGGTGAAGGGTAACGCAACCCAACACCTGAATGTCGGTGGGGTGAAGGTAACGTAACCCAACACCTGAATGTCGGTGGGGTGGAGAGAAACGCAACCCAACATCTAAATGTCGGTTGGGTGAAGGTAACGCAACCCAACATCTAAATGTCGCTGGTGTGAAGGTAATACCATTTTGAAAAACTGGCGCTACAGTATCGACTCTTTAAGCCCCCCAGACTTGGGGGGTTTGGGGGGCTTTAATGCAACTTGACTTTTCCAACATGGTATAACGCAACCCAACATCTAAATGTCGCTGGTGTGGAGAGAAACGCAACCCAACATCTGAATGTCGGTGGTGTGAAGAGAAACGCAACCCAACATCTAAATGTAGGTTGGGTGAAGGTAACGCAACCCAACATCTAAATGTAGGTGGGGTGAAGGTAACGCAACCCAACACCTGAATGTAGGTTGGGTGAAGGTAACGCAACCCAACACCTGAATGTAGGTGGGGTGAAGGTAACGCAACCCAACACCTAAATGTCGCTGGTGTGAAGAGAAACGCAACCTAACACCTAAATGTCGGTGGGGTGAAGGGTAATATTGGGTTTAGGTAATTGCTTATAATTGGTGTTGGGTTTCTGATAATTGGTGTTGGGTTTCGCTTCGCTTCACCCAACCTACTTTTTGCTTTACCCAACCTACTTTAGAGTTAATAAAGTTGATTCGGGTGAGAAGGCGCTGAAGGGGAAGCGTTTTCATTTTCTTCTACATGACGCGGGATCGTAATTTCAAAACAAGACCCTTGATTAATAATACTTTGCACCTCAATTCTGCCTCCCATTAGTTCAATTAAAGAGTCGGTAATTGCTAACCCTAAACCTGTCCCTTGATACTTTCGGGTTAAACTTTGATCTACTTGTCGAAATGCTTCAAAAATTTGTTCCTTTTGTTCTTGAGTCATGCCAATTCCTGTGTCTCGGACAATAATTTTAACCCAATCTTCTTCTAATTCGCTTATAGTAACCGTTACTGAACCAGCTTCTGTAAATTTAATTGCGTTGGACAGTAAGTTAACAATAACTTGACGAATACGGTTACTGTCATTCGTAACATAGGGATTTTTTATTTCAGAGATGAAACTTAAATTAATTTCTTTTTCTTCTGCTAATGATCTTAGTTCTTCTACTGTGTTGGAAACAACTACTTTGAGATTGCATTTTTCTGGACGTAATTCTAAACGCCCTGCTTCCATTTTTGATAAGTCTAGAATGTCATTGATTAAATTAAGTAAGGTCTTGCCATTACTTAAAATTCGCTCTAACATTTGAGCATGATTCGATTTTAAGCTCTCTTTTGCTTGTCGTAATAATAACTGGGAAAATCCAATAATTGCGTTCATTGGCGTTCGCAATTCGTGAGACATTGTGGCGATAAATTGCGATTTTAATTGCGCTGCTTCTAAGAGTTTGACGTTTTGTAATTTAATATGTCTTTGTTGTTTTTCGAGTTCTTTGTTTTGTTCGGCTAGGATTTTATTTTGCGTTTCGAGCCGTTTTTCTCCTTGTTCTAAACTATTAATTAATCTTGCATTTTCGATCGCGATCGCGGCTTGTTCTCCCACTGCTTTTAATAAATTTTGATCCTCAGCTTTAAATTCAGTTTGAAACTGATCGGTTACTTTTTCTCCCCAACTTCCCACTGCTAAAATCCCTAACTGTCCTGAATTAGCAGACTTAATCGCAACACCATAAAGAAACTTCGGTAAGTTTTGAATCTCCTCTTTATTTTCATAAAACTGTGCTTTCCCCGTGAGAAAAACATCCTTTAAGACACCATTTTTCAAGGAAAAAACCTGTCTATAATCCAGTTGATCCGTCTGTTCTCCTGCGGACACATTTAACATGATTTCCTCTTGGGTATCATATAACGCAATTAAGCACACTTCCGCTTGTCCAATGGTTTTATAAGTGGCGTGCGCCATCACTTTTAATAATTCTTGTAAATTACTCAGCCGTTGATTTAATAAATTGGTTAATTGTTGTAGCGTGCGTAATTGTTGTTCTTGTTCTTGTAAAATCCGAAATGTGGTTCGTAAATTATTCGTCGCCTCTTGCGCTTCTTGATAAAGCCTAGCATTCTCGATCGCCAACGTCGCCCGTTGTGCCAAGTCCTCGGCAAGGTTAAGATCAGCTTGCGTATAATGTCGCCCTGACTCACTGGTTGCAAATAACAGTGTTCCTAAAATCTCTTCTCCCACCGCTAAAGGAACACAAATATAAGATCGACAAGCCAACTCCCCTAAAACCTCTAGATGTTCCTGATCTACCGCGATCGCGTGATCTTTTCCCGCATTAACATAAAAACACGCATCAGAGGTATGACTGCGTAAAACAAACCCGCCGCAATGATGTTTCGCCTCTTCCTGATTTAAATAGCGTTGTAACTCCCAAACTAATTTCGCTTTTTTCGGGTTAACATGAGCAACAGCAATCCGTCTTAAACTCGGTGGACTGCCATAAACCCCTTCTGGTTCAACAATATCAATGGCGCACCAGTCCGCAAGACGCGGCACGGCTAATCGGGCTAAATTTTCTAAAGTGGTGCGATAATCCAACGAGGAAGACAGCAGTTGACTCGCTTCTGCTAGAAACTGACTCCGCACCTCATTCCGTTTCCGTTCTGTGATATCAATTAAAACCCCAGACAAACGACGCGCTTCTCCGCGATAAGTGGTTTGTGCTTTTCCCCTCGCAATACAATAACGATATTCTCCCGAACTATGACGCACCCGAAATTCGATTTCTAGCTGATGGGTTTTACCGATAATGCAGTTTTGAATGTTGGTTTTGACTTCTTCTCGATCGTTCGGGTGAATTTGTTGATAGAATTGGTCTTTCTCAAGTTCTCGCTGTCCTGAAGGTAATCCGATCATCTCTAAAAGTCGATCGTTGCAGTAAACGACTTGTGATTCAACGTTCCAATCCCAAATTCCCTCGTTTGATCCTTCTAAAACTAGGCGATATCTTTCTTCACTTTCCCTGAGACGACGATTGGCGGCTTCTGCTTCTTTTTCCGCTCGATAAACCCGAATCGCTCGGTGTAAACTTTGGGATAGGTTTTCTGGGGAAATCTCACTTTTCGATAAATAATCGATCGCGCCAGCTTTCATTAAATCCACCGCTACTTGGTGATCTCCCTGCCCCGTTAACACCACCAACGGTAGTTTACTATACTTTTCCCTGATTTCTTGAATTAAACTTAACCCATCTCCATCTGGCAGCCGATAGTCTAAAAAGACGCATTCAATGTCTTGATCCGTTTCTAAATGCTCAATTGTACTGGCACAATTTTCGGCAAAAACAACCGTGATCTCCCCTTCCACACCCTTTTTCAGGGCGCGACGGATTGCCATACGATCGACTTTATCATCTTCTACTAATAAAATTTTTACCATCGCCACTAGGGATCAGGGTAAATTGTTGGTAGTTGGCAAATTTGCCAATAATCATCAATGACTGCGATTGTTTCCACAAACTTATCAAATGTGACTGGTTTGAGGATATAACCCGCAACATTAAATTTATATGCTTCTACTTTATCTCGATCCTCATCTGATGTCGTCAGGATAATGACAGAGGTTGCTTTCAATGATGTATCTTTCCGTAGTGCTTGCAAAAATTCAATCCCTCCCATTTTCGGCATATTTAAATCTAACAGTACCAAACGATTATGGAAAGGCAGTTTTTCCGCACTTTCTCCTTTTAATAAACTTAAAGCCTCCAGACCATCTCGCGCTATAAATAATTGATGATCTTGGAGAAGATTATTTTTTTTGAAAGCTCGTTTCACCGTCATTCTATCAACTTCGTCATCTTCCACTAATAATATATTTAATTGCTTTTTTGACATTTTGGTTGCCAGAATTAACGTTCCAATCAATTATTATAACAAAAATTGTCTTAACAATTAAAGACTGGTCTCTTCCTCACTACTGATTTTTGATTTAGTGCCTCCTGAATAAACCTAAAACCTTTATCCAATCAGCTTTTAAGGCTTTTAATTCTTTGAAAAAGTGCAAGGGAATTGAACTCTCAATCGTCACGCACCCTGCATCAAAAAATTGAAATCTTACTTCTTACCTCTTACCTCTTACCTCTTGCCTTTTGCCTTTTGCCTTTTGCCTCTTGCCTCTTGCCTAAGGCAACTTGCCTTTTGCCTTACTACACCGAAAACATGAACTTTTTCAGCAAACCCTATTTAGACCAAGTAAAATGAAAACTCGTTCCTTTTCCTGGTTCGGATTCTACTGTGATTTTTTCTCCTTTATCGTCCATGATTTTTTTGATAATTGCTAATCCCACTCCTGTATTTTCTACCGTATCTCTAGCTTGTAAGGTTTGAAATATGATAAATATTTTCTCATGGAATTTTGGATCAATGCCAGTACCATCATCCGTAACGGTAAATTCATAGGCGTTTTCTTGTTCCTTAACAGTTATTGAAACTTTCCCATCTGCTCGATCGTGATGTTTAATTGCATTAGTAATTAAGTTGGTAAAGACTTGCTGTAAGGGTAAGGTTTCTGTCGTTATGGTGGGCATATTTGACCCAATTTCTACGGTAAATTCTTCAGGAATCTCTAGGGAATTAATAATTTCTTTTAATAAGTTTTCTACGTTAATGGTTTCTCGTTCCGATCGCACTCTTCCCACACGAGAATATTCTAAAATCCCATTAATAAACGCTTCCATGCGATGTACTCTTTTTCTTAATAAATCCATTTGATATTGAGTGTCAGTGTCTAAATTTTCCCCAATATCTTCTTCAATCCAACTGGAAAGATTTGCAATGGCTCGTAAAGGTGCTTTTAAGTCATGGGAGACAATATACGCAAATTGATCTAACTCTTGATTTCGTTTTTCTAACGTTCGACTGGTACGCGCAAGATAAGCATTACTTTCTTCGATTCGATCGGTATATTGGGAAACTTGACGCTCTAAATTAATAAACAAATAAATCCCTCCTATGGTTGCTCCTAAACCAACAATTAGCGCAATCCATTGCACTTGCGTAGTTCGATTTGCCCAGCTTTGAACGATTAATTCTAGTTGCTGTTGTGAGGTTTCTTGTTGTTCGATAAACGCTTCGATCGCCCTCTCTAAAGATTGAAATTGTTGCTCACTCCTTAATAAATTCTCATTCGTAAAGTTTACTTGCGGTGGAAACGTTTCCTCCTCTCTCACTAACTTAATCATTTGCTCTAATTGCTGATTTTGTCGCCTCGCTAACTGTTCAATTTTTGCCACCACTTCTTTCTCTTCCTGAGACGTATTTTTAACTAACATTTGCAGTTGATCATATTCTTGGTTGATCGTCTTTTGTACCTCTTGGTAATTCCTGAGAAACTTATCATTTTCCGTTAAACTATAACCACGCACTTCGGCTTCTGCTTTTTGTAACGCAAATAATAAATCATTCGTTGTTTCTAAAATTTTTCGGGTTTTTTGTTCTTGATTGCGAGCTTCGATCGTTTGTAAACGTAACCCAGCAATCATTAAAATCGCTGTCACCAAACACACCACAGGAAGTGCGATAATTATTCCACCACGCCACCTTAAATTAAAAATAAATAACTTTTTCCATCGCCGAGATTGCATCATATTAAGTTCGATTCTTTCTCAACCTACTTTCAATTATTTCTAGAATCAGACCCATATCATATCATCAACCTTTCGCAATAGTATAATTATATGAGTTGTAAGTTATATTAAGAAGCGAAGACATTAGAGAAAAAATATCATGTGGGACAGCGCGATCGTTGCTTATATTCATTATCTTAGTTTTGGTTTGATTCTGGCTTCCCTAATTGTGGAACGTCAAACTGTAAAATCAGAATTAACCATCACAGAAGGTTGGAAGATTCTGATTGCTGATGGCATTTATGGAACAGCCGCGACGGCGATTCTAGCAACAGGAGTGTTACGTTTGCTCTATTTTGGCAAAGGCACTGAGTTTTACACCGAAAATCCCGTATTTTGGGCGAAAATCATTCTCTTCTTCATCGTGGCTTCCATATCACTTTACCCAACGATTTCCTTTCTTCTCTGGATCGGAAACTTACGACAAAATATTCCCCCGAAACTCAATCCCTTTCGTGTTAAGTTAATCAACTGGATTATCAATCTCGAATTGCTTGGGTTTAGCAGTATTCCTCTACTTGCTTCTCTGATGGCACGCGGAATCGGGTTAAATTAGTTTCACCTTCAAGATCAAAGGGAGATTTCTGTTTATTGCCTCTCTCGCAGTTAAAATTAACTTGATTGCAATAACAGAAGGAAACAGCCACGATTATGCGTATTCTAACTCTTATCCCTGGCGGAATTGGGGATCAAATCTTATTTTTTCCCACCCTCGCTGACTTGAAAAACACCTACCCAGAAGCCAAAATAGATGTTTTGGTTGAACCTCGCTCTAAATCAGCTTATCGGGTTTGTTCTCATGTTGATGAAGTCCTACTGTTTGATTACAAAAATCGTAACAGTCTCGCCGATTATCTCAATCTATTAGGTATTATCCGCGATCGAGAGTATGAAGTCGCCCTAACCCTCGGTCGTCGTTGGACAGTAGGCTTTCTCCTTTGGTTAAACGGGATTCCGCTACGAGTGGGGTATGAAACTTCCCCCTCTTTCTTCTTTTCCCAAACCGTTCCCCTCAAAACCGAACAATATGCCGCCCAGATGTACCATGACTTGTTACAAGGGTTAAATATTAATACTCCTTGTCCTCCTTTAAGCGTGAATGTTCCTAAAAGCGATATTCAATGGGGAGAACAAGAACAGAAACGTCTCTCTATTCAAGATGGTAACTATATTGTGATTCATGGTGGTTCAAGTCAACTCGCCCAAGAAAAAGGGATAGATAAGGTTTATCCAGTTAGCAAGTGGCAAGAAATTATTGCTGATTTTCAAAGCAAACAGCCAGATTTACCGATCGTGCTTCTCCAAGGTCCCGAAGATGAACAATGGGTGGAACAACTATTAGAAGGGAATCCCAACTTAAAAATCACTTCTCCCCCTGATATCGGTAAACTGGCGCCAATGATTGCAGGAGGGAGTTTAATGTTATGTACCGACAGCGCACCAATGCACCTCGCGATCGCCGTTGGTACTTATACGATCGCCCTTTTTGGTCCCACTGACTCGAAAAAATTATTGCCTCCCGAAAATAAGGCTTGTCTTGGGGTAAAATCTCCTACAGGCGCGATCGCCGACATTGAAGTTAATTCTGTCTTAGAAAAAATTTGGCGTGGCTAAACCAGCAGTTTTCCTCGATCGTGATGGGGTTTTGAACCAAGAAGCGGGCTATCTCCATCAGATCGAAGATTTACATCTCATCCCAGGCGCAGCGCAAGCCGTGCGTCTTCTCAACGATCATCATCTGTTCTGTTGTCTGGTGTCTAATCAGTCCGGACCGGCAAGAGGTTATTATTCCCTCGACCATGTAGAAGCACTCCATGAACGTTTGCAGCAGTTATTAGAAACAGAAGCAAACGCCACCTTAGACGCGGTTTATTATTGTCCTTATCTGAGTCCTCAAGCAGGCGGCACCAACCCCAAGTTTACCGCTTGGAGTGCCTGGCGCAAACCCAATACAGGAATGTTGATTACCGCCGCTTGGAGATATGACTTAGGCTTGAAAGCCAGTTTTGTTATCGGTGACAAAGCCACTGACATCGATCTTGCTCATAACGCTGGTGCCAAAGGAATTTTAGTTCAAACCGGTTACGGTAAAGCCGTTTCTCAGGGAGATTATCAGCATCACACCATCCCTGATTACACCGCAAAACATTTGCTAGATGCCGTCCATTGGATTCTTCAAAATCATCTCTAAATCATCTTTACTAGTCGATTCAGTCCTTATGTGTTATAATAAAACCAGACGGCAAAATTTTTTCCCGGCACCATCTAGCTCTGAGTACAGATGGGACTCTGTGAGCAAACATCTATCCTGTCCAATTTTAATTGAGAATTATAAGCAAGTAGGTTGGGTGATAACCCAACACCAATTCTGAGCAAGCAGCAAGTAGGTTGGGTGATAACCCAACATCAAGAGATTGTAGATAACCCAACATCAAGAGATTGTAGGAATCGAGGAATATTTATTGATAACCCAACATCAATTATGAGCAATTACCTGAACCTAGTATGATTCAGGTAAAAATCCAAAATCTAATAACTGTTTCATAGTAAAAGGACAAGTTTTTGGAAAGGTTTCCGAAGATAATTTAGACTTTTGGATCGCTTTCAGTCGAGCTTTCTCATAAATTGGTTCTAACTTTTTTAAACCGTGACAATAGAGAGTTTTTGATTCCAATAAAGACTCTAACTCAATTCTAAAATTGTCGATTTCTCTTTCCCATCCTTTGGCGCACCACGCTTTTTCTGTTAACCAGTATTGATATAACAAAAGATGAATTAACAGGCGCAATAAATAACTTTCTACCTTGCGTCTCTGTTCATTTCCCAATGATTCTAATTCCTCTAAAAGATGTTCCCAGTCAAGATCATTTAACTCTCCTTGGCGAAGTAACGCTGTTGTTTGTTCTAACCAGAGAACAAAGTCTTCTTCATAAAGTCTTTTTAATTGTTGCACTGATTGAGTCAGCATTGTTTTTTAAAATTGGGTAGTAACATTGTAGCGTTAAGATAGAGAAGTCGTCTTGTAAAGTTTTATGACAGCAACAACAACTCCTTCCACTCAAACCCAATTACCCCCACTGATTCCTCGTTCTCTTCTGTTTGGTAATCCAAAACGCGCTCGTCCGCGTCTTTCTCCCGATGCCAAATACCTGGCTTATATCGCCCCAGATGAGAAAGATGTGTTACAAGTATGGGTGCGAACGATCGGGCAAACCGATGATAGACAAGTCACCGCAGACAAAAAACGGGGAATCCGTGCCTATTTTTGGACATACAAACCCGACCAACTGATTTATCTTCAAGATTCTGATGGCGATGAAAACTTCCACCTCTACGCCGTTGATCTCGAAAAGAATATCGTCCGCGACTTAACGCCATTTCAAGGGGTGAAAGCGCAACTGATCGATCTTGATCCAGAAACCCCAGACCAAGTATTAGTCGGTTTAAACTTGAACAATCCCCAAAAGTTCGACGTTTATCGGATCAATCTCAATAACGGTGCAGTGGAATTTGACAGCGACAACCCTGGAAACATCGTCAGTTGGACAGCAGACGCACAATTTACAATTCGCGCCGCCGTCGCCGCCACTCCCGACGGTGGATCAGATTTACTTTATCGGGAAACCCCTGACCAAGATTGGGAAACGTTGCGTCATTGGAGTGCAGATGACGAAGGAGGAGCGCTCAGCTTCTCTAAAGACGGAAAAACCCTTTATATCGTCGGCTCACATGAAGCCAATGCTCAACGCTTGCTCTCTCTCAACCTCGACAGTCGAGAAGAAACGGTCATTGCTGCGGATGACCAGTATGATGTGGGAGATGTGTTAATTCATCCCACTAAACGCCATATTGAAGCGGTTTCTTTCTATAAAGATAAGGAAGAATGGCAAGTGTTAGATGAAGCCATTGCCAAAGATTTTGAGGTACTGCGTCAACTGCGAGACGGAGAATTTGGCATCGCCAGCCGTGATTTAGCGGATAAAAATTGGTTAGTTGCTTATCTCACTGATGATGGTCCCGTTTATTATTATCACTATCATCGTGATACTCAAAACGCTGAATTCTTGTTCACCAACCAACCTGAATTAGAAGACCTCCCTCTGGCAAAAATGCAACCCACTTCCTATCAAGCACGAGATGGGTTGACGATTCATGGTTATCTGACCACTCCTGTGGGCGTGGAAGCGAAACAGTTACCGACAGTTTTATATGTTCATGGCGGTCCCTGGGCGCGAGATACTTGGGGATATAATCCCGCAGTGCAATGGCTGGCAAACCGAGGTTATGCCGTGTTACAGGTGAATTTCCGAGGGTCAACTGGCTACGGAAAAGATTTCCTCAATGCTGGAAACCGTGAATGGGGCGCAGCGATGCACGATGATCTGGTTGATGCAGTGGAATGGCTGAAAGCACAGGGAATTTCTGACCCCGATCGAATCGCGATTATGGGCGGTTCTTATGGCGGTTACGCCACCTTAGCGGGATTAACCTTTACTCCCGATGTGTTTGCTTGTGGTGTGGATATTGTTGGACCCTCTAACCTCGTTACCCTCATTAACAGTGTTCCCCCTTACTGGAAGCCGATGATGTCGATGTTTGCTCATCGCGTGGGAGATATTGAAACAGAAGAGGAGTTTTTAAAAGCGCGATCGCCGCTTTTCTTCGCAGATAGAATTAAGAAGCCTTTACTGATTGGTCAAGGAGCAAATGATCCTCGCGTTAAACAAGCTGAAAGTGAGCAAATTGTCGCTGAAATGCGAGAAAAAGGGAAACCCGTTCAATATGCGCTTTATACCGACGAAGGACATGGTTTTGCTCGTCCAGAGAACCGAATGCACTTCTACGCGATCGTTGAGAATTTCTTAGCGGAATACCTCAACGGACGTGCTGAGGAAATTGGGGAAATTGAAGGACATTCTGGCATTGTCAGTTAGCAAATCGTAGCAAATCGTAGGTTGGGTGAAGTGACCGCGTAACCCAACACCATTCCAATTAATGTGAGTCAATCGTAGGTTGGGTGAAGTGACCGCGTAACCCAACACCATTCCAACTGATGTGAGTCAATCGTAGGTTGGGTGAAGCTACCGCGTAACCCAACACTATTCCAATTAATGTGAGTCAATCGTAGGTTGGGTGAAGTGACCGCGTAACCCAACACCATTCCAATTAATGTGAGTCAATCGTAGGTTGGGTGAAGTGACCGCGTAACCCAACACCATTCCAATTAATGTGAGTCAATCGTAGGTTGGGTGAAGTGACCGCGTAACCCAACACTATTCCAATTAATGTGAGTCAATCGTAGGTTGGGTGAAGTGACCGCGTAACCCAACACCATTCCAATTAATGTGAGTCAATCGTAGGTTGGGTGAAGCTACCGCGTAACCCAACACCATTCCAATTAATGTGAGTCAATCGTAGGTTGGGTGAAGCTACCGCGTAACCCAACACTATTCCAATTAATGTGAGTCAATCGTAGGTTGGGTGAAGTGACCGCGTAACCCAACACTATTCCAATTAATGTGAGTCAATCGTAGGTTGGGTGAAGTGACCGCGTAACCCAACACCATTCCAATTAATGTGAGTCAATCGTAGGTTGGGTGAAGCTACCGCGTAACCCAACACCATTCCAATTAATGTGAGTCAATCGTAGGTTGGGTGAAGTGACCGCGTAACCCAACACTATTCCAATTAATGTGAGTCAATCGTAGGTTGGGTGAAGCTACCGCGTAACCCAACACTATTCCAACTGATGTGAGTCAATCGTAGGTTGGGTGAAGTGACCGCGTAACCCAACACCATTCCAATTAATGTGAGTCAATCGTAGGTTGGGTGAAGTGACCGCGTAACCCAACACCATTCCAATTAATGTGAGATTTCGTCACCTCGATCGAGTTTAGTGATTGTTTTGGGTTTATGTTGGGTTTCGTGTCCTTCACCCAACCTACAGCTGAATTTCTGTAATTCTTTGCGAAAATCTTGCCCTTGTCAGTTATTATGGTAGATAGAAGAATCATAAAAAGATGTTTAAAGCGAGAGGTAAAGATAAGTTATGGATTGGCGAATCGTAATCGTGCTTGCTCCTGTGTTACTAGCTGCAAGTTGGGCTTTATTCAATATCGGTGCTGTAGCAATTAGACAAGCGCAGGACTTTCTTAATAACCAAAACAGTTAAGGTGATTCCTTACAATAAAACAGTCAGAAAGCTATCCGTTTGAAACGGATGGATGAATGGCGAACAAAGACTTTAGTCTTCTGTGTCTGCTATAATGTACGAAACCCAAAGATGGTGAAAAACCCGTCAGGTTCATTAAAAAACCTTGTTAATACTTAAACAACGGAGTCTTGCTCGGCAGTATGAAAGTAACTTGCAAGTAATCTAGAAGTAGAGATACAGCTAAACTTTTGTTTAGCCGAGGTCTTTAGGGCATATTTGAGCGTGCCACTCCTTCGGGAGACTCCTTTCTAACACTCGATTTGTGATTTTAATTCATTGAGTTGTTTCGATTGGAATCCACGCGATTTTAATTCGTGGAGAGTTCAACTTTAATCTCATCTTTAAATTTCCCACATCCCCCTGTTAAAGGGGGACTTTTTGATCTCGGTAACTAGGCGTTAACCGCTTCTACTCCCTGTTCTTGATCAATGAAATCTTGCACTCGTTGACGATACTCTCGTAAGGCGTTATCAACCCAAGCGCGATCGTCGCCGTTAGCAAAAATATGAACCAACGGTTCACCCGCATCTGGTAACACGAGAACCCAATTATCCGTTTTCGGATCAATCACTTTCACCCCATCAATCAACTCTAATTCATCCGACGGATGAGTTTCCACCAGATAACGCATTAACGCTCCCTTCACCGTCCAGGGACAGCGCATGGTATAAGATTTATGGCAAACACGAGGTAATTCTGTCCGAATTTCAGCGAGGGAACGTTCTTGCACCGTCAACATTTCAATCAGTTTCGCAATGCAGAACATGGCATCAAAACCAGGATGTAATTCTGGGAAAATAAAGCCAGTTTCACCACTTCCCCCTAAAACAACATTTGGGTCTTGTTGACTGGCTTCCATGAGAGCCGTCGGACTTGCTTTAGTACGAATCACGTTACCATCGTGACGACGAGCAATTTGTTCCACTGCGCTAGAGGCATGAACGGGAACAACAACCGTGCTACGAGGATGAGCGGTCATCATCATGTTAACCATTAGTGCGGTGAGAATCTCACCCCGAATCGGTAAACCCGCCTCATCCACAAGGATTAACTGCTCTCCATTGGCAGCAACCTGTACGCCCATATTAGCTTTTAAGGCTTCTACCACTTGACCCAACTCATTGAGCAAAGTTTCTCGTTCTTCATTGGACAGAGCAGTTTGACTTAAACTCGCATTTAAAACCACCGCATCACAGCCAAACTTCCCTAATAAGAGAGGTAACACCGCACCAGAAACCGCATAAGCATAATCGATCACTACTTTCGCGCGACTGTTGTTAACGGCTTCTATATTCAGGTGATTTTCAAAACTATGACTATAAGCATCTAATACCTGTGCGGGATAAAATACTTCTCCAATTTCTGGAATTTGAGCCCGTCGTAAGTCTTCCTTAAAGTATGATCCCTCAATTTTCTTCTCTTTCGCCTTCGAGATATTAATCCCTTGTTCATCAATAAATTCAATCAGGAGATGATCATGGCGGGTGGGATGTAATCGCACATGAATCCCGCCGACAACAGAAAGCGTCGGAATTGTGGTGCGAGTAATCGGCAGTGCTGTCGCGTCTAGATTCTGCACATTTACCCCAGTTGACATTAAGCCAGCGACGAAAGAACGACTCACCATGCGAGAGACACTACGTTGATCACGGGAAATGCTCACTGTTGATCCCAGTTTGAGAGTTGAGCCATAGGCAGCACCTAACTTAACAGCAAATTCAGGAGTGATGTCAATATTAGCAATACCAGTTACTCCCTGCTGTCCAAAAAGATTGCGCTGCGCCATGTTGCCCCAAATCAGGTTAATGTTTAATGTTGCCCCAGATTCAATCTGTTTACTGGGCCAAACTCTTACGCCCTGACTAATTTGCGCCTCTTCGCCTACGGTACATAAAGCACCGAGAGTGACTCCTTCTTGAATATGGGCGCGTCGATCGACCCGTACCCCTCTAGAAATGGAACAAGCCCAGATGTGTGCCTGTTCGCCAATAATCACCCCATTCCAGATAATTGGGCTTTTCAGGTCAGCTTCCGCGCCAATGGTGACATTATCGCCGATTACTGTTCCCGCTTCAATATTTACTCTTGCGCCAATGCGACAGTTATTGCCAATTAAAACGGGGGCTTCAATATTCGCACTAGGATCGATCGAGCTATTTTCCCCGATCCAAATCCCAGGGGATTGTTCTTCATAAGCAAAATCAATTTTTACCTTGCCATGAAGTGCATCATATTGAGATTCTCGATAGGCTTCTAAATGACCAACATCGCACCAATATTCCTCAGAGACATAGCCATACATGGGTTCACCCTTTTCTAAAAGTAAGGGAAATAAGTCTTTAGAAAAATCGCATTCTTCTTGATCAGGGAGATATCTTAAGACTTCTGGTTCAAGGATATAAGTTCCTGTATTCACCGTGTCCGAAAAAATTTCACTACTGGAAGGTTTTTCTAAAAAGCGTTTAATCTGATGGTCTTGATCCGTAATCACCACCCCAAACTCGACTGGGTTGGGGACTCTGGCTAAAACTAACGTTGCTTTTGATTGTTTTTGTTTATGAAACTCGATCGCGGCGGAAAGATCAAAATCAGTCATACTATCGCCGCTAATCACTAAAAAGGTATCATCTAATAATTCTTCGACATTTTTAACACAGCCTGCTGTTCCCAGGGGTTGATCTTCCTCAACCGCATATTTCATCTGTACCCCAAACTCACTACCATCACCAAAATAATCTCGCATCACATCGGGAAGATAGTGTAAAGTTGCGATAATTTCGCGAATATCGTGGCGTTTGAGTAAATTGATAATATGTTCTGCCATCGGACGGTTGAGAACCGGTACCATTGGTTTCGGCAGGTCGCAAGTTAGGGGTCGTAGTCGGGTTCCCGAACCTCCAGCCATTAGCACTGCACGCATAAAACCTCCTTGAGATTACGAAAACAAAAATTTAAGGTATGGAGACTGACTCGGTTTTGTCTCCCCTCCCTTATGTTGACTCTTCTAATCAGCTTAAAAATAATATCTTGCTTTTATTAAATTCCTCATCTTCCTTTGATTAGATGTTTTATCAAACCAAATGACATGAAACGATCTTAACTTTCGCAACCGATGAACAACATCTATGGCACAATTGGTTAAAGAATTGTTGTAATGCTTAATTGTTATTCATTTAGATTATAGAAAAGATAGAAACTATGGCTGGAAAAGTTAAAAAAGGGTCTTTGGTGCGTGTTGTCCGTGAAAAACTAGAAAATAGCTTAGAAGCAATGGCAAGCGATAATCGTTTTCCCAGTTACTTATTTGAAAGCAAGGGAGAGGTTTTAGAAACTGAGGGGGATTATGCTTTTGTTAAGTTTTATGTCGCAACCCCTGGGATGTGGTTACGCTTGGATCAACTAGAAGCTCGATGATAAGGAATCGGTCGATCGCGCCTAATCAAGCTGGTGCAACGGATTAGATCACAAAACCGATTCATGCTCCAGTCTTAATGCGTCGCCTCCGTCGTCTTCTCGAAGCCAGTCGCGCCGAAAGAGAATTACAACGTAAAAAGGAGGTTTTGGAAGCGGAATTAAAAGCAGCAGCAGACTATGTTCGATCGTTGCTTCCTCTCCCCATTCAAACTTCTAAAATTCAAATTGAACAGGAGTTTATTCCCTCTTTAGCGTTAGGAGGAGATGCCTTTGATTACTATTGTTTAGATAACGAACATTTAGTCATTTATTTACTTGATGTTGCCGAACATGGCGTTCGTCCAGCATTGTTATCAGTTTCTGTGTTAACTTTGCTTCGATCGAAACTGGATAATACAACTCTCTCTTGTCAGTTATCTCCTCTAAAAAATGTTGATTTCTATCAACCCCAGACCATTTTAAGGGAATTAAATCGAGTCTTTCTTAGCGAAACCGATGAAGATTATTTTACAATTTGGTATGGAATTTATAACACAAAAACACAAGGGTTAACTTATGCGAGTGCTGGACATCCTCCTGCTTTGTTAATTAAGGATTCTCAGGTAACCCCCCGATGATCGGGGGGAACGGTTCATTAACTTTTTACAAATAACAAATAACAAATAACAAATAACGAATAACAAATAACAAATAACACCGAAAATGAAACCGCTAAGTTGGGAAGAATTAAAAACGAAAACAAACTTTAACCTCGATCGAGTTAACGGAAACACCAATTCTCATTCCCGTTTGCGTTTATTTGGTCAAAATGAATCAGAGGTGAGAGTTACTTTATATCGAGATCATCACGCTTGGTGTCCCTACTGTCAAAAAGTTTGGCTATGGTTAGAAGAGAAACAAATTCCCTATCGCATCGAAAAAGTAAGTATGTTTTGCTATGGGGAAAAAGAACGTTGGTATAAGCGTATTGTTCCTTCTGGGATGTTACCCGCGTTAGAGTTAGATGGTCGTTTACTAACCGAAAGTAATGATATTTTAATCGCCCTCGAAGATGCTTTCGGTGTGCTAGGTTATAGCATGAAAGACTCGAAAGTTATCCCTCTGAAAAAGTTAGAACGACAATTGTTTCGCGCTTGGTGTATGTGGCTTTGTTCAGGGGCGCGATCGAGCAGACAAGAAGAAAAAAACCGCAAGCAATTTTTAGATGTAACGGAGAAGGTAGAAACTGCTCTCAGTGAGACACCAGGAGCTTATTTTTTAGACAACTTTAGCATTGTGGATGTGCTATTTACGCCCTTTTTAGAACGCATGAACGCCAGCCTTTTCTACTATAAAGGGTATTCCCTACGAGAAGAAAATCCTCACCTAAAACAGTGGTTTGCTGGAATGGAAGCGCGATCGACCTATCGGGGAACACAGAGTGATTTTCATACTCATGTCCACGATTTGCCGCCGCAAATGGGAGGATGTTACGCCAATGATGAACCCCAAACCAAAATTAATCAAACCCGAGTCGATGGTGGCCCCTGGCTGGGTTTACCCGATGTGGGTTATCCTGAACCAGAAACCTCCCGTGAAGAAGCACTCGATCGAGTTTTAAAACACCGTGAAAACTTAATCCGTGTTAATCCCATGGAGGATCAAAAATTTGACGAAGCCTTGCGCTGTGCTTTAAGCCACCTAATCACAGGAGAACTGTGTCAACCGCCTGCTCAGTCCGCATCTGGATTACGATATTTGCGCGATCGAATCAACGTCCCACGAGATATGTCAATCTATGCCGCGAAACGGTTGCGAGAGTCTCTAGAACAAACCGCCGCCTTAGTGGGAGAAGATCAAGGAACTCCGATTCCAGTTCAACATCGACGGGATCAAGACCCAGCTAACTTTAGCTTGACGCTCTCCCATTAAATCAAAGATAAAAAGTAGGTTGGGTGGAGCGAAGCGAAACCCAACACTAATCATAAGCAATTACCCGAGCTTGATATAATGCCATTTTCAAAACTTCGCCTGCCTTAGTAATACCAATTTAAAAGGTAAATGTTACATCTTGTAGGGTGGGCAAGGCAAACCCTACTTTTCCAAAATGGTATAAGGGGGGTAGGGGGAGGGTATAATAACCATCAATCAAAAATGGCAAAAAAACAGAAATTTCCTCACTTACTCGGATCGAAATGGACAGCACAACAAAAAACTTGGGGATGGCGGCATTTTGAAGTCGTCAACCGCAAGAATCAAGGGAAATGGGTATTTGCGGAAATGGTTGCGTCTTGCGATGGCAACGTGAGATTTTGGATTAATGCCCAACAATTAAAAGATACTGATTTATGGCAACCTGGTTGGAAGCCATTGAAAGACATATAATATCAGGTTCGACTAATTGCTTATTATAATTGGTGTTGGGTTTCGCTACTCTCCACCCAACCTACTTTTGATCATTGATTGAGCGAACCTGATATAACGGATTAACTAGCAACTATTGAATGAAAGAGCCTCGTTTAGCGACACAAGTCGAAGCAATTTTATATTTGAAAGCACAACCTTTGTCCTTAAAAGAAATTAGTGAATATGCAAATCACGATCGCGCTGCAATTGAAGAAGCAATTTTAGAATTAATGTCTGATTATGCACATCGAGATAGTGCTTTAGAAGTGGTCGAAACCACCAGTGGTTATAGCTTACAGCTTCGATCGAATCATCAAAAACTGCTCCAAAATTTAATTCCCGCCGAATTAGGAGTCGGTGCGTTACGAACCCTCGCCGCGATCGCCCTCAAAAATCCTATTTTGCAAACCGATCTGATTAACTTACGAGGAAGTAGCGCTTATCAACAAGTCCAAGAATTAGTAGAACTCGGATTAGTGCAAAAACGAAGAGAAGGACGTTCCTACTGGCTAGAAATCACCGAAAAATTCTATCAATATTTCGAGATTGATGACCTCAACGAACAATATAGCGATCCTAAATCTCCAGTAGGTTGGGCAGAGGGAAGCGAAATCTAATACTAAAGTAGGTTGGGTGGAGAGAAGCGAAACCCAACACGCTTGTAGCTTGTAGTAGCTTGTAGGTTGGGTGGAGAGAAGCGAAACCCAACACGCTTGTAGCTTGTAGTAGCTTGTAGGTTGGGTGGAGAGAAGCGAAACCCAACACGCTTGTAGTAGCTTGTAGGTTGGGTGGAGAGAAGCGAAACCCAACACGCTTGTAGCTTGTAGTAGCTTGTAGGTTGGGTGGAGAGAAGCAAAACCCAACGCTGCTCACTGCTCACGCATTAAATCCCCCCTGACGAACAGAGAGGATTAACAGCACCCTAAATTAACGGGAAGCCAATGTTCTTAAGCCATAGCTGGCTGTTTTTCCAGTTCAGGGGAATAGTTACCCATACTGGCAGCACTGTTACATTGAGCGCGGTGACTTAACAGTTTTTGTGCATCAGCAACATTGCTGGCTTGTCCTTTCCAGTGTTCCAACGCTGGTTGTTGAATTGCACGAGCATAGGAGAAAGTAACGCGCCAAGGACACTGAGACTTGAGGGGTTCAGAATTCATCAAGTTTAAGTGTTCCGCAGATTGTTCTGGAGTTTGTCCACCAGATAAGAACGCAATCCCAGGAACAGATGCGGGAACATTATTGCGTAAGCACTTAATGGTTTGTTCCGCCACTTGTTGTGGTGTTGCTTGCTGAGGACAATCTTTTCCAGAGATAACCATGCTGGGTTTGAGAATCATTTGATCAAACTCAACGCCTTGGGTGCGGAGTTCAGTAAACACAGTGCGGAGAGTCTCATCAGTGACCTCATAGCAACGCTCGATCGTGTGATTGCCATCAATGAGAACTTCTGGTTCAACAATGGGAACTAAACCGCCCTCTTGACATAACGCCGCATAACGAGCTAAAGCGTGAGCATTCGCTTCGATGCAAGCACGGCTGGGGATGCCATCACCGATGGTAATTACAGCCCGCCATTTTGCAAAACGAGCGCCCATTTGATAGTATTCCGCGATGCGATCGCGCAGTCCATCTAAGCCCTCAGTCACCTTTTCTCCAGGATGACCTGCCAAATCTTTCGCACCTGTATCGACTTTAATGCCAACAATGACATCATTCTCTTTCATTACTTGAGTAAAAGGAGTGCCATCCTCTTTTTTCTGACGGATTGTTTCATCGTAGAGAATCGCGCCACTGATATAGTTACCAATTTGAGGCGTAGTGAGAATTAACTCCCGATACTGACGACGCATTTCTTCCGTTGCATCAATGCCTTGCTTCTGAAAGCGCTTATTGCAAGTGCCATTACTTTCATCCATCGCCAGCACTCCTTGATTAGGAGCAACCATTGCTTTGGCTGTATTTCTCAATTCTTCTGCGTATTGACTCATCCTTTATAGACTCCTGTTATAAAACTTCATCTTAACGATACTGTCTCATTTTCCCTTCGCTTTTGTCAAAGGGTTACAGCTTAATGTTAAGAAAATCTGAAAAGAATTATAACAGTTAATGCCACGAAGCGTTACCGTTTTGATCAAACCCCTTTCCCAGAATGAAAAAATTGTTCTAGGATTGACAAATAAGGAATAAATCATTATCAACTGATCTTATTCAACTCATAGAAAAAACAATATAGGAGACACCTCATGGCACTTGTTCCCATGCGACTACTGCTGGATCATGCAGCAGAAAACAACTACGGCCTTCCCGCTTATAATGTCAACAATCTAGAACGTCTGCACGCGATTATGTTGGCAGCGGCGGAAACCAATAGCCCAGTGATCTTACAATCCTCTCTCAGTGCGCGAAAATATATGGGAGATGCTTTTTTACGTCACCTAGTGGCAGCCGCCGTAGAAACTTATCCCCATATTCCCATTGCCCTCCACCAAGATCACGGCAATAGTCCAGCGGCTTGCTTCTCGGCAATTCGGAATGGATTTACGAGTGTAATGATGGATGGCTCATTAGAGGAAGATCGGAAAACCCCCGCCAGTTTTGAATATAATGTTCGTGTTACCGCCGAAACCGCACAAGTCGCTCATGCTTTAGGGATAAGTGTAGAAGGGGAATTAGGCTGTTTAGGGTCTCTCGAAACGGGGCAGACGGACAAAGAAGATGGTCACGGTGCAGAGGGAACATTAAGTCGAGAGCAGTTATTAACTGATCCTGATCAGGCTGTAGAATTTGTGGAACGGACTCAAGTTGATGCTTTAGCCGTTGCCATTGGCACCAGTCACGGAGCATATAAATTTACCAGTCAGCCTACTGGAGAAGTCTTAGCCATCAGTCGCATTGCAGAGATTAATCGTCGCTTACCGAATACTCATTTAGTGATGCACGGTTCTTCCTCTGTTCCTCAAGAGTTGCAAGACATGATTAATCAATATGGGGGCGAAATTCCAGCGACTTACGGTGTTCCCCTTGATGAAATCCGAAAAGGAATTAAAAATGGTGTTCGTAAAGTCAACATTGATACGGATAACCGTTTAGCGATTACTGCCGCCATTCGGGAAGCGGCGGCAAAAGACCCCAGTAATTTTGACCCCATTCATTTCTTTAAGCCATCCATTGAATATGCAAAAAATATTTGTGCCGAACGTTATGAAGCGTTAGGGGCGGCTGGAAATGCTAGTAAAATTAAACAGGTGAGCATTGATGTCTTTGCTCCTAAATACATCAGTGGGGAATTAGCTGCTAATCCGAAAAAGGCAGTTACTGCTTAATTTGAATCCCCCCAACCCCCCGATCATCGGTTTTTAATCCCCCCAACCCCCCTTTGAAAGGGGGGCTATTTTAAATCCCCCCAATTCTACTTGGCAAGGGGGCTATTTTTTACTTCAAATTTGCTCGTGCATCTTGCACCGCCGCCCACAAGGTAGCCCCAGTTAACGGAATGCTACCTGCGAGAATTGCCGATGTCATCCAGACACCATACCGAGGATGACCATAAGAGAGTTCAAATACTGAACCCACCGCAGCGATCGCCGCGACACAAGATACTAATAATAATAAGCCACTTTTTGGGGTAAGTATCACAGTTTGCTCCTTATTTGATAACTAAGATTTAATCGGTTGCACTGCTTTTGCGGAAAAGCCTTGTTTATTGAGAGCCTCTGTTAAGACTAAATCATTCCGAACCCGATCCACAAATAAGACCCCATGAAGATGATCTAATTCATGTTGAATCACTCTGGCGAGTAGTCCGCTGGCTTTCATTTTTTGCGGACGACCCGATTCGTCTCTAAACTTCACTTGTACCGCTTCGGGACGCACCACATCAAGGTAAACTCCAGGAATACTGAGACAACCTTCTTCTCCTGTGGCGAGTTCTGGACTGTAAGTTTGGATTTCTGGGTTAATGAGAACGAGAGGGGGCGTTGCGGTATTATTGGGATCGCAATCAATCACCAGCATCTGTTTATTGACCCCGACTTGTGGCGCGGCTAGACCAATTCCCTGTTCAGCGTACATGGTTTGCACCATTTCTTGGGCAAGGTCACGGACGGATTGATTAATTTTACTAATGCGCTTGGTGGGCTGACGGAGAACGCGATCGCCCAGATAATGTAAAGATAAAGTATTTTGTGGGGTTTGTTTCTTCTTGGCTACTGTTGACGCACTACTCATAGACTTTTCCGATTCCGATTTAAACAACAATTGGGTTTTCTCTCGATCTTAACAATTTGTGGGGTTAATCATCGTCGCTCACATTTTTTCCCTGTACCAGTGAACTACCCTCTTCTAATTGCTAACGCAATGTAGAAGGAGCTTCCTACCCAAAAGAATGCTTTTCCATAATCTCCAAATAGACTATTTCCAAGTCTGACATCCGGCGATAGGCTTTTTCAGCCTTGGCGAACCAAGCTGTCATCCCGTGTCCCACAGGCAATAATTCGTAATCCTTCGTCTCTGATGTTTTTAGCAGCGTTGATATCTCTGTCATGCTCTGTTCCACAGTTTGAGCATTTCCAACTGCGAACATCTAGTGGCAGACTATCAACTTGATTTAAGCAGACGTTGCAAGTCTTTGAACTAGGGAAAAAGCGGTCAACCTCAACATAGGTTTTACCGTCTTGTTCAGCTTTGTACTTCAGCATAGTACAGAACTGTCCCCAACCAACTTGACTAATGGCTTTAGCCAGATTATGGTTCTTCATCATGTTCTTAACTGCTAGATTCTCTACACAAATGACTTGGTTTTCGTCAACTAAGCTACGACTTAGTTTGTGTAGAAAATCTTCCCTGCTGTTAGAAACCTTTTTATGAACTCTGGCTACTTGATGACGAGCTTTGTTTCTGTTACTAGAGCCTTTCTGCTTCCGAGATAATTGCTGTTGTTTAATCTTAAGGTTTTTCTCATGCTTATCCATCCAACGAGGATTATTAAATTTATCACCATCGCTAGTGATAGCATAATGATTTAACCCTAAGTCAATTCCAACCGCTTTTCCTTTTGAAGAAGGTTCTGGTTTTTCCTTTCCGTCTTCAACCAAAATAGAAGCATAATACTCTCCACAAGTATTTTTGCTAATAGTCACAGTCTTAACCGAACCTTTGATGGGTCGATGTAAGACTGCCTTAATTTCTCCTAGTTTAGGAAACTTTAAGCAATCTTCTTTCACCTCTACATTTTGAGGATATTGAATAGATTGTTTTCCATGTTTCGACTTAAACTTGGGATATCTTGCTCTTCCTTGAAAAAAGTTAGTAAAAGCTGTATTCAAGTTTATACAGACTTGTTGAAGACATTGAGAATAAGTAAGTTTTAACCATTCTCGTTCTTTCTTCAAGTCTGGGATTTGCTTTTTAATGTCATAACTGGAAAGCCCTTTGCCAGTTTCTTTATATGTCTGGTTCATTAAGTTCAAACCAAAATTCCACAACCAACGACAGTTCCCAAAAGATTGAGCTAGTGACTGTTGTTGGCTAGAATTAGGATATAATCTGACTTTTATAGCTTTCCGCATGACTATTAATGGAACAAACTTATTTATAGTTTAGCTTATTTATAAATCATTGTCAATATAAAAAAGCGATTCATCTAGCGACTAACCCTTCGGGTGTAGTCGTAGGATTCTCGCTTATTTTGCTAAAACCGAACAAGGAGCATAATGAACCACATGATTACTCACACTTCCTAAAAAGACTTCTGCTAATCCTCTTCTTCCCCGACGACCAAGAATCACTAAATCCGCATCCCAAGTTTTCGCCATTTCTCGAATCCAACTACTAGGATCGCCAATTCTCCAGTCATATTCCACTGCTAATCCTTCAGCTTGGGCTTTTTCAGCGCAATCTTGTAACCAAGTTTCGATTTCTTGGGTTTGGGTTTGGATGTGTTCCTCCACAGAAGAAGAAATTCCCATGGCATTTTGTCCATAAATGCCACTGTAGGCTTCTAGATTCCGACCGTCAAAGATGAGAGTATGGAATAAGAGGAGTTGAGCTTGGTTGGGTTTAGCGATCGCGATCGCCTGTTTAAAAACTGTCTCCCCTTGCGCTGACCGATCGAGGGCAACTAAAATTCTGCTATAACTCATTTTCCTTAGTAGTAACTGATTAAATCAATGATATAACGAGGGTATCCAGTGAGAAAACTTCTATTATTATCCTTAACCTTGATGATTAATTATTAACCCAACAGCAAAGCCTAGATGAGAGTTATTTGTTGTAATAAAAAGTGATTTCTTTCTCTTTGAGAGGGGGAAAATCGGCATCTTGTAACATTTGATTTAGTTTATCTTGAGGAATGTGTTTTGCCCCAATACGGACGATGCGCGATCGCATGGTGTTTTGAACCCCGCTTCGTTTGCGGTTGGCTTCTAGGCTCATTACTTGGTTGTAGAGAGACAGTTTCGGTTCGGGAATGGGAGTTCCGTCTAAATCAATTCCCTGCTCGATCGCGCGATCGATCGCATCAGCACCAGTATTTTCTTGAGACATATTGAGCAGTATAAATATAGATTAGCCAGCAATTGCTAATTAATTGTACATTGTTAGTTGTACCTTGTTAATGCTTAATATTGCACGAATGCCAGAAAAACCGACGATTGCGATTTCTCATCTAGGTTGTGAAAAAAACCGTATCGACTCTGAACATATGTTAGGCTTACTCGCTCAAGCGGGCTATCAGGTCGATAATAACGAAGAACTCGCCGATTATGTAATTGTAAACACCTGTAGTTTTATTGAAGCCGCGCGAGAAGAATCGGTGCGAACCTTAGTAGAACTCGCAGAAGCGGATCAGAAAATTCTGATTACGGGATGTTTAGCCCAACATTTCCAAGAAGAATTGTTAGAAGAAATTCCCGAAGCTCTCGCCGTTGTTGGAACAGGGGATTATGGGAAAATTGTTGATGTGATTGAGCGGGTGGAAACTGGAGAGCGTGTTAAGGAAATCAGCGATGAACCCACTTATATTGCTGACGAAACTGTTCCTCGTTATCGCACCACCAGCGAAGCAGTTGCTTATTTACGGGTAGCAGAAGGTTGTGATTATGCTTGTGCCTTTTGTATTATTCCCCATTTACGCGGTAAGCAACGATCGCGCCCCATTGAGTCAATTGTAAAGGAAGCGCACAGTTTAGCCGCTCAGGGAGTTAAAGAAATCGTCCTGATTTCACAGATTACCACCAACTACGGCGTTGATCTCTATGGTGAACCGAAACTAGCGGAATTATTACGAGCATTAGGAGAGGTGGATGTGCCTTGGGTGCGGATGCACTATTCTTATCCCACTGGACTCACACCAAAAGTGATCAAAGCGATTCAGGAAACACCAAACGTTCTTCCTTATCTGGATTTACCCCTACAACATTCCCATCCTGATATTTTACGAGCGATGAATCGTCCTTGGCAGGGAAGAGTGAATGATGGGATTATCCGTCGTTTAAGAGAAGCTCTCCCAGAAGCGGTTTTACGCACGACATTTATTGTTGGTTTTCCAGGGGAGACAGAAGAGCATTTTCAGCACTTATGCGATTTTGTGGCGCGTCATCAGTTCGATTTAATGGGCGCTTTTACCTTTTCTCCTGAAGTGGGAACAAAAGCCTATGATTTACCGCAGCAACTCTCGCAAGAAGTGATGGAAGAACGGCGCGATCGACTGATGGCGTTACAGCAACCGATCGCCGCGCGACAAAATCAGGCTTGTGTTGGGGAAACGGTTGATGTGTTGATTGAACAGGGAAAACCGAGTACAGGAGAATTTATTGGACGTTCGGCGCGGTTTGCTCCTGATGTGGATGGATTAGTGTATCTTCAGGGAAAAGCCCCATTAGGAAGCATGGTGAAAGCAAAAATCACTCACGCTGATGTTTATGATTTGTATGGGACAATTGAAGCCTAGGCGGTTCTCGGAGACGATAAAGAGGAGTCGGCTGCGGTTTTCGCTGTCGTTTCCGTCTGGTTTGCCCAGTGTTGATAGTCTGAAATTAGCTGCTTGAGTAGTTTCTGCTTGATTCGGGTGAGAACGCCTTTTAACAAGCCGTTTCCTGTGCTTTCTAGCATCGATCGAGGAGTGAGCCATAAAGGAGGAGGTAAGTCCACATCAACCTTTAAGTCTGCTTTTCCACGCAGATAAACTTGACCATTTTCCTCGATCGGGCTGAGTTTCCCTTTTAAGCTGAGAGAAAACCGATCATTAATGTAATCATTCCCGATCACCTCACAACTTTCTGAAGTAAGGGTTACAGTTCCCTGACTATCCGCCACAACCTTCAGCACCGCCGACGGTTGAAAATGATAAACATCAAGGAAATTCAAAGGGCGCATTTTCAAATGAAACCGATTTCCCGAGCTTTTTTTTTCAAGGGGAGTCATCAATTTTGGGTCAGCGATCGCTTCCACTAAACGCCGAGGCTGACGTAAATAATGTTTAATCGGAGTGTTTTCTGGTGGAACAGTCAGATTAACTGACTCGGACGCAGTAAATTGTACAGTTTCCATAAAATCTGGCTTATTTCGCAGAGTATTAACCCGTTTCTTCAATCCTCTCATTGTCTGTCCTAGAGTGAGAGGAACATTAAGGTGTAAGTTAAATAAACTTTACATTACTTAATGATTAGTATAAAAAACCAGATACGTCTTTATCCTCTTTCCGAAGGGCTAATCTCTCATATTGCAGAAAACGTAGGTTGGGTGGAGCTAGCGCGAAACCCAACACTTCAGCCCCCTAATATTCGGATCGCTATATAACCCCTTTCTCACATTTCATTCGGAGACTGCTATAGTTGCATTCGTTAAAATTAAGGGACGTTTATTCTGATCAAGAATTATAAAAACATGAAAGTTAAAGCAATTATTCATCCAGCAGAAGAGGGAGGCTATTGGGCAGAAGTTCCTGCTTTTCCAGGTTGTATTACAGAGGGAGATGATATGGAAGAGGTCATCAGTAACCTTCAAGATGCGATTCAAGGTTGGCTAGAAGTTGCTAATGAATGTGAAACAACCGACTCAATTGCTTGAAAGGTTTACTAAATAAGGATTTGAGGCGATTAAGTTCAGGTAAAAATGCAAATTCATTGATTGTTCAATCGTCACGCACCTTGCATCAAAACCTTAAACTCCTACCGATCAATCAACCCTCTTGCCTTTTGCCTCTTGCCTCTTGCCTTACTCAACCAACCAATGGACTTTTTCAGCAACCCCTAATTACCAATTTGATCCCCCAAGATAGCCCAGCGGCGATCGCTTCGGCGCTAATACTAATCAGACGAAATAAGGCTAAACTGCTGAGAAGAATTGCAACGGAAAAACTAGGACTTAAAAGCGCGATCGCGCTGCTTTCAAAAACACCAATTCCCCCTGGCGAAGGAACAACTAAGCCTAAAAACCAAGCTAAACTAAACACCCCAAGCAACAAGGGAATCTCACTAACACTCAAGGGTTGAAATCCAGCAATTGTCACCAGAAACCCACTCCCCCGTAAACCAACAAAACCAATTTCTCCCAATAAAGGCAACCAGGGATAATGTTTAATCAGCAAAATATCTTCGGTTGATGATTGATTTTTGAGATTAGATAAAAATTGTAAAATGGGATTAAAAAAACGAGGATGAATGACCAGTAAAATCGCTCCTGCAAATCCTAAAGGCAACCACTGATAAACGGTATTTTCTAAGATAATTAATCCGCCACCTTGAATCGTGAATAAAGCAATTAATACCGCAGCCGTTGCCATCAAAAGCGGTTCTAATAATGTCGTCAATGTTGCGGCTTCTAAACTACTTCCTGCTAATTGGACAGCGCGAATCCGTCCATAAAAATGCCAAACATTTCCCGGTAAATATTTCGCTAAATTTGTTTGTAAATAAACAGGTAGCACCCAGAATAATGGCGCTGGTTGTTGGAGAAATCGGATAATTCCCGCCCAAACAATTCCCGACCAAATATGAGCAATTAACGTTAAAAAAAGCCCGATCGCCCCAGAAATTAATTGTGATTGATTAAGCTCGATCGCCGCTACTTCCCGCCAATGTTGCTGAAAAGTTTTAGCTAGGAAAAAAAACGTTAATCCGAAAATAAACCACCGTAAAACCTTAACCACTTTTTGAAGAAAACTTATAAATTATCATTAAAATCCTACCTTATATCAGCTTCGCTCAATCAATGATAAAAAGTAGGTTGGGTAGAGACGTTCCATGGAACGTCTCCACGCGAAACCCAACACCAATTATAAGTAATTACCCGAACCTGATATTAATAGTTAAATCTCCCTAGCCAACACTCTCCTCAATAATGGCAGGATTAATTTCATAGCCGATGCGATTAGCCACACGCACCGCATCTACGGGAGAAATCGCCCCATCTAGATCAAAATCAATGCGATCCAAATCTAAACCAAAGCGATTTCCTTCTGTCACCTCTTCCGTTATCACCTCACCAATATTTCGGAAAACTGCGGTTGCATCATTGAAATCGACAATCTTGTCGGAAACAATTTCATCCTCTTGATTCTCCGAAACTCCCTCTTCACCGCTATTCACAAAATCCCAAGGGAAGAAAGCAATATCATCAATATTGACTCCCTCCGTATCATTCAAAGCATTATTGGCAAATGCCTCTTCTTCTTCCCCAGAACTTTCACTATTAACAATGCGAACGCCGAGATAGTCAATGTTATTGGACTCAAAGAACCCTTCTTCACCATCATCATCAATGGGGCGTTGTTGTCCAAACACAGAAGGATCGTCCTCTAGGGCTTCAGCTAAAAGCGTTTCCACTGGTAGCGATACCTCTGACTGTTCATTAACCTCCCCCCCTTCCGCTTCTAATTCATCAAAAGCAAGGGTTTTAACCACCTGTGGTTCTTCTTCGCTAAGTTGGTCAATACTATCTGCGGTGTAATAAAGCACTTCCACTTGGAAACCAGAACTCGCTGCATCCCCTTCATTGGCTATTGTCAAATTAACAGTGGTTTCTCCGCCTAATACGTGGTCAATTTCAGCATCAAACTCCTTAATTACTAAGTCAGGTGTACCAACAGGGTTAGTCGTCGTATCCTGTTCAATGGTGAGAGTATTGCCAAAATATCTAGTTCCAGAATTTACGTCATTATCCAAACCAAACAAAGTATTGAGAGAAGTGATTTCATCTCCAACATCCGTTGTCACTTCAAAGTTTCCTTGAGCTTTTGCTGTCGCGGTAATGATGGCAAAATCTTGAGGAGAGTTATTCGCAGGAATGGGAGTAAAGCTCGACTTTGTCCCTCCAATGTCATTAAGCAACCCTTCATCATCATTAATTGCCTGATTTAGATCAATCACAGGTGAAGCAAAAGGTTCGACTGGTTCAACGCTTGTAACATCCGCCAAGATTGTGTCGTAGTTAACATCTGCAAATGCACTGAAGACCCCTAGCTTATCCCCTTCTGAACGTAAATCTTTCGCAGCGAGGACAATATTAAACTCTTCATCAACCTTGATCTTTTCAATGGGATTACCCTCTAAATCTTCAAAGCGTGTCGAGATTTCCATAGCAGTAATGTTGGAAGTAAGACTCTCAATTTCCAAACCGCCGAAATTAGTTTGACTACGTTGATCAGCTAGTTGACTAATAATCGTAATCGCTGAGTTATTAGCTTCTCCTGCATTACTTGCCAAAGCTGTTGTCCCCATAATTCGGGCCTCACCACCACCTGTTGCCTTCATGTGCAGGGTGAAAACAGTGTTATCATCAGGTAAATTGCCGGGGGCTGCTCCAGGGAAAAAACCACCCGTTTCATCAACAATCCCTTCCACATTATTCACAGTTCCCTTTCGGAAGCCATTGAAGTCCTCAGCATGAATAATCCCATCTACAGCAAACCCATCATCATCCTGTTCTGGATCATTTTCAATGATCTGTAATCTGGTAGGGTCAAAAACGATATCCGCATAACCAGAAACTACGGCTTCCCCTGAATTATTTTCAGTTAGCAAGTCTCGGAAACGGACATCAACTAAGAATTCTTCCCCGATAATTAGTCCAGGTTCTTGATCAAATTCTCGTAACTCCAATTCCACATTAACGTTAGGGTCAGAAGGATTAACGGTCAAGTTAACTGTTCCTTGATCAATCCCACTACTTTCGTTAGCAATCGTATAAGTGAAGCTGTCCTCACCAGAAAAATCTGAATCTGCCGTATAGAGGAATTTTTCACCGCTTTCATCGAGGGTAATCGTTCCCCCTTTAGTTGTTGAGGTTTGAAAGTCTCCAATTTCTAAATCGCCGAATTGGTCATTAGCGGTGTCATTAGCGAGAACATCAATCGTTACTGTTCCCCCTGAAGCTGTAAGCGCAATATCATTATTGGCAGTGGGGCGAACTTCTTCAAATTGAGTCACTCCCTCAATGTTAATTGTTACCGTTGTTTGGTCGGTATTTCCCTGATCATCGGTGACTGAATAGGTAAAACTATCTGTTGCCGTTTGTCCTTGATTGAGTTCATCAAATTGACCATTCGGATCATAAACTAAGTTCCCTTCCTCGGTGAGTGTAATTATAGCCCCGTTGCGGGTAGTCGTTTCAGTTGCCAAATTATCAGCATTGCCATTCACTGCGGTAACACTTAGAGCTTCTGCTGGTGTATCATTATCTAAAAGATTACTTTCAACAACAGTTTGCTCTTCTGTTGTTAATTCATCTGCTATGGCATCCACAACAGCTTCGGGGGTTACGCCAAGGATAGTGAGAGTAGCAGTTGTTTGAGCCGTTTGACCGACAGCATCGGTTACGATATAGCTGAAACTGTCCGTTTCTGTTTCACCATTTTCTAAATCGTCAAATTGACCATCGGGATTATAACTGAAGCTGCCATCTTCATTTACCGTGAGGAGTGCGCCTTGGTCAGTAGTCAGTTCCACACCAAGATCATCAGTGCTTTCATTGACAGCAGTGATCACTAAGCCTTCTCCAGAATCATTAGAGAGAAGATTACTTTCCAAGACGATGCTTTCATTGGTGCTAAGTTCATCTGCAACTGCTTCCACAGGGGTTCCGGGTGTCAGGTTGAGAGTGAGTTCATATTCACCAGTGCTTCCTGCTTCTGAGCCACTTTCTGCAGTAGTTTCATCATAGTTGATATTGCCAAATCCGCTAACACCAACGTAGAAAGTGCCATTGGTTTTGGGAATAAAGGTGAGTTGAGAGTCACTAAATTCTCCAGAGTCGTCATCGAAAGCGACTTCTTCTCCTTCGGCATTAAAGATGCGTAGATAAGCGTCTAACTCCGATTCGAGAACCGCCGCTGCGACGTTAACACTAAGTTCGTCTCCGATTTGCAATTCCACTTGGTACAAGTCAACATCTAAGCTGTCGGCTGCGAGTTCAAGATTATCACCAACAATTCCTGATTCGGTAACTGAACCCGCGCTATCTCGATTTAAACCAGTGATAACCGCCCCGTCTATAGTGTCGTTGGTGGGGTCTTCTACAGGCACATTTTCTAAGAAGAGTTCTAGGATATAGCCCCCTGTGGAAGCACCAGGGATACCACTCCCGGCAACAGTGGGATCATAGCCTGCTTGTTCTGGGTTTTCTGCTTGTGGATCACCGTTATTGCCGAGTCCACTGATGCCAAGATAGTAAGTTCCAGACTCTTCTGGCGTAAACTTGATAAAGGAGTCGGAGGTGTTACCGTTTTCATCGTCGTTAAAGGTAATTAACTCCCCGTCACCATTAAAGATTTGAATCACCGAATCTAGTTGCGATCGTAATTCTAAATCGGCGGTATTAATATCTGCTGTTAGTAAAGAATCTGCGGCTAACTCGACTTTGAACAAATCCACATCTAAGCTGAAGTCTGACAGGTTAGGATCATTGTTATTGCCGATAAATGCTTCTGTGCGAAAACTACCGAGACGATCGGGGCTTAATTCGGTTTCCGTTGCTGTATTAATGGTATCATTACGTTCTTCGGGTCCCTCTTCAATCTCCACTTCTCCGAAACTGAAAATGGTGAGACTATATTCTCCTGTACTGGCAAAGGGTTCACTTCCGGTTCCCGCTTCTCTGGGATTATAATCATTGTTTCCTACTCCACTAATGCCAATATAGTAAGTCCCTTCTTTCGCAACAGTCAGTCCAATAACTGGATCACGGCTTCTGAAGTCATCGTTAAAGGCAATTTGTTGTCCTTCACTATCAAATACCCGCAGAATTGCGTCAAGGGGAGAGTTAATCGCCTGTGCGGCTACCTCAATCCCAATTTGTTCATTCTCTTCTAATTCCACTTGATAAAGGTCAATGTCCAACCCTGGCACTGTTGTAAAGTCAGGATGGTCGCCAATTTTGCCATCAACTACCGCTACACCCGATAAACCCGAGCCTAATTCCAGTGCAGTTGCGGTTTGTAAAGTATCGTTAGTGGGTTCTTCGGAGGCTTCAAATTCAACATCAGTGCTGGTGATTTCTATGTTATATGAACCAGTTGCCCCTGGAGCATTTCCAGTTTCTGCGGTGAAAGCACTGTAAAAGTCGTTGTTGAAATCGCTGACTCCAATATAGTATTCATCACTAGCGGGAGCAGTAAAGTTGAGGAAGGGGTCAGAACTTTCTACTCCTCCAGTCCCCAAACTATCATTACTGAAGGCAACTCCTCCACCGTTACTGTTAAAAACTCGTAAAATGAGTTGAAGATCAGAAGTATCTGGCGTGTCAATATCAATCCCGATGCTTTCCCCTTCACTTAATGAGATGCGATACAGATCGACATCTAATTTAGGATTATTTAGGTTTTGATTATCGCCAATGAATTCCGACGTAGAGAAGCCTTCTGAGATTAATTCTTCATCAAGAACGATCGCGTTGGGAATGGTGTCGTTGGTTTCGGTGGTAGTCTCTCTCGGAGTGACTTCTAAGCTCAGATTGTAGTCTCCTTGTTTGCCAAATCCTCCTGAACCTGCTCTGATTGGATTATATTCCTCGTTCCCGAAGCCACTAGCCCCGATAAAGTAGGTTGCGCTAGTATCGGCAATAAACTCAATTCCTGTTTCACCGTTGCTTAATTGCTCACTAAAAAAAGGCTCGATGAGAAATTCATTCCCCTTATTATCAAAGACTCGAAGAATCGAAGAGTCGATCGGGCTTTCGAGATCAATTGTGTCGATCGTTGCAGTTAAAAGATGACCAGCGTCAAGTTGAACTCGGTACAAATCAACGTCTAACCCTGACACACTCAACTCAGTGTTGTCACCAATTGTTCCTGTCACACCAAAGACACCTGGGTTTTGTGAACTCAATTCGGTTAAAACAGCATTCTCAAAGACATCGTTAGGTTCAGTTTCAATTCCTTCGGCATTAAGGATGATATTATTTGCTTGCATTGGCTTTTAGTTCCCAGATTTAGAAAAGGTTGCTCGATCGAATCAATAGAGGAAATAGTGTAATCAGGTGCGACCTAACATGAGCATCGATCGCACCGCTTGATATAGTCTTAACTAAGCAATCTCACCCTCAAAAATATCAGGATTGATTTCATAGCCGATGCGATTAGCCACACGCACCGCATCTACGGGAGAAATTGCCCCATCTAGATCAAAATCAATACGATCTAAATCTAAACCAAAGCGATTTCCTTCTGTCACCTCTTCCGTTATCACCTCACCAATGTTTCGGAAAACTGCGGTTGCATCATTGAAATCGACAGTATTGTCGGAAACAATTTCATCGTCTTGATTCGGCAACACCCCATCTTCACGGCTATTCACAAAATCCCAAGGGAAGAAAGCAATATCATCAATGTTAACTCCCTCCGTATCATTCAAAGCATTATTGGCAAATGCCTCCTCCTCTTCCCCAGAACTTTCACTATTAACAATGCGAACGCCGAGATAGTCAATGTTATTGGACTCAAACAACCCTTCTTCACCATCATCATCGGGGCGTTCTTGTCCAAACACAGAAGGATCGTCCTCTAGGGCTTCAGCTAAAAGCGTTTCCACTGGTAGCGATACCTCTGACTGTTCATTAACATCTCTTTCCGCTTCCAATTCATCAAAAGCAAGGGTTTTAACCACCTGTGGTTCTTCTTCGCTAAGTTGGTCAATACTGTCTGCGGTGTAGTAAAGCACTTCTACTTGGAAACCAGAACTCGCTGCATCCCCTTCATTCGCTACTGTCAAGTTAACGGTGGTTTCTCCGCCTAAAACGTGGTCAATTTCAGCATCAAATTCAGTGATCACTAAATCAGCACCTTTTACGCTTTCACCAACAATATTCAGAGTATTCTCACCGTAACGGGTGGCTTCCGTTAAATCTGTATCAATGCCAAAGAGGGTGTTTAGCGCTGTTTCTCCTTCTGCGGCCTTAGTGCTAACTTCCAATAAACCAGCAGCTTGAGCCGTCGCTGTGAAAATTGCAAATTTTTGAGTTCCTGTCTCTGGGTTGAATCTGGAATTAGACCCCCCAAATTCATTCACTAAGCCCTCTCCTTCTTGAATCGCATTACTTAGGTCGATGACTGGAGATTGAAAAGGCTCTTCTAAGCGTGCTTCGTTGACATCTATTAAGACTGTGTCATAAACCACATCGGCAAACGCACTAAATACTCCCAATTGTTCTGGACGTAAATCTTCTGCTGAGAGAACAATCTCAAAGGTATCTCCCACTGCCACTTCTGACAAGGGATTGCCTGCTGAGTCTTGGAAATCAACCTTGACTTCCATTGCTTCCACCACCCCTTGAACACCAGTTACTCCTTCTTCTTGGAAAGTCACCATCTGATTGGTCATGGCGAGATTTAAGTTCGGGGCGATGTCATTATTCCCATCTAGATTGGTAATTTGTTCGATCGCGTTAATTCTTGTAAAGTTGGTTCGATCGCGCTGATCTCCTCGCCCATCTATGATGTTAATCCCCGAATCCCGACGTTGTCCGGCTTCACTAGCTAAGAGAGCGGTATGGCCGCCTCCTATGGCTCGGAAATGGAGGCTAAAGACACGGTTATCATCAGGAAGGGCAGCTGGACTAGAGACCAAATTTCCTCCTCCTACTTCATTGACTAAGCCTTCCTCATTACGAACCTGTCCCTTTGTGCTTACTAGATAGGAAGGGTTCCGAATAATGCCATCGACCAGACCATCCTCATCATCTACGGTCTCATTATTTTCCACTACTTCTAGCACTTGCGGATCAAACATGAGATCGGCATAAGCGGCGACGACTGCTTGAGAAGGATTATTCTCGGTTAGAAGGTCTTGAAAACGGACATCAACTAGAAATTCTTCCCCAATTTGTAATCCATCATTCAGTTGCTCTTCTTTTCCTGGCACTGGTTTCACGTCCAGGAGAACTTGCACTGTGGAATCTTCTAGGGGACGATTCACGGTTACTGATACAGTTCCTTGATCCGAACCGCCACTTTCATTATCTGCTGTGTATGTAAATGTATCTACCCCTGCAAAGTCTGGATCGGGAGTATAGATTAAACTGGAATCTTCTACGGTAACTGTTCCCCCTTTTTCGGTGGTTTTCGGGAAGTTATCGTCATTGATTTCATTCACTCCTTGATCATCGTTAGCAACGTCGTTGGCTAAAACATCAATGGTGACGGCTCGATCGGAGTTAGTAAATTCACGATCGTCGTTTACAGAGGGTCGAATTTCTTCTATGGGGGCTTGTGCGGCTGCGGGAGCGTTTTCTACTCCTAGATTTAGTTGATATTCTCCAGTTTTTCCGTCATTAGTGCCATCATCAAAGGCGCTAACACGGATGAAGTAGGTGTCATCTTCTTCAATTTCAATGCTTACTTCTGGATGCGGGAAGTCTCCTGCATCGTATTCTTCTTCTAGGAGATTGTCTGTTTCATCGCTTTTGAACAACTCGACAAAACTCTCTAAGTCTGAGTCGCGTCCATTGACTTCAATGTTTAAGGTTTGTCCTTGAGACAATTCTACTTGATAGAAGTCAAGGTCGGTTTCTACATTCGGGTGATCACCAATGAAACCATTGCGGGTAAAGCGGTTGTTGGCAAGTTCAGCTTTGATTGCCGTTTCGCGAGTGTCGTTGGTGGGATTTTCTGGTGGAATCGCGATCGCCAAATTGATTTCGATTTCATAATCACCGATGGCACCGACTTTGAGGTTTTCTCCTGTCTCGGGATTATAGGCTTCGTTGCCTAAGCCACTCACTCCCACGTAATAAGTTCCGGGTTGCTGGTCACCATCGAGTTGAAATTCCAAGAAGGAGTCGTTGCTGTTTATGCTTTCATCATCGTTGAAGGCAACGGAGTTACCATTTTCATCGAAGATATGGAGCAGGGAGTCCAAGTTCGCGGTGTTGATATCGGCAGTGAGAACTGTTTCTGCATTGACCTCGACTTGGAAGAGATCCACATCGAAACCAGGATTGGCATTGTTGGGATTATTGCCAATGGCATTGGTTTGTTTGAAACTGCTTTGTTCCTCTGGTGTTAATCCGGTTGGTGTTAATCCGGTTGATGTTGCTGTTTCCAGGGTATCATTCTCGGTTTCTGCTTCTGCATTGACGACAGTTCCTACTTCCTGAACGGTGAGTTCATAACTGCCGGTACTGGCGAAGGGCGCGCCGCTGCCTTCTTGTTCTGGGTCGTAGTTACTGTTATCAAATCCACTGACTCCGATGTAATAATTCCCAGTTTCCTCAATGGTAAGCTCTAGGAAGGAATTGTTGCTACTGCCGATGTCATCATTGAAGGCGATTTCTGCTCCATTTGAGTTAAAGAAACGTAAAACTGGGTCAAGGCGAGAGGTGCTATTAAGACTGATGCTGATTTCCTGACCTTTATTTAGGGAAACAAAATAGATATCCACGTCTAAACCAGGAACCGTGACAAAGTCAGCGCGATTGCCAATTGTGCTTTGAACTTGGTCACCCAGGGTAATCAAGGTAGCTGTGTCTAGAGTGTCATTGGGATTCGTTTCGGGGGCAGCATCTTCTGCGGCAATGTTTTGACTAATTTCGATTTGATAGGCACCAGTTGCACCAGCAGCCACTCCACTTTCGGCTATAAATGGAGTGTAGAGATCGTTAGGTTCATCACTAATCCCCACATAATAAGCGCCACTGAAGGGGGCAGTGAATTCGAGATAAGGATCGGCATTGTTGTCTCGTTCATCAGGGGCAGTGCCACTGTTGTTGAAGCCTTGAGGCACTTGCCCGCCATTGGCATTGAAGACCTGTAGAATTAAGTTAAGGGGGCTGTTGGCTTCGGTATCAATATCAATGGTAATCGTTTCTCCTTGCTGAAGTTGAACTTGGTAAAGATCAACATCTTTATTGGCTTGAAAAGTGGCGTTGTCGCCAATGAAGGCTTCTTCACGGAATAATCTCTCTTCCTCAAGGACAGAGGCTGTATCAACTGCTTGTGGGATGGTATCGTTAACTGGGCTTTCTAGTGGCGAATCAGTGAGAGTTAAGGTTAGGTTATACTCTCCTGTGCTGCCCTTAGTCCCAGAGTTTTCAAGATTAGGATTATAGGTTCTGTTGTCAAAGCCGCTGACACCAACAAAATAAGTAGCTCGATCGGCATCTTCAACTGTAAACTTGACCAGAGAGTCAGTGCTATCGTTTTTCTGATCATCATTGAGAGCGACTTCTGTGCCATTTTGATCAAAAATCCTGAGAATAGAATCGAGAGAAGAGCTATTATCCGTATTAATCTCGGCACTAAGTTGCTGTCCTTTTGCTAAGGTGACTCGATAGAGATCAACATCTTGATTTTCAAAGTTGTTATCTCCAATTTCACCAGAGAGCGTGACATTCGGGTTTTCTTCTAGGTTAAGTTGAGTGTTGTTGGCGCTGGCTAAGGTGTCATTGGGTTCTTGAGGGAAAGGCAGAGGAATTTCTTTGTCATTAAAAATGAGCAACTCAATGCCTTCAAGACGATCAGTCCCGTTATTGTCTTCAATGTCCCGTCGGTCAACAATTGTCCAAACTTCTTCATCTTGTTGAGTCAAATCATAGTCGCTGGCCTTACCACTGGTGTAGAAAACAACATCGAAGCCATCTCCCCCAATAAATTCGTCATCTCCCCCGCCAAAAAAGTCACCGAAGCTATCGTTTCCTGCTAAGCCCCTTAAGGTATCATTTCCTGCGCCTGAAACTAAGAAATTATCTCCCTCATCTCCGGTAATCAAATCATCTCCTCCAGGAGAATCCTGACTCAACAGAGTAAAGGGAATAGACGCGGTGCTGTCGAGAGTGGGTGAGGAAAATAATAGTTCTCCCTCAATTGTGGTTTCTCCTTCATTTAAGGTAGCAGAGAGTTCAGCAGTTGCTTCAATATCGGATTCAACCGCGATCGGAATAGTTGCAATAAGTTGTTGACGATCAATTGTTCCGACTCCAGTTTCCGTACCTATTCCCGAAATTTCCACTTCATTACCATTTTGAATAATGATTACAGGGGTCGCAAAAGCAGGTTCTCCACCCGTAAATCCAATCCCAGGTTCAAACAAATAGTCTTCTGGGGAAATGAACTGCCATTCTCCTGCGATGTTGGAAAACGGTTGATTATCAGATAGACCATTAACGGTAATCGTTACTTCTGCAGTATCCGTTCCACCGTTGCCATCAGATAGGGTATAGGTAAAGCTGTCGGTTGCGGTTTCCCCATCATTCAAGCTCTGGAATGCACCATTAGGATCATATTCATAACTGCCATCAGCGTTGAGGGTTAATAACGCACCAGAGTTAAGTTCAAACTCAGTTCCGACGTTGGCTTCTTCTCCTTCTACCGTACTGATAGTAAGAGAATCACTATCTGGATCGCTGTCATTCCCTAACAGACCGTTACTTGCATTGAAAGTGAGAACTGTATTTTGAGTGGTAGTTGCTGTGTCATTTTCGGCAACTGGTGCTTCATTGCTATTACTGACACTGATATTTAGGGTTTCAGTGGCGGTTCCGCCATTGTTGTCGTCGGCTTGGACTTGGAGTTGATAGGTGTTATCGCTGTTGCTGTCTTGGGGGTTCTCAAAGTCGGGAGGATTATTAAACTCTAATTCTCCTGTATCAGGATTAATCGTAAATAATCCTTGGTCATCGCCACCGGTGAGGGAGAGGGTGAGGGTATCGTTATCGGGGTCATTGGCGGTGACAGTGAGGACATTGAGAGTATTTTCCGCAACCTCTACAGTAGCAGAAGAAGTGAAGACTGGCGGGCGGTTCGTGTTTTCGTTATTAGTCGCGCGGCCAAACACCACATAACTCTCTCCAGAATTAAAGCCGGCGAAACTTGCCCCAATAATCAGGTCATCTACGCCATCGCCATTGACATCCCCAGCCCCGCTCACGGAACCACCTGAAAAGTCAAGCTCATCAACCCCATTGAGGGTAAAGCCATTGCCACCATTTAAGGAAGAGAGTTCCACCGTAGCGGGAAAGCCAGAACTGTCCCCAAACACCACATAACTCTCTCCAGAGTCGTCACCATTGGGGTCGGCGAATACTGCCCCAATAATCAGGTCAGCGATGCCATCGCCATTGACATCCCCCGCACTGCTCACGGACCAACCTGAAAAGTCATCCTCATCAACGCCATTGAGGGTAAAGCCATTGCTGCCATCTAAAGAAGAGAGTTCCACTGTGGCGGGAAAGCCAGAACTGTCCCCAAACACCACATAACTCTCTCCAGAGTCGTCACCATTGGGGTCGGCGCCATCTGCCCCAATAATCAGGTCATCTATCCCATCGCCATTGACATCCCCCGCACTGCTCACGGATTCACCTGAATCGTCATCCTCATCAACCCCATTGAGGGTAAAGCCGTTGCTGCCATCTAAGGAGGAGAGTTCCAACACGGCGGGAAAGGAGGAGGGAGGGTTAACCTGTTCATCATTATCTATAATCGCGCCGGAGGCTTCGACAGTGTCTCCTAACGCAAGACCATTACTGGGATTAGAAATCGTAAAGGTTGCGGTTTCGTCTTCTTCGACCACTTCATCATCGTTCACCATTACTTGCACACTGCCTGTGGTTTCCCCATCAGCAAGGGTAATGGTTGTGGGAAGCTCACCAGCAAAGTCATCAGCATCGGCACCGCCGCTGAGGGCTAACTCCACAGTTTGTTCTCCTGAAACAGCTTGGGAAGCGGTTGCTGTGAGAGTAAACGTAGTTTGGTCAGCTTCACTCCCCTCGGTGGGGTCAAGGGATAACTCTACTACTGGATTTAAGGTAATAGTTTCATCACTTTCCGAGAAGAAGAGCTCTTCAATCCCTTCGAGCGTATCAGTTTCCTCATTATTATCAACGTTGCGTAAGTCTTCAATGGTGAATCCTTCTCCTTCTAGAATTAAATTGTAGTCCGAAAAAGTTCCCCCATAGAGAACAGTATCTTCGCCAGGGCCGCCAATAAATCTGTCATTTCCAGAGGAGTCAAGAAGAATATCATCACCGCCCAAACCTCTGAGGGTATCATTTCCACTGCGTGCAGCTAAAACGTTGTTTCCTTCATCACCAGTAATTTCATCATCCCCTCCAGGAGGAGCTTGACTGAGCAAAGTAAAGGGAATGGTTGCGGTGCTATCTAGATTTTCTGAGGAGAATAAGATTTCCCCTTCAATTTCCGTGCCTTCGGTGTTAAGAGTACCGGTCAGTTCTCCGATTCCTGTCGCCCCTGAATCAAATTCTAAGGGAAGGGTAGCAGTAAGGTTATTATCAGTAAGACTTCCGGTGCCTTCTCCAGCACTATTCAGAAAAAAGCCAGATAGTTGTAAGTTATTGCCAGTTTGAGTGATATCCACTGGCCAAGCAAAAGAAGGTGCTCCCCCGCTAAATCCAACCCCTGACTCAAAGAAGAAATCTTCTGATGAAATATATTGCCATTCCCCTTGTATATTGATTGGGTCATCATCATTATCTATAATCGCGGCGGAGGCTTCGACAGTTTCTCCTAACGCAAGACCCTCACTGGGATTAGAAATCGTAAAGGTTGCGGTTTCGTCTTCTTCGACCACTTCATCATCGTTCACCATTACTTCGACACTGGTTGTGGTTGTCCCATCAGCAATGGTAATTGTATCTGGAATTCCTTCAACGAAGTCATTGGCAACAGCATCGCCACTGAGACTCAGAGAAACACTCTGGTCTCCATCAACTGGGTTTAAAGCCGTGATAGTTACGGTGAAAACGGTTTCATCCTCTTCTTCCCCTTCAGATGGATTAATAGATAGTTCTACGGGATTTAAAGTGACCGTTTGGTCATCAAAGACAAGCTGTTCAATACTTTCGAGAACATCGGTGCCATTATTATCTTCTTCTCTTTGGTCTTCAATGATAAATACATCCTCTCCCTGGTAGGTTAGGTTATAGTCAGAGAAGTTGCTGTCAGGGTAGAAAACAGTATCCTGTCCGCTATTGCCTTGGAATTCGTCATCTCCTCCCCCAAAGTCACTGAAATCGTCATCTCCAGTAAAGCCACCATCTAAGACATCATTTCCTGAACCAGAAAGGAGAACATTATCTCCTTCATCTCCTATTATTAGATCATCTCCTCCTGGACTTGCTTGACTGATCAGGGTAAAGGGAATAGTGGCTGTTCCCTCTAGTCCTTCTGCAGAGAAAAAGATTTCCCCTTTAATTGCCATGCCTTCAGCGTTAAGAGTGCCGGTTAGTTCTCCGATTCCTGTTGCCCCTGAATCAAATTCTAAGGGAAGGGTCGCACTAAGGTTATTGCCAGTGATACTTCCAGTTCCATTTCCTGAACTGTTGAGGAAGACGCTACTAAACTCCAGTTGAGCTTCCGTTTGTCTGATGAAAATTGGGCTGGCATAGGCTGGCGCTCCCCCGCTAAATCCAACCCCTGACTCAAAGAAGAAATCTTCTGATGAGATATATTGCCATTCCCCTTGTATATTGATTGGGTCATCATCATTATCTATAATCGCGGCGGAGGCTTCGACAGTTTCTCCTAACGCAAGACCATTACTGGGATTAGAAATCGTAAAGGTTACGGTTTCGTCTTCCTCGACCACTTCATCATCGTTTACCGTTACTTCGACACTGCCTGTGGTTTCCCCATCAGCAAGGGTAATGGTTGTGGGAAGCTCACCAGCAAAGTCATCGGCATCGGCATCGCCACTGAGGGCTAACTCCACGGTTTGCTCTCCTGAAACAGCTTGGGAAGCGGTTGCTGTGAGAGTAAACGTAGTTTGGTCAGCTTCACTCCCCTCGGTGGGGTCAAGGGATAATTCCACTGAGCTGACTTCCTCACCTTGAACTTCTACCGCCCCTAAATCAACGGCATCACCAACAACGCGATCGAAGCCCTCTCCCCGTTGGTCAAAGGGGATATCTTCATCGGTATTCCCATCTCCATCTAAGTCAAGAGTATCAGCAGGAATCGCGCCGTTGGTTCCAGCGTCAATGACTGGGCCATTGAAAAGAGGAACATGACCCCCGTTGTCCTGCAAAGGAGTCAGATTGGGATCTTCGTTGATAATTGAGCCACCTGTCACACTGCCATCTTCAACCAGATTGACACCAGCAATAATGATTTCGCCATCTCCGCCTAGATCGCTACCGCCCTCACTATTGGCGATGATGCTATTGGCAAGAGTCGTTGTGCCATAATTGGTGATTCCCCCACTGCGACTGGAAAACCCTACTGAGTTTCCTGAGATTGTGCTGTTAATTAAAGTAACATTACCACCACTGCCACCATTAAATATTCCCCCTCCACCAAACGCTGCTGAGTTCCCTGAGATTGTACTGTTAATCAGGGTAAGAGTGCCTGTATAGTTGTTGTAGATACCACCTCCCCACTCCGTTGCTGAGTTGTCTGAAATAGTGGTGTTAATCAGGGTAAGGTTTTCATGATTGTAGATCCCAGCACCCCGATCCAAATCTTCAGAGTCAGAGGATCCTCCTGAAATAGTCAATCCTGAGAAGGTTACATCAATGGAATTATTAAAACTTTCATCATCAATCAAGAAAACACGGTTGTTTCTGCCACCATTGATCGTAATCTGACCCGCTTCCAAACCCTTAATAATGAGGTCGCTTGTAATCGTTAGTTGACTGTTATTGAGAGTGATCGTTTCTCCACTTAAGCTACTATCAAACTGAATAATATCTCTAGCAGGGCTATTGTTCGCTTGCGCGATCGCTTCCCGCAAAGACAGCTCACCGTCATCAAGAGTAAAGTCATCGGCCGTTGTTACTGTCAAAGTCGCTTGCTCAACTTCGATGGTTTCCCCATCCACTACAATGGTTCCTCTGTCATCTTCAGTTTCCAAGGCTTGCAACTGACTTTCACTCAGACTAATATTGCGCACTAATGCTGAAAAAATCGCGCCCTCATCCCCAAGAGTGTCACTTCGATTCAAAAAAGCATCGATCGCGTGTCCGACTTCTTCTAAAAGCACAGAATTAGCTTGTTGAGGAGAAGAAACTAGCAACTCTTGAGACAGATAAATTGTATTGTTTTCACTGGCATAAGCCCCTAAAGCTCCCTGTAATGTCTCACTGGGAAGAACTTCAATCTCAATTTCGTCTAAAAAATCACCACTTAGAAATTCTGATCTTAATCTGGCTACCTTTTCTTGCTTGTAATCACTTCCGAAGCTAGTTGATAAAACTGACTTGAACTGATCACTGTCAGCAAATTCTATTAAAAGCTCTCTCACGTTGAAGACGAGGTCTTCAAGTAACTCTTCTACTGTTCTTCCTACTTCACTTTCAGATTGAAATACCATTTCTTCAAACCTCCCGCTCCCTTAACTGGGAGAGAATTCAATCCTTGTCGCCAAATTGAACACTCAACCACTGAGTCCAATATATTCTGAAAAAAGGTTATAAACTACTGGTTAGTTATACTTTGAAATAAAAAACCAGTTTGTTGCGATTCTATAAATTGAGATCAGAGTCGCATTTCTTTCATTTTTATGGCACATTGCGATCGCACCCGTTGATGTCATCGAATCGAACCAGAGAGAGTATGGTTCATAACTACATGAGAAATTCTCCCTGGCAGTTCTCAATCCTTCTGCAATCCAATAAATACTAGGAAGCCAATTTTCTAAGTCGGGGGTTGGGCATTAAATTGATTCAATACCACCTCAGAATAGGAAATTTAATCAACTTAACCAACACTCTCCTCAAAAATATCAGGATTGATTTCATAGCCGATGCGATTAGCCACACGCACCGCATCTACGGGAGAAATCGCCCCATCTAGATCAAAATCAATGCGATCCAAATCTAAACCAAAGCGATTTCCTTCTGTCACCTCTTCCGTTATCACCTCACCAATATTTCGGAAAACCGCATTGGCATCATTGAAATCGACAATCTTGTCGGAAACAATTTCATCGTCTTGATTCGGCAACACCCCCTCTTCACTGCTATTCACAAAATCCCAAGGGAAGAAAGCAATATCATCAATATTGACTCCCTCCGTATCATTCAAAGCATTATTGGCAAATGCCTCCTCCTCTTCCCCAGAATTATCACTATTAACAATGCGAACGCCGAGATAGTCAATGTTATTGGACTCAAAGAACCCTTCTTCACCATCATCATCAATGGGGCGTTTTTGTCCAAACACAGAAGGGTCATCCTCTAGGGCTTCAGCTAAAAGCGTTTCCACTGGTAGCGATACCTCTGACTGTTCATTAACCTCCCTTTCCGCTTCTAATTCATCAAAAGCAAGGGTTTTAACCACCTGTGGTTCTTCTTCGCTAAGTTGGTCAATACTCTCTGCGGTGTAGTAAAGCACTTCTACTTGGAAACCAGAACTCGCTGCATCCCCTTCGTTAGCTACTGTCAAATTAACGGTGGTTTCTCCGCCTAATACGTGGTCAATTTCAGCATCAAATTCAGTGATCACTAAATCAGCACCTTTTACGCTTTCACCAACAATATTCAGAGTATTCTCACCGTAACGGGTGGCTTCCGTTAAATCTGTATCAATGCCAAAGAGGGTGTTTAGCGCTGTTTCTCCTTCTGCGGCCTTAGTGCTAACTTCCAATAAACCAGCAGCTTGAGCCGTCGCTGTGAAAATTGCAAATTTTTGAGTTCCTGTCTCTGGGTTGAATCTGGAATTAGACCCCCCAAATTCATTCACTAAGCCCTCTCCTTCTTGAATCGCATTACTTAGGTCGATGACTGGAGATTGAAAAGGCTCTTCTAAGCGTGCTTCGTTGACATCTATTAAGACTGTGTCATAAACCACATCGGCAAACGCACTAAATACTCCCAATTGTTCTGGACGTAAATCTTCTGCTGAGAGAACAATCTCAAAGGTATCTCCCACTGCCACTTCTGACAAGGGATTGCCTGCTGAGTCTTGGAAATCAACCTTGACTTCCATTGCTTCCACTACCCCTTGAACACCAGTTACTCCTTCTTCTTGGAAAGTCACCATCTGATTGGTCATGGCGAGATTTAAGTTCGGGGCGATGTCATTATTCCCATCTAGATTGGTAATTTGCTCGATCGCGTTAATTCTTGTAAAGTTGGTTCGATCGCGCTGATCTCCTCGCCCCGCTATAATGTTAATCCCCGAATCCGGACGTTGTCCGGCTTCACTAGCTAAGAGAGCGGTATTGCCGCCTCCTATGGCTCGGAAATGGAGGCTAAAGACACGGTTATCATCAGGAAGGGCAGCTGGACTAGAGACCAAATTTCCTCCTCCTACTTCATTGACTAAGCCTTCCTCATTACGAACCTGTCCCTTTGTGCCGAGTCCATAGGAAGGGTTCCGAATAATGCCATCGACCAGACCATCCTCATCATCTACGGTCTCATTATTTTCCACTACTTCTAGCACTTGCGGATCAAACATGAGATCGGCATAAGCAGCGACGACCGCTTGAGAAGGATTATTATCGGTTAGAAGGTCTTGAAAACGGACATCAACTAGAAATTCTTCCCCAATTTGTAATCCATCATTCAGTTGCTCTTCTTTTCCTGGCACTGGTTTTACGTCGAGGAGAACTTGTACTGTCGAATCTTCTAGGGGACGATTCACGGTTACTGATACAGTTCCTTGATCCGAACCGCCACTTTCATTATCTGCTGTGTATGTAAATGTATCTACCCCTGCAAAGTCTGGATCGGGAGTATAGATTAAACTGGAATCTTCTACGGTAACTGTTCCCCCTTTTTCGGTGGTTTTCGGGAAGTTATCGTCATTGATTTCATTCACTCCTTGATCATCGTTAGCAACGTCGTTGGCTAAAACATCAATGGTGACGGCTCGATCGGAGTTAGTAAATTCACGATCGTCGTTTACAGAGGGTCGAATTTCTTCTATGGGGGCTTGTGCGGCTGCGGGAGCGTTTTCTACTCCTAGATTTAGTTGATATTCTCCAGTTTTTCCGTCATCAGTGCCATCATCAAAGGAGCTAACACGGATGAAGTAGGTGTCATCTTCTTTAATCTCAATGCTTACTTCTGGATGGGGGAAGTCTCCTGCATCGTATTTCTCTTCGAGGAGATTGTCTGTTTCATCGCCTTTGAACAACTCGACAAAACTCTCTAAGTCTGAGTCGCGCCCATTGACTTCAATGGTAAGAGTCTCTCCGGCTTCGAGATCGATTTCATAAAAGTCCACATCGGCTTGCACATCGGGATTATCCCCAATGAATCCCTCCCGTGTGAAGCGGTTATTGGTGAGTTCAGTTTCGATGGCTGTCTCGCGAGTGTCATTGGAAGTTTCTTCTGGAATGGCTTCGCTAAGAGTGATTTCGATTTCATATTCCCCGACACGACCGGCTTTGACATCTTCTCCGGTGTTGGGATCATAGGCTTCATTTCCTAACCCACTGACTCCGATATAGTAGGTTCCGGCTTGTTCCGGGACAAATTCAAGGAAGGAGTCGTTGCTGTTGATGCTTTCATCGTCGTTGAAGGCAACGGAGTTACCATTTTCATCGAAGATATGGAGTAGGGAGTCTAGGTTGGAGTCTAAGTTGGCGGTGTTGATATCGGCAGTGAGACGAGTACTGGGATCTAGTACCACTCTCAAAAGATCAACATCTAACCCCACTTCTTCTAGGCTGGTGTTATTACCGATGGCGTTAGTTTGTTTAAGGCTAGGATTGTCTAGGGTTAACTCAGTTGGGGTAGCGGTTGCTAGGGTATCGTTTTCTTGTTCGGCACCGGCTTCTAGTTGTGGAGTTTCTTGTTCGGTAACGATGAGTTGGTAACTTCCTGTACTGGCAAAGGGGGCGCCGCTGCCTTCTTCGTTGATATCATAGTCTTCGTTGCCAAAGCCACTGACACCGATGAGGTAATCTTCGGTTTCTACGGTTTCGGGAACCTGAAATTCGATGCGGGAATTGTTACTGTTTCCGATGTCGTCATTGAAGGCAATTTCTTCTCCTTGGGCGTTGAATAGTCGTAAGACGGGGTCAAGACGGGAGGTGCTGTTCAGAGTGATGCTGATGGCTTGGTTGCCTTGCAGGGTGAGGGTGTAAAGGTCAACATCTAATCCTGGAACGGTGACAAATTCCGTTCTATCGCCAATATTCCCTTGAATTTCATCTCCCACTAACAAGGCGGTGGCGGTGTCGAGGGTGTCGTTGGGAGAGGCTTCGGGGGGACTATCTTCACGGGAAACATCTTGCGTAATGTTGATTGCATACGCGCCTGTTGCCCCTGGACTTTGTCCACTTTCGGGGTTGTAGGGGCTATACAGGTCGTTTGCTTGGTCGCTGACTCCGACGTAATAGGTGCCGCTGAAGGGGGCGCTAAATTCTAAATAAGGGTCTGTATTTGTCTTTTGTTCCTCGGGGGCGGTGCCATTGTCGTTGAAGCCGGTGGGAACTTGACCCCCTGTGGCATTGAAGACCTGTAGAATTAAGTCAAGGGGGCTGTTGACTTCGGTATCAAGATCAATGGTAATCGTTTCTCCTTGCTGAAGTTGAACTTGGTAAAGATCAACATCCTTATCGGCTTGAAAAGGAGCGTTGTCACCAATGAAGGCTTCTTCACGGAATAATCCCTCTTCGTCAAGGCTAGAAGCGATCTCCATTGCTTGCGGAATTGTGTCATTAGCTGGCTCTTCACCAGTAATGGAAGACAGGGTGAGGGTTAAGTTATACGCTCCTGTGCTGCCCTTAGTGCCAGAGTTTTCAAGATTAGGGTTATAGCTGGTATTGCTAAATCCACTGACACCGATATAGTAAGTTGCTCGTTCTACTGCTTCGTCAACGGTGAAGGTGACAAGAGAATCGGTTTCGCCATTGCTATCATCATTTAGAGCCACTTCCAGACCATTGCTATCAAAAATTCTCAGGATGGAATCGAGGGCAGAACTCTCATTGGTGTCAATATCTGCGGTGAGCCGGTCTCCTTGAGTTAAGGTCATCTTATAGAGATCAATATCTTGGCTCTCGAAGCTGTTATCTCCAATTGTTCCAGCGATCGTGACATTGGGTTGATTCTCCAAGTCAAGTTGGGTATTGGTGGCAGTGACTAGGGTATCATTGGGTTCTTCTGTGGGGATCGAAGTTCCGACGGTTACTAAGAAGGTTTCTTCTGTCGCCAGTCCATTGCTATCCGTGGCGGTGACAGTGACTTTACTACTCCCTTCATCATTAGACGGCAATTGCAGGAAAAGTATTCCCCTTGCTTCATCAAATGACGTACTGACTAAGTTGGGATTTTTGCTATCGACATCAAAACTCAGGTTGGAGTCGCTATCTTGGTTGTCTTCAAAGGTTTCAAACAAATTTAGTCGAATGGGATCACTGTCTGATGGGATATTCCGATCATCGATGGGGTTGACCACTGCGGGAGGGGTGTCAATTGTAATGGTAAAGGTTGCATTACTTATCTCATCATCAGTGTCAGTGGCTAGAACGGTAATCTCAGTGCTACCACTACCTGGAAAGGGAATGAAGCGGAGTTCTCCTGCACTCAAGGCTGTTTCAATCAAGGCATTGTTAGTATTGAGAATGCGGTAGTCTAGCTCAGAATCAGCATCTTCGCTATCTTCAAAGACATCAAAGAGGTTAATCGGATTTGGAGTTTCTCCCTCATTGATGGTCAAGTCGTTGATGGGATTGACCACTTGGGGCGGTCCTGGGATAGTTTCATCAACATCGTTGATCGTGACCGCAAACTCTTCAGTAACTGTCTCTTGTGAGTCATTAACACTCACTTGAACGTTATAAACATTATCTTCACCATCATCTTCAGGATTTTCAAAGTCGGGAGGGTTAATAAAGCTCAAGTTTCCATCAGCATCAATGGTGAATAAGGCTTCGTCAGCACCACCGGAGAAAGAGAAAGTGAGGTCATCCCCATCGGGGTCACTGGCTACCGCTGCCACAACTAAAGCGGTGTTTTCATCAAGGGCCTGTTCTGTAGCAACATCAAAGATGGGCGGGAGATTATCAGTGATACCTTCAATGGTAATTTCTACCATTGCAGTATCCGTTCCACCGTTGCCATCGGAAACTGTATAGGTAAAGGTATCAGTATCTGTTTCCCCGTCGTTGAGGTCTTCAAACGCGCCGTTGGGGTCATACTCATAGCTTCCATCTACGTTGAGAGTTAACAATGCCCCAGAATCTAAGGTGATTTCTGTGCCAACATTGTCTTCTCCCCCATTGACCGCACTCACCGTCAGCGCGTCTCCTTCGGGGTCGGTATCATTGGCGAGAACGCTTGCCGCTTCTACAGTTAAAACGGTGTCTTCTGCGGTGCTATTGCTGTCGTCAGCCGCCGCTGGGGGGTTGTTTTCGGGACCACTCACTGGAATGGAAACTGTCGCTTCATCGGAGGCACCGTCTTGGTCGATTACGGTTACGGTGAGTTCTCCGTTAAATCCGTCTCCTAATAACTCTGCGGTGTCAACAATGGTGACTTCACCACTTGCTTCGTCAATGGCAAAAGCGTTTGTGCCGTCGCCGTCGGGGTCATTACCACCAGTAATCGCGAAGGTGAGTGTATCGCCAGCGTTGGCATCAGTAGCGGTTACCGTTCCAACTGGATCACCATTTTGAGCGTCGTCGCCTCCTTCCCCGTCTAAGTCAACCGTCTCAAATGTAAATGAGTCTTGGTCGAATTCGGGAGGGACATTTTCTCCGCCGCCACCATCAACGATATTGTCATCTGTCTCAGGGAGAGTCAGGCTACCAAAATCAGTTTGACTTCGTTGGTCTTCTAACTGACTCAATACAGTAATTGTACTCAAATTTCCGCCACTAGCTGTGCTGACAATTGATACTAAGTCTTCTGAGGTTATATCTTCAGTGGCAGTGAAAAGAATGCTGAAAATTCGATTATCCTCAGGAAAGTTATTCGAGTTGGTGACAAATGCACCACCTCCTACTTCATTCACTAAGCCTTCCTCATTAATAACAGTTCCTTGTCGAGCAAAGTTATAATCTGGATTATAAATAATTCCATCTACAACTCCATCTTCAGCATCGATGGTATTGTCATTTTCTATAACTTGTAAAATGTTTGAATCAAAGCTCAAGTCAACATATCCTTGGGCAACTGCTTGAGAAGGGTTATCTTCAGTGACTAAATCTAAGAAACGAACATCAACCAGAAATTGATCGCCACTTTGTATTCCATCCTCTAATTGCGCTTCTTCTCCGGGTACAGGATTTAATTCTAGGCTAACTTGGACATTGGGATTTTGAGGAATGTCAACAAAGACATCAACTGTTGCTTCGTCAGAATTCCCACTTTCGTTGCTAACTGTATAGGTGAAGCTATCTACTCCTATAAAATTTGGGTTAGGAGTATATATGAGGCGTAGTTGGTTGTCGAGTTGTATTTCTCCACCGTTTTCAGTTGTCTGAGGTAAGTTTGTTATTTGCAATCCCCCTGGACTATCATTAGCTTGATCATTATTTAAGATCTCTAAGGTGAGGGGCGTATTAGCTTCAGTAAAACCACTATCATTATTAGCAATGGGAAGGATGCCAACTTCTCTAACTTCGGGATTGATTAAGTAACCCACTCGGTTACCAACCCTTACAGAATCAACTGGGCTTATCGCTCCATCTAAGTCCAAATCAATGGGTGCTAAATCTAAACCATTACGATCATCTTCAATATTTTCAATAAAGGAACCAACGCTGCCACTGACTGCATTAAGATCAACCCCTGTTACTTGCCCATCGGAAGTTAATTGATCTTTTCCTCCTGATATCACTCCGTCGGCAGCATTATTTAAGAAATCCCAAGGGAAGAAAGCAATATCATCAACATCCTTGCCTTCGATGCCATCTACACCATTATTAACAAATGTTTCTTCATTTTCATTAGAAGAAGGATTATCAATAATGCGAATTCCAAGATGGTCAATGTTATTTGAGGTAAAAAATCCCTGTTCTGGGAGTGGTTCTCCAAAGATAGAGGGATCATCTTCTAACGCTTCGGCTAAGAGGGCTTCTATCGGCAAAGAGACTTCTGAAGTTTCATTGACTGCTTCCCCCGCAACTAATTCATCGAGGGCAAGAGTTTGAACAACAATGGGTTCTTCTTCAGCCAGTTCTTCACTGTTATCAGCAGTATAGTAGAGAATTTCTACTTGGAAACCTGGGGAAGTTCCATCTCCTTGGTTCTCTACAGTTAAGTTAACGATGGTTTCACCGCCCAAAACATGGTCAATTTCAGCATCAAACTCAGTGACCACTAAATCTGCTAAATCTGCAGGGAGTTCACCTTCAGGGAGAGTCAGGCTACCAAAATCAGTTTGGCTTCTTTGGTCTCCCCGCCCACTAAGTACATTAATTCCACTATTGCTCTGTTCACCGGCTTGACTTTCAATCGTAGTTGGGTTTTCGGGAGTAATGTCTTCGGTAGCAGTGAAAAGGATACTAAAAATTCTATTATCTTCAGGCAAATCAGAAGGAGTACCAACAAAATCGCCAGCACCAACCTCATCTACTAAGCCTTCGCTATTAAAAACTTCTCCTTTACGGCTAATATTGTATTCTGAAGTGTGAATAATCCCATTCACACTCAAACCGTCATTATCAATCTCACTGTTATCTTCCACAACTTCTAAGACACTTGGATCAAAGAGAAGATCGACATAACCAGATATGACAGCTTGAGAAGGGTTATTTTCAGTTAACAAATCAAGGAAGCGAACATCAACTAGAAACTCATCTCCGCTTTGTATCCCATCTTCAAGTTGAGCTTCTTGACCTGGAATGGCTCGAAGTTCTAAATTGACTTCTACTATTGGTTCTGCTGTGACATTAATTTCTACTGTCCCAGTATCCGTAAATTCTCCGTCACTGACTTCAACGGTTAAGAAAAACTCATCTGCAAGCTGAAGGTCATCAATGTCATCAACAAAGATTTCACCGTCATTTCCAAAAGTATCAATTACAAAGGGAGGAATTTCATCCCCATCAATATCTTCGTTCCCATCGACAATTGTAAACTCTAGAAAATCTCCGTCGGGATCAGAAGCAACAATCCCACCTAAAAAACTAGATAAACTTTCATCATCAGTCGGATCGATGGTGAAGGTTGTATCTTCTATAATTGGGGGAGCATTGCCACCCTCTCCACCTTCAACTTCGATTGTCTCACTCCGATAAACTGTATTGGCATTAACATCGTTATCAAATCCGTTGACGGTGTTGAAAGCAGCCACCCCATCTCCGACATTTGTACTTACTTCAAACAGTCCTTGTGCAGTTGCTTCTGCTGTTAGAACAGCAAATTCTGTTTGTGTTACTCCAAAATCATCAATACCAGAAGGATTAACTCCGCCAATTTCATCAACTACCCCCTGACTCTCATTAATACTCGCCTCGCCGACAGCAACCGTTAAAGACTCCGATACCTCTACATCTAGAATTGAAGCTAAATTTGTATCGTAGTTAACATCACCATAAATACTAAAGACACCGAAAAGATTTTCCGCTTCCCGTAAATCTTCTACGGAAAGAACAATCTCAAATTCTTCACCAACATTGACGGTTTCAATCGGGTTGCCATCTAAATCTTGAAAGCTGATAGAAATTTCAACGGCTTCTTCGGGAACACTTGGCTGTACTGATCCTCCTGCGGCTGGTATTTCGGTTTCGCCTGTATCATCAACAGCATTGGGATTAATGTCGTAACCGACTCGATTACTTACTCGTACTGCATCGACTGGAGAAATTACGCCGTCTAAGTCAAAGTCCATGCGGTCTAAATCTAAGCCAAGAGGATCTTCTGTAATCTCTTCAGTTATTACCTCACCAATATTTTGAGCAACGGCAGTGAAGTCAACTTGTTCGACTTCCCCATTGGAGATTAACTCATCGGAACCCCCTTGAATCACGCCGTCAGCAGCCAGATTTAAGAAATCCCAGGGGAAGAAAGCGATATCATCGACATTCACCCCTTCTATCGGATTAGCCTCTACCCCATTAATACGAATCCCAAGATGGTCAATGTTATTGGAAGTAAAAAATCCTTCTTCTGGTAATGGTTCTCCAATAACAGGAGGATCATCTTTTAACGCTTCTTCTATGAGCAGATCAAGGGGAAGGGATAGTGCTAAAGTTTGAATTACTGAATCACCAACGGCTAGTTCATCGAGGACAATACTTTCAACTACAATCGGTTGCTCTTGACTTAGCTGTTCTAGGTTATCTGCGGTGTAGTAGAGGATATCAAATTCAAACTCAGAAGTATTGCTATTGCCTTGGTTTTCAATTGTAAAGTTGACAGTGGTTTCCCCATTTAACGCATGATCGGTAATCGCATCAAACTCAGTGACTACTAAATCTGCCTCATTATTTGTCTCAGGGAGAGTCAGGCTACCAAAATCAGTTTGGCTTCTTTGGTCTCCCGGCTTACTAAGTACATTAATTCCACTAAAGATCCCGTCAACGGCTTGACTTTCAATCGTAGTTGGGTTTTCGGGAGTAATGTCTTCGGTAGCAGTGAAAAGGATACTAAAAACACGATTCTCTTCAGGAAAACTTTCTTCCCCGAAAACCACTGCCCCCCCTCCTACTTCTGCTACTATACCATCAAGGTTACGCACAGTTCCTGTGCGTCCAGTAATGTAGTCTGGACCACGAACAATGCCATCGACGACCCCATCTTCCCCATCAACTGTGTTGTCGTCTTCTACTACTTGTAAAACGTTCGGATCAAACAATAGATCAGCATAACCAAATGTGACAGCTTGAGAAGGGTTATCTTCAGTAACCAAATCGAGGAAACGAACATCAACTAAAAACTCATCTCCGCTTTGTATCCCATCTTCAAGTTGAGCTTCTTGACCTGGAATGGCTCGAAGTTCTAAATTGACTTCTACTGTTGGTTCTGCTGTGACATTAATTTCTACTGTCCCAGTATCCGTAAATTCTCCGTCACTGACTTCAACGGTTAAGAAAAACTCATCTGCAAGCTGAAGGTCATCAATGTCATCAACAAAGATTTCACCGATATTTTCAAAAGGATCAATTACAAAGGGAGGAATTCCATCCCCATCAATATCCTCGTTTCCATCGACAATTGTAAACTCTAGAAAATCTCCGTCGGGATCAGAAGCAACAATCTCACCTAAAAAACTAAATAAACTTTCATTATCGATGGTGAAGGTTGTATCTTCTACAATTGGGGGAGCATTGTCTGCTTGTTCAACTGTCACGCTTTCCCCATTAATTTCTAAAGTCGCGCGATCGTCTTCTTCTCGCACCTGATCCCCGAAACCTTTTCCTTGCAGTAGAGAAGCAAAAATCGCCCCTTCATCTCCTGTAGCATCTTTTTCGTTCACCACATTATCTAAATGATGCCCTAACTCTTCCATTAACACCGCCAGTGCATCTTCTTCGCTGGCTGTCGCTAACCAGTCTTCATTGAGATAAATCGTTTCCAGACTACTGGCATAAGCACCCATTGCCCCTGAGATGGACTCATTGGATAAAACTTCCACTGTTGGCAGTTGGGAGAAGTCTCCTGTTTGCCATTGCTTGATCAATTCCGCTAGGGAGTCTGGAATCGTTTCTAATTGTAGAGCTTCTTGGGCAGCGGTGAGTAAACGTCCACTGCTGGCGAGTTCGGTTAAGGCGTTTTGCCAATTTGGGAGGAGATAATCAGGGGAAATAAACATGACAAATTTAGCAATTACAGGGAATCAGAACTTTTTCCAACTCCACTAAAGATAAGGGAGTTGTGTTGCGGTGAAGGAAAATTGTCATAAAAATTAATATGATAGCGATCGATCAGTGTTTTCCGAACTAAAGGGCTTGAAAAGTGCTAAAGTTTAATGATTAATTACAAATTTGATCCCCCAAGATAGCCCAGCAGCGATCGCTTCGGCGCTAATACTAATCAGACGAAATAAGGCTAAACTGCTGAGAAGAATTGCAACGGGAAAACTAGGACTTAAAAGCGCGATCGCGCCCGTTGATGTCATCGAATCGAACCAGAGAGAGTATGGTTCATAACTACATGAGAAATTCTCCCTGGCAGTTCTCAATCCTTCTGCAATCCAATAAATACTAGGAAGCCAATTTTCTAAGTCGGGGGTTGGGCATTAAATTGATTCAATACCACCTCAGAATAGGAAATTTAATCAACTTAACCAACACTCTCCTCAAAAATATCAGGATTGATTTCATAGCCGATGCGATTAGCCACACGCACCGCATCTACGGGAGAAATCGCCCCATCTAGATCAAAATCAATGCGATCCAAATCTAAACCAAAGCGATTTCCTTCTGTCACCTCTTCCGTTATCACCTCACCAATATTTCGGAAAACCGCATTGGCATCATTGAAATCGACAATCTTGTCGGAAACAATTTCATCGTCTTGATTCGGCAACACCCCCTCTTCACTGCTATTCACAAAATCCCAAGGGAAGAAAGCAATATCATCAATATTGACTCCCTCCGTATCATTCAAAGCATTATTGGCAAATGCCTCCTCCTCTTCCCCAGAATTATCACTATTAACAATGCGAACGCCGAGATAGTCAATGTTATTGGACTCAAAGAACCCTTCTTCACCATCATCATCAATGGGGCGTTTTTGTCCAAACACAGAAGGGTCATCCTCTAGGGCTTCAGCTAAAAGCGTTTCCACTGGTAGCGATACCTCTGACTGTTCATTAACCTCCCTTTCCGCTTCTAATTCATCAAAAGCAAGGGTTTTAACCACCTGTGGTTCTTCTTCGCTAAGTTGGTCAATACTCTCTGCGGTGTAGTAAAGCACTTCTACTTGGAAACCAGAACTCGCTGCATTCCCTTCGTTAGCTACTGTCAAATTAACGGTGGTTTCTCCGCCTAATACGTGGTCAATTTCAGCATCAAATTCAGTGATCACTAAATCAGCACCTTTTACGCTTTCACCAACAATATTCAGAGTATTCTCACCGTAACGGGTGGCTTCCGTTAAATCTGTATCAATGCCAAAGAGGGTGTTTAGCGCTGTTTCTCCTTCTGCGGCATTGGTGCTAACTTCTAATAAACCAGCGGCTTGAGCGGTAGCTGTAAAAATTGCAACTTCTTGAGTTCCTGTCTCTGGGTTTAATCGGGAATTAGACCCCCCAAATTCATTCACTAAGCCCTCTCCTTCTTGAATCGCATTACTTAGGTCGATGACTGGAGATTGAAAAGGCTCTTCTAAGCGTGCTTCGTTGACATCTATTAAGACTGTGTCATAAACCACATCGGCAAACGCACTAAAGACCCCCAATTGTTCTGGACGTAAATCTTCTGCTGAGAGAACAATCTCAAAGGTATCTCCCACTGCCACTTCTGACAAGGGATTGCCTGCTGAGTCTTGGAAATCAACCTTGACTTCCATTGCTTCCACTACCCCTTGAACACCAGTTACTCCTTCTTCTTGGAAAGTCACCATCTGATTGGTCATGGCGAGATTTAAGTTCGGGGCGATGTCATTATTCCCATCTAGATTGGTAATTTGCTCGATCGCGTTAATTCTTGTAAAGTTGGTTCGATCGCGCTGATCTCCTCGCCCCGCTATAATGTTAATCCCCGAATCCGGACGTTGTCCGGCTTCACTAGCTAAGAGAGCGGTATTGCCGCCTCCTATGGCTCGGAAATGGAGGCTAAAGACACGGTTATCATCAGGAAGGGCAGCTGGACTAGAGACCAAATTTCCTCCTCCTACTTCATTGACTAAGCCTTCCTCATTACGAACCTGTCCCTTTGTGCCGAGTCCATAGGAAGGGTTCCGAATAATGCCATCGACCAGACCATCCTCATCATCTACGGTCTCATTATTTTCCACTACTTCTAGCACTTGCGGATCAAACATGAGATCGGCATAAGCAGCGACGACCGCTTGAGAAGGATTATTATCGGTTAGAAGGTCTTGAAAACGGACATCAACTAGAAATTCTTCCCCAATTTGTAATCCATCATTCAGTTGCTCTTCTTTTCCTGGCACTGGTTTTACGTCGAGGAGAACTTGTACTGTCGAATCTTCTAGGGGACGATTCACGGTTACTGATACAGTTCCTTGATCCGAACCGCCACTTTCATTATCTGCTGTGTATGTAAATGTATCTACCCCTGCAAAGTCTGGATCGGGAGTATAGATTAAACTGGAATCTTCTACGGTAACTGTTCCCCCTTTTTCGGTGGTTTTCGGGAAGTTATCGTCATTGATTTCATTCACTCCTTGATCATCGTTAGCAACGTCGTTGGCTAAAACATCAATGGTGACGGCTCGATCGGAGTTAGTAAATTCACGATCGTCGTTTACAGAGGGTCGAATTTCTTCTATGGGCGCTTGTGCGGCTGCGGGAGCGTTTTCTACTCCTAGATTTAGTTGATATTCTCCAGTTTTTCCGTCATTAGTGCCATCATCAAAGGCGCTAACACGGATGAAGTAGGTGTCATCTTCTTCAATTTCAATGCTTACTTCTGGATGGGGGAAGTCTCCTGCATCGTATTCTTCTTCTAGGAGATTGTCTGTTTCATCGCTTTTGAACAACTCGACAAAACTCTCTAAGTCTGAGTCGCGTCCATTGACTTCAATGTTTAAGGTTTGTCCTTGAGACAATTCTACTTGATAGAAGTCAAGGTCGGTTTCTACATTATTCGGGTGATCACCAATGAAACCATTGCGGGTAAAGCGGTTGTTGGCAAGTTCAGCTTTGATTGCCGTTTCGCGAGTGTCGTTGGTGGGATTTTCTGGTGGAATGGCTTCGCTAAGAGTGATTTCGATTTCATAATCACCGATGGCACCGACTTTGAGGTTTTCTCCTGTCTGGGGATTATACGCTTCATTACCTAAACCACTCACTCCCACGTAATAAGTTCCGTCGGTGGTGGGGAGAAATTCTAATCGGGAGTCTAAAGTGTTGCTGGTTTCATCGTCATTGAAGGCGACTGCTTCTCCTTCACTGTTGAAGATGCGAAGGAGAGAGTCAAAATTGGTGTTGAGGTTTTCGGTGTTAATCTCGGCGGTGAGACGGGTTTTGGTATCCAGTTCCACTTGGAAGATATCTACGTCTGATCCCGCTTCTTCTAAGTTGGGATTATTGCCAATGGCGTTGGTTTGTTTGAGGCTACCGAGGCTGTCTGCGGTTAAACTGGTGGCGGTGGCGGTGTCTAGAGTGTCGTTTTCTTCTTCGGCACCGGCTTCTAATTCGGGCGTTTCTTGTTCGGTAACGATGAGTTGGTAACTTCCTGTACTGGCAAAGGGGGCGCCGCTGCCTTCTTCGTTGAGATCATAGTCTTCGTTGCCAAAGCCACTGACACCGATGAGGTAATCTTCGGTTTCTACGGTTTCGGCAACCTGAAACTCGATGCGGGAATTGTTACTGTTTCCGATGTCGTCATTGAAGGCAATTTCTTCTCCTTGGGCGTTGAATAGTCGTAAGACGGGGTCAAGACGGGAGGTGCTGTTCAGAGTGATGCTAATGGCTTGGTCAGCTTCGAGGGAGAGGGTGTAAAGGTCAACATCTAATCCTGGAACGGTGACAAATTCCGTTCTATCGCCAATATTCCCTTGAATTTCATCTCCCACTAACAAGGCGGTGGCGGTGTCGAGGGTGTCGTTGGGAGAGGCTTCGGGGGGACTATCTTCACGGGAAACATCTTGCGTAATGTTGATTTCATACGCGCCTGTTGCCCCTGGACTTTGTCCACTTTCGGGGTTGTAGGGGCTATACAGGTCGTTTGCTTGGTCGCTGACTCCGACATAATAGAGGCCGCTGAAGGGGGCGCTAAATTCGAGATAGGGGTCATTTCCTAATTGTTCACCTGGGGCTTTGGCGTTATCGTTGAAGCCGGTGGGAACTTGACCCCCTGTGGCATTGAAGACCTGTAGAATTAAGTCAAGGGGGCTGTTGACTTCGGTATCAAGATCAATGGTAATCGTTTCTCCTTGCTGAAGTTGAACTTGGTAAAGATCAACATCTTTATTGGCTTGAAAAGTGGCGTTGTCACCAATGAAGGCTTCTTCACGGAATAATCCCTCTTCGTCAAGGCTAGAAGCGATCTCCATTGCTTGCGGAATTGTGTCATTAGCTGGCTCTTCACCAGTAATGGAAGACAGGGTGAGGGTTAAGTTATACGCTCCTGTGCTGCCCTTAGTGCCCGAGTTTTCAAGATTAGGGTTATAGCTGGTATTGCTAAATCCACTGACACCGACATAGTAAGTTGCTCGTTCGACTGCTTCGTCAACGGTGAAGGTGACAAGAGAATCGGTTTCGCCATTGCTATCATCATTGAGAGCCACTTCCAAGCCATTGCTATCAAAAATTCTCAGGATGGAATCGAGGGCCGAGTTCTCATTGGTGTCAATATCTGCGGTGAGTCGGTCTCCTTGAGTTAAGGTCATCTTATAGAGATCAATATCTTGGTTCTCGAAGCTGTTATCTCCAATTTCTCCAGAAATGGTGACATTCGGTTGATTCTCTAAGTCAAGTTGGGTATTGGTGGCAGTGACTAGGGTATCATTGGGTTCTTCTGTGGTGATTGAGGCTCCGACGGTTACCAAGAAGGTTTCTTCTCTCGAGAGTCCATTGCTATCCGTAGCAGTGACCGTCACTTCACTGCTTCCTTCATTATTAGACGGAAATTGGAGGAAAAGTCTTCCACTTCCCTCATCAACTGGAGAAAGACTCACTAAGTTAGGGTTGCTACTAATGACAGTAAAACTCAGGTTGGAGTCGTCGTCTTGATTGTCTTCAAAGGTTTCAAACAAATTTAGTCGAATGGGATCACTGTCTGATGGGATATTCCGATCATCGATGGGGTTGACCACTTCGGGAGGGGTGTCAATTGTAATGGTAAAGGAGTAATTGATGCTGAAACCATCAGTGTCAGTGGCTTGAACCGTGATGTCGCTACTCCCCCCGCCTGAAAAGGGAATGAAACTGAGTTCTCCTGCACTCAAGGCTGTTTCAATCAAGGCATTGTTAGTATTTTCGAGAACGCGGTAGGTTAGATCGGAATCAGCATCTTCGCTATCTTCAAAGACATCAAACAGATTAATTGGGTCAGGGAGTTCTTCTTGATTGATAGTAAAGTCGTCAATGGGATTGACCACTTGGGGCGGTCCTGGGATAGTTTCATCAACATCGTTGATTGTGACCGCAAACTCTTCAGTAACTGTCTCTTGTGAGTCATTAACACTCACTTGAACGTTATAAACATTATCTTCACCATCATCTTCAGGATTTTCAAAGTCGGGAGGGTTAATAAAGCTCAAGTTGCCATCGGCATCAATGGTGAATAAGGCTTCGTCAGCACCACCGGAGAAAGAGAAAGTGAGGTCATCCCCATCAGGGTCACTGGCTACCGCTGCCACAACTAAAGCGGTGTTTTCATCAAGGGCTTGTTCTGTGGCAACATCAAAGACGGGCGGGAGATTATCAGTGATACCTTCAACAGTGATTTCTACATCTGCGGTATCTGTACCACCATTCCCGTCAGCTACGGTGTAAGTAAAGGTATCAGTAGCAGTATCCCCGTCGTTGAGGTCTTCAAACGCGCCACTGGGGTCATACTCATAGCTTCCATCAGCATTGAGAGTGAGTAACGCACCGGAGTCTAAGGTGATTTCTGTGTCAACCTTACCCGCTTCTCCATTTACGGCCCTGACAGTTAGAGCATCTCCATCAGGATCAACGTCATTGGCGAGAACGCCATTTGCCGCATCAACTGTAAAGGAACTATCTTCGTCGGTGCTACCCGTATCATCTACCGCATTTGGAGGGTCATTATTGTCATCTGTCTCAGGGAGAGTCAGGCTACCAAAATCAGTTTGGCTTCTTTGGTCTCCCGGCTTACTAAGTACATTAATTCCACTAAAGATCCCGTCAACGGCTTGACTTTCAATCGTAGTTGGGTTTTCGGGAGTAATGTCTTCGGTAGCAGTGAAAAGGATACTAAAAACACGATTCTCTTCAGGAAAACTTTCTTCCCCGAAAACCACTGCCCCCCCTCCTACTTCTGCTACTATACCATCAAGGTTACGCACAGTTCCTGTGCGTCCAGTAATGTAGTCTGGACCACGAACAATGCCATCGACGACCCCATCTTCCCCATCAACTGTGTTGTCGTCTTCTACTACTTGTAAAACGTTCGGATCAAACAATAGATCAGCATAACCAAATGTGACAGCTTGAGAAGGGTTATCTTCAGTAACCAAATCGAGGAAACGAACATCAACTAAAAACTCATCTCCGCTTTGTATCCCATCTTCAAGTTGAGCTTCTTGACCTGGAATGGCTCGAAGTTCTAAATTGACTTCTACTGTTGGTTCTGCTGTGACATTAATTTCTACTGTCCCAGTATCCGTAAATTCTCCGTCACTGACTTCAACGGTTAAGAAAAACTCAATCTGCAAGCTGAAGGTCATCAATGTCATCAACAAAGATTTCACCGATATTTTCAAAAGGATCAATTACAAAGGGAGGAATTCCATCCCCATCAATATCCTCGTTTCCATCGACAATTGTAAACTCTAGAAAATCTCCGTCGGGATCAGAAGCAACAATCTCACCTAAAAAACTAAATAAACTTTCATTATCGATGGTGAAGGTTGTATCTTCTACAATTGGGGGAGCATTGCCACCCTCTCCATCTTGAACTTCGATGATATTGGCAGCAACATTACTAATTCCAACGTCAAGATATTCGTCAGCGCTACCGTCAGCAACACTGTGGTTAATAGGAGTGGTATGTTCTCCTTCTGCAAAATTGTCATCAGTAGCAGTAACCGTCACTACTTGAGTCGTGTCCCAATTCTCAGGAGTAAAAGTCAAGCTGGTTGGCTCAACACTAACTTGACCAATATTGCTAATCTCGATCGTAACGTCAGCAGTGGGTTGGCTATTTAAGACTAACTCATAACTATCTGTTGCTCCATCCTCACTAACCTCGGTACTCCCTTCACTTTCAATAATGTTAACCGCCGGACCGATCGTTTCCTGTCCATACTCGGTGTTACGGGTTTGATCTTCATCACTACTGGCGATCGTGATCAAGTTTTTCGGCTCGTCTGGTTTTTCAGCCTCAATGGTGACGGGATCGAGTGTAAAATCAGTTTGAGCCTCAAAGGTTAAGGTAAAAACCACCTGACTAGCAGGAGCATTAACATCGCTTGTGGCCGCTCCTACTTCACTAACGCGCCCCACTTGTTCGCCATTATTACCGAGGCGATTCTCTCCAGTTTGGTTAGTCGTATAACCCTCACCGTAACTAATGCCATTCTCCGCTAAAAGAACTGATGTCGGATTAAACAGAACATCAGTGTAACCCGAAAGCACGACTCCGTTAGGATTACTCTCAGAATTAGTGATTAAATCCTCAAATAAAAATTCGATTTCAAACGTTTCTCCTGCTTGGATTCCGTCTGCGGTAATTTCATTCTCTACTAACTGAGGAGTGATTTTAAAGTTGTCTGCTTGTTCAACTGTCACGCTTTCCCCATTAATTTCTAAAGTGGCGCGATCGTCTTCTTCTCGCACCTGATCCCTGAAATCTTTTCCTTGCAGTAGAGAAGCAAAAATCGCCCCTTCATCTCCTGCAGCATCTTTTTCGTTCACCACATTATCTAAATGATGCCCTAACTCTTCCATTAACACCGCCAGTGCATCTTCTTCGCTGGCTGTGGCTAACCAGTCTTCATTGAGATAAATCGTTTCCCCACTGCTGGCATAAGCCCCCATTGCGCCAGACATGGAATTATTGGATAACAGTTCCACTGCTGGCAGTTGGGAAAAATCTCCCGTTTGCCATTGCTTGATTAATTCTGTTAACGAGTCTGGGATCGTTTTTAATTGTAGAGCCTCTTGGGCGGCGGTGAATAAACGTCCACTGTTTGCGAGTTCGGTTAAGGCATTTTCCCAAGTTAGGAATAAGGGGTTAAGAGAAATCAACATGACTAATTTACCAATTGAAGGGGACTCAAAACTGGTTTCAACCAACGCTACTAAGGTAGCAAATTATAGTGGTTCAGAAAGCCGATTAATAAGATTTAAATCAATTAAATAGAATAACTAATCTCACAGATGCGATTTTGGGAATGAGTTTTAATCTTTACAGGACAATGGATTTAACTTGTGAAATCAGGAAGAAATTGTGTTGAAGTGAAGGAGAAATTGTAATAAAAGTTAATACTACTCTCTAGCAACACCAGTTTAAAAAGTTGATCCCCAAACTGACCAGACGATTATACATGATTGAAGGAAGGAATTTTAATTCGGGGCGCGATGCTCGAAGAGCGGTCACTTCGCGACATTGCGCTACTAAACTACTCATCATTGTTGGTTAGCTTAGTAATCTCTTCTGGGGAAAGCAAGCGTGAGTTCAGCAATCTGCTCAATTTCCATTCCCTTACTCAGAAGTTTTTGGGCAAATCGCTTTTGTGCATGTTCTTCACCAATTTCCATGCCCCGCTTTTGGGCTTCGCGATCGAGTGTTTCTTTTTCTTGTTGATAAAGGGGTTCTAATCTCATAATTTGTTATTCGTTATTTGTTGGTAACTGGTCATTGGTCATCAGAATTTTGGTTAATCAGTTTCGTCACTTCTTCCGGGGAAAGACCAGTCGCTTCGGCAATCTCCTGAATTTCCATTCCTTTATTGAGAAGATTAGCCGCAATTTCTCGCTGCGTGAGCTGTTTAACTTCTCGATCGCGTTGTTCACGTTCAATTTGATAAAGGGGTTCTAGTCTCATAATTTGTTATTCGTTATTCGTTATTCGTTATTTGTTGGTAACTGGTCATTGGTCATCAGAATTTTGGTTAATCAGTTTCATCACCTGTTTCCGAGAAAGACCGGTGGCTTGGGCAATTTGCTCAACTTCCATACCCATACTAAGGAGATTGGCTGCAATTTCTCGCTGTGTACGCTCTTCTCCACGTTCTTCAGCGTCTCGAACAAGTTTTTCTTTTTCTTGTTGATAAAGCGGTTCTAATCTCATAATTAATTCTCTATCCTCTGATTCAATGTCCTGCTTTGATTGTAAACCCTTTTGCAGGGTATAGAGCAGTTCCAGCGCCCTTTGACGAAAGGGATTGTTTTCACTCAAGGCTTCCAATTCATCAATTGCTTCCTTTTGAACTCTACCTCTTCCTAAAACTCTTAACCAAAGCGTTTCTTCTGTACGAGGAAGTTGATGAATGACGATGATATTGGTACTCAGTGAGCTTCCTAACGTATAAAATCCCTCTAACTCATCAGGTGTTTGCATAGCGTTAAATCCAGACAACACGGTTGAAGAAGCAGTTGGGGTTAAAATCCATAATCTAGGAACACTTTCTTCAGCCAAAGAAGATTCCTTTCGTCTTGCCTGTCGTTTCATCTGTGTTCTGACTAACAGCAACTTGAGAAGACAATCGCCAATTTGCTCAGGGGTAACAGGATTACGATAGGGTTCAAACATCGAGGGAGTAGTTGCCATCCTCCCCAGAACGCCTAACTCCTTGAGTTCCTCTAAATTTTCGGGTGCGGGTTCAAACCAAACATCAATATACTGGTCTTCTGCGGAGACTCGTTTCTGTGAGTTAATTTGACCAAAGGGTTCGAGGAGAGATTCAAAATAATCCTTAGCGAATTTGTCATGGATTAAACGAGTCATAAAATCAGGAGCGATGAACCAACTACATGATTGTAAATGATTGAGTGCTTCCTGAAAAAGTGTGCGATGCTCGTAGAGCGGTAGCTTTGCCACATCGGGGTTTGAGAAGGGTGCGCGATCGCTGTTGGGGGAGGGGGCGCGATCGCTGTTGGGGGAGGGGGCGCGATTGGGTTTGAGGGAGGGGGCGCGATTGGGTTTGAGGGAGGGGGCGCGATCGAGTGTTAAATCGGTTTGAGCCTCATCAGTGTTTTCCGAACTAAAGGGCTTGAAAAGTGCTAAAGTTTAATGATTAATTATCAATTTGATCCCCCAAGATAGCCCAGCAGCGATCGCTTCGGCGCTAATACTAATCAGACGAAATAAAGCTAAACTGCTGAGAAGAATTGCAACGGGAAAACTAGGACTTAAAAGCGCGATCGCGCCCGTTGATGTCATCGCATCGAACCAGAGAGAGTATGGTTCATAACCACATGAGAAATTCTCCCTGGCAGTTCTCAATCCTTCTGCAATCCAATAAATAGGGTTTGCTGAAAAAGTTAATTAGTTGGTGTAGTAAGGCAAGAGGCAAGAGGCAAAAGGCAAAAGGCAAAAGGCAAGAGGCAAGAGGTAAGAGGCAAGAGGTAAGAGGTAAGATTTCAAAGTTTTGATGCAGGGTGCGTGACTATTGAGCGTTCAATTTCCTTGCACCTTTTTGAGGGGTTAAGAACCTTAAAGCCTTATTGGGTAAGGGTTTCAGTTTTATTCAGGAAGCCCTAAATACTAGGAAGCCAATTTTCTAAGTCGGGGGTTGGGCATTAAATTGATTCAATACCACCTCAGAATAGGAAATTTAATCAACTTAACCAACACTCTCCTCAAAAATATTAGGATTGATTTCATAGCCGATGCGATTAGCCACACGCACCGCATCTACGGGAGAAATCGCCCCATCTAAATCTAAATCAATGCGACTTAAATCTAAGCCTTCTGTTCCCACTTGCTGAGACTCAACCACCTCATCGGTAATCACCTCACCAATGTTCTCAAACACAAAATTAGCATCGACAGGAGTCACTTGTCTATCACTGATTAAATCATCTTCTTCTCCAGCTATCACGCCATCACCGTTATTATTAACCACATCCCAGGGGAAATAAGCGATATCATCCACATTTACCCCTTCTGTTCCATCCACACCGTTATTCGTAAACTCTTCTGTAGTTTCCCCAGAACTCTCACTATTAACCAGGCGCACCCCTAAATAGTCGATATTATTCGACTCAAAGAAGCCCTCATCTGGAACGGTTTCCCCAAACACTGAAGGATCATCTTCTAACGCTTCTGCTAACATTACCTCTACTGGTAGAGACACTGCTGCGGTTTCACTTCTGCTTTCTGTTAACTCCTCAAAAGCCAGAGTTTTCACCACCATTGGTTCTTCTTCTTCTAATTCCCCTAGATCATCGGCGGTATAGTAAAGAATTTCCACTTGGAAACCTGGAGACGTTCCATCCCCTTGATTTTCCACTGTCAAATTGACCTCAGTTTCTCCTCCCAATACATGATCAACAACTGCGTCAAATTCTGTAATCACTAAATCAGGATTCCCTTCTTCTGTTTCACCGAGGATATCGAGGCGTTTTTCGCTGTAAACTGTCCCCTCTGTCACCTCTACATCCACCCCAAACAGTGTATTTTTCGCGGTTTTCCCCTCTGGGGCGTTGGTACTCACATCTAATTGTCCAGGCGCTTTGGCGGTGACGGTTAATTCGGCAAAGGTTTGACTGCCGCTTCTGACGGGATTAAAGTTCTCTTTCGTTCCCCCCAATTCATCGATTAATCCTTCTCCTGAACCCTGTTCCACTGCTGTGGGTAATTCTAAGACGGGGGAGGCAAAATCTCCCACTAATTCGGCTTCGGTGACATCAATCAAAACCGTATCATAGAAGACATCGGCAAAGACGCTAAACACTCCTAATTGTTGACCGTCTGGACGTAAGTCTTCCGCAGAGAGAACAATCTTAAACTCCTCTCCCACAGCGACATCTTCTAAGGAGTTCCCTGCTAAGTCTTGAAAGTCAATGTTCACTTGCATGGCTTCGATTATCCCTTGTACTCCTGAGATTTCGCCCTGTTCGATTACATTATTGTTGGCGAGGTTCACTGGGAAGGCACTTTCCACTGTTTCGGAGTTGGTGACGGTGGCGATATCAATTTCTGGGAAGTTAGTTTGATTGCGTTGGTCGGTGATGAAGGTATCAAACAGAGTAATTGCTGACCCGATTTGTTGTCCCGCTTCACTGGCGAAGAGGGCGGTGTTTCCTCCTCCTATTGCTTGTAAATGAAGACTGAAAATGCGGTTTTCTGCTTCTGGTGGGTCTTGTGATATGGAAAAACCTCCCACTTCATCGACTAATCCTTCTGCGTTGCGGACGGTTCCTTTACGACCTCCTGGGTATTCTGGATAACGGATGATTCCGTCGGTAATTTGGTCGTTATCAATGTCGGTATCGGTGACGACTTGCAACTGATTCGGGTTAAATCGAAGGTCGGCATACCCAGAACGCACCGCTTGCGAGGGATTTTCGCTGTTCACGCGATCGAGAAAACGAACATCAACGATAAACTCTTCTCCGATTTGCAAGCCGTCATTGAGTTGGTCTTCTTTTCCAGGAACGGAACGCACATCCAACTCAACTTGAACACTTGCGCCTTCTGGCGGACGATTAACATTGACTTCTACTGTGCCTTGGTCAAAGCCACCACTTTCATTGGCGACGGTGTAGGTGAAAGTATCAACGCCTCCAAAGTCGGGGTTGGGAGTGTATCTTAACCGCGACTGGTTATCGAGTTCAACAGTTCCGCCTTTTTCGGTGGTTGCGGTGAAGTCAGTAATTTCGAGAAAGCCTTGGTCATCGTTGGCGCTGTCATTTCCCAAAACATTAAAGATAGCAGTGCGCTGGGAGGCAGCCCGAAAGCGATCGTTGTTGGCGGTGGGTCGGATTTCTTCGACGGGGGGTTGGGCGGCAAGGGGAGGGGGTGCGACGGCTAGGTTGAGGCGATAGTCTCCGATGCTATCGTCTGGGATACCGTCTTCATTGTTATCGAAGGCGCTGATTTGTAGGAAGTAGGTGTCGTCTTCGGGAATGGTTAAGTTGAGGCTGGGGTGAGGGAAGTCTCCCGCTTCATATTCGAGGGGAATTTCTTCATCCTTACTGTTGAAGAGACGGACGAAACTTTCGAGGTTGTCTCCGTTCACTCTTATATTGAGGATGCTTCCTTGTTCTAAGTCAATTTCGTAGAAGTCTCGATCGACCTCAACATTAGTATTGTCACCGATTACACCATTGGTGCTAAAGCGGTTATTGGTTAAGTTGACTTGGCTTGCTGTTTCGGGGGTTTCGTTGGTGGGATTTTCTTGGGGAGTGACTTCATTGAGGCGAAGTTCAATTTCATAATCTCCGATGCTGCCAACGTTACCGCTACTGACTGTCTTGGGGTTATATTTTTCATTCCCTAAGCCACTGACTCCGACATAATAGGTTCCGGCTGCGGTGGGGATAAATTCTAATTGGGAGTCTAAATTGTCGCTGCTTTCATCATCATTAAAGTCGAGTTGTTCTCCTTCACTGTTAAAGACACGGAGGAGGGAGTCAAAGTCACTGTTGAAGTTTTCGGTGTTAATCTCGGCGGTGAGACGGGTATTAGTATCTAGTTCTACTTGGAAGATATCTACATCTAATCCTGCTTCTTCTAAATTGGGATTATTGCCAATGGCGTTGGTTTGTTTGAGGCTACCGAGGCTGTCTGCGGTTAAACTGGTGGCGGTGGCGGTGTCTAGAGTGTCGTTTTCTTCTTCTTCTCCTGCTTCTAATTCGGGCGTTTCTTGTTCGGTAACGATGAGTTGGTAACTTCCTGTACTGGCAAAGGGCGCACCGCTTCCTTCTTGTTCTGGATTATAGTTGCTGTTGTCAAAGCCGCTAACCCCGAGGAAATAGTCGCCGTTGTCGGGAACGCGGAAGTCGATGCGGGCGTTGTTACTATCTCCGATGTCGTCATTGAAGGCGATTTCTTCTCCGTTGGCATTGAACAGGCGTAGGATGGGGTCAAGGCGAGATGTGGGGTTAGCGTTGATGTTGATGGCTTGGTCAGCTTCGAGGGTGAGGGTGTAAAGGTCAACGTCTAATCCTGGAACGGTGACAAATTCCGTTCTATCGCCAATATTCCCTTGAATTTCATCTCCCACTAACAAGGCGGTGGCGGTGTCGAGAGTGTCGTTGGGAGAGGCTTCGGGGGGACTATCTTCACGGGAAACATCTTGCGTAATGTTGATTTCATACGCACCTGTTGCCCCTGGACTTTGTCCACTTTCGGGGTTGTAGGGGCTATACAGGTCGTTGGCTTGGTCGCTGATTCCGACATAATAGGTGCCGCTAAAGGGGGCGGTAAATTCGAGATAGGGGTCATTTCCTAATTGTTCACCTGGGGCTTTGGCGTTATCGTTGAAGCCGTTGGGAACGTTACCACCAGTGGCGTTGAAGATGCGTAGGATGGGATTGAGGGGACTGTTTTCTGTGGTGTCGATGTCGATGGTGGCGGTTTCCCCTTGAGTCAGTTGAATTTCGTAAAAGTCAACGTCGAGGTTGGGGTTATTAAGGGTGCTGTTGTCGCCGAGGAAGCCAGGTTGTTGAAATTGCCCGTTTTCTTGAATCAAGGCGCTGGTGGCGATGGCTTGGGAAATGGTATCGTTGGGGGTTTCGCTGGCGGTACTGGTGAGGGTGAGGGCGAGGTTATAACTGCCAGTGTCTCCTTTACTACCAGAGTTTTCTAAGTTGGGTTTGTATTGGTCATTACCAAAGCCACTGACTCCAATATAGTAGGTTTGTGAGGTGTCAGCACTAAATTCTAATAGGGAGTCGTTTTCCCCTTGTTGGCTGTCGTCGTTGCGTTCTACTTGTTGTCCAAAGCTGTCGAAGAGTCTTAAAAAGGAGTCGAGGGAGGAGTTATCATCAGTGTTGATGTCGGCGGTGAGTTGGTCGCCTTTTTGCAGTTCGAGGCGATAAAGGTCGATATCTTGATCACCGAAATTGTTGTCGCCAATTTCGCCAGCGAGGTTGAGGTTGGGGGTGTTGGGGCTGAGTTGAGGGGTGCTGGCGGTTTCTAAGGTGTCGTTATTTTCTTCGAGGCTGATGGCTTCGCCACTGGGGTTAACGGTGACGGTGAAGGTTTCGGTGGTGGTGAATCCACTGGTATCTTTCGCTCTAACGGTGATTTCACTGGTTCCTGTGCGTGTGGAGGGGAATTGCAGGAATAGCCTTCCTGTATTGGAGTCTAAGGCGGTGCGAACCAGATTTTTATTGCTACTGTTTGCGGTTAATTTGAGTTCTTCGTCTGTATCTTGGTCATCTTGGAAGGTGTCGAACAGGTTAATCGGATCAAGGTTTTCTCCATGAGTCAGGGTGATTTCATTTAGAGGTGCGTTAATGCTTGGTTTCCCATTTTGTCGGTTAATGGTCAGGGTGAATGTTTCTCTAACTCTTAACCCTTGACTATCTGTCGCTTCGATCGTAATCTCACTACTACCTGCAGCCGTCGCAGGAATCAAGTTGAGTTCACCGCTTTCCGTGTCGAGGGCTGTTTCTACTAACTCAGAATTGGTGTTTTCAACGACTGTATAGGTAAGATTAGCATCATCATCTTCGGTGTCTTCAAAGGTGTCAAAAAGATTGATGGGGTCGGGGAGTTCTCCTTGAGTGAGAGTTATGTTATCAAGGAAATTTTCTACAATTGGAGGATTTCCAAGCACTGCTTCTATTTCTAGAGAATTAACTAACTCATTCCTTTGGTTATTAAATCCCTCTTGAACTTGGGCTAAAGTGAGATTAAACGTTGATTGATCGAAACGTCCCAAGGCTTCAAAATTAACAGTGACTAAATCTAACGGTAAATCTTCAGCAGTGGTATTAGATTCATTGAGGGGCCAATTTAATTCAGCATTAGGATTAGAAAAGATTTGTGGATCAGAATACAAAAAAGTCAAAATTCGATCGGTGCTGCTGTCACCATCAAAATCTTGTGTATCTTCTTGATCTTGAGTTTCTTCTAATCCTTGTCCTCCAAAATCGAAAACAGTTGTTAGTTCCTGAAACGCTACTTGTTCTGAATTATAATGAAGTCTAAAATTTAATCCTCTTGCGGTAATCTCTGGATTCAAGTTTTCAATATCGTAGGCTAAATTAACCTCAAAATCTTGATTAGCTTGAACCGTTGGCGTTGTTAATTCAGGAATCACTAATTGTCGTGGTTGATTAGAATTATCAGGAATAATAGTGGTTGTAGAAAGGATTTCATTCCTTTGATTATCAAATCCCTCTTGAACTTGGGCTAAAGTGAGATTAAGCGTTGATCGATCGAAACGTCCCAAGGCTTCAAAATTAACAGTGACTAAATCTAACGGTAAATCTTCAGCAGTGGTATTAGATTCATTGAGGGGCCAATTTAATTCAGCATTAGGATTAGAAAAGATTTGTGGATCAGAATACAAAAAAGTCAAAATTCGATCAGTGCTGCTGTCACCATCAAAATCTTGCGTATCTTCTTGATCTTGAGTTTCTTCTAATCCTTGTCCTCCAAAATCGAAAACAGTTGTTAGTTCCTGAAACGCTACTTGTTCTGAATTATAATGAAGTCTAAAATTTAATCCTCTTGCGGTAATCTCTGGATTCAGGTTTTCAATCTCGTAGGCTAAATTAACCTCAAAATCTTGATTAGCTTGAACCGTTGGCGTTGTTAATTCAGGAATCACTAATTGTCGTGGTTGGTTAGAATTATCAGGAATAATAGTGGTTGTAGAAAGGATTTCATTCCTTTGATTATCAAATCCCTCTTGAACTTGGGAGAGGGTAAAATTAACAACTGTTTCTGTTTCCAGATTACTACTATCGAAATTTACCGCAAAAAGAGAAACAGGTAAACTGTCGATATTGTTGTCTGCTAGGGGCCAATCTAAAGTGGCGCTAGGATTACTAAAAACATCGGGATCAGCATAAAGAAAGCTAATTACTTGATCCGTTTGCGGATTATTATCTAAATCATTTCTATCATCTTGAGGGGCTAATTGTGTAAAATCTTGTGGTTGTGCGCCAAAAGTAAACACATCGCTAAAGTCTTCAAATTGTAACTGACTTGAATCATAATGAAGTTTGAAACCTAAACCTCTCGCTGGAGAATTGAGTGGGTCTTCTGTGCTATATTCAACAACAATTGTCGCTAAGTCTTGACCACTGATAACAGATAATAATTCTTCGGTTGTAATAATTTGTTGTGCCATTATATTTGTTCCTTATCTTGTCTTAAGAAATCTCGCCAGTTTAATTGATTCAGTTGTATCACTCGGTAGTTAAATTCTAAAATGTTAAAATCAGACAACTGGATTTGGTGTTGATTGGGTTCTTCTCTTTAAGGTCTGCTTTCGGAGTTGATTTCCTTACACCGCATCTAGGAAGGGCTGTAAAAATTCTTGTATTTCCGCAACGCTGCGATCGGCATCACTGGCGAGTTCGTAAGTTTCGGGATTCAGCCCGCCTAAAAATCGGAAAATGGTCAGACCATCGGTAAAGGGATCAGCCACGCCATTGTTGTCAACATCCAAGAAGGTTTCACCGCCAAAGAGAAACTCTTGTACTGCCGTCACGCTGCGATCGGCATCACTGGCGAGTTCGTAAGTTTCGGGATTCAGCCCGCCTAAAAATCGGAAAATGGTCAGACCATCGGTAAAGGGATCAGCCACGCCATTGTTGTCAACATCAAGGTTAAAACTGGGAACGGGAACGCCTGTGATATCAATGGCAACATTAGCGGTGTCAGTGCCATCATTGCCATCGGAGACGGTATAACTAAAGCGATCGGTGGTGGTTTCTCCTTCCGCGAGGTTGTCAAAGGCGTTATTAGGGTCATATTCAAAGCTACCATCAGCGTTAAGGGTTAACAGCGCCCCAGAAGGAAGTTCAAATTCGGTGCCGACATTACTTTCTTCGCCATTAACGGCGCTGACAGTGAGGGAATCTCCCTCAGCGTCGCTGTCATTGCTGAGAACGTTTTGACTTAAAGCGGTATTAGACCCAGTGCTTGCGGTATCATCTTCAGCAACGGGGGCTTGATTGCCACCACCGCCATTGTTACCCGTCTCTACTGCCCCTAAGTCAACGGCATCGCCAATAACACGGTTTAACCCTCGCTGGTCAAAGGGAAGGGGTTCTTCAACATCGCCATCCCCGTCTATGTCTTGAGTGTCGGCAGGAAGAACGCTATTATCGCCCAAGTCAATGGCTAAACTGCCTTCTAGGGGAATGTGGGTGAGAGTACCGCCACCATTATCCTGTAAGGGAGAAAGGTTAGGGTCAATCTGGACAGCACCGCGAACACTACCATCTTCGACAATATTTGCACCATAAGTATTTACGTCCGGCCTACCATAATAGTTGTAGACATCTCCTCCACCGGTGCTATTAGCAATAATACTATTGGTTAGGTTTATAGTCTCTCTGCTCCAAATCCCCCCTCCATCATCAGAAGCGGAATTACCAGAGATGGTTGTATTGGTTAGGTTTACAGTTCCTTCGTTAAAAATCCCCCCCCCATCATCAGAAGCGGAATTGCCAGAGATGGTTGTATTGGTTAGGTTTACAGTTTCACGGTTAAAGATACCAGCGCCGTCTTCTGTATTACCGCCGATAATTGTTAAGCCATCCATGCTAACTCTAATAGAATTTTGGGAGTTTCCATCATCAATTAAAAAAACGCGACTATTCCCTTGAGCATCAATGGTCATTCCTCCTGTCTCTGAAGCTTCAATGATTAAGGAATCAGTAATATTTAGTGCCTCATTGAGAAGAATGGTTTCACCTGCTAGGCTACCATCAAAGGTGATGGTATCTGTTCCTGGTATGGCATTGGCTCGAACAATTTCTCCTCTTAAAGTTCCACTAACGCTGCCATCTTCTGCGGTTGTAACTTCAAATTCTGCTTGTTCTACCGTAACCAGTTCGCCGTCGAGGTTCAATGTAGCGCGATCATCTTCTTCTCGCAACTCATCCCTTAACCCTTCTCCTTGCAGTAGAGAGGCAAAGATCGCGCCTTCATCCCCTAGAGTATCCCTCTCATTAGCAACATGATCCAAATGATGCCCTAACTCTTCCATCAAAACCGCCAACGCATCTTCTTCGCTGGCTGTCGCTAACCAGTCTTGATTGAGATAAATCGTTTCCCCACTGCTGGCATAAGCACCCATTGCGCCAGACATGGACTCATAGGATAAGAGTTCCACTGCTGGCAGTTGGGAAAAATCACCAGTTTGCCATTGCTTGATTAATTCTGTTAAGGGGTCTGGGATCGTTTCTAATTGTAGAGCGTCTTCGGCGGCGGTGAGTAAACGTCCACTGGTAGCGAGTTCGGTTAAGGCGTTTTCCCAAGTTAGGAATAAAGGGTTAAGAGACATAGACATGATGAATTTAGCAATTGCGGGGGCATCAAAAGTGTTTTCAACCAACGTCACTAAGGTAGCAAATTCGAGTGGTTCTGATGGTGTAACAGGATCGTAATTGTGATCACTGACACTCATCAAACTTTACTCAGAGTTTCTCAGAGAAAAATCGGCTCACTTCTCCTGCAAATGGAGTTTTGAGCGATTTTATGGCGACGAACCTCCCGAATTTTTGGCTTTGTCGTAGTTGGGAGAGATAAAGGCTTGAGTTTCCCTTGTGGCGGTTTTTTGAGGGAGAAAAGGAGAATTGATGCAGTTGAAATCAGTTTTTTACAATGCTTAATCTCACTGCTGATCATTGAGAGAGCGGTTGTAACCGTTGCAGGGAAATGGATTGAACTTGTGAAATCAGGAAGAAATTGTGTTGGAGTGAAGGAGAAATCGTAATAAAAGTTAATACTCTTCTCTAGCAACACCAGTTTAAAAAGTTGCTCCCCAAACTGACCAGACGATTAGACATGATTGAAGGAAGGAATTTTAATTCGGGGCGCGATGCTCGAAGAGCGGTCACTTCGCGACATTGCGCTACTAAACTACTCATCATTGTTGGTCAGCTTAGTAATCTCTTCCGGGGAAAGTTCAGTTAGTTCAGCAATCTGCTCAATTTCCATTCCCTTACTCAGAAGTTTTTGGGCAAATCGCTTTTGCGCGATCTCCATGCCCTGCTTTTGGGCTTCTCGATCGCGTTGTTCACGTTCTTGTTGATAAAGGGGTTCTAATCTCATAATTTGTTATTCGTTATTCGTTATTCGTTATTCGTTATTTGTTGGTAACTGGTCATTGGTCATCAGAATTTTGGTTAATCAGTTTCATCACCTCTTTTGGAGAAAGACCGGTGGCTTGGGCAATTTGCTCAACTTCCATACCCATACTAAGGAGATTAGCTGCAATTTCTCGCTGTGTACGCTCTTCTCCACGTTCTTCACCAATTTCCATGCCCCGCTTTTGGGCTTCTCGAACGAGTTTTTCCTTTTCTTGTTGATAAAGGGGTTCTAGTCTCATAATTAATTCTCTATCCTCTGATGGGAGTTCCTGCTTTGATTTTAAATTGTTTTGCAGGGTATAGAGCAGTTCCAGCGCCCTTTGGCGAAAGGGATTGTTTTCACTCAAGGCTTCCAATTCATCAATTGCTTCCTTTTGAACTCTACCTCTTCCTAAAACTCTTAACCAAAGCGTTTCTGGGAGACGAGGAAGCAGTAAGCAGTGACCAGTTACCAGTTACCAGTTACCATTCTTGACTCCGATGGAAACAAGAACTACTCATCAATTACTGATTACTCTCGGGGAAAACTTAAATGGTGGAAAAACGCTTTCATCCTTTTCCATCAAAGCATGGGACAAGTCTTCTCATCCATGAGAGGCAACACGCTCTTCCCTAGTTAATCGCTAATCACAGTTTACTGGTAACTGGTCACTGGTAACTGATCACTGTTCAAGCCAAAGGGTTCGAGGAGAGATTCAAAATAATCCTTAGCAAATTTGTCATGGATTAAACGAGTCATAAAATCAGGAGCGATGAACCAACTAGATGATTATAAATGATTGGGGTAAGAAATTCTAGTTCGGGGTGCGATCGCTGTTGGGGGAGGGGGCGCGATCGGGCTTGAGAGAGGGGGCGCGATCGGGTTTGAGGGAGGGAGCGCGATGCTCGAAGAGCGGTCGCTTCGCGACATCGCGCTACTAAACTACTCATCATTGTTGGTCAGCTTAGTAATCTCTTTTGGGGAAAGTTCAGTTAGTTCAGCAATTTGCTCAATTTCCATTCCCTTACTCAAAAGTTTTTGGGCAAATCGCTTTTTCGCACGTTCTTCACCACGTTCTTCACCACGTTCTTCACCACGTTTTTCCGCGTCTCGATCGCGTTGTTCACGTTCTTGTTGATAAAGAGGTTCTAGTCTCATAATTAATTCCCTATCCTCTGGTTCAATGTCCTGCTTTGATTTTAAACCCTTTTGCAGGGTATAGAGCAGTTCCAGCGCCCTTTGACGAAAGGGATTTTTTTCACTCAAGGCTTCCAATTCATCAATTGCTTCTTTTTGAACTCTGTCTCTTCCTAAAACTCTTAACCAAAGCGTTTCTGGGAGACGAGGAAGCAGTAAGCAGTGACCAGTTACCAGTTACCAGTTACCATTCTTGACTCCGATGGAAACAAGAACTACTCATCAATTACTGATTACTCTCGGGGAAAACTTAAATGGTGGAAAAACGCTTTCATCCTTTTCCATCAAAGCATGGGACAAGTCTTCTCATCCATGAGAGGCAACACGCTCTTCCCTAGTTGATCGCTAATCACAGTTTACTGGTAACTGGTCACTGGTAACTGATCACTGTTCAAGCCAAAGGGTTCGAGGAGAGATTCAAAATAATCCTTAGCAAATTTGTCATGGATTAAACGAGTCATAAAATCAGGAGCGATGAACCAACTAAACGATTATAAATGATTGAGTGCTTCCTGAAAAAGTGCGCGATCGGGGTTGGAGAGAGGGGGCGCGATTGTTTTGTTATTTGTTATTTGTTATTTGTTATTCGTTGGTAACTGATCACCCTTCGGCAAGTTGCTAACTGGTCACTGTCTTTTCGTCACTTCTTCAGGAGAAAGACCGGTGGCTTGGGCAATTTGCTCAATTCCCATACCCATACTAAGGAGATTAGCTGCAATTTCTCGTTGTGTACCCTCTTCTCCACGTTCTTCAGCTTCTCGATCGCGTTGTTCACGTTATCCTTTTGATCAACTAGCCAAACCACTCTTATTGCCTTACTGTCTAGCGCGATCGCGCTCCTAACCAACACTCTCCTCAATAATGGCAGGATTTGAATGTAAAATATATTTTACGGGTTATTGAAAATTGGGCTAAAATGTAAGAGCTAAAGTTATGGTTGCTTCTGATGAAAGACGCGATCGCGCAAAATTTAATCCGATATCGCAAAGGACAAGGGCTTTAGACATTGAACTGGAACCAAAACTGCAAGCCGAGGATTTTTCCCTTAATCAGCGATATTCTAGCTTAGTTTGGCAAGCACTAGAACAAGAGAAGATATCGGAGTCGAAAGCAGCAGAATTGTTGGGAATGACGATTGAACGCTTACGGCTGACTCGCATGGAACAGGAGGTTTATGCAGTCGCCTGAACCATCTAGGAAACGGTCGGGGATGATTCTGAATGCTACAGCAAGGAGATGGCAAAAATGCTGATTGAGACGAGAGGGAAGCATATTTCTAAGCAGGTGATTGAGAATTGGTATTTAGATTTAGATGCGATCTTTTACAGTGACCAGTGACCGGTGACCAGTGACCGGTGACCAGTGACCAGTGACCAGTGATCAGTGACCAGTGACCAGTGACCAGTGATCAGTGACCAGTGACCAGTGACCAGTGACCAGTGAACAAATAACAAATAACAAATAACAAATATTGGTGTTGGGTTTCGCTACTCTCCACCCAACCTACTGGGGAGACTGTGCTGCAAAAACAAAGTCATTTTCGGTTAAGGTATTGGCTTGTACCCCTTGTAATTCAGCGATCGGATTGTTAGCCTCTAAACCAATGATTGTGTTTTCTCCATTTTGATTCACAATGAGATCATTAAAAGAAAGGTCTGGGAAACCACCAAAACCGATCGCGTCTTCTCCTGATGTAAAATCGGTAATGGTGTTAGGAGAGTTGGGAATTTCATCAGTAGCAATCCAGAATTGATCAGCGCCGCTATTGCCAATCAGAAGATTGTTTCCGCCTTGTCGCACGAGAAGACGATCGTCTCCATTCCCACCTGTTAGTAAATCATTATTTCCTGCAATGAGATCATCATTGTCGTCGCCTCCATAAAGTCGGTTATTACCCGTTCCTTGAGAAGCATCTAGGGTGTCGTTACCGCCTTCTCCAAAAAGACGATCGTTGTTCCCTGCAAATAATTCATCAGCATTGCTGCCACCATAATTACGGTTAGAACCATCTCCCCCGATCGAACCATCAACAAGGTCTTCCCCAGCGCCAGTGAAGGTGATTTGGTTATTCCCTGTGTAAAGATTATTTTGATCAGCCGCATTGAGGGTGTCGTTATTAGAAGTTCCGAAGACCAAATCATCGACAGCACTAAGAACAGATGGGTCTTCTGGTTCTGTTTCCAAATTCACAGTAATCATTTCTGTAACAGTCAGTCCTTCTTCATCGGTTACTGTGACACCAAACATGAAACTGTTCTGGCTTTCAAAATCAAGATCGTCGGTATCGTTGACGGTAATTTCTCCATTTTCATCGATGGTAAAAGCAACTTCTCCATCACCATCTAGGTCTTCATTACCTTCGGTAATCTCAAACGTCAACTCGTCTTCATCGGGATCAGTTGCCGTCACTTCTCCGATAACTGTTCCCACTGGACTGTCAGCATTGATGCCAAAGAATTCTGGAGTAATGGTTGGCGGTTGATTTTCATCACCTTGGACATCATTATCAACATCCAACTTAACGTTCTCTGCTTCTATGATGACAACATCATTGTAGGTGTCCTCTTCACCATCCCCATTAAAGTCACCATTGAATGTCACTTCATAACTGCCACTGGGTAACTCAATCTGATAGCCTCCTTCTTCCCGAGTGGTTGTAGTAAAGATGTTGCTGGAGTCAGTCTGATCAGCTACAGTAATGACAACATCACTGATGCCTTCTCCTGGTGTGTAAAAATCATCATCCGCGATCGCGCCGTCGTTGTAAACCACTCCCAATAATCGAGGACTACCAAAATCGGAGCGATTCCCAAATTCTTGGCTGACAATCACTGTTCCAACAGCAGTCTCTGGATTATCTTCTTCTCTCACTTCCAAGCCAACTTCTCGAAAGCTGTCACTCATAATACTATTGCGGTGACCAGGGGGATCTTGAATCCCAGTGGGTGTAAATCCCCAGTCTATTGCAAAGGCAGCGTGAGCTTGAAATGCTGAATCGGCTTGAGCAAAGGCATTCTCTCCCGCTCGAGAAAAATTATATCCCGCATCTGTAAAACGTTGTCCTAAGTTAGGAGCGTGTCCTGTACCATCAATACTAACTTGATAGTCATTATTACCAATGGCAGCTTCTTTGAGAACTTCTGACCAAGCAAGGGGAGCAACAGAGGTTAGGGAACTCCACTGACTTTGTAACTCCTCAATATCTACTTCAAAAAAGCTGATGGCATTATCAACATTAGGATTACCTGCGTTCAGCAATAAATCTAGCTCCTCACTGGGATTGATTCGCATCCGATTGATTAGTTCCAGTAAATACTGCTCATCTGCACTGGGTTCATTCGTGATTGGAAGTTCATTGCCAGGATCTTCATCTTGAACTTCTACTGCACCCAGGTCAACCGTACCATTAACCACGCGATCGCTGCCTCGTTGGTCAAATAGGGAGTCTGGAATCGTTTCTAATTGTAGAGCCTCTTGGGCGGCGGTGAGTAAACGTCCACTGCTGGCGAGTTCGGTTAAGGCGTTTTGCCAATTTGGGAGGAGATAATCAGGGGAAATAAACATGATAAATTTAGCAATTACAGGGAATCAGAACTTTTTCCAACCCTACCACGGTAAGGGAGTTGTGTTGCGGTAAAGGAAAATTGTCATAAAAATTAATATGATAGCGATCGATCAGTGTTTTCCGAACTAAAGGGCTTGAAAAGTGCTAAAGTTTAATGATTAATTACCAATTTGATCCCCCAAGATAGCCCAGCGGCGATCGCTTCGGCGCTAATACTAATCAGACGAAATAAGGCTAAACTGCTGAGAAGAATTGCAACGGGAAAACTAGGACTTAAAAGCGCGATCGCGGTGCTTTCAAAAACACCAATTCCCCCTGGCGAAGGAACAACTAAGCCTAAAAACCAAGCTAAACTAAACACCCCAAGCAACAAGGGAATCTCACTAACACTCAAGGGTTGAAACACAGCAATTGTCACCAGAAACCCACTCCCCCGTAAACCAACAAAACCAATTAACGTTAAAAAAGGCGCGATCGCCCCAGAAATTAATTGTGATTGATTAAGCTCGATCGGCGCTACTTCCCGCCAATGTTGCTGAAAAGTTTTAGCTAGGAAAAAAACGTTAATCCAAAAATAAACCACCGTAAAACCTTAACTACTTTTTGAAGAAAACTTATTAATTATCATTAAAATCCTACCTACGCTTTGACTTGGGTTTCGTTACCTCCACCCAACCTACGCTTTGACTTGGGTTTCGTCACCTTCACCCAACCTACGCTTTGACTTGGGTTTCGTTACCTCCACCCAATCTACGCTTTGACTGGGTTGTTGTTGGGTTTCGTTACCTCCACCCAACCTACGCTTTGACTTGGGTTTCGTTACCTCCACCCAATCTACGCTTTGACTGGGTTGTTGTTGGGTTTCGTCACCTCCACCCAACCTACGCTTTGACTTGGGGTTTGGGGCAGGGCTGTTTCATTCTCGGGGTCAAAATTGAAGGCGATTGCGCTCCGCGCACCGATGCGAAGCATCGATTGAGCCGAAGGCTCACCGAGCTTCGCTCGATCGCCTGAACCTCTTACGGTACGTTCGATCGAAGCCTTTTTCTTACTTTTTGACTAATTCATAAGAAAAAAGAGTCCTGAAATCTCCCCCATCTCCCTTGTCTCCCTTGTCTCCCCCATCTCCCTACCTCCCTTGATTTCATTCATAATGAAACAGCCCTGGGGTTTGGGGGGCTAAAATTGGTCAATAACACTCGATCGCGCTCTTAAAATAGAAACAAAAATGCAACGCCCAATTTATCTTGATTGTCACGCCACCACACCCGTTGATCCTCGTGTTTTAGATGCCATGATGCCTTATTTTACAGAACATTTTGGCAATCCGTCCAGTGTTTCTCATGCCTATGGTTGGGAAGCAGAAGCAGGAGTGAAACAAGCCAGAGAAATCATTGCAGAAGCGATTAATGCTTCACCAGAGGAAATTGTTTTTACCAGTGGCGCAACTGAAGCCAACAACTTAGCAATTAAAGGAGTCGCTGAGGCTTACTTCTCTCAAGGACAGCATATCATTACAGTTGCCACAGAACATCGTGCGGTTATTGATCCTTGTAAATATTTAGAGAGTTTAGGTTTTGAAATTACTTTTCTCACGGTAGGAGAAGACGGATTAATTGATTTAGATATCTTAGAAAAAAGCATTCGTTCTGATACAATTTTAGTGTCGGTAATGGCGGCGAATAATGAAATTGGTGTCTTACAACCGTTAAAAGAAATCGGTGCTTTATGTCGAGAAAAAGGGGTTTTATTTCATACTGACGCAGCACAAGCGATCGGAAAAATTCCCCTCGATGTGGAAGCGATGAACATTAATTTAATGTCATTAACTGCTCATAAATTGTATGGTCCGAAAGGAATTGGGGCGTTATATGTGCGTCGTCGCAACCCTAAAGTCTATCTAAAATCACAAATACAGGGTGGTGGACAAGAGAGAGAATTGCGTTCGGGAACTCTGTATCCTCCCCAAATTGTTGGCTTTGGGAAAGCGGTAGCATTGGGATTAGCAGAAATGGAGACGGAAGGGGAAAGACTGGAAAAACTGCGCGATCGAGCGATGGAAAAGTTATTACAATTAGAAGGAGTTTATCTCAATGGTGATCGCGCCCAACGCCTTCCTAACAACTTAAATATCAGTGTGGCTGGTGTGGATGGAACCGCATTAATTTTAGGATTACAGCCAGTGATTGCGGTTTCTTCTGGTTCGGCTTGTTCCTCTCAATCCGTTGCACCTTCTCATGTTATCACCGCCCTCGGTCGAAGTAAAACCCTTGCTAATGCTTCCATTCGCTTTGGGATGGGACGATTTACCACAGCAGAAGACATCGATCGCGCTGTTGATCATACCATAACAACAATTCAATCTTTACGAAAAGCCAAACAATAATTAATCTGAATTACCGTTAGATTCCATCCAATTGCGAGTGCCAAAAAATCGACAGGATTCAGCAGCAATTTTGGCAGCAGAATCGATCGCGCTTAATTTTTCATTTGCTTGAGGAAGATGTGGCGCTAAATAAATTAAATCAAGAGTTGTAATTCCGACAAATAGACAACATTTAGACATATGACTGAAATTCCTGAACAAAAACATCCTAGAGAAAAGGAAGACCACGCCATCATTGAACAGATGTTTCAAGAAGACATAACCGATTACAATTTAGCAGAATTAGCCCGTTTACGCATTCGTTATAAAAGTTTTCCTGGTGCAAAATCCCTACAGAGAGATCTGGATGATTTATTAGCAAAATGGGATTTAACCGAAGAATTACTGTTTGAAAAAACTCGTAAAAATCATCAGCAAAGAAAGGTTTATCGTCCAGCAGATACGGAAGAAGAAAATTGGCTTTAATCTTTTTTTGCCATTAAATAAAATTTCCCTGCGCGATCGTTTTTACTTGTCCACCCACTTTAATTTTGTCTTCACTTGCTTGTAAAAAAAGGAGAGAAGGACGATTAATTTCATATCCTTGTTCCACCTTAACTTCTAATCTATTTCCTTGAATAGGAAAAACATTATTATTAAATAAATAAGCGGCTAAACAACCATTAGCGCTTCCAGTTGCGGGGTCTTCTGGTATTGCTAAATAATCCGCAAATACGCGAACACATAAATCATTTTCTGGGGAATAAGTTTCAGGACAAAACACGAGAATGCTTTTCGCTTTCAGAGAAAAAATTAACTGGTAATATTGTTCTAAGTTAACTTTAATTTGTTTTAAGACTTCTAAACGATTGATGGGTACGATCAAAAAATAAATCCCTGTTGAGACTTCCTGAATGGGAAAATTAGGATTAATATCCTTTTCAGAAATTCCTAAAACCGTAGCGATCGTTTCTGGGGAAATGCTTTGACCAAATTCAGGCTGATTTTGTTGCATCCAAAGCACTTCTTCCCCTTGTTCAGTTGTTTCTAATCTGACAGGAATTTTCCCAACTTTTAAATTAAGTGTAATCTCAGCTTGGTTTTCTTTCTCCTGTTTCGACATCAAATATTCTCGAATAATATAAGCTGTTCCTAAAGTAGGATGTCCAGCGAAGGGAAGTTCTTGATTAGGCGTAAAAATCCGAACATCATATTCGTTTTCAGTGGGAGAAGAAGTGGTGATAAATGTTGTTTCTGAAAAATTAATTTCTTTAGCAAACTCTTGCATTTGCTGGTCACTAATTTGATCAGCTTGAGGAAACACAGCGAGTTGATTTCCCGTATATTTAGCAACCGCAAAAACATCAACAATATAAAAAGGATAATTCATAATATTAAATTCATAACTTGATCGATACTTTTAATTTTACTTTTTGACTAATTAGTGCCTCCTGAAAAAGTACAATATCTTGGTTAAAGCAAGGGAACAGGGAACAGAGAAGAAGACAAGGAAGACAAGAGAGCGATTTTTCTCCCCCATCTCCCCCATCTCCCCCATCTTCCCCATCTCTTTGGATAGGGTGGATGAAGTTGGTGAGAGAAATCATCCATTTGAGAGAGGAGAATCCCTACAGATTGAGGGAAGTGTGTTCAAGGGGGATTGTTCTACAGTTGAATTATAGATAAGAAAAACAACCCATGGAGGTTGATATGAGAAAACTAATTCCCTTTATCTTCGGTGTCAGTGTGCTAATTACTCCTCAGTTTAGCGCGATCGGGGGTGAAGCAAAAAACCAAACTTTTACCGCTAATAATGAACAAATAAACACGCAATTGTTGTCTCGTGGCGCTCATTATCGCGCTTGGGAGTTAAGAGGAAATGAAGCACTAGAAGCGGGAAACTATGACCGCGCTATTGCATTATACGATCGAGCGATCGCGGTTGACACGGATCAACCTTCCGCGTGGGAACGTCGCGGTGATGCTTTAGTGAAAAAAGAAGAATATCAAGCGGCGATCGAGGCTTATAATGAAGCGATGAACCTATCAACTAAAACCGAAACCCAATTAGAAACTAAAATCGAAGCAACTCGTGAGAAACTCGGTGATCAATTATCCTCCTAAGAACATTCTTTTTCTTGTTCTTTAACTCTTTCTTGTAGCCATTGGGGAATCCCTAAAACCGATCGATCATATAAGCGTTCAAATTCCCGTTGATAATGCGCCGCTACTGTGGGATTTTCAATCACTAAAACTGTCTCATCATTCTGATAATTGGCGGAAGCTGACCAATTATGAGAACCAGTAATCACTACTTTTTCATCAACAACTGCAAACTTATGATGTAATAAATCGCCTTCAGGAAGTTGAGGAATCCCAACAGTAGAAATCGCAGCCTCCCAGGGATTATTATTTTTTTCAAACTTACAATTGCGGGCTAAAGCCACTCCCAACATATCCAAACCTTCACTATAATAACGATAAGCGAAGCTAGGCTCAATTAATCCCTTAATGTTTACTTCTCTTTCATAACCTTTCGCTAAAATGTCGGCTATTTTCTGCTCAGAGAAAACAAATAAAGCGAAATTTACAGAAGTTTCTGCTTTGGCTAACTTTTCACCAATAAAACCATTACTGCTATCTTGCCAAGACTGGGTTTTAGAAAGGGGAGAAAAGTGAACAGAAACAGCACTTTCACCCACTAAAATCGGTGGAAACATCCGATTTCCCTTCTTAACTCCAAAAACACTATCAGGCTTTTTCCCGACACCATCTCCCCACATTAAATCAAATTCTTCTTGAAAAATCGAAGCTAATTCACTGTTACGAATAGTGACTAAATTATTTGCATTTCCTCTTGTATTAGGGGCTTCTAAATCACCATGAATCCCACTGAGAGTGAAGTTATTGGAAGCAACAAGGCTGATCTTTCCATCGACAATCATAAATTTGTGGTGCATTAAACCACTTCCTTTTGTTCCGTCCGCCGTATCATCAAGAATGGGGATTCCTGCATTTTCTAAAATGATTAAAGCATCTCGTTTTTTACTTTCCTCTTGGCTGATGATTCCGTCTCTATTGAGATCAATAAAATTAAATCCAGCTTGTAAACTATTTTTTTCTCGTCCTGTTGATTGCTTGATTTCCTCTGGAGAATAATCACTAAAAGGGCGACGATAATCATTTTCTATGATCACCCTAATGTTAACTCCATTTTGCTGTTTTTTTGCTAAAGATTGAGCAATTTTAGGGAGGCGAAATTCTTGAACTGCGATTTCGATCGTGTCTTGTGCGTCTTCAATGTTGTTAATAATAATCTGTTCTAAATTATCACCGCTTCGATCGATGTTACGATACGGATCAGTATAGTTTGCTCCTTCCGCTTGATTCTGATTAAAATAGACTTTAATGAGTTCATCTTGTGGTAGCGGTTGGGGACGAATAATTTCTGGAGAATTATTTCGGTTACAACTACTCAGCGTCAGGAACAAGCTGCTAGAAACTAAAACTAAAACTAAACGAGTTAACATAATACTGAATTATATCTTGTAGGGTGGGCAAGGCAAACCCTACTACTACTTTTCCAAAATGGTATAAAAACTGAACAACGCCACCGATCGCATCGATGGCGCTCTAATTACAGGAACAATTGAACCTGATTATTTAGCGAGTCGCTGCGGTGGGAAGTTTCACCCCTTCCACAGGTTTCACCCCAGCTAAATCAAGAATGGATGGAATCGCTTCCTCTTTTTTTACCGCCATCATGTGAACCCCTTGACAGAGTTGACGAGCGGTTTGAACTTGTTCTGCTGCGATCTTAATCCCTTCTTGGAGGGGATCACTAGCACGATCGAGGCGTTCGATAATTTCTTCAGGAATATGAACCCCAGGCACATATTTCTGAATAAAACGGGCATTTTTTGCCGACTTAAACAAGAAAATTCCAGCGAGGATCGGTTTCTTCGCAGGGGAAGCCACCTCATCCATAAACTTCTCTAATCGATCGAAATCAGTGAGCATTTGACTTTGGAAAAATTGCGCCCCTGCTTTCACCTTTTGCTCAAAGCGTCTTTGCAACCCTGACCAACTATCAGATTGTGGATCAACCGCCGCTCCTGCGAACAAGTCTAACGCGCCATCAGTAAGAGGCTTATCATTAAAATCTGTTCCCTCATTAAGTTTTTGAATGAGCTTCAATAAGCGAACCGACTCTAAGTTAAATACAGCTTTTGCTTTGGGATGATCACCAGCCTTCACGGGATCACCTGTAAGAGCGAGAATATTGCGGATTCCTAATGCTTGCGCTCCCATTAAATCCGATTGAATCCCAATTAAATTTCGATCGCGACAGGCGACTTGACAAACTGGCTCGATATCATTGCGTAATAGCACAACCGAAGCAGCTAGAGAGGACATCCTTAAAACAGCGCGACTACCATCAGTGATATTGACAGCATGAACGCGCCCTTTTAAAGATTGTGCCACCTGTAGCATCCGATCGGGGTTTCCTCCTTTCGGAGGAGTCACCTCGGCGGTAACTAAAAACTCTTGCGCTTCGACAGCTTGACGAAAACGACTCATCATATTAATTATTTTTTAATGCTACAAGTTCTAGAGTACAGGGTTATGCCAATGTCGCCAAATTTTTCCCCCTTTCGTCTTACGCATTTTCTAAAACTCATCGGGACGATCATAGCTTGATCCCCCTTGAGTATCCCCTTTTGATCCAAGTAAATCTAATCGATCAACAGCAATTCTTGGACTAGAGCGATTATTACCATTTTGGTCTTGCCAAGTGTCAATTTTTAACTTCCCTTGTATTCCCACCTGTTTTCCTTTGCGGACATATTCAGAAGCAATTTCCGCCGTGCGTCCCCACATTTCTAGCTCAAACCAATCGGGTTTGTCATCTTTTTTTGTGCGTCGATCGACCGCAATGGGAAATTTACATAACACCTTACCACTTTCAAAGTATTTGATTTCTGGATCAACACCAGCGCGACCCACTAAATGCACCACATTTAGATTCATCATCCTTACCTAACTCCAGCATTCAAACAGCGTTCAAAACTGCCTTTAGTTTAACCTGAAATTCAGATTTTTATAAAAACCGTATCATCCCTACTAGACGTAATCCCAGATAAAATAATAAAATCCACATTAATTAGAGTGTGTTGCTCTAAGAAAGCAGGGAAAATGAAAGGCACTTTGGGAGCTAAGAAACGAGTGAGTTTTTGGAATCGGTTATCTTTTTCACGGAATATGGGCGTTGATCTTGGAACAGCAAACACCCTAGTTTATGTTTCAGGGAAGGGGATTGTCCTAAAAGAACCGTCAGTGGTCGCCATTGACCAAGATAACAAGGAAGCACTCGCTTTTGGAGAAGATGCGAAACAAATGTTAGGACGAACTCCTGGCAGTATTGTCGCCTCACGTCCGTTGCGAGATGGAGTCATTGCTGATTTTGACAGCGCCGAGTTGATGTTGCAACACTTTATCAAAAGAGCTCATGGCGGTAGAACGTTGGTTTCTCCTCGGATTGTTATTGGTATTCCTTCGGGAGTGACGGGAGTGGAAAAACGAGCGGTAATGGAAGCTGCTTTACAAGCGGGAGCAAGGGATGTATTTCTCATTGATGAACCCGTCGCCGCTGCCATTGGTGCGGGTTTATCCGTTGCTGAACCCACAGGAAATATGATTATTGATATTGGTGGGGGAACAACCGAAGTCGCTGTTTTAAGTTTGCAAGGAACGGTTTTAAGTGAATCTGTCCGTGTGGCTGGCGATGAACTCAGCGATTCCATTACTCAGTATATGAAAAAGGTTCATAACCTAGTTATTGGGGAACGAACCGCCGAGGAAATTAAAATTCGGGTGAGTTCGGCTTATCCCACAGAAGGAGATGATGACTTATCTATGGAAGTCCGAGGGTTACATTTATTATCGGGTTTACCGCGTATGGTGGCGATTAAAGCCCCAGAAATTCGGGAAAGTATGTCAGAACCTTTATCGGTGATTGTGGAAGCAGTTAAACGGACTTTGGAACGGACTCCACCAGAGTTGGCTTCTGATATCATCAATCAAGGGATTATGCTTGCCGGAGGTGGCGCTCTCTTGCGAGGATTAGATACTCTCATCACCCATGAAACGGGAATTGTGACTCATGTGGCGCCTGATCCCTTACAATGTGTGGTTCTCGGTACGGGAAATGTTTTAGAGAACTTTAAACAGTTGGGGCGAGTCTTTACAGGGAGTTCCAGCAGTTAATCTGGGGCGACTGATTAGACTTAAACAACTTGAAGTTTGTTAAAGTGGAAACTAACAAAAAGCTGATAAAAATAGGGAATATGACACAAGCAATTCAATCCCAACAACAAGGTATTCAACTCTCAGAAACCGCTCTGACTCATTTGAATAAGTTACGAGAAGAACAAGGAAAAGACCTTTGTTTGCGAGTGGGTGTTCGCAACGGCGGCTGTTCTGGAATGTCCTATCTGATGGATTTTGAAGACCCCAGCAATGTCCGTGAGGATGATGAGGTCTTTGATTACGATGGTTTTAAGATTATCTGTGACCCGAAAAGTTTACTGTATATCTATGGCTTACAACTGGATTACAGTAACGCTTTAATTGGGGGAGGATTCCAATTTACCAATCCCAATGCCTCCCAAACTTGTGGCTGTGGGAAGTCTTTTGGTGTCTAAGACCATTTTTTGTTAAAGTATCTCAGCAGATAACTCTTGGTTGTCTGCTTTTTATTTTGATTAAGGAACGTTAGTGATGAGTGAGTCGATTAATGAGTTGTATGATCAAGGCTTGGAACGGTATCAAGCGGGAGAATCGATCGAAACGTTGATTCCCTATTTTAAGGACCTGCGCGATCGCGCTCCCAAAAATTCTGCGGTCTGGTGTAGTTTAGCGTGGCTTTACCTTCTCGCTGATCAACCGAACGCCGCCCTGAAAGCCGCGCAAAAAAGCGTTAAATTTGACAAAAAAGCACCGCAAGCTCGGGTTAATCTGGCGATCGCCCTATTAGAAGCGGGAAAATCAGGGGTTCGTGAGGAAATAGAAGCCACCCAGGAAATGATCGGTTTAAGTTCACAACTGCGAGAAGAAATTATCAAAAATCTTGATGATGGGCTAGAAAAAAAGCCAGACTGGAAGGCAGTTAGTCGCGTCAAAAATTGGATTAGCTAGTTAAGCTAGAAGTAATCGTTAAGAAAGGTAAACAAGGCGATCGTGAAACAGAATCTAATCGGACTCAAAGCCAATGAATTTCGCCATCCCCTAGACTTAGAAGCCACCCAATCTCTACAACAGTTTCCAGGTTGGGATGTTGCTGTCAGAACCGTTTTAGGGGGAGTCGCTGAACAATTTTTCTATCTTCAGAATGTCGCAGCCAGTGTTAAGGTGAGCGAGAAACAACTTCCTGATTTGCATAAACTTCTAATCGAAGCCTGTCAGCGACTGGATGTTGATGTTCCTGAATTGTACATTAAGCAAAATCCCGCACCAAATGCTTACACTTTTGCCATGCGAGGGAAACAGCCCTTTATTGTTATCCATACTTCTCTCGTGGAATTATTGACTCCTGAAGAAATTCAAGCGGTCATTGCTCACGAATTGGGGCATCTAAAATGTGAGCATGGGGTATATTTAACTTTGGTGAATATTGCCGTCTTAGCGGCGGGATTATTGCCCAATTGGGGCGTAATTTTAGCCCAGTCTCTACAAGATCAGATGTTAGAATGGATTCGTTGCGCTGAGTTTAGCTGCGATCGAGCGGCGCTTCTGGCGGTACAAGACCCCAAAGTTGTGATGTCGGTTCTAATGAAACTGGCTGGCGGTTCTCCTACCCTCGCGCCACAATTGAATTTAGGCGCATTTATTGATCAGGCGAGAGCTTACGATCAAATGAGCGAGACACAATTGGGAGACTTGCTGAAAACCGCTCAAACTCAACAACTCAGTCATCCTGTTCCTGTAATTCGCGCTCAAGCCATCGATCGATGGGCGAGTTCTCCTCAATATCAGCGCTTGCTAGAACAGCATCAAAGCAGTTATAATGGGGAAGCCATGCAAAAGGGCAAGTGGCGGAATTGGTAGACGCACCACACTCAAAATGTGGCGGCCACTGGTCGTGAGAGTTCGAGTCTCTCCTTGCCCATTATTCTTGCTCTAAGCTCGATCGAAATTCTTGAGGAAAAGCAATACGACGGCGAGTTTTAGGATTAATGCAAACGTGCTGAGTTTTTCCCTGTGCCAAAATTGTTTTTGATGCAGTTTCGGAGGTTAACTGATAACTAATCAACAGTTCTGTGTCCGAAAGAAATTGGGGAGTTAACGCAATGAGAAGCAAATCCCCCCAAAAAATCGGACGCAAGCAATCTATTTCCCCATGAATAATCGGAATCGCAATTGTTCCCTCTTGCAAGTATTTTTGAAGATCAATCCCACGCTGAATTAAAACTTCTTCATAAGCAGTGTGGCACATCCGTAATAAGTGAGCGAAATAAACCACTCCTGCTGCATCTGTATCCGCTAAACGCACCCGATAAGGAACAATCATCACATCATCAATCATTAATCATCAATTGTAGGTTGGGTAGAGACGTTCCATGGAACGTCTCCACGCGAAACCCAACACCATCAAGAAATTGCCCCCTAAATCCCCCAATTCTGGGGGACTTAATAAAAACGTAGGTTGGGTGAAGTTGACGAAACCCAACACCATCAAGAAATTGCCCCCTAAATCCCCCAATTCTGGGGGACTTAATAAGAACGTAGGTTGGGTGAAGTTGACGAAACCCAACACCATCATTTGTCGGTTAACAGAACCCAACGTTAATTTAATTTTGATCTCTAAATTCTAATTCATTTTATAATGAACTTTGCAGTAAAAAATAGTAACAAAGTAAAAAACATTTAATTTATGTCCTTATTTGACTGGTTTGCCAATCGTCAGAAATCAGAACCAGATTTAAAACCAAACCAAGAGCGAGAAATTGCTGATGGATTGTGGAGTAAATGCGAATCCTGTGGCGTACTCGCCTATACCAAAGACTTACAAGCGAATCATTTTGTTTGTAGTGAATGCAATCATCATCTCCGCGTTGATAGCAATGAGCGCATTCGCCAACTGATTGATCCTGAAACTTGGCAGCCCTTAAATGAACAGTTACGCCCCACTGATCCTCTTAACTTCCATGATCGTAAAGCCTACAGCGATCGATTGCAAGAAGCGCAAGAAAAAACCGATCTCACAGAAGGGGTGCAAACTGGCACAGGTTTAATTGATGGACTCCCCTTAGCATTAGGCGTAATGGATTTCCGTTTCATGGGGGGAAGCATGGGATCAGTCGTGGGAGAAAAAATCTGTCGCCTCGTGGAACACGCCACCGAACAAGCCTTTCCCCTCGCGATTATTTGTGCTTCTGGAGGCGCAAGAATGCAGGAAGGAATGCTCAGTTTGATGCAAATGGCGAAGATTTCTGGGGCGCTACAACGTCATCGGGAAGCTGGTTTGCTTTATATTCCTGTTTTAACTCATCCCACCACAGGTGGCGTTACCGCCAGTTTTGCTATGCTGGGAGATGTCACTCTCGCTGAACCCAAAGCAACGATCGGGTTTGCGGGAAAACGAGTGATTGAGCAAACCTTACGGGAAAAACTTCCTGAAGGCTTCCAAACCTCAGAATATCTCTTACAACATGGCTTTGTGGATGCGATTATCAACCGTTTTCAACTGAAAAAAACGATCGCGCAGTTAATCTGTTTACATCAGCCTTATTTTCCCACTTCATCTCAACCCATTACAGTGACCAGTGATCAGTGACCAGTCATTAAGAAACGAGTAGAGAGAAAAGAGAAAAATAGGCATTTAAACTCACTTCTAAATTCTCTCTTCTCACTTCTTGATTCCCAGTGACCAGTGACCAGTGACCAGTGATCAGTGACCAGTGACCAGTCATTAAGAAACGAGTAGAGAGAAAAGAGAAAAATAGGCATTTAAACTCACTTCTAAATTCTCTCTTCTCACTTCTTGATTCCCAGTGACCAGTGACCAGTCATTAAGAAACGAGTAGAGAGAAAAGAGAAAAATAGGCATTTAAACTCACTTCTAAATTCTCTCTTCTCACTTCTTGATTCCCAGTGACCAGTGACCAGTCATTAAGAAACGAGTAGAGAGAAAAGAGAAAAATAGGCATTTAAACTCACTTCTAAATTCTCTCTTCTCACTTCTTGATTCCCAGTGACCAGTGACCAGTGACCAGTGATCAGTGACCAGTGACCAGTCATTAAGAAACGAGTAGAGAGAAAAGAGAAAAATAGGCATTTAAACTCACTTCTAAATTCTCTCTTCTCACTTCTTGATTCCCAGTGACCAGTGACCAGTCATTAAGAAACGAGTAGAGAGAAAAGAGAAAAATAGGCATTTAAACTCACTTCTAAATTCTCTCTTCTCACTTCTTGATTCCCAGTGACCAGTGACCAGTCATTAAGAAACGAGTAGAGAGAAAAGAGAAAAATAGGCATTTAAACTCACTTCTAAATTCTCTCTTCTCACTTCTTGATTCCCAGTGACCAGTGACCAGTGACCAGTGATCAGTGACCAGTGACCAGTCATTAAGAAACGAGTAGAGAGAAAAAGAGAAAAATAGGCATTTAAACTCACTTCTAAATTCTCTCTTCTCACTTCTTGATTCCCAGTGACCAGTGACCAGTGACCAGTGATCAGTGACCAGTGACCAGTCATTAAGAAACGAGTAGAGAGAAAAGAGAAAAATAGGCATTTAAACTCACTTCTAAATTCTCTCTTCTCACTTCTTGATTCCCAGTGACCAGTGACCAGTGACCAGTGATCAGTGACCAGTGACCAGTCATTAAGAAACGAGTAGAGAGAAAAGAGAAAAATAGGCATTTAAACTCACTTCTAAATTCTCTCTTCTCACTTCTTGATTCCCAGTGACCAGTGACCAGTGACCAGTGATCAGTGACCAGTGACCAGTCATTAAGAAACGAGTAGAGAGAAAAGAGAAAAATAGGCATTTAAACTCACTTCTAAATTCTCTCTTCTCACTTCTTGATTCCCAGTGACCAGTGACCAGTGACCAGTGATCAGTGACCAGTCATTAAGAAACGAGTAGAGAGAAAAGAGAAAAATAGGCATTTAAACTCACTTCTAAATTCTCTCTTCTCACTTCTTGATTCCCAGTGACCAGTGACCAGTGACCAGTGATCAGTGACCAGTGACCAGTCATTAAGAAACGAGTAGAGAGAAAAGAGAAAAATAGGCATTTAAACTCACTTCTAAATTCTCTCTTCTCACTTCTTGATTCCCAGTGACCAGTGACCAGTGACCAGTGATCAGTGACCAGTCATTAAGAAACGAGTAGAGAGAAAAGAGAAAAATAGGCATTTAAACTCACTTCTAAATTCTCTCTTCTCACTTCTTGATTCCCAGTGACCAGTGATCAGTGACCAGTAAATTAATAAGTGATCGACCATTTACTATTACTATATTAGGGCTTACTGAATAAACCTAAAACCCTTACCAAATCAGCTTTTAAGGCTCTTAATTCTTGGAAAAGGTGGAAGCGAGAAATGGGAGACAAGGGAGACAAGGGAGCGATTTTTCTCCCCCATCTTCCCCATCTTGCTTCTTGCCTCTTGCCTTTTGCCTTTTGCCTTTTGCCTTTTGCCTCTTGCCTTTTGCCTTTTGCCTTTTGCCTTTTGCCTTTTGCCTTTTGCCTCTTGCAACCGCGCGTAGCGCTATAACTGATTGGTGTTGGGTTTCGCGTGGAGACGTGCCATAGAACGTCTCTACACAACCGAATTTTTCTCTGATCTTAGGGGATTAAAGGGCTGATCCTTCTACAATCCATTCCGAAGCTCTTTCGCCAAGATCAAGGGGAATATTCACCGCTTTTCCCAAACGAGGACGTTCTTTGGTTTTAGTAATAAAATCTTCCACTTGGTTAACGCTTCCCCAGGCTTCTAAATAACTGGAAACCGCGTTAAGATGTTCTAGATATTCCTTTTCACTCAAAGGAAACGAAGCCTGTTCCAGATAGCGCCACATCACCTGCAAATAGACTTTATCGCGCAAGCGACGTAACTGCACATCGAAGGAATAGCCCCATTTATCTACAATCAGTTTTTGCAACTCTTGTCCCGTCATAAACCATTTATCATCTTTTCTTCGTGCTGGAGAATCCCTCTATACCCGAAGGGTTAGAGGGAGAGGAAAGCACGTCCTCTATTTAATGTGTTTACAAGAAGGTTAAAGGGAGAGAGGTGTAGTCTCCCTTTAGTTCCCAGTAATGGGATACTTCGCTACACCGAGTGAAGTATGCTTCGCCAATGTTTCTAAAGTTTGTCACGCTAACAACACTTCCTTAACCCAGTTACAGATGTTTAATTGTTAACCAAAGAGCCTCAAACTAGCACGCATTTAAGGGTTTGATAGCTTTAGAAACGTAGCCTTCTAGAGGCTTAGGCTGGTCAACTTGTGAGCTTTTGCAAGCCCCCGTTATAGCCTCCCAAGAGGCTTAACGGTGGGTTATTGACTTTTTCCATTTTAAAAATGAACCTGACTTAGAATATAGCGTAACCGATCGTAATCATCTTTGAGTAAAGAACCTAACTTCCGTCCTGCTTCAATTAACCATTCTCGATCGGCTTGACGGAGTTGGTAAATATTCCGTAACACCGCCGCTAACAAAGAATCCACAGGAACGGTTTTCACATCCAACAACGTCCGCAAAAAATCCAGTTCCTCCGTAAACCGCATTACTTCCGTTGTTTCACAATAATAGACCCCTTGATGAACTTGCGGTGGACGCGGTGGGAGATATTGATAACATCGTCCTCCCCTGAATCCATTTCCATTCCTTTCTGATTCGGGACTGAAAAAGCCTAGCATATTCACCCGAAACTCAGTTTTCAACATTGCAAAAATTTGCGGCTGTTCCTCTCGTAAATCACTTAAGGAGAGACCCAACGCACGAGCGCGGTGTATGGAATCAATGGGAGTCGTTGTTGCATAAGTCACCACCGCTAATACCTCATTTCCCGATTCCTCATCAAAAGACTTCACCCAACTCCCAAACGGTGGCATCACTGGAAAAGACAGGTCTTCTGGTTCTAAACATTGGGCGAGAAAATCGGTCGTTGTCGTTTCAATCACCTCAGCAAAATGATTCGGGTGAAGATTCTCGGTGGAAAATTGTGGGAGAGGAATACGCATTTACGCTTTTCAAACCATTATTAATTGTTACTTGCGACCTTTACGGGGAGTCACTTCTTCTAATTCTGAGAACTTAAATGTTACCAGTCTATCCCAGTTTCCTCCTTCAAATAAAACCGCTACGTTATCGTCGGTAATGCGTTGTACTAAGCCCTCAAAACGGTAATAAGTATCATCAATGTTAGTAACTTTTACTTTAGTGCCAGGAAAAATCATAGTTATTATCCTTGAGTTTTTTTCTTGAATTTAATTAATATATTAGCAATTTGTGATTAATTATTGACCTTTTCTCTAATCACAGAAGAGGTCGGAAAATCGCCGATAAGCGTCGATCGCGCAATTGACTGATTGCTTCTTCTCCTATAAATGACTGTAATTGTCCTAAAAAAGTATCAGGATCACAGTTTAATTCCCCTTCGCACCAAGCCTCCATTGAATTATAAGGATGTTCTTTGGGAATACTATACCAAACTGCAGGCGGAGTAGTTGATTAAAATCATGCTATTACTTAATCATTTTATATCTAAGAAGATTGAAAGCGAAATTAATCTCTGTCTTCAGTGAGACTCCACAGGTTCTAACCTTTTCTTAACCTATAGCAATCAGGAATGAAATGTGAGAAATAGGTTAACCTAGTTCCCCCAAGATTGGGGGCTAGGGGGCTGAAGTCTCTAACGACTCATTTGAGATTGCTATAGGTAATGAAGCGAAACAAATTTAAGGAGGTCGTCGCAGTGATGCGTAAGTTAGCACTCGGCACCCTCACTACATTATTATTAACTTTCGGAATTGCTCCAGTTGCACAAGGGGAGACTTTTTCGGAAACAAAAGAACAAGCTCTTGCTCAAAATCAACAAAATGTTCGCAGCACCGAAGCGTTTGATTTAGTAGCGGCTGCTTATCGCGGACAATTCAAGTCTCAGTCCCTAGTTATTATCAACTCCAACAAGCCTATGAAGTGGGAGAAGTTGATGCGGAAACGTTAGTCAGTCGCGCGATCGCGCGCGGGAGAACTTTCGCCAGCCGCCGCTAAAGATGAAAGCTATCTCAATGCAGTCAGATTACATCTATCTGGATTAAGTGACAGTTTTTCCAATGATTAAATCAAGTCGGTTGATTGGCTTGTTCTCCTCTCCATAACGTTTCCCCTTCGATCAAATCCACAGAACCGATCGATTAAGTTGACGATCGCGCGATCGATTCACCCCCAACTGTTGTATGATGTAGGGGGTGAGACTTAGGGTCACGCCAATAAGATTTTTCCCACAGCATTAAACCGTTTTTTCGTCAACCCTTCGCTGCAAACTGTAACATTGACTGGTAAAAATTGGTTTAAACTCTTTCCCAAAAACTTGACAAGATTTGAAAACTAGCCACGAAATCATCAGTCTTTGAGGTAGATAAATTAATAAAAGCACAGACCATCCCGTGGGATTATTATTTTGACAATCATAGCTGAAAAGGCGTAATCTCGTCAATATTTTTCCCGATCCAAAAATGGTTAAGAAGTGTAAAGGACAGGGTTTGATATAAAAATATAATTTATGGAGAGATTCTGATTAGTTGTACTAATAACACTTGACCGAATTACAGATTATTGGTGGAAAGGTTGGGTTTCGTGTCCTTCACCCAACCTACATTTTTGTCCTTTGTCTTTCGTCCTTCGTCCTTTGTTCTTTGTTTTCCAATGACCAATGACTAATGACCAATGACTAATGACTAATGACCAATGACTAATGACTAATGACTAATTTATGTTGGGTTTCGTGTCCTCCACCCAACCTACTTTCTACTTTCGCAGTTCGATCGAATCCACAGAACCGATCGATTAAGTTGACGATCGCGCGATCAATTCACCCCCAATTGTTGTATGATGTAGGGGGTGAAACTCACGGTCACGCCAAGAAGATTTCCCCACAGCATTAAACCGTTTTTTCGTCAACCCTTCGCTGCAAACTTTAACATTGACTGGTAAAAATTGGTTTAAACTCTTTCCCAAAAACTTGACAAGATTTGAAAACTAGCCACGAAATCATCAGTCTTTGAGGTGGCTAAATTGATAAAAGCACAGATCATCCCGTGGGATTATCATTTTGACAATCATAGCTGTAAAGGCGTAATCTCGTCAATATTTTTCCCGATCCAAAAATGGTTAAGAAGTGTAAAGGACAGAGTTTGATATAAAAATCTAATTTATGGAGAAGGTTGAATTAGTTTTCCTAATACAATAATTTGACAAAATTACAGATTACTAATGGATGATGTTGGGTTTCGTGTCCTCCACCCAACCTACATCTACATCTCCACCCAACTTACGTTTGCAGTGCGATCGAGTACCAAAAAACGGAAACTCCCATCAGGCAAAAAATTAATCATGATCTTCTTAAGTTTTGCTTTTTGTTCGTTTTCTCTAATAGCTCGATCGCTTGTTTGATTTGTTGCTGATGCTCTCTCAATCGTTTGAAATAAGCAACCCCTTGTTCAAGCTGTTCTTGGCGAGGAGAATCAGCAGAACCATAAACTAGCGAACCAGATAAAGCAATTAACCCCCGATGTTGGTCGTTTTCGGCTTGCTGATACGCCATGATCCGTTTATTGACCTCTTGTTCCACATAGCTCTCAATTTCTTCATCAGTATGATCTGACCAAGATAAGTCAGTTCCTGGATACTGGCGAATTACTTCCCAAATATGCACGGGAATGGGAACCATAACCCGATTGTAACTCGCCTCAAAGGAAACTCCCTCTAATGATAAATAGATGAAGTTTTCATCACAAACTTCCTTATACAAGTGAAAATTAGAACCATGAGCTACTGTAGCTTTGGTGGACATTTAAAATCTCCTTTTTTCTGAAGTTAACTCTCCTATTAATAATAAATACTTACTCAAGTCGAGCATTTTCTAGGTTCAATTTAAGGGAATTAATTATTTAAAGCATCTTGACTAATCGAAAGATCGCGACAGGGAATCGTGTCTTCATGGATCGTTCCTTGTTCTGGAGAGTGAATCTCTAAAACCGCTTCTTCCGGTGCTTCAAATAAGAATCTTTGCGCTGGAAAAACGACTCTTTCTAGATACCAATTGGGAATATTACTGATGCGAGCAATCACGACTTGATCACGGTGATTAAAAAAGTGACACAGTAACATTTTATTTTCTGTTTCTAAAGGCTGAGTTGCCATGGTCGTCATAACGTAAACTCCTGAATTAAAAATTAAGTTTTTATAAATTAGGCTTCGGGATCAAATCGATCGCCACCCTATTTAACTTAACAGAAAAAAATAAAACTTAAAAATAAGGATATAAAATGTATTAAACCTGATCCATTGTTAATTTCACCTCTATCAAACAGAGGAGAAATCCCTCTGGGAAGAAGATCAAGCGAGAAAGCGATAGAATATAGAACACAAGAATTTGAGGGAGGTTTCCATGACAACTGCGGCACCGACAAAAACCAAATACGAAGCGGTCATTGGGCTAGAAACCCACTGTCAACTCAATACCGCAACGAAAATTTTTAGCCCCGTTTCTACGGCGTTTGGCGCTCAACCGAACACGAATGTTTCTCCGATTTGTTTGGGTTATCCTGGCGTGTTGCCAGTATTAAACCAAAAAGTGCTAGAATCGGCGGTGAAAACGGGATTGGCTTTGAACTGTCAAATCGCGCCTTACAGTAAGTTCGATCGAAAGCATTATTTCTATGCAGACCTCCCGAAAAATTATCAAATTTCTCAGTATGATCTCCCCATCGCTGAACAGGGTTGGCTAGAAATCGAAATCGTGGAAAAGCCAGGCAGTGAACCGATACGGAAAAAAATTGGTATCACTCGTTTACACATGGAAGAAGATGCTGGAAAATTAGTTCATGTGGGAAGCGATCGACTTTCTGGCTCAACCCATTCCCTAGTCGATTTTAACCGCGCTGGTGTTCCCCTATTAGAAATTGTTTCTGAACCTGATATTCGTACTGGCAAAGAAGCCGCCGAATATGCCCAAGAGTTACGACGGATTATTCGTTATCTTGGAGTCGGTGATGGCAATATGCAGGAAGGGTCTCTCCGTTGTGATGTCAATGTTTCCGTTCGTCCTGTGGGAAGCAGTGAGTTTGGGACGAAAATTGAGATCAAGAATATGAACTCTTTTAGCGCCATTGAAAAAGCTATTGACTACGAAATTCAACGGCAAGTGAAGGCTTTAGAAAACGGAGAAGCACTCTACCAAGAAACTCGTCTTTGGGAAGAAGGAAGTCAACGCACGATCAGTATGCGAAGTAAGGAAGGATCGAGTGACTATCGGTATTTTCCCGAACCAGATTTACCACCGATTCAAGTTTCTCAATCCCAACTAGAGGAATGGCAGTCAGAATTACCAGAACTTCCTGCGGCGAAACGGCATCGCTACCAAGAAGCATTCGGGTTGTCTGCCTATGATACCAATGTTTTAACCGATGATCGATCGGTCGCAGAGTATTTTGAAACAGCAGTCGCCACCGATGCTGATCCCAAACAAGTAGCAAACTGGGTAACTCAAGATATTGCAGCCCATCTCAACGAGAACAAAATCAAAATTACTGATTTGCCTCTCACTCCCGACGCACTAGCGGAATTAGTGAACTTGATTGACCAAGGTACAATTAGCGGAAAAATTGCGAAGGAGATTCTGCCAGAATTATTAAGCAACGGCGGTTCACCGAAAGCAATGGTCGAGGAGAAGGGGTTAACCCAAATTTCCGACAGTGGCGAATTAGAGGGAATTATTGATCAGGTGTTAGCGGATCATCCCGAAGAAGTGGAAAAATATCGCGGTGGGAAGAAGAAACTCCAAGGCTTTTTTGTCGGTCAAGTAATGAAGCGGACAAGTGGACGTGCTGATCCAAAATTAACGAACCAATTGTTAGGGAAAAAGTTGAACGGTTAACTAACAGCCGTAGGTTGGGTGAAGCCAACGGCGTAACCCAACAACTGTAGATGAGATGAAGCCAACGGCGTAACCCAACAACTGTAGGTTGGGTGAAGCCAACGGCGTAACCCAACAACTGTAGATGAGATGAAGCCAACGGCGTAACCCAACAACTGTAGATGAGATGAAGCCAACGGCGTAACCCAAAAATTGTAGGTTGGGTGAAGCCAACGGCGTAACCCAACAACTGTAAATAAGGTGAAGCCAACGGCGTAACCCAACAACTGTAAATAAGGTGAAGCCAACGGCGTAACCCAACAACTGTAAATAAGGTGAAGCCAACGGCGTAACCCAACAACTGTAAATAAGGTGAAGCCAACGGCGTAACCCAAAAATTGTAGGTTGGGTGAAGCCAACGGCGTAACCCAACAACTGTAGATGAGATGAAGCCAACGGCGTAACCCAAAAATTGTAGGTTGGGTGAAGCCAACGGCGTAACCCAACAACTGTAAATAAGGTGAAGCCAAGGACATAACCCAACAGTGACAAATTATAAAATTATTTCAGGGGGAATCACAGCCCCTCAAGGATTTCAAGCCGCAGGAATTACAGCAGGATTAAAACCCTCTCACCAGCCAGATTTGGCGCTGATTTTTTCCGAAACGCGCGCGATCGCAGCGGGAGTCTTCACTCAATCACAAGTTCGCGCCGCTTGTGTCGATTACTGTCGCCAACAATTAGACAAACAACCCTCAGCCCGTGCAATTCTCTGTAACTCTGGACAAGCCAACGCCGCCACAGGGAAACAGGGTTGGGAAGATGCGATCGAAACGGCGCAATTGTTAGCGCAACACCTCAAAATTGAGCCACAAGAAGTGTTGCTGGCTTCCACAGGGGTAATTGGTCATCGCATGGCAATGACCGCTTTTCGTGCGGGGATTCCCCCTCTCGTGGAACACTTAAAAGAAACTGGCGGTGAAGCAGCCGCCCAAGCGATTCTCACCACAGATTTAGTCACAAAAACGATCGCGCTGGAAACAACGATCGGCGATCGTCCCGTGCGAATTGGGGGAATGGCAAAAGGATCAGGGATGATTCATCCCAACATGGCAACAATGTTAGGATTTATTACCTGTGATGCGGCAGTGGCAACCGCTTTGTGGCAAGATATGGTCAAACGAGCGGTCGATCGCAGCTTTAACCAGATTACTGTTGATGGTGATACCAGTACCAATGACGCATTGATTGCTCTCGCTAATGGTCAGTCACGCACCCCCGCGATTACCGAAAGCGGTATGGAAGCGGATCAACTGGAAGCAATGCTTACCGCAGCTTGTCAACATCTGGCGCGATCGATCGCGAGAGACGGCGAAGGCGCAACCTGTTTAATCGAAGTGCAAGTGATCGGTGCTGCCAATGAAGCTGCCGCGCAACAAGTGGCAAAAACGATCGCGGGTTCATCCTTAGTCAAATCAGCGATTTTTGGGCGCGATCCCAACTGGGGAAGAATTGCCGCCGCCACTGGACGATCGGGTGTCGCCTTTGAAGCGGAAAATTTAGCAATTAAATTGGGGGATTTCTTATTATTAAAAGACGGTCAACCCGTCAAATTCGATCGATCTGCCGCCAGTGAGTATTTAAAAGCAAAAGCCAAAGGAGAATACTTGAAAGAAGATACCGTTTTGATCACCGTTGATCTCGGTGCTGGAGAAGCAAAAGGGAAAGCCTGGGGTTGCGATCTCAGTTATGATTACGTCCGCATTAACGCTGAATATACCACCTAAAATTATCGGAAAAATGAAAGTAATCTCCAACGTCAAAATTGAATTACGCGATATACAAGCGATCGCCTTAAGCTGGTTTTTGGCTTTAGGTTTACTCAGTCAAAATTTCGACATGGCGATCGATGTTCCGATTATTCTTATTAGTATAATCTCCTGCTTAACTACACAAATTTTAGCAGACTTATTGATTAAAAAGCAAGAAAAATTAGACTTAATTTCCCGTAGCGCTATCATTACCAGTCTCGGATTATGTTTGCTTTTACGCACTCATTCCGCATTAATAATGGCATTAGCGGCGGCTTGTGGGATTCTCAGTAAATTTTTAATTCGATATCGCGGGAAACATTTATTTAATCCTGCCAACTTTGGGATTATTATTGTTTTATGTTGTACCAATCAAGCATGGGTATCCCCTGGACAATGGGGAGAATCTTTTTCCTTAGCCTTATTATTTGTCGGTGTCGGAGGCTTAATTTTAAGTTGGTTAGGACGTTGGGAAACCACCGTTGTTTTCCTGCTTGTGTATAGTTTAGGAATTGCTTTCCGAAATGTTTGGTTAGGGTTTGAATTTGAGATTTTATGGCATGAATTAAATAGTGGTAGTTTGTTATTATTTGCCTTTTTTATGCTGAGTGATCCTCGTTCAATTCCTGATGGGAAAGTGGGAAGGATAATTTGGTCAGCAACGATCGCGCTTTTTACTTTAATTCTAAAATATCAATTTTTCTTAGCAACTGCTCCTTTCTTTGCTCTATTTTTCTGCTCGATTTTAACCCCATTATTTGATTACTTCTGGCAAGGAAAACGCTTTAATTGGAGAGAAACGACTTATTATTTGGGAGGAAAAAACCATGCAGAAACTCAAATTTCTTAACTGTAAATTAATTGTTGGCATCATCAGCGCGATCGTCGTTTTTTTAATTAACCCAACATCTGCATTCGCATTTTGTGGATTTTATGTCGCACAAGCTGACGGCGATTTGTATAACCAAGCCTCACAAGTGATTATTGCTAGAGATGGGGAAAGAACCGTTTTAACCATGGCGAATGACTATCAGGGAGAAATCGAAAATTTTGCCCTAGTTGTTCCCGTTCCTGTTGTGTTAAAAGAAGAACAAGTACAAGTTCAAACCCCAAAAATAATTAAACGGATTGATAGTTTTAGCGCCCCTCGTTTAGTAGAATATTTTGATGATAATCCTTGTCGTCCAGAACGCCCGATCGCGCTAGAATTACCACAAGCCGCTACACCAGAAAGCAGTAGAAGTGCGGGAACAGGGGCTGATTCTTTAGGAGTAACAGTAGAAGAAGAATTTGATGTAGGAGAATATTCGATCGTCATTCTCAGCGCAACAGAATCTCAAGGTTTAGAAACTTGGTTAAAGAGAAATAACTACAATATTCCTGATGGTGCGAGTCAATTATTACAGCCTTACATTCGTCAAAATCTGAAATTTTTCGTCGCCAAAGTCAACCTAGAAGAATATAATCCTGAAGAGTTTTCCTCATTACGTCCATTACAAATGGCTTATGAATCTCCTCGGTTTATGTTACCCATTCGTTTAGGAACATTAAACGCACAGGGAGATCAAGACTTACTGGTTTATCTTCTTTCTCCCCAAGGTCAAGCCGAAGTGACGAATTATAAAACCGTGAAAATTCCTTCTAATGTGGACATTCCCGTTTACATTAAAGAGAAAGAGAAATTTCCCGACTTTTATCAGTCCATGTTTGCGAAAAGTTGGGAAGAAAATAACGGTAAAACCGTCTTTTTAGAATATGCTTGGGACATGGGAAAATGTGATCCTTGTTCCGCACAACCCCTGAATCAAGAAGAATTAAAACAAGCGGGTGTCTTTTGGGAAAATAATTCAGTTTTTATTACTCGTCTTCATCTGCGTTATAACCGCAATCTTTACCCGCAAGATTTACGCTTTCAAGAAACACCCAACCGACAATTTTTCCAAGGACGTTATGTGATTCGTCATCCTTATGAGGGAGAAACTAATTGTAGTGAAGCTAGAGAGTATTATAAACGAGTGCGCGATCGGCAACAACGGAACGCAGAAAGACTTTCTCAGTTAACGGGTTGGGAATTAGAAGACATTAAAAATACGATTGATTTTGTGGAAATTGAAGGGAAGGAAACGACTCCTTGGTGGCAAAGAATTTTTGATTAAAAAACTGAATCTAGTGTAAAGTATAGATAGAACTATTCAATAATAAGCGACTCGTGAAACAAGAGAAAGTTTTATCAAAATTGGAACAACAGCAAGAAGAACTGAAACAACTGGGTGTTAAATCGTTATACTTATTTGGCTCGGTTGCTCGTGATGAAGCAACTCAAGAGAGTGATGCTGATTTTCTGGTGGAAGTTGAAAGACCAGCAGGTTTATTTAAATTTTCACGAATTGAACGTTATTTGGAAAAGCAATTAGGGTGTTCTGTTGATTTAGGCACTCTGGAATCATTACGGGAACATTGTCGCCAACCAGTCTTTAAAGATTTAATTCGTATTTTTTAAAATGTCTAGAAATTGGCAGCAACGGATTCAAGACATTCAAAGCGCGATCGCGAAAATTCAAAACTATACCGAGCAATTAACATTTGATGAATTTCAAAATCAGCCTGCCATTGTCGATGCTGTTCTCTACAACTTTACTATTATTGGAGAAGCAGCGAGAACAATTCCTGAAGACATCCAAATTCGTTATCCAGAAGTGCCTTGGCAAGATATGAAAGCACTTCGGAATTGGATGGTACATGAGTATTTTAGGGTTAGTTACGAAATTATCTGGGATACGATTCAGTACGATTTAGACCAACTAATTCCGCAGTTAAAGCGAGTTTTAGAAACTGAATCCAATTAAGGCTTTATATCGGGAGATTATTTGAACCGAAATCGAAAAATTGCCCAATCAACAGAGACTCACCATCAAAATCAAGGTTATTATGCCACAAAGGATGTGATATAACAGTTACGAATCCCTATAAGCGCAACCAAAGCCATGTACCCAGATCAAGATGAAGTTCGTCGCTTAATCGACTTGATGCCTGCTTCGGGGCGAATGTACACTAAAATTATCCCGAAACCTCAACAATCTCGTCTCATTGAGACTCCTTTTCCTCAACCTTGGCAACAAGGCGCAAAACCAATTTATATTAACTTTGACCTTTGGCAGGAACTCTCACGGGAAGAGCGTGATTTAGCGTTGCTTCGATCGGTGTGTTGGTTAACAGGAATTAAATGGTTTAAACCTGATCTTTATCAAGGCGTTGTAGTCGCTGGTATAATTAGTGCGGGAGTGGAAGTAGCGCAAGGAGATGTGATTGGTCTTCTTGTCAGTGGCGGTTTAGCGGTTTTAGCTGGAAGCCAAATTTGGCGCAAAACTCGCAGTGTGCAAACGGAATTAGATGCGGATGAGGTGGCGTTGAGAGTCGCCCAAAGGCGCGGTTATGATCCCACGACAGCCGCCCAAGCATTGTTAAGCAGCATTGAAAAAATAGCAGAAATTGAAGGACGAAATGCGCTTAGTTTCTCTGAGTTAATCCGACTCCAAAATTTACGGAAACTCGCGGGTGAATCGCCAGTGAGTGTTCCCGAAGATGTCAAAAAACAGTTCTAATGGTTAAAATTGAAGCTAACCGATCGAGTTATTAATAACGAATTAGTGTGATTTCTAAAGAACTGGATACAATTCTCAAACGAGCGCGAAATCAAGAACAAATTTCCCTCCGAGAGGGAGAGTTATTGTTGCGTCAAACCGATGAATCTGCAAGAAAAGCGATTAAAGAAACAGCGAATTTGCTGCGCCAAAAACAGGTGGGAGAAACGGTAACTTATGTGGTGAATCGCAATATTAATTTTACGAATATTTGTGAGCAGCATTGTAGTTTTTGTGCGTTTCGTCGTGATACAGATACGGAAGGATCATATTGGTTGAGTTTTGAGGAAATTTTAGGAAAGTCTAAAAATGCAGTGGAACGCGGCGCAACAGAAATTTGTATGCAAGGAGGATTAAACCCGTTAGCGAGAATTAATGGCTCGACTTTAGCTTATTATCAGCAATTGGTGAAGACAATTAAAGAAGCATTTCCCCAACTTCATTTTCATGGATTTTCCCCACAAGAAATTCAATTTATTTCTAGGGAAGATGGGATTAATTATGAAACTGTGATTGCAGAATTAAAAGCAGTTGGATTGGGATCAATGCCTGGAACCGCTGCGGAAATTTTAGACGATCGCGCTCGCAAAATCATTTGTCCAGAAAAACTAGACAGTCAAACTTGGTTAGAAATTATCAGCACCGCTCATCGTTTGGGAGTCCCTACGACTAGCACCATGTTGTCGGGACATATTGAAACCCATCAACAACAAATCTACCATTTAGAACAGCTTCGATCGCTCCAAGAAACCGCAATTCGATCGAATTATTCCGCTTGCATTACCGAATTTATTTTACTACCATTTGTGGGACAAGAAGCACCGCAACCATTGCGAAAAAGAGTCGGAAGAGATCAACCGATTCCAGAAGATGCGCTATTGTTAACCGCAGTAGCTAGAATTTACTTAGGAAAATGGATTCCGAATCATCAACCGAGTTGGGTTAAACTAGGTCTGAAAGTGGCACAAGAGGCGTTAAATTGTGGATGTAATGACTTGGGGGGAACACTCATGGAAGAACATATTACCACCATGGCAGGAGCGCAAGGGGGAACTTGTTTAGAGGTTGCTGATCTCCAAGGCGCAATTAATCAAATTAATCGTCCTTATCAAGAGCGTAACACCCTTTATCAACCCATCCCGAAACCAGTTTTGTCTGATGTATAAACCAAAATTAAATTGATTAAATTTCATGTCTAACAATAACAATCATAATCATAACTCTCCCCCTCATCAAAATGGCTCTCGTCCTTCCATGCAACCCCCTTTTACTGAAGAAAATGACTCAGGGTTTCCCTCTGGTTCTCCACAAGGAGAGTCAGAAGATTTCACGGAAAAAAGCTCTCAACCATTGTCTCCACAAGGACAAGAAAACTTGCGAATGCTGCGTCGTTTTTATATTAGTTTAATTGTGACGGGTGTCGTTTTGGGAGGGTTTTTAACTTGGGGTTTAGTTGCGGTGATGAATGAATGGGAATTGATTAATCCCCCACCCGAACAACACTTAAATAATTAATCTCTATTTCTTCCTAATTTGTGATGAAAAATGTGCCATTATTTAAGGGAATAATAATCAGTTTAGGAGTGAGTCTCTCCCTAGTTTCCTTAACTCCAGTGATTGCTCAAACTCCCTTTAAAAATCCTTTACAAGTCGAAAAGTTTGATGATCCGTTACTTCCTGATCCGCCTGTAATTCGTCCCCTTAGTCCGTTAGAAAAGTTTAGGTTAGAGGAAGCGTTAAACAAACTCAATGAGCAAGCAAAACAGGTTTATCAACAAGGAAAGGTAGAGGAAGCGTTTACGATTTGGTATCGAGAGTTAAGATTACGTCAGAAGCTCGATCGAGTCAAGGAAATCAAAGCATTAGGAAGCGTGGGAGAAATTGCTTGGTCAGAAAATCGCTCTCAAGATTTCCGCAATATTCGAGAGCGTTTACGAGAAATTGAAACGGAAGCTCAAGCAAATAATCAGCAAAATTGGTTAGAAGTAATTGCCAAAAGTTATGAAAGAATGCGAGAATTAGACGGCGCGATCGCGCTGTATCAAGTATTATTAGAAACCAGTGCTAATCCCAATAAAATTCTCGAAAAAATTGCACAGCTTCATCAATCTCAGTTTCATTACCAAAAAGCAGCGAATACTTACGAGAAACTATTACAGAAAACGGAAAATGATGATCTCGCTCAAATTCAATACTTAAAAAAACTCAGTCAGCTTTATGAAGAAGCAGAGAATTACAACAAAGGAAGCGAAGTTAAACAGCGTTTAATCGCACTTTATCAACAGCAAAATAACTCGCAACCCTTACCGAATTTAATGGTTTCACTTGGGAAAAACTATGAGCAAATGGAAGCGTTCGATCGAGCCAGTGAAATCTATCAAGAAGCCTTTCAGTTAGCTTGGTCACAACAAAAATACTCGATCGCATCAGAAGCACTTTTAAGCTTAGGACAACTCTATCAAAATGACGGTAATCTGGAAACCACTCTCGATATTTATGAACAATTATTAATCGTCCAAGAGCGATCCTATGACCATTACGGTTTAATGATGACTTATGACAAAATGGGAGCAATTTATCGCCAACGGGGTGAACAACAGCAAGCGCTGATTGCTTATGAAAAAGCGCTAAAACTCGCTCGCTCTTTAGGTTATCAAGAAAACTACTTCCAAAACCAAGTCAATCAAATTAAATCTTAATTAAAAATTAAACTTAAAATCTGCAGAAAACTTGGCTTCGACCCAAAATCTGTGTTATGTAGAGGGGAAATACTTTACAACAAATCTAAAACCTCCTTCATGCGTGTTTTACTCGTTTATCCCCGTTTTCCCAAAAGTTTCTGGTCATTTGAAGAGGCGATCGCATTAGTGGGACGTAAAGCCTTTTTACCACCATTAGGATTAATCACCGTCGCCGCCATCCTTCCCCAAGAGTGGGAATTTAAATTAGTCGATTGTAACGTGCGCGAAGTCACTACCGATGAGTGGGAATGGGCGGATTTAGTCATTCTTTCGGCGATGATTGTGCAAAAAGAAGACTTTAACACCCAAATCCAAACCGCTAAACGATACGGAAAACCCGTCGCGGTGGGAGGTCCCTATGCCACCGCTTTACCCCACGAAGCCGAAGCCACTGGTGCTGATTATCTCGTTCTAGATGAGGGAGAAATTACACTTCCGATGTTTGTTGAAGCACTAGAAAGAGGAGAAACCAGTGGTAAATTCCGCGCTGATGAGAAACCCGATGTAACGCAAACGCCGATTCCTCGCTATGATTTATTAGAGCTTGAAGCCTATGACAATATGTCAGCGCAGTTTTCTCGCGGTTGTCCCTTCCAGTGTGAATTTTGCGATATTATCGTCCTCTATGGACGTAAACCACGGACGAAAACCCCCGCGCAATTGATCGCAGAATTAGATCGACTGTATGAGTTGGGATGGAGAAGAAGCATCTTTGTTGTTGATGATAATTTCATTGGTAACAAACGCAATGTGAAGCTATTGTTGCGAGAATTAAAAGTCTGGATGGCGGAGAAAAATTATCCGTTTACACTCAACACGGAAGCCTCTGTGGATTTGGCGCAAGACCCAGAATTGATGGATTTGATGGTAGAAGCGAATTTTAATTCTGTCTTCTTGGGAATTGAAACCCCAGATGAAGACAGTTTAGTTTTAACCAAGAAACATCAAAATACTCGTGATCCCCTTTCGGAAGCGGTGAAAACAATTATGCGTCACGGGTTGCGGGTGACAGCGGGCTTTATCATTGGCTTTGATGGAGAAAAACCGCAAGCGGGCGATCGCATCATTGAATTTGTGGAAAATACCTCCATTACCCTCGCGATGTTCAGTATGTTACAGGCGCTTCCTGATACTGCATTATGGCATCGGTTACAAAAAGAAGGACGACTGTTAGATCAAGGGGCGAATATTAATCAAACCACTCTGATGAATTTTACCCCCACTCGTCCCATTGAAGAAATTGCTACAGAGTATGTTCGCGCTTTTTGGGAATTATATGATCCGCAAAATTACCTCGATCGCGCTTATAATCAGTATTTAATGATTGGTGAACCGAAACACGATCGCCCCTCCCGTCAAATCGATCGCACCACCCTCCGCGCCATGTTACTAATTTTCTGGCGACAGGGAATCGTCCGTAAAACGCGCTGGACATTTTGGCGCTATCTGTTCCATATGTACCGCGCTAAACCGAAATTATGGGGAAGTTACCTCTCCATGTGTGCTTTAGGAGAACATTTCTTAGCCTATCGGGAATTAGTGCGAGATAAAATTGAAGCGCAACTCGAAGCCTATTTACAAGCCAAAGCAAATCAGGAAACCTCAGAACACACCTCGGAAAAACGAGAAGTTGCGACTTCTGCTGCTGATCCTCAATAATACGATTGGGTGGGATTTTCTCACCCTTCTAGTAATAAAAAGTAGGTTGGGTGGAGCGAAGCGAAACCCAACACCAATTACCTAGTAATAAAAAGTAGGTTGGGTGGAGCGAAGCGAAACCCAACACCAATTACTAAACTTAATATAAGATGACATGGTGTTTGGTGATGTTGGGTTATCACCGAACCGACTTCGACATGATTGATGTTGGGTTATCACCCAACCTACTTCGACATGATTGATGTTGGGTTATCACCCAACCTACTTCTACTCCTCTTTCCGGTGATGTTGGGTTATCACCCAACCTACTCCTCTTTCCGGTGATGTTGGGTTATCACCCAACCTACTTCTTTTTCAGGTGATGTTGGGTTATCACCCAACCTACTTCTCACCTCAGGTGATGTTGGGTATTATTCGACCGACTTTGGCTTTTTTCATATTGTAAAGGGATACTGCCAAGAGCGGTGGGGTTGATGATACAGTAAGTGAATCATCAGAGGAGATGTTGGAGAACTACAAGGTAATGACAGAAGAAAATCAGAGTCCCGCCGAAGAGTCAGAAACAAGGAAACAAGGATTTTTTACTCGGCTAACCATCAATGTCTTAAAAGGGATCATCACACGGTTACAAAGCACAGTTGATCAGTTAGAATTTGCTTCAGTGACGGAAACGGATCAATCTCAACCAGCGATCGAGGAACTTCGCGGTTGGGACAAAATTCTCAGACAAATAAGAGACAAAATTACTCTCTTCAAGCCGCTTCCCGATTGGCTACTAACGACAATTTTAGTCGGTGGGAGTGTTGCCATTGTTTGGGGAGTCATCGCGATCGTTCCAGAAGACTTATTCCAAGAAACGGTTTCCCCTACAGAAGTCTCTCAGCAACCAGAAATATCAGAAAAACCAGAACCTCCCATCCCCCTTCCCGAAGAAACGATCGAGCCAGAAACGCCCCCTCAACCCGAACCCGAACCCGAAACCCCTGAACCCGAACTCACGCCAGAACAGGGGTTAATTGCTGCTATCCAAGAACAAGTTTCAGAAATCACCACCCGTTATGCGGAAGGATTGATTGCGTCTCTAGAAGCGAATTTTCGAGATGGTCGCTTGATTATTGCGGTAAATGAGGACTGGTTTAACCTCTCTGCCGATCGCCAGGATGAACTCTCTAAAGAAATGTTAGCTCGATCGCGCAAACTCGACTTTACAAAACTGGTTCTCACCACACCTGATGGTAAACTTTTAGCCCGTAGTCCAGTGGTGGGAGAAAAGATGGTCATTCTCCAACGAACAAACCCCTCTTCTCCCGAAAAACCTGCTTAGTTTTCTCTCGCAGAAGAACGACGACGACGGCGGCGAATTACTTTCGGTTCGGAGGGCGTTTCTTTCTCTTTCTCCGTCTCCGTGTTTGACGCTACCGATGTTTCAGTTTTGGTTTCCTCAACACTGGATGCTGTTGTTTCCGAAGGGGTGGGAACAGAATCGGGAGTGGTTTCTGTTTCCTCTGTCTCAGTGGAAACCTCTTCCTGTTGTTCCTCATCCTCTCCACTTTCAACGGGGTGAGATTCCACAGGCGTTTTTGTTTCTATTTCCGTTCCCGAATCCTGTTCCGTTGTGCCATTTTCTCCTGGGGAAACCGCATAAACCAAAGTCTTGCGTCGATCGACCTCTTCATCTAATCGCACCAATGGCGACAATCCCATCAACGCATACATCTCCTGTTCCAAAGGAGTCATCTCCACTGCAACTTTCTTCTTCGGTTCTTCCCGTTGCGCCGGTCGTCCTCCTGTTTTCGTCTTAATCTCTTTACTCTCTTTGCCGTTTTTCTGGCTAGACTCTGAGTCACCATTCGACCCTTTCGCGCCATTATTCAGCTTTGGTTTCGGCGTTGATTCTGTTTTCGCTGGTGGATCGATCGTGCGACGACGACGACGACGGTTGACGTTATCTCCGCTTGATTCTTGATAACTGGGATGATTCATCAACTCTAAATCAGAGTTGTCCGCTGGCGGTGAGATGAACTCAGAGTCTTCCTCTGTTTCCTCAACATTCACCCGCGAAGGCGACGGAATCGTTGTCGCTGAAACCGCAGGAACAGGATCATGTTCCCCTGGTAAATGAGCCAAATGACCTAAACCCGCACAAGTGGGACAAGTTTGTCCGAAAATCTCATACAGACTTTGTCCTTGACGCTTACGAGTCAACTCAATCAACCCTAATTCTGATAATTGAGAAATTTGTGGACGCGCCTTGTCTTTTTTCAAAGCCTGTTCAAAATTCTCTAATACCTTCATTTGATCCTGTCGGGAGTCCATGTCGATGAAATCAACAATAATTACCCCCCCAATTTTCCGTAATAACAACTGACGAGCAATTTCTACCGCCGCTTCACAATTTGTCCATAAAACGGTTTCTCTGGAAGTCGCCGATCGAGTAAATGATCCAGAGTTCACATCAATTACCGTCAGTGCTTCTGTGGGTTCAATGATGATATAACCACCAGAAGGGAGATCAACTCTCGGTTTGAGTGCTTCTCGAATCGCCGCATTAACGCGAAAATACTCTAAAATTGACTGTCTTTCCCGATGATGATCCACTAATACCCCATTGGGCGATCGCCCGCCATTCCAACTGGCAAGTTGTTGTTTGACTCGTTTCACCCCAATATTGGAATCAACGACAATTCGATTCACATCACTGGTATAAATATCTCTTAACACTCTTTGAATGAAATCATCATCACGATTTAATAATGCGGGGGGACGAGTAGTATTCGCGCCTTGTTGAATGGACTCCCACTGTTGTTTGAGAAGTTCTAAATCTTCGATAATTGCTTCTTCGGGTTGTCCTTCCGCTTCCGTGCGGATTAATAATCCCATTCCTGCGGGTTTAATTAAAATCCCTAACGCTCGCAAACGGCTTCGATCGCCCTCTTTGCTAATTCGTCGAGAGAGATTAACTCCTCGTCCATAAGGCATCAGCACCAGATAGCGTCCAGGTAAACTAATATTACCCGTCAAACGGGGACCTTTATTTCCCGTCGGCTCTTTCATCACTTGGACTAAAGCCTTTTGCTGAGGAGCGACTAACTCTGTAATTGCTCCAGCGCTGCGTTTCAGACGCAAGGGACCCAAATCGGTGACATGGATAAACCCATTCCGTTCCGCATCTCCGATATTAACGAAAGCCGCATCAATGCCAGGGATGACATTTTCCACAACGCCGAGAAAAATATCACCAACTTGTTGATTTCCCGTAGCTACGACAATCTCTTCAATGAGATTTTCCGAAAAAATTGCGGCGGTGTGGTGTTGCTCGGCAATAATAATCTGTTTTGACATTCAATTTCCTCAAATTGCTTCCATAATTTTTTTTTGAATTGAGACGTTTACTCAAACGCCTTGATTTGACTAACTCTTCCCTCTTTTCAGGGAGTGGGTAAAGAGGGATACTTTCATCGCACTAGCATAATTGAATAGCAAGTAACCAATTATCAATGACATCAGATAAGTTGATTTGCCTTGATTCGGTTAATCGTTGCGTTGTGATAATAGTCTGAATGGTTGATTGAACCTGTTTGGCTTCACTGTTGGTTTTTATAGGTAAGCCACAAACGAAAAAGAATGAAATCGGTTTTTTATCAAGAACTCTCGAACAAAAAGCATCAATAAGTCAACGCAACTTTAAGCATCATTCCGAAAGACAAAGGATTGTGCTATCTCTGGATTTAATCCTCAGTTGTCTAGCGACTTCCAATGTCCCTGCCATTCTATCACGAATCCCCACAGTTATTTTCCATAATCAAAAGGGCGAGATGCTGTTAGATCAGAATTTTGGATTTGACAAAATAAACTAATATATGTTATGAGCAACGTCTTGATGTTCGGTAAATTGATGGGATGATTTCTAAACGTATAGTGCGAAGGAGGAAAAGGGAAATGAAATCAGTGGTTTTTTCCACAAAAACTCCCCCGTGATGTGGAAAACGATCGGGTTTTAAGAAGCATCGATCGATTACACTTTTTACCAATGCTAGGATTAGGCGCGATTTCTTATGGCTTTGGCGGTTTAGACAAGGGAGAAATGGGAGACAAGGGAGTGATTTTTCTCCCCCATCCTCCCCATCTCCCCCATCTTGCCTTAACTACCCGCGCGATCGCGCAATGCTTGATCCATGAACGATCGATCGCCTAAACTTTCAATTAAAGGTCCGTGTCGATCGAGTTTAATCAAACACAAAGAAGCGGCTAAAAAGCCAATGCGATCGCGATATCGTCCTAAATCAATTCCCAGTAAACTACAAACAATAATCCGTAATGTTGCCTTGTGAGAAACAATTAAAATATTACCGTGAGCGTATTTCGATCGAATCTCACTGATTACCGCCGAAGCGCGAGTAGCAATTTCGACGGCAGTTTCCCCATCTGTGGGAGGATTCCAAGCCGGTTCTCGCAGCCAATTAATATAATCTTCATTATAGTGTTCCTTTACCCAGTCGCTACTTTTCGCCTCCCACGCACCATAACGAATTTCCTTCAAACCGTCTCGTTGTTGCATTTCCAAGCCAACCGCATCACATAACGGTTTAGCCGTCGCCACCGTTCGTTTCATTGGGCTACAATAGATCGCATCCCATTGGAGACTAGAATAGGCTTTAGCAAACGCCTCCGCCATTTGATAACCTTCAGTGGTTAAATCGGGATCGGTTTCGCCACAATAGTTACCCGTTTGGCTGTAAGTGGTTTCCCCGTGTCGTAGTAAATATAATCGCAAGCTCATAACAATATGTCAGATCAGTCGTTAAAGGGTTAATGCTCTCGATAATCATAATCGAAAAATAGCCCTGATTGATGAGAGTAGATCAACCAATTTAAAGAATGAAATCAAATCAATTGAATTTTGAAGACATTGAACGTATTATTGAAATGGCTTGGGAAGATGATATTCCCTTTGACGCGATCGAAGCTCAATATGGTCTAAAAGAACAGCAAGTTATTGAATTAATGCGAAGCCGTTTAAAACCATCTAGCTTTAAAATGTGGCGCAAACGAGTCAGTGGTCGTAAAACCAAGCATGAGAAAAAAAATCAGACTTAAAACTACTATAATTTTCGAGAATTATTACCATTGTGGAGAAGTCAAATTACAACAAATCCCCCCTAACCGCTTTGAAAGGGGGGAATAATAATTTGGTGTGTAGTGCCAACTACTCAAGAATGAAATATTGAACCAAAAATTACTCTTTAGAGTCGTATTATTGGGAAACTTCTTGTTGCAATTGTTGTCGGGCATCTGCTGCTAAAACCAAACAGAGTAAAGCCACAGCACTTTGCCATTGTTGACGAATGTGGCTATCCTCAACTTTCTCAAATAAACTGACTAAACGAGGAATTGCTTGTTCTAAAGCAACAGGAGGCACTGGACGATGTAAAGCGACTAAATGTTCAATACTTTCTTGATTATTGAGAAAGTTCGCAACCCAAGTGGTCGTATGATTAGGGCTATCGGGAACACGCTTAATTTTAAGTTCTTGTTTTAGCCAGGTATAAAATGCGGGTAATTGATTTTCTAATACTGATTTAGCAGTAGGCAGCGTTTCTCGCAATAGAGACAGATCAAGGGTGCTTAATTCATTTTGAAACTCCTCTTTTTTCGGGAGTTCGATCGCGCTTAACTGTAATAATTCTTCAACTTTTGCTCTAGATAAGTTTAGATTTTCTGTGAAAGTATCGACAGTTGCTTGTTGATTCATGATCAGTATTTCTTCTTTCTTGACTGTACTATCTACGATTACAAAAAAAATCAATAATGTCTCTGAGATACCTCAAATAAGCCTGATATTGCTAAACTCTAGATGAATATTGTTATTTCTGATGAAAAATGGTATAGTTTTCGCGGCAAAAATTGACAACTAGCCAACTAAAAACATTCTGTGGGTTTATCATGTTGCGAAAGTCTAGAACAAAAGTTGGTCGTGTCACTCGTCCTCAACCGATGCTTAACCTCAGTCTTTTCCTTCTTGGGGTGAGTTTTTTCGGGACAGTTAGCTACATCATTATTAAAAATAATACTTCTCAGGAATCTCTATCCATACCAGCAAGATCAGGACTAAATGCCATTTCGGAAAGGACTAATGTTATTAGCGAAAGTTTACCACCAGAGATTCCGAAAAGCCCTTGGCCCGAAATCAACGAACACGCTAGACAGGCGAAAGTGCCGATCGTCATGTACCATGATATTCTTCCAGAAAAGGAAGTTTTTTTTGATGTTACTCCAGAAGAATTAAACCATCATTTCCGAAAAATTGCCCTAGCTGGTGCAACTCCCATTAGCTTCGATCGACTGCTCAATCATTTACAAACAGGAACACCTCTACCCGAAAAACCGATCTTATTAACCTTTGATGATGGTTATGGTGGACATTACAAATATGTATATCCCCTATTGAAAAAATATAATTATCCAGCCACCTTTTCCATTTATACGAATAAGATGGAAATAACAACCGGTCGTACCAGTGTCACTTGGGAACAACTACAGGAAATGGCAAATGACCCCCTAGTAACAATTGCGTCTCACAGCATTAGTCATCCCAACGACTTAAGAGAATTATCAGATCAAGACCTAAAAAAAGAAATTTTTGACTCGAAAGCAATTTTAGAAAAGCGACTCGGTATCGCGATCAAATACTTTACCTATCCCGTCGGAAAACATGATCAACGAGTGCGAGAACAAGTAAAAAAAGCAGGATATAAAGCCGCTTTAGAAATGAAAAATAACAATACTGACTTCGCGGGAGAATCAGAAAACCTACTCAGTATTGCTCGTTTTGGACAGTCTCGCTTAGAAACTGTATTATTGCAAGCATGGGGCGGTCATCCCCTACCGCGTCAAGACGGCAGCTATAACTTTAACACTCCCATCCGCAAAAGCACCCATGAGGTGGGAAGACATGAAGTAACAATAATTACAGGAGGACGACCAAAAACAATTCACGCCGACAGTCGTTATCAAGTGGAAGAAATTATTGAGGGAACGCAAGCCCAAGCAGCAGTAGATGGCGCATTTTTCTCCTTAAAATATCTAGATTCTAATGTCTTAATTGGTCCAAGTCTCAGTCATCACAATTCAGAATTTTCTGCTGGGAATAAGGGGGAAAATAAATCTCTGGTCGATCGTCCTCTGGTTTTAATTGCTTATGATCAAGTTAAGTTCGTTCCTTTCAACCCTGAAAAACATGATACCCTCACCGAGTTAAGAGAAATACTATCAGGGGTTAGTGATGCGTTTGTGGCAGCCGCTTGGTTAGTGAAAGACAATCAACCCCAACCTTATCGTACCTTTACGGATTTATATGGCTTTGATGCCATGCGTTTTCGTGCCTTTTGGGGAATTAACCAAGCTGGACAACCCGTTATCGGAGTTTCTCAAACACGGCTGGATGCGGTGACTTTAGGAGAAGTTTTACAGGAAGTTGGTTTACGAGAAGCAGTGATGTTAGATTCTGGCGCCAGCACGGCTTTGGTTTATCAAGGAGAATCGTTAATGAGGTTTGTACCGCGTCCTGTGCCTCATGTGGTTGCGCTTTATCCGCCTCAAGCGTTTCGCATTCAAGCCCATGATCGGAATTAATCTTTTCTGTTAATTCCGAATTGTGGAATGGGAATGATGTTTGATTCAACGTGAGAATCCGTTTGCATACCATATTTTCTTGATTTCACCCACTACTTTTTCTTATGGTAAGTTTTCAGTATTTCGTTCAATTCTTATGCTCGATCGAGGCTTGTCAATACGGGGAGGGGGGATATGAGGAACGAGTTTCCTTGCTTTCAGAGACGTTTTCTAAAATTGGCAACACTTCCCATTATCTAGAAATACTCTATCAGGAAACTCGATCGAGCGCAACCCTTGAAAAAAAATTTTTGCTTTTAATGACTTCTCTGGGGGTGGCGGTTGGGGATGATGTTTAATTCAACTTCAAATCTGATTGCATACCATATTTTTAGAGTTTTGCTCAATCAATGATAAACCGTAGGTTGGGTGTAGCGAAGCGAAACCCAACACCAATTATAAGGAATTACCTAAACCTGGTATTATTCCCCCCTTGATGGTGTTGGGTTACGTCACCTTCACCCAACCGACTGGGATGGTGTTGGGTTACGTTACCTTCACCGAACCTACATTTTTGTCCCCCATCTCCATTGTGGGGTGGGGAGATGATGTTTAATTCAACTTCAAATCTGATTGCGTACCATATTTTTAGAGTTTTGCCTGCGGTTAGTGATTTTTTGTGGTCAGCTTAATCTAACTTAATGTTTATTTCGACTCCTAAAAGGAGAAGAGGAAATCGCAAGCAACCAACGAATTACTTGTTGTTCGATCGCTTCTGATTCAACGATGACGATCGAGATCAACAATCGTTTTCTTCGCTAACAGCGATCGGATAAATTTATTTCATGTAACACCGTCACAATCGTTAACTGTCTATGATTGAGAGTTTTTAATAACTCCAAAAGCTGTAACTGGTAATGTAAATCGAGATAAGTTGTGCTCTTGGGATGTGGTAGTAAACCAGAAATCAATTTCGAGGTAGAAGTACGCCCGATCGTTAGTATTCAAGTTAATCCAGGTGGTTCTGTCACCAGTGCGACGATCGCTCGATCGAGTGGGAAAAGTCGCCTCGATACAGGAACGTCAGCGTCAACTCGAACAACAGGATGATCCTCCTGAACTCTTGCAGCCCAAAGAAGGGGAAGAGATGCCAGAATTATTGCAACCCGAATCTGATTAAAAAACTAATCGAGTTTACTTTTTCTCGTTAATCCGATATGATTAGGTTGCACAATCGCCACACCTAGATCAAATTTGAGGTTGCTTCTCCCCTGCATTAATTCGGTTATCTGTCAACCTTTCTTTACAAAGTTTATAATTTCCCTCGAAAAATTGGTTTAAGTAAACGTGCAAAGACTTGAGAAGACTTGAGCAAATGCCACGAGGTTATAGGGGTTTGATGGGGCTAAATTGATAAAAAGACAGACCATCCCGTGGGATTATCATTATTATCAGCATACCTGAAAGGGCGCAATTTCGTCATCCGTACTCCCGAACCAAGTTCGGGAGCCTGCGGATGACCGTTGCTCAATATTTTGCTCCCTAGAAAAATGGTTAAGAGGCGATCGGTCAGTTGTCCGCGAAGACGAGTGACTAGCAGATGATCCTCACCAAAGGAATGTAACCATTGCCCATCTAACTGCCAACTGAAAAAATTACTTATGATGCTGCAACTGTAGTTTTTGCTGCCAGACTCCGATCGTCCGAGACTGATAGTTATTAACCGCCAAACCCACATCGATCGGATTTGCAGACTGTACTTTTAGGTTTAACATACTCTCCCCAACCTGAGAACCAGCGGCTAACTCCGCCGTTAAATTCTCCAGCAATCGATAACGCGCGATCGAGCTTCCAATAACGCCGCAAAACTGACTGACTCTCCAAAGGTAACGCAACCCAACACCAAATCAGTAGGTTGTAGGTTGGGTGAAGGTAACGTAACCCAACACAGTTTTAAAGATGATTTTAGACTGACAAAAATGCTCTATAACTCACTGAAAAAAACTTCTAATGATTGTGTATTTTTTCGGAAGAAATAATGCTCAGTGAGTCCTCTCGTTGATTAAAAAAGGTTCTTAAAAAAAGACGTAACTTGATGTTCTTAAACTAAGCATTAACAACCGCTTTTGACTCTGATTTCTCTTCCAAATCAAAAGAAACCTCTACCGCTTCCGATGGAGAATTGGTTTTCTGAGTCACCTTCACCGCTTGGAAATTTGGCGTTTCCCATAAAGTAATCGCCTCCCAAGTTTCCCAGGTGGGAAGGAATGGTGAATCAGCCAAAGAACAGGCTTGCCAATCTCCTCTTACTGGCGCACTGAGTTTCTGACACATCCCTCCTCTGCGCCCTTGGGGGGAGTAGTGACGACAATGTCTGCAAACCGAGGGTAAATTATTGGGAGTTCTCATAGCTTTTTCCTCAATGCGATATAGTTTTGATCTTAAATCCTATAGTCTTATTATCTATTCTCTCTTAATTTATCTTGATCCCCTCAAAAGCTCACGGTATCTTCATTTAGTGATCCCCACCGAAAAATAAAAGTTTATTTTTTCTTTATATTTGCTTTATAAATATAAATAATTGCTCCAGATCGGGATGCTCAAGGAAATCGAGGAAAAAATAAGTAAAATTACTGCTTTCTCCGTAAAATCCAAAAATAAAGCTAATTCTAAGAGATTAAAACCGAGAGAAATAATTTTCGCTTTACTAAGAAACATCCCTTCTGAAATAACAATAATTAAGGACTCATTATTAATACAAAATTTGAGTGTAGTAGGGTTTGCCTTGCCCACCCTACAAGATGTAACATCTACTTTCTAAATTGGTATTACTCATTATTAATACAAAATTTGAGGTGTAGTAGGGTTTGCAAGGCAAACCCTACAAGATGTAACATCTACTTTTTAATTGGTATTACGAAGTTAGAAGCGATAAAAGACAAGGTAAACCGTTATAATTCCCGTAAAATAGTAACTGCTCAGTTATTGCAGTAAAAATCGCGGATCAATATGGATTCTCATACTCAAATCAATCCGAAGCAAGAAAAGGCGACCTTACATCCCAAATTGCAAATCGCCTTGAGCAGTTTTAATGTTAACCTCGAAGAGGAGTTAGACCGATTTCAGTCCAGTCAAAAACAGCGTAAAGGAATCGTTGTCTCTCAAGAGCAATCGGACTCACCTTCTCTCACTTCTTCCCCTTCTGAATCTTCATTTCTAACGGAAATCGAACCAGAAACTAAGTTTGACGAACCAGACAGCTATTTAGCTTCTTCAGAAGAGTTATTACGAACTTTAAGTCAGCAAGAAGAAAACACCACTCCTCCCTCAAGGAAATCGACTCCCACTAAACAAACCTCGGTGTGGAGTTATTTATTCACTCCTCTCGGTATCGCTGGAATGTTAATTTTTATCCTCGCGGGAACTTTGGTCAGTCTAACTTTAATCAATCTCGGAGAAAATCGTCTCAGCGCTTCTTCTGGTGAGGTGGAAACGTTACCCCCAGAACCGAAATTAGAGTCTCCAGAGTCTTCTTCTGAGGAGACAATCCCTAATCGTCCGAATTTAGCCGCAGATGAGTTTGTAGAACTTGATCAGGACAATCTAGTAGAAGCGGAACCAGCGACAGAACTTCCCCCCTCAGAAAAACCCAGTTGTGGCGGCAATTTTTATTGTGTTGTGGTGGAAAATCCCAACCAAACTGAGTATAAAAAAACTCGTCAACTGGTGGCTGATGCTTACTTGCGAGAATTTCCTCAAGTAGGTCAAGTGTTGCAAGTGGGAGCGTTTGATACTGAATCTCGCGCTAAGACTTTATTACAGAGACTTGAGGAACAAGGGATTACGGCGACGATCTATTCTCCTTAATTGTTCTTAATGAATTATTGATCGGTTGCGGTTTTTGATCTTTCTGCTTGAACACTCGCTTCGATCGCATCGAAAGTTTTAATGACCAAACGTCTCGCTTCTAAGTTCCAACCCCATTTTTGAATTTGATACGCCGCATAAAACCCGATCGCGGTCGCAATGAAATCAAGGGGTTGTTGTGATGATATCCCAAATAATAACCCTAACCCACCAATTCCCCAGAAAGGTAAGGCGACGGTTTGACGATTGTCTTCCACCACCTTCGCAATCGGATTTTTCGGCATTTCCGCCTCAATTTGGTCACGAATCGCCTTTTGTTGGGGATAGGGAACAACAAAGCTAAATTGGCGACGTAGTTTCTCAATTTTACGTGCTTCGGTGCTATATTCCGTTAGTTCGTTTTCCGCCGTCCAGATTAATTTTTCTGTTTGATTCATGGTAAATGCTCTGTATATTGTCCCTTTAATTATCCCATCCCACACAGTCCAGATGCTTAATATTTTTTAACAAAGTTCTGATCGTAGTGAAACCTCAGATACAGGGTTTATTCTGCTTCCAGTAGGAGATGCTTGCTTGCACTTAAGTATTGTTTCGATTATATGCTTGCACTTAAGTATTGTTTCGATTATGATAGAAACACAATATAGATTTCAATCACATATAGAGAAAAAATAAGAGGGAAAAACCATGAATCAGCAATCAAGAACAGTCTTCAAATCGGGGGCTTTATTAGTGAGTGCGATCGCGCTTACAAGTTTAATCTCATCACCTGCAAGAGCGAAAGGCGGCCCCCCTTCTTTTGATGACCCAGTAGCGTGTTCCACAAACAACCTGTCCGGAGCAAGTAACTGTTTAGGTTCTTTTAGCGGTAACGATGCTAACTCTAACCTCAGTGGTTCATTCGGGATTAATGACTGGCAACAATTTTCTAAAATCGATAGTAACTCTGGCTCTAACAGTAATCTTTCTGTTGGTGGTGGTAATACCAGTGGAACTTGGTCACTCAACGGATTAAACTCTAATTCTGACTATATGGTTGCTCTTAAAGGTGGCCCCTCTTACAGTCTTTATTATCTCGGTCGCGGCGAAACCACAGCAGGCGGATCATGGAATACAGAAGGTCTAGCCAAAGGAAATGGCAAACCCTCCCCTGGGCTGTCTCATTTTACCGTTTATCAAGGCAACAGCCAAGCTGTTCCCGAACCAACAACCATACTAGGTGTAATGATGGCGGGAGGAATTGGTGCCTGGTGTAAAAACAAGTTCAATCGATCCTAACTAAATTTTTCAGTAAAAAGTAGGTTGGGTGGAGGGAAGCGAAACCCAACACTATTTATAAACAATTACTGGCTCGGTTAATTCAGATAAGAAATCGCTTCTACGGTTGAAACTTGCGGAAAGTGCTTGTAGAACCGTCCCACATTCATAAACGGATCAGGAGTTTGCAAAATTAGCACTCGATCGCAACGTTCTAAAAATTCCACTTTCGTTTCTGGAGGTGCGACGGGTGCAGCTACCCAAATCTCTGTCGGTTGCTTTTCCCGTAAGGAAGTGACAGCCGTGATCATGGTCATGCCAGTAGCGATCCCATCATCCACAACAATGATAATTGTATTTTCTAGATGCTCCATTGAGGCGCAATAAGGATTAAACTGTTCTTGTAGCTCGATCGCGCCTTGTAGGGCGTTTTCCCTTGCCTTGTCCAACTCCTGCTGATTTTTTCGTTTCAAATAGGGAGATTGCGCCCAAACCGTCGTTCCATCTGGGGTTACTGCCCCTAATGCTAACTCAGGATTAGAGGGAAGAGAGATTTTTTTCGCCGCTAACACATCTAAAGGACAGTTTAAACGTTGCGCGATCGGTGCTGCCACAGGAATCCCACCGCGAGGAAGCGCACACACCCTAACCGATAAGGTCACTCCCTCTAAAGCGGTTACAATCTCCGTCGCTAGACTTTCCCCAGCACGCCAGCGATTTTCATACAACGTTGTTTCCGACACGATAATCACTCTCTACAACGGTTTCCCCTTTCCTTTGTAATAAACCATACTCAATGCCAGCAACCACCGCTTGATAAGAGGCATCTAAGATATTAGAAGAAACCCCGATCGTTGTCCAGCGTCGCTTCCCATCACTGGATTCTACCAAAACTCTTGTCACCGCATCAGTTCCGGCGGTACTATCCAAAATTCGCACCTTGTAATCCGTTAAATGAAAATCAGCAATTTGGGGATAAAACTTCACTAACGCCTTCCGTAACGCCGCATCTAACGCCGAAACCGGACCATTTCCCTCCGCCGCTTCTAAAATATCCTCACCATTGACACTTACCTTAATTGTCGCCACCGCATCACTAAGCAAAGCCTCCTCACCGCGCAACATATCACAGTTCACCTGAAAGCCTTTCAATTGGAACATTTCCAGACGTTGCTGTAATAACTCATACACCAACAACTCAAAACTAGCTTCGGCGACTTCAAACTGATAGCCCTGATTTTCTAATTCTTTGGTTCGTTGTAGAATGTCAGCACAAGCAGGGTCTTTTCTATCCAAATTAATACCAAATGCGCGAGCTTTCGCCACAATGTTACTAATTCCAGCTTGATCTGAAATGACAATGCGCCGTTCATTACCGATGACATTCGGGTTAATATGTTCGTAGGTGAGAGGATTTCGTTCCACTGCGGACACATGAATCCCCCCTTTATGAGCAAACGCAGAGCGTCCCACATAAGGCGCGTGAGGATCAGGGGCAAAGTTGACGATTTCATCAATAATGCGACTGGTTGGCGTAAGTTTCGTTAATTGTTCTGATTCTAAACAGGAGTAATTCAGTTTTAATTGTAGATTCGGAATCACGGAACAGAGATTAGCATTACCACAACGTTCTCCGTAACCATTGATTGTTCCTTGTACCATTCTCGCGCCATTTTCCACCGCAACTAAGGAACTGGCTACGGCGGTTTCTGAGTCGTTGTGAGTATGAATCCCTAATTTGGGCGATTGCTCATCATTGGGGTTAATTCCTAAATGTTTGACCACCGTTTGCACAACCGAACTGACGGTTTGCGGTAGCGTGCCACCATTAGTATCACATAACACTAACCATTCTGCACCCGCTTCTACTGCTGTAGTTAAGGTTTTGAGAGCGTATTCAGGGTTAGATTGATAGCCATCAAACCAATGTTCCGCATCATAGATTACTTTTCTCCCGTTCGATCGTAACAGCGCGATCGTGTCTCGAATCATCGCACAATTTTCGTCTAAGGTGGTTTTTAAGCCCTCAGTGACGTGCAAATCCCAAGACTTGCCAAAAATCGTCACCCAGCGTGTTCCAGCAGCTAAAATCGTCTGTAGCATCGGATCATTTTCCGCCGACTTATGAGGGCGACGAGTAGAACAAAACGCCACCACTTCTGCTTGGGAAAGGGGTTCTTCTTTCAATTGCCAGAAAAACTGAACATCTTTCGGGTTGGCACCGGGCCATCCTCCCTCAATGAAGGGGATTCCCAATTCGTCTAATTTGTGGGCAATTTTTAATTTGTCTTCTACAGAGAGGGAAATTCCTTCTTGTTGTGAACCATCTCTGAGAGTTGTGTCATAAATCCAGACACCATTTTTAGTTTGATTTAAAGTCATCTTTTCTTCGTGCTGGAGACTCCCAATATAATCTCTGATTTATTGGGAGAGGAAAGCACGTCCTCCACTTGATATGTTTACAATTAATTTGCGTATGCGAATCCATCTTTTTGATGAACTAATTTACAGTATTTGTGGGAAATTCCTTGCACTAAACCTGACTTAGTTTTTATGTTGAAACTTCCTGAAGTTCTTACTGCTACTCTTCCAACATATTCTCCTTTTTTCTTTCATGAAAGTAACGTATGCTTAACCACAGAGCAGGGAACTAGCACGTATTCCGAGGTGTGATGGCTTTAGAAACGTAGCCCTGCACTTCGACACGCGAGCGTGTCCGCGAAGTCGAAGGGCTTAGGCTGGTCAACTTGTGGACTCCAATAAGCCCCCGTTATAACCCCCCAAGAGGTTTAACGGTGGGTCGTTGACTCCTCAATATTTAATTTACTGACTGAATCTGTTTTTCAATGTTAAACAATTTCTGTTTCCTATGGTATATCGCAATTCTAAATCAGTTGTAAATTCCTGCATTTGATCCCCCCTTTAATTCCCCCCTTATTAAGGGGGGTTAGGGGGGATCGTAAGTTAAGCTACTTTTTACAAATGAGATCATCTTGTTATATAGGAATCCCAAATGATTTGTAAATTAATCCCCTCTACTGCCTTTGAAAGGGGGAAAGGAGAGAGTAACTTTTTTCTCAGTTCTATTGAGCTATCCCCCCTAACCCCCCTTTGAGAGAGTAATCTTTTTCTCAGTTCTATTGAGCTATCCCCCCTAACCCCCCTTTGAGAGAGTAATCTTTTTCTCAGTTCTATTGAGCTATCCCCCCTAACCCCCCTTTGAGAGAGTAATCTTTTTCTCAGTTCTATTGAGCTATCCCCCCTAACCCCCCTTTGAGAGAGTAATCTTTTTCTCAGTTCTATTGAGCTATCCCCCCTAACCCCCCTTTGAAAGGGGGGAACTGTTATATGCAAATTTTAGATTAATTGTCAATTCTCTCGCCCCAACCGCCAATAAAGTTAGACTAATAACGGCTGTATAAACAATTAATTAGTTGTCGCGCATTTCTTGAGCGGTGACACTATTAACCGTATTATTAGCATATTTTTGGTATTGTGCAATATAAAACTCCGAAGCATTTTTAATGTTTTGTACCGAGTCTCGTTCTGACATTGTGCGCCACCAATGTTGAAGAAAAGAACAGGTTTTAGGGAGAAAAACCGATCGATAATGTTCTAAAATACAGAATCTTTCAAACCAGGGATAAAAGGTTAAATCAACAAGAGAAAGACGATCGCCGAGCCAATAATCGCCGTTTTCACTCAGTTTTCTCATGCCTTCAGTTTCCATAAAGTTTAAGTGTTCTCGGAATTGATTTTTCCATTTGGTCTGTTTTTCTGGGTCTTGTTCCAACAACATTTTATAAAATACAGGAACGAGTTTTGTGTTGGCAAAATCAATCCAAATTCTAGCAAAAGCTCGATCGGATGCCGTTTTTGGCATTAAAGAAATATCGGGAAATGCTTCATCAATGTATTCGTTAATTATCGCTGATTCCCAGATGCAATTATTGTCGTGTTTAATGACAGGAACTTTGCCATAAGGAGAAATCTCAGAAAACCAATCTGGCTTGTTATTAAGATCAATTTCAATCAGTTGGAAATCAAGTCCTTTTTCTAGTAACGTTAAACGAGTGCGATGGGCAAAAGGACAAACACTCGCGCTATAAAGTTTAATCGTCATGGAAAATGATCCTTTTTGATTTGCTCGATCGATGCTAATTTCATGGTAAACTAAGCTCGATCGTGCTGCCAAAAACTGCCACAATGGGAATTGTTATTAGTACCGTTAACATGAAAGGAGGCGTGGGAAAAACCACCCTCACCGTCAATCTTGCCACCTGTTTAGCGAAAAACCATCAGAAACGAGTATTAGTGGTTGATCTCGATTCACAAATCAGCGCCACACTGAGTTTAATGCCTCCCCAAGAATTTAGCAAAGTTCGCCGCCGTCGTCGCACCCTCAGTTATTTAATTGATAAAATTGTTCGCCCTAACATTCGTCGCAAATACGACACCCCCGACTTAATTTATTCTCAAATTTGTGGCATTAGTGGTTTAGAATTATTAGCAGGAGATATTGAACTTTATGACGAGTATTTAGTTTCTAAAAAACTCCACGAGGAAGCGATTTCTAATTCGGGACAAGATTTTAATCAGGCTTGGGATAATTTTGAATCAACTTTAGTTCAGAAAATTATTCAGCCTGTAATTAATGATTATGATTTTATCATTATGGATTGCGCTCCAGGTTATAATTTATTAACTCGCAGTGGCATCGCCGCCAGTGATTTTTATTTATTACCCGCACGCCCCGAACCGTTATCATTAGTAGGAGTTCAACTCTTAGAAAAGCGAATCACTCGTTTAAAAGCCAACGATAAAAGTGAATCAGAACAATTACAAAAATTACGTTTATTAGGAATTGTTTTTATTTTATCAAGTGGGGGATTATTCGGTCGTTATTACAAACAAGTCATCCAAAGAATCCAACAAGATTTTACTCCTGATCAAATTTTTCAGCAACAAATTCCGATGGATGTTAATGTAGCAAAAGCAGTGGATACCTTCACCCCTGCGGTTTTAGCAATGCCTAACTCTTCGGGTTCAAAAGCCTTTTCTCAATTAACGGAAGAACTTTTAAAGAAGATTAATTAGGGTTTGCTGAAAAAGTTCATGTTTTTGGTGTAGTAAGGCTTGCATGCAAGAGGCAAGAGGGAAGATGGGGGAGATGGGGGAGATGGGGGAGATGGGGGGAGATGGGGGAGATGGGGGAGATGGGGGAGAAAAATCGCTCCCATTGCTCCCTTGTCCTCCTTGTCTCCCTTGTCCTCCTTGTCCCCCTTGTCTCCCTTGTCTCCCTTGTCTCCCTTGTCCCCCTTGTCTTCCTTGTCTCCCTTGTCTCCCTTGTTATTTCTTGCGGATCGTAATGCGTTAGTGGATCAAACTAAGACAAACGACTTTCAGCCCTTTGGCGGTGCGATGCAGAAATTAACCCGAAAATTGGTGGATGAGAAAGGGCGCATTGATAGTTCTTATGAGATTTATTTAGCCCTGTATCAAGCATTGGTGGGAGATGAGGAACGAGAAAGCATTTACAGCAAGTTCGATCGAGATTTTTTTGATTTAGTGGTGATTGATGAGTGTCATCGGGGGAGTGCTGCGGAAGATTCCACCTGGCGACAAGTGTTGGACTATTTCCACAGCGCGATCCAAATTGGCTTAACCGCAACTCCAAGAGAAACGGAATATATTTCTAATATTGATTATTTTGGCGAACCGATTTACACCTATTCCTTGCGACAAGGGATTGAAGATGGGTTCTTAGCCCCGTTTAAGGTGGTGCAAGTCAATTTAGATATTGATCTCGAAGGATGGACACCAGACGCGGGGGAAACAGATGATTATGGACAGTTGATTGAGGAACGAGATTATAATGTACGGGATTTCGATCGCGCGATCAAATTTCCTCAACGCACCCAAGAAGTCGCTGCATATATTACGGAATTTATCCATGATGGCGATCCGATGCGAAAAACCATCATTTTCTGTGAGAACATTGATCATGCCGAAGCCATGCGACAAGCGTTGATGAATGTGCCAGCGAATCGTCCTTTTGTCCAGCGCGATCGGCGTTATATCATGCGAATTACAGGGGATGAAACTGAAGGAAAAGCCCAACTGGATAACTTTATCAATCCCAAAGAAGCCTATCCCGTCATTGTCACCACATCTAAACTAATGACCACAGGGGTTGACGCGCAGACTTGCCATGTCATTGTTTTAGATCGACGGATTCAATCATTGACCGAGTTTAAGCAGATTATTGGACGGGGAACTCGTTTAAGAACCGATTACAATAAGCATTACTTCACCATCATTGATTTTCGCAACGCCACCCATAATTTTGAGGACCCCGACTGGGATGGTCCCCCGATTCAAGATGAAAATTACAGTCAGACTTATCGCACAGGTAACACAGACGAAGAAATCAGCGAAGTTTTAGAAGGGGAAGAGGCTAGTGTTAATCCGCAACAGAAGTATGTGGTTGGAAAACAAAGATTTTCTGTCGCCAGAGAACGAACAAGTTATTATGACACCAGTGGCGAGTTAGTAACCGAATCTTTACGGGATTATACCCGTCGCACGGTTAACGAAACCTATCAATCTTTAGATGAATTTCTCAAACGTTGGCAAGACAGCGATCGTAAACAGGCGATTATCGAGGAATTACAACAGCAAGGAGTCTTTTTAGAGGCTCTACAAGACATGGTAGGACAAGATTATGATCCCTTTGACCTAATTTGTCATATCGCGTTCGATCGACCGCCCTTAACCCGTAGAGAACGCGCAGAGAAAGTTCGCAAACAGGATGTATTTAGCAAATATGGGGAGAAAGCAAGGGCGGTACTGGATGCGCTGTTAGAAAAGTATGCGGATCAAAATGTTATTCCCGCAGGAGATACAAAAGTATTAAAGCTAAATCCCTTTACAGAAATCGGAACGCCCGTGGAAATCGTCAAAACCTTTGGTGGGAAGAAACAATATCAGGAAGCGGTACGAGAGTTACAGCAATTGCTTTATGATGACGAAAGCGCTTGAATAATGCCAATGATGAGGAGTCACGTAGGGTGGGCAATGCCCACCAGAGCTAATTGAGCTTTGATCTAGATTTTACTCTTAGAGTTAAATCCCCGACAGATCGCCTTGACAGTCACGTAGGGTGGGCAATGCCCACCAGAGCTAATTGAGCTTTGATCTAGATTTTACTCTTAGAGTTAAATCCCCGACAGATGCCTTGACAGGGCAGTTTCTTTACGGGCTAACCGCTAAGTTTATATATAATTAATTGATTATGGTGGGCAATGCCCACCCTACAAGCTACAAGCTATGAATAATACACACCATCCTGAAGACGAATTACTCCCTGAATATGACTTTGATTATGATCAAGCGCATCCTAATCGTTTCGCCAAAGAACACCAAAAACTTCTGCAACGGAATCACCAGCCCTTTGATCCCCCTGCTGAAGAATATGTTCACATAACAAGAGAGGAACGCAACGCCCAACAAGATGAACTGATGAAAGAATTATTGGGTGAGAGTGATGACAACTCTCTAATATGATTTAATGACAGAGAAGTCAAAAAAAGCGATATAGCAAGATGAGATGATCGGATTTGTAAAAAGTAGATTAACTTCCGTAGGCTGCAAGCCGAGCCGTAGGTATCCCCCCTATCCCCCCTTAGTAAGGGGGGAATTAAAGGGGGATCAAATGCAGGAATTTAAAACTAATTTAGGATCGCTATATGTCTCTCAATGCCACGATTAAATCTATTCAAGACATTATGCGCAAAGATGTGGGCGTGGATGGTGATGCCCAGCGCATTGGTCAATTGGGATGGATGCTGTTTTACAAGAAGTTTAGCGACCAAGATCAAGAATTGGAACTCAGCGATGATGAGTATGAATCCCCGATTCCGATGGGTTTGCGGTGGGAAGAATGGGCGGATAGTGAGACATTGGGAAAAAAAGCCCCCACAGGGGATGCGCTTTTGGCGTTTGTGGATAATCAGCTATTTCCCCAATTAAAGGAATTAGACTTTACTAATCTTACAGGGTTATCTCGACAGCGTGCGGAATTGCTTCGCAGTGTGTTTGAGGATGCTTACAATTACATGAAGTCGGGGACGCTGCTGCGACAGGTGATTGATAAGATTAATGATTCCATTGATTTTAACGAATCGAAAACCCGACATTTATTTGGCGATATCTATGAGAAAATCCTGAAAGATTTACAGAGTGCGGGGAATTATGGGGAGTTTTACACCCCTCGCGCGGTTACTCAGTTTGCAGTGGATATGGTGAACCCGCAGTTAGGGGAGACAGTATTAGACCCTGCTTGCGGAACGGGAGGCTTTTTAACCGCAGCCTATGAACATCTGCGAAAACAAGCGCAAACCCCCGAACAGTTGGAAGCGATTAAACAAAATATTTGGGGAATTGAGAAGAAAGCCTTACCTCACTTACTCTGCGTGACAAATTTAATGGTGCATGAGGTGGAAGTCCCGACAACGGTGCGTCATGCGAACGCCTTAGCTAAACCCCTCCGCGATTATAGCCCGAAAGATCAGGTGGATGTGGTGGTGATTAATCCACCGTTTGGGGGGATGGAAGAAGATGGCATTGAGTCCAATTTTCCCACTGAGTTTCGCACCAGAGAGACAGCAGATTTATTTTTATTGCTGGTGATGGAATTATTGAAACCTCAAGGACGTGCTGCAATTGTGCTTCCTGATGGGACATTATTTGGGGAAGGCATTAAAACGCGCTTAAAAGAGAAGCTGCTGCGCGATTGTAATTTACATACCATTGTCCGTTTACCCAATGGCGTGTTTAATCCTTATACCAGCATTCGCACCAATGTTTTGTTTTTTACTAAGGGCGAACCCACAGAAACGGTCTGGTATTACGAACACCCCTATCCCTCTGGCTATAAATCTTACTCCAAAACTAAGCCGATGCGGATTGAGGAGTTTGCAGCGGAGAAGCAATGGTGGAATAATCGCGAGGAAACGGAGTTGGCTTGGCAAGTTTCAGTGGAGGATATTAAAGCGAATGGGTTTAATCTGGATATTAAAAACCCCAATGTTGCAGCAGAAGATTATAAAGACCCTGAGACGTTGTTAAAGAAATATCGGGAAGCGGAAGCAGAAGTGGAAGAAGCTAGAAATGCGCTAAAATCAAGTTTAATGGCATCTTTACAAAGGGAGGAAATGTAATGGATTTAAATATACTTTGGGAAAATTTTGATGTCATCATAGAAGCAGAAAATGGGATTCAATGTTTAAGAGATTTGATTTTAGATTTAGCAATTAGAGGAAAATTAGTCCCTCAGAACTCGCAAAGAGAAGAGGCGACAGAATTACTAAAGAAAATCAGAGAACAACGAAAAAATTTAATCAAGTCTAAATCAATTCGCAATCGTAAAATTAGTAAAATTCAGCCTTCTGAAAAACCGTTTAGTATTCCTTTTACATGGACTTGGGCAAGGCTTGGTGAAATCACTCATGACTTAGGGCAAGAGAAACCTGATACAATTTTCAGTTATATTGATGTTTCAGCTATCAACGGAAAAACAGGAACAGTCAAAGAAGAAGTTACGGTTATAAATCCAGAAAATGCACCATCACGAGCAAGAAAACTTGTCAAAAAAGGTACTGTTATTTACTCAACTGTAAGACCCTATTTACTAAATATAGCAGTCATAAAGAAAGACTACGATCCACAACCAATTGCTAGTACAGCATTTTCAATTCTTCATCCTTACGATGGTTTATTTAATCAATTATTATATTATCTTTTAAGAAGTCGATATTTTACTGAATATGTAGAATTATATCAAAAAGGAGTTGCTTATCCAGCAATTTCTGATACAGATTTATTAAAAGCACCAGTCCCTTTACCACCATTAGAAGAACAAAAACGGATTGTTAGCAAAGTAGATGAACTAATGAAATGCTGCGATCGCGCCCAAGCAAGCAAGAAAAACCGCAACGAATTACAGCAACAGCTACGGCGATCGGCGATTCATGCTTTAGAAACGGCTGAAACTGAGAAAGACTTTAAGAAAAGTTGGCATTTTGTTCGCGACAATTTTAGCGCGATCGTAACACAAACAAATGGAATTAAAGATTTTCGAGATTTGATTTTAGATTTAGCAATCAGAGGAAAATTAGTCCCTCAGAACTCGCAAAGAGAAGAGGCGACAGAATTACTAAAGAAAATCAGAGAACAACGAAAAAAATTAATCAAGTCTAAATCAATTCGCAATCGTAAAATTAGTGAAATTCAGCCTTCTGAAAAACCGTTTAGTATTCCTTTTACATGGACTTGGGCAAGGCTTGGTGAAATCACTCATGACTTAGGGCAAAAGAAACCTGATACAATTTTCAGTTATATTGATGTTTCAGCTATCAACGGAAAAACAGGAACAGTCAAAGAAGAAGTTACGGTTATAAATCCAGAAAATGCACCATCACGAGCAAGAAAACTTGTCAAGAAAGGTACTGTTATTTACTCAACTGTAAGACCCTATTTACTAAATATAGCAGTAATAAAGAAAGACTACGATCCACAACCAATTGCTAGTACAGCATTTTCAATTCTTCATCCTTACGATGGTTTATTTAATCAATTCTTATATTATCTTTTAAGAGGTCGATATTTTACTGAATATGTAGAATTATATCAAAAAGGAGTTGCTTATCCAGCAATTTCTGATACAGATTTATTAAAAGCACCAGTCCCTTTACCACCATTAGAAGAACAAAAACGGATTGTCAGCAAAGTAGATGAACTGATGAAACGCTGCGATCGCGTAGAAGAAAGTCTCAGGAAAAAAGAAGAACTCGCCAGTGCGATTTCTGCTTCTGTTATCCACCACCTTGAACTTTAAACCAATCTGAAAAGCGCGATTATTTTAGGAAAAAGGAAGCGCGATCGAGTCTTGTATTTAATTAATCGGAAGCGCGATCGAGTTTCCCAATGATGACACTTTACTCTAATGCTTTTCTGGATCGAGGTCTTCTTGTTCGCTAGCAACTTCTAGCCAGCCTTGAATCGCATCTTGTAGCATTTCTAGGAGATGTTCGTAGCTGTCTCCCCAAGTATGACATCCAGGTAAAGCAGGAACAGAACCGCACCAAACGCCATCTTCTTGCCAGATTACAACTTTAATTTTCATCACTACCTGATTATTTTCGTGTTAAATTTATGAATGTAAGCGCTGAGTTCGCCTCTGCCTTTTTAGCAAGCGACCAGGGCAATAAAGATATTTGTCTATAACAGACTAGCACCTTGTGAGCTATAGTAGCAAAGGCGAAGTCCCATCAGTTCTCTACTGGTGGGACTTCAAAAATATAGGTTGCGCCAATGTCAAGACACGATTCGCCATACAACACCCCCCACACGCAACAACTACTAGATACCCTAGCCGATAAACAAGTGTCTCCCACCGAGTACCGCCAAGCCATGACATCTCTCGGTGAATCCTTTGGCGATATCTTTCTCAATAAAATTACAGAAAATCAGCCCAAGATTTATCTAGCTTCTACCGTAGAAGATGCTGACTATTTAGCAAAAGGCGTTCTCTCTCGCTTAGAAACCTGTTATCAGGACATTTCCTTTGCTTGCTTCTGGAATCAACGCTTCTCTCCCTTCGACATTCCAGACTTGCAAGTCGCCCCAATTCTCAAAAAATACCAAGAACCGACTCAAGCCAAGGTTAACTATTTAATTATTGTAAAATCCATTATTTCTGGCGCTTGTGTTGTCAAAACCAATTTAACGAACCTCATTCAAAAAATCGAACCTGAACAGATTTTTGTTGTCGCCCCTGTCATTTATCAAGGTGCAGAAGAAAAACTCAAAGCCGAGTTTGAAGAAGATATCTATCAGAAGTTTCAGTTCTTTTACTTTGCCCGTGATGATGAGCGTAACAAATCAGGTGAAGTAATCCCTGGAATCGGTGGTATGGTTTATGAACGATTGGGTTTTAATGGACAAACCGATAAAAATAAATATGTGCCAGAAATTGTCAAAACTAGACGGCAAAAAATGTTAGCCCGTTCCTGACAAAACACAATTCTTGTATTTAATTAATCGGAAGCGCGATCGAGTTTTCCAATGATGACACTTTACTCTAATGCTTTTCTGGATCGAGGTCTTCTTGTTCACTAGCAACTTCTAGCCAGCCTTGAATCGCATAATCAGTGACCAGTAATCAGTGACCAGTGACCAGTAATCAGTAATCAGTGATCAACAACAAACAACAAATAACAAATAACAAATAACGAATAACGAATATTGGTGTTGGGTTTCGTTTCCCTCCACCCAACCTACTTCTGACTGTACAACAAAAAAAGAGCCAGCAATCGGATTTGAACCGACGACCTACTCATTACGAGTGAGTTGCTCTACCACTGAGCTATGCTGGCACGGAAAAACATTATAACTTATTTTCCTGTGATTTGAAATTATCCCATCTCTTGCACTAAAGGCTGAAATACCGAAATTAATTCACTGCGACTGACGACCAATGTCGGTAAGGGTTTTTTCCCGTAATCCACTCCCGCTTCTAATGGGAAAACCGAGGTGGGAGTCTGGGGAACAAATTTTCCTCCTGCTGCTTGCACGATCGCCCATACGGCTGCGATATCCCACACTTTCGGAATCGCTTCGATCGCGCCTAAAGCTGCGCCACTAGCAACCAATAAAAAGCTATAGGTACAAACCCCAACCACGCGAGTTTTACAGGGTAAAGACTGCTTAAAAACCGAGGTACTGCGGGCGCACAAACTAAACAAATGACTCTGACTCGGTTCATCAGGACTGCTTTTAATCACTTCCCCGTTGCGATAAGCACCATTTTCGCCGCTTAATCCTGAACCTGTCAACCAGAAACCATGAAAGGATTGTTGCAAAATCGGAAAATGAACATATCCAAACACGGGCACTCCGCGATAAAGTAACCCCATAGAAATCCCCCAAACGGGAATCCCCCGTGTAAAGTTCGTTGTGCCATCAATGGGATCAATCACCCAACACCATTCCTTGTCTGGGAAGATATGAACGGTTTCCTCGGTGAGTACGCCATGATCGGGGAATTGAGAGGCGATCGCGCTGCGAATTTGCTCATCTGCCCATTGATCAGAATCTGTCACCAGTGATCCGTCGGGTTTATGTTGCGCTTGTACCTTCCCAAACTGTTGGCTTAGAGTTTCTCCAATGCGTTTCGTCAAACTTTGACTAAAAGCGAAAGCATCTTCTAAAATCTGTTCTCTCATCCGTCTAAATCCCCTTCCATCACCGTAGAAATTGCTTGATTTGTGGTCGTGCGAAACTCTGAGACATCAACCCGATTCAAAAGCCCGATCGCGCCTAACATTCCCAAAGCCTGCAATCCAAATACTAACCCATAAGCGAACACTGGCGCAGTAAATAACGCTTTTCCCACATCCAAAACAATCCCACCTGCTAATGTCGCCATAGCGCGGGCTAACGCTTGCGCTAACCCCCAAGCACCAATAAACGTTCCAGCGGTTTCCGCTGCGGTCAAGTCTAACATTAAACTAATCGCCCCAGTGGTTGTCAAACCCGCCGCTAATCCAAACAGAAACACTGCTGATTTTAAAACCACTGCTTCTTGAGTTAATCCCGACAGAATAATCAGGATAAAACTTCCAGCGACTAATAAACATCCCAAACGAGTTGTATTTTGTTTTCCGATGCGAGGAACAACTAAAAATCCTGTACTACTGACACCAATTAATGTTCCTAATCCCCAAAACGCATTTAATTGGGTAGTTTGAGAAATCGGTAAATCAAACACTTCGCCCCCATAAGGTTCTAAGACTGCTTCCTGCATAAATAAACTGATGGTCATCATAATCAGAAAGCTAAAAAATAAGCCTGTTTGACGACTGGCTGTTAACACTCTAATTGCTCGTCCTAATGTTACACTGTCTTCGCGATCGGCAACTGTGGAACGACTTTTGTAGCGAGAGTATTTTTTTTCGATGCCCCAAGTGGCAAGAAATGCTAATCCGAAAACCACCAAAGGAACAACAATAAATAGGCGATTGATTCCTCCTTGTAATGTTTCCAGTGGCGTTTGTATTACCTTTTCATTACTCAGTAATAAACTGCCGACATTAGCACTCCAAATCACTCCCTCTTGTTGAATGATGCTGAGTAAAATTCCGCCGCTAACACCGCCAATTACAATTCCCACCATTAACATCGACCAAACCGTTCCCACCAGCCTCGATCGATTTTCTTCCTCAGAAATATCTACTAAAAGCGCAGCAAAAGGAGTGGAACTCGCACTTAAAGCTAACCCATAAAAGATAAAAATCAAGCCCAATAAAGCGGTAAAAAAGACCGTTTCTCCACTCCAAAACCAGCCTCCCGCTTCTCTAATTGAATCTCCCAATTGCCACATTACTTGTACCGCGAGAAAAGCCGCAAACGTAAATAACGCCGTTCCCACCCAAACATAACCACTGCGATGGAGTCCGAAAATCGTTTTACTATCAGAGAGTTGTCCGAACCAAACTCGCGCCGGGGCGACAAACTGGCTTAACGCTAATGTGCCAGCGGCAATCGTGGCAGGGATGCCTAACTCACTAATCATCACTCGATTGAGAACACCAAGAGTTAAAATAGACATCACACCTAACGCCATTTGGAATAATCCTAAGCGAAACATTGTGGGGAGTTTCACTTGCGGAGAGGGTGATGTTTCTTGGGGAGGAGAAGAAAAATTCAGGTCACTGGTTGCCATGTTAGTTAAATTGAAATTAGGACTGGAAATGCTTACCAGTCCTGATTTTAACTTATAGTTATCCTCAATGTTATGGAAAAAGTGGGCTTCGGTTAAGCCGTTATGAGGAACTTACTCAAACTTAACCACGTTTACTCAAAACCTGATTTACTCTGATGTCCACTTCCTGCTTCTTTCCGCTCAGGGCTTTTCCTGGCAACGTCGGCGTTAACCAGTCCACAGGCTGACACGATGTAACTCACCGCCGAAAAGTGACTTATTCTTAAACTGTCTTGGTTATTGATCAGTTAAAGTTAGCCACTCTTATATTATATTAGTTAATTTGCCTAACTAAGTTAAGAAATGGTTAAGTTTCCACTTTCTGTTTCAAGCCCCCCAAACTTGGGGGGTTGGGGGGCAAAAATTACGGTTCTGATGGGATAGCTAGATGCTTGTTCGTTGTTTAACTTAATATCTGCTGTCAAGTAGATTGAAGATTGCGAAAGTCATTCATCTTAAAAAGGTGGGCAGTGCCCACCCTACTGTTTACCTTTTGCTAATTTAGAAAAAGTAGGTTGGGTGGAGGAAAGCGAAACCCAACAGCAGTTACAAGGGATTACTGATCCCTATTGGATAAAAATCAAGTAGAGACGTACCAAGGCACGTCTCTACTTGATTAGGGGAGAAATCGATCGAGCGCTGCTTTCAGTTCTTCCAATTCCGTGTCAATGTTCCCTTCTTTTGAGGCGCGAGTGATACATTCACTCAAATGTTCGTCTAGAATCATCCGCGCGACGCGATCTAACGCTCCTCTCACCGCCGCAATTTGCATTAATACCTCTGGACAAGAACGGCTTTCAGAAACCATTGTTTTCACCCCCCTAATATGTCCCTCTAAGCGCGAGAGACGATTGACAATCCGCCGTAAAGATTCCTCACTATGGACATGGGGATGACTTGCAAAATCCGAGTGAGGGTGAGAATGAGAAGTTTCATTATATTGAGCTTTCGGAGAAGCGTTTTCAGTCATAAGATGAAGTTGAGCTTTAATGACAATTCTACCTATCCAGTTTAACTTGAGGGGGAAGACGGAGAGGTTCGCCAAATCCACCAAGCGGCGGCACAAAGGGTAATATTTCCTAATAAGGTCATACCAGCCTGGAGAATGACTAGCCAATCGAGAGATTCTGCATTATCGAAAAAGTGCCAAGTGACGGCGCACATGGCGCTAACTAATGCGGGAAACATGGCTAAGGAGAGTCCCCACCATTTTTTCTCGCCAGTGATTTCACCGTAACGCCAAATTAACCAAATTGCGACGATCCATTCAATGACACTGGAAACATGAACGATCCAAGTTGGTATTGAGAGTGCATTCATAATTGTTGAATCTCTATTATTGATAATTGGTTTCCTTTAATATCTTCTCAGGGTGAGACTCTCCTAGCAAACGAAGTTCTCTCAGTTTTTGTTCTCTTTGTTCTTGTTGTTCTTTTTCTTTCTGTTCATAAATTCGTTTTCTTTCTGATTGAGAAGGAATCGTTCTTCCTGTGTAAAGGAAATTAATTTTACTTAAATGTTCCATAATTCTATTACAGTGATCAGTGACCAGTGATCAGTGACCAGTGATCAGTGACCAGTGACCAGTAATCAGTGACCAGTAATCAGTGACCAAATAACGAATAACGAATAACAAATAACAAATAACAAATAACTAGAATGGGTATTGATCAATGACTTTTCCTTCCCTAATTGTATAGCCCCATTCGGGATGTTTGGCAATTTGTTCTTCTACCCAATTTTGGGTAATTGGTGATTGATATAAATTATTTAAAGACTCTAAACTGGGAATGTCTGAGGAAGTTTCTTCTTCTTCTGATAAGGTTTTTTCGGGTGGGTTTTCTGCTTCTAATAAGGAAGAATCTCCTTGTAGTTGAGACAGTTTTTCCATGACGCTGGCTTTGGTGACTGTTGATTGTTCACTAAACGAAGGCGGAAGATAAGGGGTTTCTACTCCTGCTTTTTTTGCTTTTAATGCGTCATTGGCGATGCGATCGCACTTCCTTAAAAATCCTTCCCAGAGGTCTTTCGCTTTTACTGGATTTCTCAATTCCGATCGAGCTTTCGCTACTGCGGATTCTAAGGGTTCTCCTTTATGAGTATAATATTGGATGCGTTCACTTTCAAAGGCGGGATAAGGAACACCAGGTTCAATTTCCCATTCCTGTTGAATTTTTTGACTGCTTCCTAATGGTTTTTCGGCAATAAATTCGTCCCAAAATGGCGATTTAATTCCTTTAGAAATGCCATCAATAATTTTAAAAACCCATCCGCCTGGATTAGAATATCCTTGTTGTTTGGCATAACTTAAAAGCGCGTCTTGGAAGGCTTCTAATTGTTGTTGCGATCGCCAAGGTCCACTAAACTGATAGTGTGGGGTGACGCTAACTGCGATCGGTTGACGGCGCGGTGGAAAATAGGGATCACGTTTAACAGTGCTGGTTTTTTCCACTGCTGAATCATTGAGAATTAATTGTTCTAATTGCTCAAAATTCAGGGTATAGGAATAAATTTCGGGTTGAGACCGCATCAGCTTAAATTCTAGCACCGATCGCGCTTTTAACTCTTCTCTGGCTAACTTTTGTTCCGCTTCACTTAATCCTGTTGCGTCTGTAATCTCTTTTAAGGAACACTGTACTGTTGAAGATTGATTCAACCAACGTCCCAAAATCTGATAAAGAATGGCAGCACTAACTCCCCCCATTTTCTGTGCTAACTGAGGATAATAAACCGCAGCTTCACCGAAATTTTGCCAAAATTGTTTTAAGTTCATCTCGCTTTAAACTGTATTCGCACCAATTCCCCACTAAAACTGATTAAGATACGACTTCCACCGCTACTGATGGCGCTTCTTCTTCTTTTTTGAAAACCAGTTGATTCTCAACACAATCGACAAGAATTGTATCCCCTTCTCCAAATGCCATTTCTAGGATTTTAGTTGCAATTGGGTTTTCTAACTCCCGTTGAATCGCTCGTTTTAGCGGACGTGCGCCATATACGGGATCATATCCCACATCAACTAAATAATTTTGAGCGGCGGCTGTCAATTTAATAGTTAGTTTTTGTTGAGATAACAGTTTCTCGATGCGTCGCAGTTGAATGGTAATAATTTCTGCGAGTTCTTCTCGTTTCAAAGTATGGAAAATAATCAGATCATCAATACGATTCAAAAATTCGGGACGGAAATGGGTTCGTAATGCTTCCAAAACTTTCTTCCGCATTTGTTCATACTGAGAATCTTCTTGAGAAAACTGTAAGATATCATCACCCCCGATGTTGCTGGTCATCACAATAATTGTATTCCGAAAATCAATGACTCGCCCTTGTGAATCCGTAATGCGTCCATCGTCTAACACTTGGAGAAGGATATTAAAAACATCAGGATGCGCCTTTTCTACTTCATCTAAAAGCACCACAGAATAAGGACGACGGCGAATCTGTTCCGAAAGTTGTCCCCCTTCTTCATAGCCGACATAGCCAGGGGGTGCGCCGACTAAACGGGAAACGGAATGTTTCTCCATATATTCGGACATATCAATGCGAATCAATGATTCTTCTGTATCGAATAGAAATTCTGCCATAGCGCGGGCGAGTTCGGTTTTGCCAACGCCAGTGGGTCCCATAAACAAGAAAGAACCGATCGGACGTGCGGGGTCTTTCATTCCAGCCCTAGCGCGACGAATGGCAGCAGAAACGGCGGAAACTGCCTCTTTTTGACCGATAACCCGTTCGTGTAAATAGCCTTCTAATCCTAACAGTCTCTGTCGTTCCGACTCTAACAAGCGATTAACGGGAATACTCGTCCATTTAGCGACGATTTCCGCTATATCCGATTCTGTCACCTGTTCCCGCAGCAAGGTTCGCCCTTGAGACTGCATATCTAATAATTTACTTTCTTTATTTTCCCGTTGGCGTTGTAATCCTTCTAATTGTCCATACTTCAACTGCGCCGCTTTTTCGAGATCATATTCTCGTTCCGCTTGTTCTACTTGTACTCGTAGCTGATCTTCTTCTTCTTTCAAGGCATTAATTTCTTCTAACATCTGTTTTTCTGATTGCCATTGGGAAGATAATTCTTTCTGGCTACTTTCCAGTTCCTCCATTTCCTGTTGAATTTTCTCTAGACGTTCTTTTGCGGAACGATAAGCGCTGGAATTATTTTTCGCTAATTCGTCTTCTCCTTCCAACGAGAGTTTCTCCATCTGTAATTGCATCAAACGTCGATCGATGCTTTCCAATTCGGTAGGTTTGGAGGTAATCTCCATTTTTAATTTTGCTGCCGCCTCATCCACGAGATCGATCGCCTTATCGGGTAAAAAACGTTCAGTTATGTAACGATCAGATAAACTCGCCGCCGCCACTAATGCGGAGTCGGTAATTTTTACCCCATGATGGACTTCATAACGTTCTTTCAAGCCACGTAAAATCGAAACCGTTGCTTCCACATCAGGTTGTTTCACATAAACCTGTTGAAATCGCCGTTCTAACGCGGGGTCTTTTTCGATGTGTTTCCGATATTCGTCTAAAGTTGTCGCACCGATACAGCGTAATTCTCCCCGCGCTAACATTGGTTTTAATAAATTCCCTGCGTCCATTGTTCCTTGACCGGAACCTGTTCCCACAACGGTTTGTAATTCATCAATAAAGAGAACAATTTGTCCTTCGGAATGAGTCACCTCATGTAACACCTTGCGAAGCCGATCTTCAAATTCACCGCGATATTTTGCACCAGCGATTAAACTCCCCATATCTAAAGCGATTAAACTGCGGTTTTTCAGGGAGTCGGGAACATCACCGTTAACAATTCGCTGCGCTAATCCTTCCGCAATGGCGGTTTTTCCCACTCCTGGTTCACCAATTAAAACAGGATTATTCTTAGAACGACGGGACAAGACTTGTACCACGCGACGAATTTCCTCATCGCGACCAATTACAGGGTCAAGTTTTCCCCCACTTGCTTGTTCGGTGAGATCACGCCCATATTTTTCGAGGGGGGTTTGTTCCTCTTCTTTTTCCTTCTCTTGTTCCCCTTCCGCTGCGCTTTCTTGGTCTGGGGGACGATTGGCGCGAAATTCTTTAATTGCGGCTTCAATGTCTTGCGGATCAACGCTGTAGGGACGTAATACGCGACGACCAACACGATCGTCTTCCGCAAAGCCTAACAAAAGATGTTCGACACCGATCACCTCATCTTCCCAACTTTGTCTTGCTTTTTCGGCGCGATCGAGTAGTTGATCCAGTCCTCGTCCCAGATACAATTGTTCAACCCGCATGGATTTGCGTTGGCGGTTGGTGAACACTTCTAGCTGTTGCTGAAGACGAGACACATCAATTTTTTTAGCTTCTAGAATCTGATTGGCTACCCCTTCCGTGGAAAATAGGGTAAGCATCAAATGTTCCACTTCTAACTCTTGGTTTTTAAAGCGACGGGCGACTTCTTGTGAATCAACAATGACATCCCAGGCTTGTTGCGTAAACTTGCTCGGGTCGGTGGGCTGCATTCTTTACTCTTATATTGATATTACATTAGCTCTCATCAAGAGTATAGCAATTACTGGACGGTAGCGCGATCGGCTTCTGGATAGCTTAAGATGGGTAAGTGGAGTAGGGTGGGCAATGCCCACCCTACAAGATGTAACATCTACTTTTAAAATTGATATTACTAGAGACTCAAATTAATACTGGCAACTATAACTTTTTTCCAACAACTAGGAATAGACCGTAGGGTTTGCCTTGCCCACCCTACAAAATCATATCCCGTTAATATAGATCAAGATGTAAAGAAATGTAAAACAAAAAATGGAAGGAAAAGTTATCGTCATCGTTGGCGCAACGGGAGGAATTGGTTCGACCCTCACCCATTATCTCTCAGAAACGGGAGCAAAGCTAGTTTTGGCAGCGAAAGAGAGTAGCCGCTTATCGGCGTTAGTGTCACAGTTATCGGTGGGGGAAAATGTATTGAGTGTTCCCACTGATATCACTCAACCCGAACAGGTGAAAACGTTAATGGAAAAAACGATCGCGCAATTTGGTCAAATTGATGTTTTAGTCAATGCAGCTGGGGCTGGGATTCTCAAACCCCACCAAAAAATTGAACCGGCTGATCTCGATGCCATGCTTGATCTGAATCTTAAAGGCAGTTTTTACACCTCTCAAGCCGTGGCTGAGGTAATGAGAAAGCAAAAGTCGGGACACATTTGTAACGTGGTCGGAATTTTAGGAAAACACCCCATGGCCATGGGTAGTGCTTATTGTGCCTCAAAATTTGGGGCTGTCGGCTTTAGTAAATGTCTTGCAGAAGAATTAAAACGTTATGGGGTAAAAGTGACGTTATTCTATTTTGGTGGAGTCAATACGCCATTTTGGGATCAAGCAGGATTAAAGGTCGATCGTGCTAAAATGCTAAGTCCAGATACGGCAGCCCAGGGAATTTTATTTGCACTGCAAGCCGAACCGAATGCAGTTCCCACAGAAATAAACATCCAACCTGATAATCATTTATTTTTCTAAAAAAAACTGTATCCTGACGGGAGAGACACCAAAGAAACTGATGCGACTTTGATGAAGATTGATCAGATTCATTTTTACGTGGAAAATGCTTCCCAATGGCGTAACTGGTTTGTTTCCCAGATGGGCTTTCAATCGGTTGCGTCACCTCATCGCAATCAAAATACAGTGATGGAAGTGGTCAAAAGTGGGGAAGCGGTGTTTGTGCTTTACGCTGCGGAAAATGAAAATAGCCCCATTGCTGATTATCTGCAAAATCACCCGCCAGGAGTGGCAGCAGTAACCTTTCATGTTCCCCAACTAGCACAAAAACTGTCGAACTTTCTCACCCCAGATGTCACTTTATTACAGCCGTTACAAAAAATGGAGACGGAAAAAGGCTGTCTCCGATGGTGTCAAATATTGGGGGTAACAGGATTAATTCACACTTTAGTTGAGCGTCAGGGAATTACCCCCTTACTTCCCTCTCAACCGAAATGGGTGGAAAAGTCTCCTCCTGAAACGGAATCAAGTTCAGGGTTATTCTTTACTGGAATTGATCATCTGGTTTTAAATGTGGCGAGAGGGGCTTTAACGCCTACGGTACAGTGGTATGAGAAGGTTTTTGGTTGGCAACGGAAACAAGCCTTTTCCATCGAAACGCCTCGATCGGGCTTACACTCACAGGTATTAGTTGATCCCGATGGGGAAGTGCAATTTCCCATTAATGAACCGAGTTCTGATAATTCCCAAATTCAGGAGTTTATTGATTATAATCGTGGCGCTGGCATTCAACATCTTGCCTTAAGTACCTCTGATGTGGCGACAACCACCATAAAGTTAAAAGAGAGGGGAATCTCTTTTTTAAGCGTTCCTAACACTTATTACACCGAACTCAAGGAACGTTTTTCTGAGCTTCCTTTGACAGAACCAGAATGGGAAAAAATCAAACAAGCACAAGTGTTAGTGGATTGTGAAGCACCCGATTTAACCGCTTCTGTGAGGAGAAATCCCTTATTGTTACAAATCTTTACTAAGCCCATTTTCGCCGAACCGACATTCTTTTTTGAACTCATTGAACGGCGCGATCGCGCTCAGGGCTTTGGTGAGGGCAATTTTCGCGCCTTATTTGAAGCCATTGAAAGAGAACAATTTGACAGTTCTTTGTAGGGTTTGCTGAAAAAGTCCATTGGTTGGTTCAGTAAGGCAAGAGGCAAAAGGCAAGAGGCAAGAGGGTTGATTAATCGGTAATATTTCAAAGTTTTGATGCAGGGTTTTCACTATTGAGCGTTCAATTTCCTTGCACTTTTTTGAGGGGTTAAGAGCCTTAAAGCCTCATTGGGTAAAGGTTTCAGTTTTATTCAGGAAACCCTTTGTAAAGACGTTTATACCATTTCGATCAATTAGCGCTACATACCTATAACTTAAGCCCCCCTAGGGGGGTTGGGGGGATAATTAGAAATAGTATTAGCTAGTTGCGTTTTCAATGCGTCCGTAGAAAATACCACGAACCTTAACCTCTTCTGGTTCTTGCGCTCCTAAATCAGTATCCGAGGGTTGCTCACTGTCAAAAGTGCCAGCAATTTCACCCGTTACTTGATCGACTTTCTCAATTTGCAGAGAAATGTGTCCCTTTCCTTCTGTGTAACGCTTCACATTCGCTCGTTCTAATTCATCATCATCCGCTTGTGCTGGGAGCGCGATCGCGTTATCGTAACCACTAGCAACCCCACGTCCTTTCGGATCAAGGAATAAAGCACCGCGATAAGAAGGAACTCGGAAATCCCCCTCTAAATCAGTAGAAGTATTGATATTGTCCAAACCTGGTTCGGTTTGAGCGGCTAAACCTTTAATCGTAAATAAGAAAGGAATTTGTTCGCCCCCAGGGAGTTGTACGGTAATCGGCTGGAAATCAATCCCATCAATTTCTTCAAACAAAAATTGTCCCTCTTCATTCAGTTTCAAATTCGCAATAATTTGATCCAAACTAGAAGTGGAACGAGTCAGCAGCTTCCCAGGAACAAACTCAGCTTCTCGACGCCGATTGGTGGGTTCTTCTTTCACGAAAAAGTCCGTTGGTTGCAAACAGATATCCTTAATTTTATAGATAGTGTTAGTGTCGATTTCAATTGTTCCTCGTCTGCTAGATGCCAAACGAGGACATTTGTTGGCTAATCCCGTTCCTAACACCTGATCATAAGTGAGTTGACTTTTATCTACATATTCGCTTGGTTCTTCCGCGCAAGCTGTTAAAACACCTAAACACAGCGCCAGGATTGTGGCTATTATTGAACGATATTTCATAATTCGTCTTGATTCCTCTGTTGAAAAAACTCTCCGCTACAGCAATCTTAAATTTGCGCCCAGTTGGCACTTTCAAGGTAAAGAGAACTCTTCCCCTTGATTATTCTTATCCTTTTCAGTCTAATCCTCATCTGATGATGGTAGATTTGAGTTAACACGAGGGCGCATTAGTTTCGTGTTGGTTTCCGATGGGATAAGAAAAGTAGAGCCAAAACATACACGATAATCAAAAAACTAATTGAACATCCAATTAGGCATTGTACACTCTACTGTTGCTTTTCCTAACTGGGAAAGCCTCGAAGACTGTTGAATATGAATTTTTGTAACTTTTATTAGCCAATGGATGAAAAAGGAAGTCAGAAGTTGACACAGGAATCAGAACGGATTAAGGCTCTGATTTTGGCAATTGCAAAAGAATATGAGGGCGACAGCTTGGCTTTGTTGGCTTTGTTGCGGGTTTTGGAGAAATTACATTGGCAAATCCGAGAAGAATTATTTCACCCAGCACTTCCAGACACTCGCCGTGATTTATATCAATTGCTCCGTGATATTGAAGAAAATGGCGGTTGGCCCTATATTGAGCGGATGAAGCTGCGATCGTTGCTGATTAATTTAGAATTTAGCGAGGATAATTCCTCAAAGTAATAACTAATAATTCAATACAAATGATTAATTCTCCGATAAAATTTGGGACGGATGGTTGGCGTGGCGTAATTGCTGCTGATTTTACTTTTGCGCGAGTGCAGCAGTTAGCCCCGATCGCGGCGCAAGTGTTAGCCGAGTATTATGGGAATCAAGCTCAAAATCATTTAATCTTGCTGGGATACGATCGACGCTTTTTAGCGGAAAAGTTCGCCCAAACCACCGCTGAAGCGGTACAAGCGGCGGGTTTTAATGTTTATCTCGCCAATACTTATGCTCCCACCCCAGCGTTAAGTTATGCAGCGACAACTCAATCCGCGCTCGGTGCGTTTGTGTTAACCGCGAGTCATAATCCTGCTGACTATTTGGGGCTTAAAATCAAGGGAGCGTTTGGCGGCTCTGTGACACGAGAACTAACGGCGGAAATTGAAGCGCGGTTCGCCAGAGGAGACGCGGTTTCCTCGACTGAAGCGGGAACATTAGAAATGTTTAATCCCTGGGATGCTTACAGCGCTGAGTTACAGTCAAAAGTTGATATTAAACGGATTCAAAGCGCGATCGAACAAGGAAAACTAAGAATTTTTGCTGATGTGATGCACGGTGCTGCGTCAGGGGGATTATCTCGGTTTTTGGGAGAAGGGGTAACAGAAATTAATAGCAATCGTGATCCGTTATTTGGCGGACATCCTCCGGAACCCTTACCGCGCTATATTCCCGACTTGTTTCGATCGATTCATCAAGCCAAAACAGATCATCCCGAACAGTTACGAGTGGGATTAGTCTTTGATGGTGATAGCGATCGAATCGCGGCAGTTGACGGAGAAGGAAACTTCCTCAGTTCACAAGTGCTGATTCCGATTTTAATTGCTCATCTGGTCAAAAATCACGGATTTAGCGGCGAAGTGGTAAAAACCGTAAGTGGTTCAGATTTAATGCCGCTCGTGGCGCAACAATATCAACAGCCTCTCCATGAAACCGCCATTGGCTATAAATATATTGCCGAGCGAATGTTAGAAACGCAAGTGCTGTTAGGGGGAGAAGAATCAGGGGGAATCGGCTATGGAACACATATTCCCGAAAGAGACGCACTGTTATCAGCATTGTATGTTATCGAAGCCGTGGTGATGGCAGAAAAAGATTTGGGAACACTTTATCGAGAGTTACAAGCAGCGGTGGGATTTTATTCCTGTTACGATCGAGTGGATTTATCTTTAGCCAACGAAGAAGCGAAACAAAGAGTACAACAGGTTTTAAAAAATAATCCGCCTCAGCAAATCGCCAACCAAAGCGTTAAAGACTGTCAAACCATCGACGGCTATAAATTTCGTCTGGAAGATGATAGTTGGTTATTAGTGCGTTTTAGTGGCACTGAACCACTGCTGCGATTGTATTGTGAGGCAAAAAATGACAAGCAGGTGAGGACAATCTTAAATTGGGCGCAACAATGGGCGATCGCATTATAAAACCGCTCTGGGTGAACTGAACCGTATAGTTTTAAAACAAAATGGGGGATAATCCCCCCTAACTTTTGTGATCTTAGGATGATTCATGGTTAACCAGTTCCTCAGAAGGAATAAAAGACTCCCAAGGCAGAAGAATCGGTTTTTCGTTAAAAATCAGTTGTCCGCGATAAGTTTCACGGTTAATCGCAATCCCTTGAGTCTGTTCGGCTTTTTCGGGATAAACCTCATAACATTTTTGATAGATATATCGGGCAGCATTCAGGAGATAAGGATCAACTAAAGACATAAAGTTTTCAGCGTCAGAAAGAGAATCAAGTTGTTGCATCATGGGACAATTTCACTTACCAGATCATCCATGAGCTTAACTGAGTTTTGATCAAAAATGCTAGATGCGATCGCGTTTTATCTAAAATAATGTGGAGATATTCCCTAGAATATGCTATCTGTTGGCAGTATCATAGAACCCAGTAAAATCAGAAAATAGAGATGCAACTTGACCGAGCAAGCGGAATTTTATTACATCCCACCTCCTTTCCTAGTCGCTATGGAATCGGAGATTTAGGCGCAACCGCCTACGAATTTGTGGACTTTCTCGCCGCCAGTGGACAACAATTGTGGCAAGTTTTGCCATTAGGTCCCACTGGGTTTGGGAACTCTCCCTATCTATCCTATTCAGCTTTAGCTGGCAATCCCTTATTAATTAGTCCAGATCAATTATTGGAAAAAGGACTATTAACCCCAGAAGAAATCGCCCAATTTCCCAATCTTCCCGAAGAAAGAGTCGATTTCGATCGAGTCGAAGCAGTAAAAATGCCATTACTGCGAAAAGCCTTTGAACGGTTTGCGAACCTTCCCGAAGATCAGCGCACTCCCTACCATGAGTTTTGTCATAAACATGAGTATTGGGTAGAAGATTTCGCCTTTTTTATGGCGTTAAAAGAAGCCCATAATGGCATCAGTTGGCATGAATGGGAAGAAGGATTAGCGAAACGTGATCCGCAAACCCTAGAGAAATGGAAAAAACACCTCGGATGGGAAATTTACTATCATAAATATCTCCAGTTTGAGTTTTATCGTCAGTGGAAAGCGTTGAAAAATTACGCCAACGAACGAAAAGTTAAAATCCTCGGTGATATTCCCATTTATGTTGCTCACGACAGCATGGCGGTTTGGGTTCATCAAGAGATTTTTTGCCTTGATCCAGAAACTTGTCAACCGTCTTTGATGGCGGGTGTTCCTCCCGATTATTTCAGCGAAGGCGGACAATTATGGGGGAATCCCGTTTATAACTGGGAGAAAGTGGAAGCCAATGGCTTTGATTGGTGGTTACATCGCTTTGAAGGGACTCTCGATTATGTGGATTTATTGCGAATTGACCATTTTCGGGGCTTTGAGTCCTTTTGGGCGGTGCCGCAAGGGGAAAAAGATGCTCGCAATGGCTACTGGGTACAGGCGCCAGGAGAGAAGTTCTTTCATATTTTACGGGAACGTCTCGGTGAATTACCGATCGTTGCTGAGGATTTAGGAATTATTACCTCTGATGTGGAAGCATTACGGGCTAAATTTGATTTTCCAGGGATGAAAGTGTTACATTTTGCTTTTGATTCCGGTCCAGGTAATCCCTATTTACCCTTTAATTACTACGATCGAAATTGTCTGGTTTATACTGGCACTCACGATAATGACACCACCGTTGGCTGGTATAAAAAACGCAAAGCCGAACAAAAAGAGATTGTGCGACAGTATTTAGGGGGCATTTCCTCAGAAGGGATTCAATGGAGTATGATTCGTTTAGCGTTAGGATCAGTGGCGAATCAAGCCGTGATTCCCTTACAGGATGTTCTTGGTTTAGGAAGTGAAGCGCGAATGAATACCCCCAGTCAGTTGGGGAATAACTGGGAATGGCGCTATGGTCGTGATCAGTTAACCAATGAACTGCGCGATCGATTGGGAATGCTAACCGAACTTTATGGTCGATCGCCCCAATAATCCAATTTAGTCGTAGGTTGGGTGAAGTAGTCGTAGGTTGTGTAGAGACGTTCCATGGAACGTCTCTACGCGAAACCCAACACCAATCACTCGTAGGTTGGGTGAAGCCAAAGGCGAAACCCAACAAAGCATAGCAATCCTAAATTAATTGTAAATTAATCCCCCCTAACCCCCCTTTGAAAGGGGGGAATAGTTCATCAAATTTTTGCATAAGATTTAGAACTGCTATAGTCGTAGGTTGAGTGAAGCAAAACGAAACCTAACCGCAATGCTCACCCGATCGAGTGTCAAGATAGAATAAAGAGAAAAACACCAACTTTACTAACATCTTGGCGCAAACTTTAGACTCAAATCATGTCAGCCACTAATCCTTCTACTGCAATTTCCAAACAATTCGCTCATAGTTATTATGGGCGATTAGGGCTACATCCCTCCGCATCTCCTCTTGAAATTCGGCGGGCTTATCGAGATTTGAGCAAACGGTATCATCCCGACACAACCGATTTACCTCAGCATATTGCCAAAGCAAAGTTTCAAGCACTCAATGAAGCCTACGCGACTTTAAGTAATCCGCAACGTCGAGCATTATATGACCATCAAATTGGTTATTCTCGATTGAATGTGATACAACAACCTCTCCATTTTCAAGCACAAGAAAAAAGCCCGAAGAAAGTGGTTAATAGTGCTTATTTAGACAGCAACGATCGACCGCTTTCCTCTGGAGAAGTATTTGTTTTACTCATTTTAGGTGCGACTTTCGTCACTTGTATTTTATTAGTCATCATTATTGGTTTGACTCGTGGCGAGGGAGCATTTCGGATTCCTGAAATTGCCCCAGCCTCTACGATTATTAAATCTTTCTTGTTCTTTATTCACCAACTTTAATTATGTCTCTCCCCACTGCTGATACTCCCTTATACAATCATCCTTTACCCGCTCTCGAAGAATGGTTAAAAGACTTAGGTTGCCAACAAGATAGCGAACAATTACACTGTTGGTCAATTACCACTTCCAATTGGCAAGCTGAAATTAGTTTAGAAGTAGAAGAAATTGTTGTTTCTTATCTCAATGCTGCGGAAGGAAAGCGGGATTTAAGTCGCTCTTTTCCTTATTCCTTAAGTCGTGAAGATGTGGAAGCTGCCGTATTTTCGGGTCCCTAAATAATGTTACAAGTTCCCTATTAATTACTCAACCGCAAAAGGATGAATTATGACTCGCTACCACAATGAAAAAGGAACGTTTGAAGAGTTCAAAGATCAATTAACGATTTTGTTCGGATTAGTCGCTATTTTTTGGGTCGTGGAATTAGTTGATTTATTTGTTATTTCCTCTTACTCTTTCGATCGATTTGGAATTATTCCGCGTAATGTTATCGGATTAAGGGGGATATTTTTTGCTCCTTTTTTACATGGTAATCTTCCTCATTTAATCGCTAATACTGTTCCGTTTCTCTCCCTCGGTTGGCTAACCATGTTACAAAAAACCAGCGATTTTTGGCGAGTAACAGGAATTACAATGTTAGTCGGAGGATTAGGAGTTTGGCTAATTGGTCAAACGGGTTCAATCCATATTGGCGCTAGTATTTTAATTTTTGGTTACTTGGGTTTTCTACTATTTCGAGGTTATTTCCAACGTAATACTCCCTCGATCGCCCTTTCCATTATTGTTGGTGTCTTTTATGGTAGTTTAATTTGGGGAGTGCTTCCCACTCGCGCTGGTATTTCTTGGGAAGGACATTTATTTGGTTTTATTGGTGGTGTAATTGCCGCGCGTTGGATTGGAAAATCTCGACGCAGTTGATCATTTTTAAATAACCCAACTGACTATAGCAATCCCATAAGAATTGTAAATTAATCCCCCCTAACCTCCTCACTTTGCTTCGGCTTTGAAAGGGGGGAACGGTTCATCAAATTTTTAGATAAGATATCGAACTGCTATATGTTTTCAATTGAGGAAAAGTCTCTCAGTTTTGAAGAGTATTTAAACTATGATAACGGAGATGATTTCTCCTATGAGTTGGTGGAGGGAAAGCTCGAATTAATGAATCCACCAACCTTATTGCATTTATTAATTAGTAAGTTTTTAGAAGAGATTTTTGGACAACAAATTAAAGCCGATAATCTCTCCTTAGTTTGTTTACAAGGTGCTGGAATTAGAACTGGAGTTAATAAGTCTCGGATTCCTGATCTCGCGATTTTTCCCCTCTCCATCCTTCAATCACAGTTAGATCGATCGGCGGTTTTTGAAACGCCACCCCAGTTAGTTGTTGAAATTGTGAGTCCAGAATCAAGGAAACGAGATTATCGTTACAAACGTTCCGAATATGCGGCTTTAGGGATTCCAGAATACTGGATTATTGATCCTCAAAATCAGATCATTACTATTTTACAGTGGGATGAAGGATTGTATGAAGAAAGAGTTTTTCAAGGAAAAGAAATGATTATTTCTCAGCAATTTTCTAAACTTACTTTGACTGTGGAACAAATTTTTAATCAACCTTTACAGTGATCAGTGACCAGTGATCAGTGACCAGTGACCAGTGACCAGTGATCAGTGACCAGTGACCAGTGACCAGTGATCAGTGACCAGTGACCAGTGACCAATGTAGAGACGTTTTATGGAACGTCTCCCAGTGACCAGTGACCAGTGATCAGTGACCAGTGAACAAATAACAAATAACAAATAACAAATAACAAATAACAAATAACAAATAAGGGGGGTTAGGGGGGATATACTATAACCTAACTTTTTGAAAATGGTATTAATTGACTGATGAAACCTGTGATTGATTGCATTTATACCGATGGCGCTTGTCTGGGGAATCCAGGACCTGGGGGTTGGGGAGCCGTGTTATATTTTCAAGATGGCTCGGTTTATGAAATCGGTGGCGCAGAACGCGAAACCACAAATAACCGCATGGAGTTACAAGCGGCGATCGCGTCTTTACAGTTGTTCCGAGACAGTGGACAGACAAAACCGATTCAGCTTTACAGCGATAGTCAGTATCTAATTAAAGGTCTGACGCAATGGTTAAAGGGGTGGAAAAAGAAAGGTTGGAAAACTAGCACAGGAAAAGCGGTTCTTAATCAAGACCTTTGGCAACTTTTAGACCAACTTAATAATTCCCTCGTCACTTGGAAGCACGTTCCTGCTCACCAAGGCATTGCGGGTAATGAACGCTGTGACGCGATCGCGCGACATTTTGCTCAAGGTCAGCAGCCAAATCTGAAAAAAACCCTAGAATTTCCCCTTACAGCTAACTCCGATACGGTAGCTGAGGTTAAGCAAACGATACAATCAGAGACACCTGAACCAATCGCAAGCAAGACACTGGCAAATCCTATGGAAGAATTAGAAGAACGCTCACTGGAAGACTCTCGTTTGATACAAGGCGATCGCATGACGGGTTTAAATCATCTCATTGAATCTTTGAGAATTGCTGACGAAATCGCCCAAAAAGGTTATCTCATCAGTAGTTCCGAACTCGCGGAATTAATGAATGTTAACGCCAGTGCTGTCACCAGTAGGGGGAGTCACTGGTCTTGGCGGAACTGGGTCGTGTCACGAGTTCGCAGAGAAGGGAATCAGATTCTCTGGCAATTAGAACGAGCAGAAGGTTAATTTCAGACAGCGTTTGATCCCGATCGAGCGCTCTTTCTATAGCGCTACAAAATCAGGTTAGGACATTCCAAAATGTTGAAACTCACCTATACCTTATACCATTTTGGAGAAGTCAAGTTACAGTAAATCCCCCCTAACCCCCCTTTGAAAGGGGGGAACAATGGGTTGGTGTGTAGCGCCAGTTTATCAAAATGGTATTACTAAGGCAACTTGCCTCTTGCCTTTTGCCTCTTGCCTTTTGCCTTTTGCCTCTTGCCTCTTGCCTCTTGCCTCTTGCCTCTTGCCTCTTGCCTTTTGCCTCTTGCCTCTTGCCTCTTGCCTCTTGCCTCTTGCCTCTTGCCTCTTGCCTCTTGCCTTTTGCCTCTTGCCTCTTGCCTCTTGCCTCTTGCCTCTTGCCTAGCGCGTAGCGCTATAGTCACTAATTGTTGTGATACAGTCGTCCTCGCCATTGTGTGGGACGTTTACTCGCAGACAGAAAAATCCGAGCTACTGCTGGCAAATCAGCAAACGGAGAAAGCCAAAAGAACCAAGATTGAGGAGAAGCCGCGCGGTCATAAGAAGGCGCGACCGCAAACAATAACGCGAAACGTATGATCAACAGTCCCCCGTTGAGTCCGAAAGCGAGAAGAAACATTAAGCTCGTTTCCCCTTGCAAAAACGCAGCGATCGAGCCGACAAAGACAGGAAGAGGAAGCCCCTGTAATACCAACAATAACCACAATTCCAACAATAATAAACTCGGTGTGGAAGCATCCTTCAAATCAAGAGAACGTCCCCACTCTTGCCAAGTTTCCTTCATCCCCTCATACATTCGCACTTTAATCACTTTTGCCCCATCGAAAAAGCCCACCTGCGCCCCCATACTCGCCGCATACCGCGCCAATGTCACGTCATCACAAAATGATCCCTTCGCGGCTTCATAGCCTCCCAGAGCCGTTAAAACCTCACGACGAGCGAGAAAACACTGTCCATTCGCCATCACTCGTTCTGGCGGATTCGGTTTCACTCCCGCCACATCAAAACGATATAACAACGTCATCAATAAAGCAGGTTGTAGCCACCATTCCCCCGATGATTTTAACTGGAATTGAGGCGACAAAGACAAGAGGTCATAGCCTTCCGACTCAGCACTGGCAATCAACGCAGAAACTAAACCCGATCGCGGTTGGGTATCAGCATCAATCCCTAAAACCCATTCACTGTTTTCCGAACTCGCCATTAACCCCGTATGTAACGCCCAAGGACGACCCACCCATCCTGACGGTAAAGGCGCATCACTGAGCAACCGAAATCGCGGATCATGTTTTTGGGCGGCTTTCACCAAATCGGGAGTCCCATCAGTAGAGTCGCTATCCACAACTAAAATCTCTCGCACCTCATACCCTTGTTGCGTCAAGCCTCTTAAACAGGGGGAAATGCGATCGGCTTCATTCAGTGTCGGAACAATAATGCTCACTGTTCCAAATTGTTCTGGGGTTGTCATGCGTGGGAGAAGGGGAGGCACTCGTTTCGCCCCTTTCAGTAAACGAGATAACAAAATAAATGTGGCGGGAAGTTGCAACAGAAGGAGTAAACAGCAACCAGTGGCGAGTAACCCGTTGCTGGTTGAGGGATCAGTGATGACTAGATTAATGACGACAAAAAAGCTCATTGAATAAATGGGATGTTAACGGACTAAACCGAAATGAATCCTCTCCCGTCCAACTTCAAGCTGATAACGGAAGAGGAAAGATCAAACTAAAGATTAGAAGCTACAAAACATTCCTGTCAATAGGGAAGTTTAGACAATTACTGAGCGCGGTTGCTCTGTAATTGTGCCATTGAAACCGCATCTTTTTCCTCAGTTTCTGTTTTCACCATTGGCGAAGCTGTCACTGTGGGAGTAATCCAATAGAGAACCGCACAGGGAATTACAGCAAATATTGTCCCGATCACCACAGGAATCCAGATTCCTGCGGCTAAACTGAGGACAACTCCAAATAAGATGTTAGAGAAATAGACAACAAAAGCAAAGGTCAGATCACGACGGACTAATCCTAACCGTTGATTTCCCCAGAAAAGATGAGCCGTCGTCATAAAGATAACGCCAGTAATAAACCAACCCGCAAAGTTTTGATAAGGCATTCCAAAAAAGGCGCCTGGTTGTTCCCAAACCCAGAACGGAACATCGGTTTGACTCATCGCTGGATCGAGAACAAAATCCCAAAAAGTGAGGAGTAAAGAACCAACCCCGATCGCGCCGACACTTCGCACCCAGGTTGGAAGAGGACGACTTTCTAATCCCACTCTCGCAATTAAATAAGTACAAAATCCGACATAAAACCAAGATAAAGGAATCGTAAACGGTACTAAATCAGCAATTTTATAACCTAATCCACTTAAATAACGATATTCTCCAAAAGGAAAACCTGTACTGGTTCCTAAGAGTTCACTGGCGAGAGAGAGACTCAACGCGGGAACCATGAAGGTAAGCCAGCGTTTGCCGCCTAAGTTTTGGTAAGCATAAACCGCAACCGCACTCGCACCTAGTAACATATAAACAACGCCACCGCCAGCCATTGAGTAACTAAACGCGGTTTGTCCGATCGGCGGTAAACTGGCAATAAATTCTCCGTTGGGAAGCACTAGCACTAAGCCAGCAATCCCAAAGATCATCGCACCAATGTGACCGATTAACAGCCCCGTTGCTGGGGAGAATCCGCTCCCAGATTGTTGTAATTTCATTAATTTTTCTTCCTTGTTTTGATACAACTTGTTAAATGATAAAGGGGTAAATTTTGGAAATGGCACTCTGGTTAAATTGAGGCTCATCGACAAAGATTAATTAATAGTTTACAAAAATTTACAAACAATGTTGCAAGTTTCGGGGAAAAAATCAATGATGATGAGGAAAAAAATTGAGCAATCCCCCTTCCTGAGCCGAATTTAAGATAGATAAAACGATTATGGACTTTCAGCTTTAAATTTTTTGGGTAGGATGCAACTCGTTAAGATCAAGGAAATCTGAACTCAGAATTGGTCTGGCGAGTGCCTAAGTATTTGTTCCTATCGCTAGATTGAAAGAAGAAAGCGCACTGAAAACAACATTAAAACTAAAATGAATTTATTCCTCCCTGAAGAAAACAACTTAACCATTCGCTGGTTGCAAGATCGAGACTTAGATGCGATCGAAGCTCTACTGAAATCATCTCACGAACTCCATCATAGTGGTTCAGTGTCTGCTTTCAGTGAAGATATCGCCAATTTTCGACAATGGTATAATCCGCTCAAACTCCGCAGTTTATTCCCAAACCCAGCACAACACAAATTTTGCATTTATGTCGCAGAAAAAGAGGAACAAGTGGTAGGAGCGATTAAAGTCTCTCCCACGAATAGCAGTCGCAGCACTTGGCAAGTTGAACATATTTTAGTTGATCCCAGTTATCCTCTAGCAGGAAAACGAATTGGCTCGCAGCTTTTAAGATATTGCTTTGAGACGATTTGGGAAGCGAGGACTTGGATTTTAGAAGTTAACATTCATCATAAGAGTATATTAGGACTGTATCGGAGCAATGGGTTTCAACCTTTAGCACAGTCAACTTATTGGTTGATTTCTCCTCAGCAATTGCAGGAATTGGCGCAACACGAGCCAAAACTGCCAAATTTGCTTCCTGTTAATAATGCCGATGCTCAATTGCTTTATCAATTGGATACGGTATCAATGCCGCCGTTACTGCGTCAAGTGTTCGATCGCCATGTGACGGATTTTAATCGTAATTTCCTAGAAATCACGATCGGGCGCTTACAACAGTGGTTAGGAAGGAAGCAAACTCAAGAGGGATATGTGTTTGAACCGCAACGAAAAGCAGCGATCGCCCATTATCAGTTAAATCCCAATTTAGGGGAAAATCAACCGCGAGAATGCAAATTAACCGTTCATCCTGCTTATACTTGGCTTTACCGCGAATTAGTTGCCAAAATCGCTCGATCGCTGCCTAAAAATACTCATCTCCTTCTAGCTTCTGCGGATTATCAACCCGAACGGGAGGAATATTTAGAAGAAATCGGCGCCGAACGCATTGAACACACGCTTCTTTTATCTCGTTCCGTGTGGCACAAATTACGGGAAGCCCCTTCTTCCCTAGAAAGATTACAATTGTCAGGGGTCTTACAGGGATTGCGTCCAGGTGGGAGTCCGATTCCCAGTCGTTTACCCTGGTTAAACTCTTTTGCGAAAGAGACAGAGGAGAATCTAGAGCAAGAAATATTGAGAAAAGAAGAGGAAGAAGCAAATTGAGCGGGAGAATATCGGCGTTAGGGCTAGATATTGGGAAAAAACGCATTGGTGTTGCGGGTTGCGATGGCACGGGTTTAATTGCAACTCCCCTCACCACCATTACACGGGTTGGTTTTACAGACGATGTGGCAAAATTACAGCAGTTGATTGCCGAACGTGAAGTGACGATACTTGTAATTGGTTTACCCTATTCTCTCGCTGGTGAGTGGGGAAAACAAGCACAACGGACGGAAAAGTATGCGGAACGGTTGGCGAGTGTATTAAAATTGCCGATCGAGTATATGGACGAAAGATTAACCTCGATCGAAGCAGAAACCCAACTCAAAACCAAAAGAGGATTTTCCCCGAGACGAGATAAAGCCCAAATTGACGCTCACGCCGCCGCCATTATTCTGCAACAATGGCTGGATCATAAACGCTTAACCTCCCATTGAACCACCAAAACCAAGAAATTTTGAGGAGTTGATAACCATGTCTAAAATTGAAAAATTAGAAGAAAACGTGCGTAATCTTTCACCAGAAGAATTTTCTCAATTTCGTGAATGGTTTTATGAATTGGAAAATGAACGCTGGGATCAAGAAATTGAAATGGACTTTGAGGCTGGAAAATTCGATCGACTGATTGAGAAAGCAAGGCAAGAGTTTGCCCCTAGATAGGAATGAAGATGCTATTATGGAGAATCGCATTGCCATAAATTAGGAAAGTAAACGCAAAAAACAATGAGTCTGACCCAAGAACGAAAACAAGAAATCATTAACGATTATCAAGTCCATGAAACCGATACGGGTTCAACAGAAGTCCAAATTGCCATTTTAACCAAGCGTATCACTCGCTTAACCGAACATCTCAAATCAAACGACAAAGATCACTCATCTAGACGGGGACTGCTAAAATTGATTGGTCATCGTCGGAGTTTGTTATCCTATTTACAGAAAGAAAATCAAGAACGCTATCAGGAACTGATTAAACGACTTGGTATTCGTGGTTAACCGCTATTGATAGATTTATGGCTTCTCAACCAGAAGAAAAACGGACCAACTTACCTTTTGAACCCACCAGAAAGCGTAAAAAGAAACCAAAAACTGAACCCGTAAAAACTGAGTCTAAACCTCAGCCACCTGTACAAGATCAACGTAAAGCTCAAGCCTCCCTTTCTGCTATTCCCGAAAGCGTTAGCCAACGCATGGTTCGTCGAATGGCTTTCTTTTCAGGTATTCCCACCAGTTTGGGAATTTTGAGCTTTTTCGCTTTTTACTGGATTGTCACGAAAGAATTGCTAGAGCTTCCTCCCTATACAGTGGTGTTAGTGAGCATGGGATTATTTGGACTTGGTGTTTTAGGCTTAAGCTATGGTTTAATTTCCGCTTCTTGGGATGAAGAGCGAGTGGGAACGCGGTTTGGTTGGGAAGAATTTACGGTCAATATCAAACGCATTTTTGCCGCTTTTCGTACTGCCAGAGAAGAGCGTCGCCAAGAATAAAAGATTTCCTTAATTGAAAAATATCCTGAAGTCTGGAAACAATAGATCGTAAATGAGGAAAAATGTTCCTCGATCGATGCTGAATTGAAAACCTAAAAATAGAGAAACCTTAAAACCTATGATCATTGTGATGAAAGTTGGCTCACCAGAAGCCGAAATCAGCCGTCTCTGCGAAGAGTGTACAGCCAAAGGGCTAACCCCTGAAAAAATTGTCGGTAAGCATAAGGTCGTCATCGGATTAGTGGGAGATACCGCTTCTATGGACCCCCTACAACTCCAAGAAATGAGTCCTTGGATTGAGGAAGTGGTGCGAGTGGAACAGCCCTTTAAACGCGCCAGTCGAGAGTTTCGTCACGGTGAACCCAGCGAAGTGTGGGTGGATACGCCCAACGGTGCGGTTGCCTTTGGGGAACATCATCCTGTCGTGTTGGTGGCGGGCCCTTGTTCCGTAGAGAATGAGGAAATGATTGTAGAAACGGCAAAAGCAGTCAAATCTTCAGGTGCGAAGTTTCTACGCGGTGGCGCTTATAAACCTCGTACTTCTCCCTACTCTTTCCAAGGTCATGGGGAAAGTGCGTTGGAATTATTGGCAGCTGCCAGAGAAGCCAGTGGCTTAGGCATTATTACTGAGGTCATGGATACCGCCGATGTGGAGAAAATTGCGGAAGTCGCAGACGTGCTACAAGTGGGAGCGCGGAATATGCAGAATTTCGCTCTCTTGAAAAAGGTGGGCGCTCAGAATAAACCTGTGTTGCTCAAACGGGGAATGTCCGCAACCATTGAGGAATGGATTATGGCGGCAGAATATATCTTGGCAGCAGGGAATCCCAATGTGATTTTATGTGAACGGGGGATTCGCACGTTCGATCGGCGCTATACTCGCAATACCCTCGATTTATCGGTGATTCCTGTGTTACGGACTCTGACGCATCTTCCGATTATGATTGATCCGAGTCACGGTACAGGAAAATCTGAGTACGTGCCAGCGATGGCAATGGGCGCGATCGCAACGGGAACGGACTCACTAATGATTGAAGTTCATCCCAACCCAGCGAAAGCCTGGTCTGATGGCGCACAATCCTTGACACCAGCGCGTTTTAAGGAGTTAGTGCAAGAATTAGGCGTAATTGCTAAACCATTAGGACGTTGGGAAAGTTCTCCCGTCGCAGTTGCGTAGAATTGTGTAGGTTGGGTAGAGACGTTCCATGGAACGTCTCCACACGAAACCCAACACCAATTGTGTAGGTTGGGTGGAGAAGACGAAACCCAACACCAATCAGTGACCAGTGACCAGTTACCAGTTACCAGTTGTTCTTGATCTAATCAGTTACTTAGTAGCTTACAATCTGTTACGAATTAATTGCTTACTATTCACTATTCACTGCTTACTGATCACTGATCACTGATCACTGGTCACTGCAATGGGTGGAGAAGACGAAACCCAACACCAGCAATGTAGATTGTGTAGGTTGGGTGGAGAAGACGAAACCCAACACCAGCAATGTAGATGTAGGTTGGTTACAGTTGACGGCATCCAAGACGATTCAATTGTGAATGATGTTGGGTTTCACTTCGTTTCACCCAAACTACGGGGAGGTGATTATGTGGATAATGATGTTGGGTTTCACTTCGTTTCACCCAACCTACGGGGAGGCTTGTGTTGGGTTTCACTTCGTTTCACCCAACCTACGGGGAGGTGCTGATGTGGATTAGGAAATTCTCTCTAGGGGAGCGATCGCGCTCAACTGTAATTCTGGATGATCTCCTTCCACTTGTTGTAAATTCCACTGATTCTTGAACAGCAACACGGGACGATCTAAAATATCCTTGACGATCGCAGTGTTAAACAATCGTCCCACTTCATCAAGAGCTTCCCAACCGCCTTTTACCCATCGCGCTACCTTGTAAGGCAACATCTCTAACCGCGTTTCCACGTTATACTCGTTTTCCATGCGATATTGCACCACCTCTAACTGTAATTGTCCCACCGCCGCCAGAATGGGATCGCGCTTACTTTCATCTTTAGAATACATAATCTGAATCGCCCCTTCTTCCCGTAATTCAGTTACCCCTTTATGAAACTGTTTAAACCGAGACGAATTGGGATTTTTCAAATAGGCAAATAATTCGGGAGAGAAAGAAGGAATCCCCTCATAAACGATTTTTTGCCCCGTATAAACCGTGTCACCAATGGCAAACATTCCAGGATTATTTAAGCCAATAACATCCCCTGGATAAGCATTATCAATGGAATCGCGATCTTGAGCGAATAACTTTTGAGGACGAGAGAGGCGCACCGTTTTTCCGCTACGAGCATGATTAACCGTCATATCCTTCTCAAATTTTCCCGTACAAACTCGAACAAACGCCACCCGATCGCGATGTTTGGGGTCCATGTTCGCTTGCAGCTTAAACACAAAGCCCGTAAAGTCAGGATAGGTGGGATTCATTTCTCCCAATGAGGATTGATGAGCTTCTGGCGGTTGAGCATACTCTAAAAACGCATCTAGAAACAATTGCACCCCAAAGTTGGTCATAGCACTTCCAAAGAACATGGGAGACAGTTCTCCGTTGTGAATTCTTTTGAGATCAAAGTCGGGGGCGACTTCTTCAATGATTTCGATTTCGTCTTTGAGTTGGAAGTAAAGTTCTTGGTCTAAGACTTCTTCAATTTTTGGATCAGTTATCGAGAGAACAGTGCTTTGTGCTTGGGTGCTACCGTGAGCGGTACGCTGGAAAAGGTGAATTTGTTCGGTGCGTCGATCGTAAACCCCTTGAAATCTGTCACCAAGACCGATCGGCCAGTTGACAGCATAGGTTTGTAACCCTAATTCCTGTTCGATTTCGTCAATCAGTTCGAGAGGTTCTCGCGACGGTCGATCCATCTTATTGGCAAAAGTAAAAATGGGCAACGATCGCATTCGACACACCTCAAATAACTTGCGAGTTTGCGGTTCTAATCCTTTTGCCGCATCAATTAACATTACCGCATTATCCGCCGCCGCCAGAGTGCGATAAGTATCCTCACTAAAATCTTGGTGTCCTGGGGTATCTAAAAGGTTAATCTGGAAGTTGTGATAGTCGAATTGTAAAACAGTGGAAGTAATGGAAATCCCTCGTTGTTTTTCCAATTCCATCCAGTCGGAAGTGGCTTGACGTTGCGCTCGTTTCGATTTTACAGCCCCAGCTTGGTGAATTGCTCCCCCATAAAGGAGTAGTTTTTCGGTGAGAGTGGTTTTCCCCGCGTCAGGGTGAGAAATAATGGCAAAGTTGCGCCGAGACTCTACCGCTTGTTTTAGTTCTTGTTCTGTTGACATTCTTCGATCGATTCCACTATGAATTTTGGTTAATTTAGCAATCCTACTAAATGAGAGCGGAAAAACTTAATTCCTTAAAGCCCCCATTATTGGGGGTTTGGGGGCAAAAGCATTTACTAATCATCTGGGATTGCTATTTCAGTTTAAGGGATGACTTTATTGTTCCAATTTCAAAACCGCCATGAATGCTTCTTGAGGCACATCAACAGTTCCAATGGACTTCATGCGCTTTTTCCCTTTAGCCTGCTTTTGTAAGAGTTTCTTTTTCCGAGAAATGTCACCGCCGTAGCATTTAGCTAAGACATCTTTTCGCAGTGGGGGAATATGAGCGCTGGCAATAATACGGCTACCAATTCCCGCTTGTACAGGAATCTTAAATTGTTGACGGGGAATTAACTCTTTTAGCTTCTCCACCAGCGATTTACCCACAGGATAGGCTTTATCGCGGTGAACAATCATCGCTAGGGAATCCACCGACTCGTTATTGACCATGATGTCGAGTTTTACCAGTTCGTTGGCACGATAACCGAGGAAATTGTATTCCATACTGGCATAACCGCGCGATCGAGATTTCATCTGATCAAAAAAGTCAGTCACCACTTCTGCTAAAGGCAACTCATACACCAGTGTGGTTCGGGTGGGAGTGAAATATTTCATATCCTTAAACTCTCCCCGTCGCCCTTGACATAACTCCATCAACGCTCCCACATATTCTTCTGGGGTAATCATTTCTAAATGGATGTAAGGTTCTTCTACTGCTTCTCGTTCTTGCGGTGAAGGGAGAGCGCTGGGATTATCAATTTCGATAATTTCCCCATCATTGAGCATCACGCGGTAAATTACCGAAGGCGCAGTCACCACTAAATCTAAATCATACTCTCGTTCTAACCGTTCTTGGACAATTTCCATGTGAAGCAGCCCCAAAAATCCGCAACGGAAACCAAACCCCATGGCGCTGGAGGTTTCTGGTTCATAAGAAAGAGCCGAATCATTGAGTTTTAATTTATCTAACGCATCTCGCAAGTCGGCGTAATCATCGGTACTGGTAGGGAATAACCCACAGAAAACCATCGGTTTCGCTTCTTGATAACCTGGAAGAGGAGACGCTGCTTGTTTATTGGCGAGGGTGATGGTATCACCAACGCGAGCGTCTTCCACTGCTTTAATTGAGGCTGCAATATAGCCCACTTCTCCCGCGTGGAGTTCTTCTACGGGAACTTTTGTCGGGGAGAGAATACCAATTTCATCAATTTCGTATTCTTTTTTAGAAGCCATGAGACGAATTTTGTCCCCTACTTTCACTGTTCCATCCACAACCCGAAAATAGACGATTACTCCGCGATAAGGGTCATAATAGCTATCAAAAATCAATGCTCTGAGAGGCTCGTTTGTGGTTTCTGCTGGTGGGGGAATTAAACGAACGATCGCTTCTAGAATTTCGTCAATGCCTTTCCCCATTTTCGCAGAAGCCATAATCGCATTACTACAGTCTAACCCGATCGCTTCTTCGATTTCTTCTAATACCCGTTCCGGTTCAGCGCTAGGTAAGTCGATTTTGTTTAAGACTGGGATGATTTCTAGGTTTTGTTCTAAAGCCAGATAGATATTGGCGAGGGTTTGCGCTTCTACTCCTTGAGACGCATCGACAATTAATAATGCTCCTTCACAAGCGACGAGAGAACGGGAGACTTCATAGGAAAAATCCACATGACCAGGGGTGTCAATGAGGTTTAAAACGTAGGTTTCGCCGTCTTTGGCGGTGTAATTCATCCGCGCGGCTTGTAGTTTGATGGTGATTCCTCGCTCTCGTTCTAAGTCCATGTTATCGAGGAACTGTTCTTTCATTTCCCGCTCTTTCACGGTATCCGTCCAACGTAGCAGTTGATCAGCTAAGGTTGATTTGCCATGATCGATATGAGCGATGATGGAGAAGTTACGAAAACGAGAAACAGAAACGTTAGTCATAGGATGTGTTTGTTCGTCGGTAGAAGCGCGATTGTCTTTGCCAGCGCCCTTCGGGCGATCGCACTGTACAACTATCTTAACTTGTGTTTTTGGATAAATAAGGTTTGCTGACAAAGTTCATGGATCGTTGTTCGTTATTCGTTATTCGTTATTCGTTATTCGTTATTTGTTATTCGTTACTGGTTACTGGTCACTGGTCACTGGTCACTGGTCACTGGTCACTGGTCACTGGTCACTGATTACTGGTCACTGATTACTGGTCACTGATTACTGGTCACTGATCACTGGTCACTGGTCACTGGTTACTGGTCACTGATCACTGGTCACTGGTCACTGGTTACTGGTCACTGATCACTGGTCACTGGTCACTGGTTACTGGTCACTGGTCACTGATCACTGATCACTGATTACTGATTTTTAGGTCTAATTGTTGTTGGAAAATCTGTTCGATCGGTAACATTTCCCCAGTTTCTGTCATCATTTTATGATCGGCAGTGGCTCGGATGATTTTTCCATCTTCTAGGGTATATTCTACAACTTCTTGTTCTCCTCTGGGATGCCATTGCGCGATCGGTTGGCTATAAATAAAGCCATTTTCATCGACACTATAAACATGACAATTCATTCTTTCTTCGACAATTTTACCAATAGGAATCGCGCCGTATTCTTCCGTTAAAACTTCTGTGTCATAACTGAGACAGTATTCTGCAAATTTAATCATTTGCTCAAATAAACTTTCCGCAACCTGTTGTTTAACGCCGTTTTTAGTCGCCCCATCAATAAACATTTCTCGATGTTTCTGCATTTCTGCAACTTTCTTTTTTCCCATGGCACGGCGTAATAAATCCGCTTGTCCTAGAGAATATCCTGCCATATCTTGAGCAATTTTCATGATCTGTTCTTGATAGACCATGACAGCATAAGTTTCGTCTAAAATCTTTTCTAAAATGGGATGTTCATAAGTAATTTCTTCTTTCCCATGTTTTCGATCGACAAATTTAGGAATTAATCCCGCGTCCAATGGTCCTGGGCGATACAAAGCTAAAATCGAGGAAATATCCTCAATGCTAGAGGGTTTTAAATCTTGAACAACTTTTAACATTCCTGATGATTCTAACTGAAAAATTCCATCTAATTGTCCTTTCTCAATCAAATCATAGGTTTTTTGAACATCATCTGGTTTCGTATTTTTAATTTCTCCTTTTGCTAAAATTTCACGAGAACGAATCTCATCAATGGGAAGCTGATCAAGGTTTAATCTATTTCCTGTATTTTTTTCAATTAAATCGGCAGTATGTTTAATTGTGGTCAGATTTTTCAGCCCTAAAAAGTCCATTTTTAATAAACCAAGAGCCTCTAAATCTTCCATATAATACTGTGTAATTACTGCTCCATCATTGTTCTTTTGTAAAGGGACAATTTCGTCTAGAGGTTCTTTAGAAATAACCACACCAGCCGCATGAACCCCGTAAGTTTTGTTTGTTCCTTCAATGCGGATTGCCATATCCACCCAACGCTGTACTTTCTCATCACTATCATAGAGTTTTTTAAACTCAGGTTCGGGTGTTTCATCGGAGATCATTTTTGTTAATTCTGCTGGCTTTCCTCTCGCCACAGGAATCATTTTTGCGAGACGATCGGATTCAGAATAAGGAATATCTAAAACCCGCGCGACATCTTTTAAAACTGCTTTTGATGTCATGCGGTTAAACGTAATAATTTGAGCGACTTTATCTTCCCCATAACGATGGGTTACATAATCAATTACATCGTCTCTTCTTTCAATACAAAAATCTGTATCAATATCAGGCATTGATTTTCTTTCTGGGTTTAAGAATCGTTCAAAAAGTAACCCATGATGAACGGGATCAATGTTCGTAATTTTCAGCGCGTAAGCCACTAATGAACCCGCAGCAGAACCGCGTCCGGGGCCAACAGGAATGTTATTATCTCTGGCATATTTAATATAATCCCAAACTACTAAAAAGTAACTGGAAAATCCCCGTTCTTGCATGATTTTTAGTTCTCTTTCTAAACGGGTTTTATAGGTTTCCTCAACTTCTGAACGGCTGCGACAGTCTAAACGTTCCAGTAATCCTTTCCATGTAATTTCTTCTAAATAACTATCATCGGTGTGTCCACTGGGAACGGGATAATCTGGAAGGCGCGGTTCTCCTAAAATGTTATAAGATTTAATTTTTTTTGCAACTTCAACCGTATTTCCGATCGCGCTTTCGATAATGTCATCAGATAAATGATCTCGAAATAACTGCCTCATTTCCTCTGCAGATTTCAGATATTCTGTACCGCTATAACGCAAGCGTTTATCTTCGGTAATTAATTTATTAGTTTGAATACAAATCAGTGCGTCGTGTGCTTCAACATCATTACAAGAAATAAAATGGGAGTCATTCGTAGCGATAATTTTAATGTCTAATTCTTCACTGATTTTAACAATTTCACTGTTAACAATGCGATCTTCTTGTGAACCATGATCTTGAATTTCTAAATAATAGTCATCCCCAAAGACTTTTTTATACCATTTAGCAACTTTTCGCGCTTCCTTTCGTTCTCCTCTTAAAATCGCTTGGGGAAGTTCTCCCCCTAAACAGCCACTGGTGACAATCAATCCTTCTTTATACTGTTCGAGATAGTCTTTATTAATACATGGACGTGCAAAAATTCCTTTTCCGTGAACGCCTTTTAAGTTAGAAATTGTGGTGAGTTTAACTAAGTTTTTATATCCTTGTGTATCTTTGGCGAGAACAACTTGGTGATACTTTTTATATTTGCCAGGCTTTTCTAAATCATCGGTGTTAATCACATACATTTCGTTTCCGATGATGGGTTTAATGTTTTTCGATCGACAGACTTTAATCAGTTCGATCGCGCCGTACATCACACCATGATCCGTAAGGGCGATCGCATCCATCCCTAATTCTACCGCTCGATCGATCAACGGTGGTAACTGGGAAGCCCCATCTAATAAACTGTAATCGCTATGAATGTGTAAACCGACAAATGATGACATATTTTAAGTAACAGGTAGGTTGGGTGGAGTTTACGAAACCCAACACCAATTTTAATATGACATCCAAGTAACAGGTAGGTTGGGTGTAGCTGGGGGCTAGGTTTTACCAAAAAAAAAGAGGCGATCGATCGCCTCTCTTTGTTAATTTTAATCAAGTGATGAATTGCTGTTATAGCGCTACAAAATCAGGTTAGAACATTCCAAAATGTTGAAACTCACCTAACTATTGCACTCTTGCCTCTTGCCTCTTGCCTCTTGCCTAGCGCGTAGCGCTATACTGATCTAACATCGCTTGCGAATTGCTTTGGGGAAGACTGGGAGCAACAAACCCAGGCGCGTAAAACGGATTTAAGCTGGCTTGAAACGTATTTCCACGCTCTGCAATTACTGGCGTTACCGCTTCTCGTGCTTTTAGAGCCACTTCCACAGTTTTCACATCATAAGTGCGAGTTGCTAACTTGGGATACAAACCAATGCCAATGATGGGAAGCAGTAAACAAGCCGTAATGAAGATTTCACGAGGTTTCGCATCTCCCAAGTATTTTTCGATCGCAAGCTCAGAATTAGACGCACCGTAGAACACTTGACGCAACATAGAAAGCAGATAGATGGGAGTCAGAATTAAGCCCACCGCCGCTAAAAACACCATTGCGGTTTTGAAAATATCACTGTAAGCGTCACTGGTAGCGATACCGAGAAACACCGTTAACTCGCTGACAAAGCCACTCATGCCAGGTAATGCTAAAGAAGCCATGGCTGCTGTCGTAAAGAGAGCGAAAATTTTCGGCATTTCTTGCGCCATACCGCCCATTTTCTCCATAACAAGGGTATGAGTACGCTCGTAAGTTGCGCCAGAGAGGAAGAATAAAGCGGCTGCGATTAAACCATGAGAAACCATCTGTAACACAGCGCCGTTTAATCCTAATTCCGTATAGGAAGCAATTCCGAGTAAAACAAAACCCATGTGGGAAATTGAAGAATAAGCAAGACGACGTTTGAGATTAGTTTGACTAAAGGCTGTGAATGCACCATAAACAATGTTCACCACCCCTAAAACCGCCAACACAGGAGCAAAATAAACGTGAGCATTGGGTAAAATTTCCACATTCATCCGAATTAGTCCATAACCGCCCATTTTTAGCAAAACGCCTGCTAAAATCATGGAAACTGGTGCGGATGCTTCACTGTGCGCGTCGGGAAGCCAAGTATGAAGCGGGAAAATTGGCAGTTTAACACCAAAGGCGATTAAGAAACCGACATAAGCAAACATTTCCACAGCAAAGGGCAGATTTTTCATCCCTAATTGCATCATGTCGAAACTAACTTCATTACCGTAGAAGGCTAAACCTAAAGCGCCAACCAGAATAAAAACGGAACCGGCTGCAGTGTAGAGAATAAATTTAGTGGCGGCATAACTGCGATTTTTGCCTCCCCAGATGGAGATTAAGAGATAGACAGGAACTAATTCCAGTTCCCACATTAAGAAGAATAATAATAAGTCTTGGGCAGCAAATACGCCAACTTGGGCGCTGTAAAGAACAAGAATAAGAGCGTAGAATAAGCGTGATTTATAGGTAACATTCCAAGCGGCAACTACTGCTAGGGTGGTAATTAAGCCAGAGAGGACAATTAAAGGCATTGATAAGCCATCCACCGCTAATGACCAGTTTAAGCCTAGTTGAGGTAGCCAAGGATAGTTCTCTTGGAGTTGGAATTGACTGTCATTAAGGTTAAAGTTGTTTACAAATGCGTAAACGGTGAGCAAAAAGGTGATCAAACTGGCGCTGAGGGTAAACCAGCGCAGGGTTTTTCCGTTTTCGTTGGGAAGAAAGGGAATTACTGCCGCAGCGAGTAAGGGAAAGATGATAATTGTGCTTAACCAGGGAATTTGAAACTCGAACATAAGATGAATAAGAATAAATACTTATGAGGACAGCTTTCATTATATGAAGGGATGTTAACTTTTGAAAAGGTCTATAACGGAAAAAGCTATAGAAAGATTTAATGGTTTCCTTTAGTTTTTTACCTTTCTCTCTTGGATTACCCTAGATTGTGAAGTCTCTATCACTTTTATGAAACTTGCTTTGGATCAGTATGCTCATTTAGATTCCCCTCTCCATCACTGGAATCAACAGTTAAAGTTGATTGCGTTGGGAGGATTAATTTTTGCATTCGCGTTTGTGCAAAATTTGGGGTTATTACCTGTGATGGTTTTAATCACGGTGATTTTGTATGTGTTATCCCATCTCCCGTTATCGTTTCTTTTGTCTCGATTACAATATCCAGGGATTTTTATCGCGGCGGTAGTGTTGGTGTTACCGTTGATTTCAGGAGAAACGGTACTTTGGGAATGGGGACCGATCGCGCTGCGAGAGGAAGGATTATTAGCGGTGATGCTAATTGTCACCCGTTTTGTCTGTATTCTTACGATTAGCTTAATTTTATTCGGAACTGCACCATTTTTAAGCAGTATCAAGGCGATGCGATCGTTAGGTTTGCCGCGAGTGATCGTAGATATGACTTTGTTATCTTACCGTTATCTGGAATCGTTTGGGGATACACTAACAACCATGCAGCGAGCAATGAGACTACGGGGATTTGATTCTCGTCAATTTAGTGTTCGTAATACGAAACGTTTAGCTTCTTTGATGGGGAGTTTATTGGTGCGAAGTTATGAACAATCCCAACAGGTTTATCATGCGATGATTTTACGCGGCTATAACTACGGGTTACGTCAACAAAAAATTGGCTTAGGCGTTGCTTTACGGGAAGCGACACCAGCGATGGTGTTTTGGTTTTGGTTTACCTGTACGATCGCGCTGAGTTTAATGATTGCAGAGTTTTTATTTTAGTTATTTATCAGTCTTATGAAACAACTGACGCAATTTCCACGGATCAAAACCTCAGAAGAAAGTGCCTTGGCGGTTCATGATCTAAAATTTTCTTACCCACAGCAACCTGCGGTTTTAGACCAAATTAGCTTCCAAATCGAAGCGGGAGAAAGGGTGGGGTTAATTGGTCCCAATGGCGCAGGGAAAACGACGCTTTTCCTTTCTGCTTGTGGCATTTTAAAGCCGACGGCGGGGGAAATGTTTATTTTTGGAGAATCGGTACAAGCGGAAACCTTTAACCCCAATGTTGGTTTAGTTTTTCAAAACCCAGATGATCAACTATTTTGTCCGACGGTTTGGGATGATGTCGCTTTTGGTCCCGAAAATTTACAACTGTCTCCTTCAGAAATTAAACATCGGGTGGAAGAAGCGTTAACCATCACTGGAACTTATCCCCTCGCGCAGCGCATCCCCCACCAACTCTCAGGGGGACAAAAATGTATGGTTGCCATTGCTACGGTTTTGGCGATGCACCCTCAACTTATTTTATATGATGAACCCAGCGCCAATTTAGATTTATCCGCACGGCGGCGCTTAATTGATTTTTTAGAGATTTCTGAACAAACGATTATTATTTCTTCCCATGATTTAGAGTTACTTCTAGAAGTGTGCGATCGAGTCATCCTTTTGAATCAAGGACAAATTATAGCTGATGGTGATCCGCATCGGGTTATGGGAAATCAAAGTTTAATGGAAAGTCATGGCTTGGAAAAACCCCACTCTCTGTTTCATCACCCTCCTGATGCCCATCAGGAATAGGAACACCAATCACTCCAGCTTCCAGCATATAATTTCCCTAGAGGCAATGAGGCTAAATGTAAGGAGAATAAGTTGACACAAGCGGTAACACCAGAACCACAATAAACGATTTTTTCCTGTGTTTCTCCAAGAGGTAAGTCACTGTTTAACCAGCGTTTCTGTTGTTGGGAAGGCGGATAAATGTTTCCTTGTTCATCGGTGACGCTTTTCCAGGGAAGATTGATCGCCCCCGCAATATGTCCCGCCACTGGATCGATCGGTTCTCTTTCTCCACGATAGCGATCGGGGTCTCTAGAGTCAATAATAACCGTGTTTGGGTCTTGTTGACGAGCTTTGACCTCTGTTCGATCGACTACCCAATCCGTTCGCAGTTGAGGCGAAAAATGACCTGTTTTCGAGGGGGGAATCTGGGCGCTAACGGGATAACCAGCTTTTTCCCAGGCATTCCAACCGCCGTCTAACACCGCAACCCGATCGTGACCATAATATCGCAATAACCACCACAACCGCGCCGCAAACGCACAGCGAGAGTCATCATAAGCGATTACTTGCGTTTCTCCGCGATTAATTCCCATTTTCGCCAATTTTTGTCCTAAACTATCAGAATCAGGGAGAGGATGTCGCCCCCCGTGTTTTTGCACGGGTGAGGATAAATCTTGATTTAAATCTAGGTAAAAAGCACCTGGAATATGGCGGGTTTCATACTGCTTTTTTCCCCAACTGGGATCAGCTAGTTGAAAGCGACAGTCAATCACAACTAGATTCGGATCATCGAGACGGTTGAATAATTCGTTAACTGAAAAAACTGATTTCATAGGCTTGCCGAAAGATTCGATCGAGTTTATAATAGGTTACAGTACCATCGGGAGGATGGGAATTGACGCTTGAGGAGCTAGTTGCAAGACTAGGATAGCACCGCGAATAGCACGTGCGCCCAAGAAGTCACCTTGCGTGGCACTCCACTCAATATGCGATCGCACAAGAAGCGCAGTAATCGGTGAAAGCCATGCGCTTCGCAGGTGCGTTTTAAAAATTAGTTACAATTAATCCCCCCTAACCCCCCTTTTGAAAGGGGGGGAAACTTTTAGAAAAACCCCCTCTTAACTTTCCTTTGAATTAGTTACAATCAATCCCCCCTAACCCCCCTTTGAAAGGGGGGAATTTAGTTAGGGCTTGCTGTTGGGAAACTGAAAGTTTTACCAAATAAGGATTTGAGGCGATTAAGTTCAGGTAAAAATGCAAGTTCATTGATTGTTCAATCATCAAAACCCTGCCTCTTGCCTCTTGCCTCTTGCCTCTTGCCTTACTAAACCAACCAATGGACTTTTTCAGCAAGCCCTAGTTACGATTGAGTTTTTTCGTCGCCACGTCACGGAAAAAGGCTGTATATTCAGAATGACCGCGAGGGAAAATTAGGTTTAAAGTCAGTGGATCATTGATATCTCGTGGATCAGTGGGCGTTTCTGTTACCTTTGCTTCTCCGTTGGGTGTGGTTTCAATGCGAACTGGTTTACGGTTTTTGACTTCTCCCCCACTGCTATCAATATAGACAACAATATTATTGGGATGAATGTCTTGGATTAATTGCAGAAAAGCGCGATCGCTTCCTCCTCTTCTTGCTTCAATTTTGCCATTGATTTCGGTAACACTGCTGTTAACTGTATCACCAACTCCGATGAGAATTGGCATCAAATTAAAATCAAAATTATTCTTGACTAATTGCAGTAATTCTGAGTAATTATTGGGCGCATCACGAACATTAAAATCTTTTCCGAGGGGATAGTTTCCAGTCCGTTGATAGTAATAATAATTGAGGAGATATAAGACACCCGCTTCTTTGATTGCGCCACGAATCATAAACTGGAAATCAGTTGTTCCTGAATCTGTTTTTTCCACTGGACGTAAAATTTCTTTCCCGTTTTTATCCCGTCCTAAATTGGGGGCATAATGAACAAAAAAGGAATCGGTTAAGCCTTGTTGATGGGCTTCGCTGAGTAACGTTTCCATCAATTGTGCCATTGTTTTTTGTAACTGGAAATAGCGTTCAGGATTCGTCTTTAATCGATCATAAATTGTGTTGAGATTTGCAGTAGGAGAAGCCATATTATCTAAAATTGAGGCTTCAATATCTGATTCAATTTCGGCGCTTGATCGAGTGTCTGAAAACTGCTTAAAAAACTGTTCTAATTGTTCTCGAATGCGTTGAGGAACAGTGGCTAAAAATGCTAATTCTTTTTCCGTAACCCCAGGATGAGAGACATTTCCTTTTCGGTTTTGCCATTGGACACCACCCGCCGCTAAACCTGGAAGATAAAGGGAATTTTTGTGAACAAAATCAGCATCACCAAAGGCGCGATCGATGATCGAATTAACGCCCCGTTTGCCAATATGTTCACCATTTGTTAACACATAAAACTGATCAGAAAACGCTTTTGTTGCTTCTACATACTTCGGTTCAATGGTGCGGTTTAAGGGGTCTTTAACCAACTCCATACAAACCCCATCTAAATCTTGAATGATTAAAATATTGTCATAATTGGTTAATATATCAGCGAGTTTTTGATGATTGAGAGAGGGCGAGTTTTCTTGTAATAACGGATGAAACTTTGACACAATTAAATCTCCTTAATTAGCGTTATTTTCTTTTCTTAAATTAACCTGAATATCCTCCATTAAGCGACGGTTCGCCGCCATCAAATCAGCAACTAAACCAAACATCCATAACTGAAAACCAATTAAAATTAAAATCGCCGTTAAAATCAAACTAGGAACGCGAGTTCTGTCTGTTCCCATAAAAAAGAAAATTAGCCAGCGCACCCCTAATAAAAACCCAGCACTGAAAGGAATTGAACCCAGAATTAAAAAGAAACGAAGGGGTTTGTATAACATAAAAATGCGGAGAATTGTTGTCATTGACCGCAAAATATAAGTAGGGGTACTCTTGACTAAACGAGACGGACGTAAATCGCCATTAACTCCCACTGGAACTGATGTAATTGCCATTCCTTTTTGTCCAGCTTGAATAATCGTTTCTAAAGTGTAAGTATAGTTATCAAAAACATTAATTTGAAACGCTGCTTCACGACTAAACGCACGAAACCCACTGGGTGCGTCTGGGATGTTCGTATTACTCGCTAAACGAACCACATAACTCCCTAAACGTTGCAAAGTTTTCTTAATGGGAGAAAAATGGGGAATTTTATTAATTGGTCGCGCCCCGACGACAATTTCTGCTCGTTGTAATAAAATTGGTTCAATAAGATGGGGAATGTCCGTCGCGCAATACTGATTATCCGCATCAGTATTAACAATAATATCTGCGCCAGCAGCTAAACTGTGTCTTAAACCCGTCATAAAGGCTTTGGCTAACCCTTGATTTTTTGGGTGACGGACAATATAATCAACACCACTGGCTTCGGCAACTTCTACCGTTCGATCGCGACTACCATCATCAATAATCAGCCATTGAATTTGATCAACACCTGGCAGTTCACGAGGCAAATCAGCCAAAGTAGCGCCTAACGTGGCTTCTTCGTTGTAACACGGGATTTGTATAATAAGTTTGATCAAGGTTAATTACTCCTCAAGGAAGTGGAAACAAATTGCAGATTAACCCATATTAGGTTGCGAAGTTGTAAGCAAGAAGGAAATATTGATGTCTGAGTTACTACAAGCTGTCCTCGAAAGTAAAGAAAAAACTGATTTACGAGACTTTATTGATCTCCTCCGTCGTGAGGGGTCTCATCGCTATCTCCTACGAAACGATATTCTCAACGCTTTCTCTAGCTTCTGTCAAGATCAAGAAAAGTCTCTCGATTACCCGAAAACGTCAGCATTGGGTCGCCTCATCTATTACACCCAAGAACTGATTTTAGAATATGAAAGTCTTTATCTGATTGTCCGTCCTGAAATTGCTAAACAGGAAAGCTACCGTATCTGTGATGATTTTAGTGTGGAATCTCTGACCAGACAAGAATTGTTAGATGTGCGCGATCGATACGTGAACCATTATAATCCTGAAGAAGGGGATGTGTTTGAAATTGACTTTCAGCCCTTCTATGATTACTCACCGATTATTAAAGATTCCAAAAACATTGGTCGTGGGGTCGATTTTCTGAACCGCTATATGTCCAGTAAACTATTCCAAGACCCAAATCAATGGTTAACGGCGGTTTATAATTTCCTCAGTCTCCACAGTTATAACGGAATTACACTGCTGATTAATGGACGGATTCAGAACCAACAGCAACTTTCCGCACAAGTAAAACTTGCGCTCACATTTGTGAATGATTTACCGCACAATAAACCTTATGAAGACTTCCGCTTCGACTTACAAAACATGGGGTTTGAACCAGGTTGGGGAAACACTGCGAGACGCATTAAAGAAAGTCTAGAAATTTTAGACGAACTCATTGACTCCCCTGATAATAAAGGGTTAGAAGCCTTCCTCTCCCGTATCCCGATGATCTTTAAAATCGTCTTAGTGTCGGTTCATGGTTGGTTTGGACAAGAAGGGGTGTTAGGACGACCAGATACAGGGGGACAAGTAGTTTATGTTTTAGACCAAGCGCGTAGTTTAGAAAAACAACTAGAAGAAGATATTGAACTCGCTGGTTTAACCAGTTTAGGGGTGAAACCAAAAGTTTTAATTCTGTCTCGTCTCATTCCTAACAATGATGGGACACGCTGTAACGAACGGCTAGAGAAAGTTCATGGTACAGAAAACGGTTGGATATTGCGAGTTCCTTTCCGAGAAAATAACCCGAATGTAACTCAAGATTGGATTTCTCGCTTTGAAATTTGGCCCTATCTGGAAACTTACGCCATTGATGCGGAAAGAGAAATTTGTGCAGAATTAGAAGGAAAACCCAACCTGATTATTGGCAACTATTCTGATGGGAATTTGGTGGCGTTTCTGTTAGCCCGTCGTCTTAATGTTACCCAATTTAATGTCGCCCATGCGTTGGAAAAGTCAAAGTATTTATTTAGTAATCTTTACTGGCAAGATTTAGAGGAGAATTATCATTTCTCGATTCAATTTACCGCCGATTTGATTGCGATGAATGCGGCGCAATGTATCATCAGCAGTACCTATCAAGAAATTGTGGGACGACCCGACAGCGTGGGACAATATGAGTCTTACCAAAACTTTACTATGCCTGATCTCTATCATGTGGTCAATGGGATTGAATTGTTTTCTCCCAAGTTTAATGTTGTTCCCCCAGGAGTGAATGAAAACATTTATTTCCCCTATAAAAATACAGAAGACCGCATTCCTAACCGCATTGAACAGGTGGAAGAGTTATTATTCTATAAAGAAGATGAGTCTCAAGTGTTTGGTAAGTTAGATGATCCTAGTAAACGTCCCTTGTTTTCCATGGCGCGTTTAGATCGGATTAAAAACTTGACGGGGTTAGTGGAATGTTTCGGACGTTCGCCACAGTTACAGGAACATTGTAATTTGATTTTAATCGCGGGAAAACTTCACGTTTCTGAGACGACAGACAGCGAGGAAAAAGACGAAATTGAGAAAATGTATCGTCTCATTGAAGAATACAACCTACAAGGAAAAATTCGCTGGTTAGGAGTGCGACTCCCGAAAAGTGATTCAGGAGAAGTCTATCGCGTTATTGCTGACCATCACGGAATTTTTGTGCAACCCGCTTTGTTTGAAGCGTTTGGTTTGACGATTTTAGAAGCGATGATTTCTGGTTTACCGACGTTTGGAACGCAGTTTGGGGGACCATTGGAGATTATTCAAGACCAAGTAAACGGGTTTTACATTAATCCCACTAATTTAGAGGAAACGGCGCAGAAAATTCTTGATTTTGTGCAAAAATGCGATCGCAATCCTGAACTATGGGGTGAGATTTCTGAGAAGGCAATGCAACGGGTTTATACCAGTTATACTTGGAAGATTCACACCACTAAACTGTTGTCTTTAGCGCGAATCTACGGTTTCTGGAACTTTACCTCGCAGGAAAATCGGGAGGATATGTTGCGTTATATTGAATCCCTATTTTATCTGATTTATAAGCCTCGATCGCAGGCTTTGTTAGAACAACATCAAGGACGGTAAGTGTAAAAGATTAACCCGCTTAATTCCCCCAATTTTGGGGGTTAGGTGTTCCCTGATCTGGTCGAAGGGGCTAAATTAAATCAATCAACCATTGGCAATTTTCTCTAAAGCTGTGGTAAATTGATCGGTTCCTACCATTGAAGATTCATTGAAAGCCGTTTGTGCTGCCTTACCCCAACTTACATCCTCTAACTCTTCCAGTCTGGCAATTAGTTTCTGGTACGCTTCCGCAGAAAGAATGACGTGACTTGGTCTTTCTTGTTTAGTCACTAGCACCGGCTCGATTTTAGCGCGATCGAATACTTCTCCATGTCGGTTACGAGTTTGGGTTAATGTGTAGCTTTTCATAATACTTTCCTCGCTTTGACTACTTTGTACATAATAGCAATATTGGTGCGATCGCACTCTCTTGTTATTTTTCTCTCGTCAAAGTCTGCGTATCCCAGATTTAATCGCGCTGTTTTAGGACATTTCAAAAAATTGTTATGCGATCGCACAATCAGTAAACTTACGATGTTCAGGAGAATAAAAAGCTAACACAATCTCTTCTTTAGCAATCCCTTCTCTGATTAATTCATTCGCAATTCCTTCTTCTGTCCAATCTTCCTCAATGTAAATTTTATTATTTTTAAGACGAACATAAACCGACATTGCATTAACTTTTTCTCCATCTTTCCAACCGATATTTAACCAAATATAGTGACATCGTTCATCATCAAAAATTAATACTTCATCGACATCGGGGTCAGAGACTTGTAAGAAAATTTTATGATATTCCGTTAAGATTTTCTTGATGATTGTTTGGTAATGATTTAATTGATCCATCGTCTAACTTCCTCTGTATTCAAATCAACAATTAATAATAAAAGTTGATAAGTTGTCAAAATTAACTGAATCGCAATTTGTTGAAAAAATTGATCGTAAATATCTTGATTGACCGCTAAATAAATTTTATAGTCAGCGTGCGTCTGCTCAATAAAAGTTCTATAAATTAGGTATTGACCCAAAGCCGTTTGAAATTCCCGCATTGGAGAACGACCAACAAAACTCTTCACCTCAATCACAACTTTTTGCTCTTCTTTTGTTGCAGCGATCGCCTTTTCTCCAGCAAGATCAGCCAGTAGCCTAACCTCTTTATATTGAATCGGATAAGGGTCAGCAACAATGTCCCAACCATCTTTGATTAGTGCATTTTAACTGTATCATGAATCCTATCTTTAGCTGACATATCTTAATTTTACTGTCTCGGTTGGGCAACATCGAACACTTTTTTATAATAGCGTGATCCCTCTTTAAAATCATACCGATCACGAGGGTTCTATTGTCTGTTGCTACAATCAGTTATAGAAACCCTCAAAAGAATCAGGTAACTCAATGCTAAAAATCAACAAAAACTATGTATTAGACACTAATCAGCAGCCAATTGCTGTTCAGATTCCGATCGCTGAATTTGAAAAAATCGAGGAAATCCTAGAAGATTATGGATTAGTTCAACTGATGGAAGCAGTCTCTGACGATGAAACTCTGAATATGGTATTATTTTTCTCTCGTTAAAGGTTGCGTATCCCACCGATCAAAGTCGGATTCACTCAGGAGAAAACTCTCAAGAAATCTAAGCACCCTACTGAATTTCTGCTAAATGATTGATGTTGACACTTTTACTCTCAATATGAGAGTATTAGAACATATATCAATTTAACATGAGGATTATCAGTTACAAAACTCTCCGAGTCGCTGCCAATAAACATCCTGATTTAAGACAATCTTTAGATGACTGGTATAAGATTGCTAAAAGTGCTAATTGGACAAGCCTTAATGATGTCCGAAAAACGTTTAAGAGTGCAGATTCGATCGGCAATTTTACAGTATTTAACATTAAGGGAAATCATTATCGTCTCATTGTAGGAATTGATTATCAAAAACAAATAATCTTCATCAAGTATGTTCTCACTCATGCTGAGTATGATAAGGAGGCTTGGAAAAATGACCCGTACTACTAATCAAAATCTAACAGATATTACTAATATATTCCCTTTTGTTATTAAAACAGAAGAGCAATATAACAAAGCGTTGTCTATTACGGAGAGTCTTTTCTTCAAAGAAAATCGAAATCAAGAAGAGGAACAAGCACTTGATGTTTGGACTGTTTTAATTGAGATGTATGAAAATCAACAGTTTTCTCTTGGGTCTGAAGCGACTCCTGTTTCTATTTTAAATACTCTGATGGAATCACAAGGGATTACTCAAGCTGATTTAGTCCGCGAAGAAATTGGCTCAAGTGGAGTGGTTTCTGAAATCGTGAATAACAAGCGAACGATTAGTAATAAACAAGCTAAAAAGTTAGCTAAAATTTTTCATGTTTCTCCTGAAGTTTTCATCTATTTCGATTATTAGTTTTTCCGCTTCTTGGCGAGTAAAAGTGATTTCATCTATCATTCCAGTTAATTCAAATTCCTGCCTTTTGCCTTATTCTAACCTTATTTTTCTCTGGTCAAAGTCTGCGTATCCCACACTCTTGGGTAAGAATTAACTGTTGGGTTTCGTCTCCTCCATTTAATCGACAGGTTTAATCATATCGTCCTTGTAATAATCCCGTTAATAGGGAGGCGGGGGGTTGACTATAGGGCCAGGCGAACGCATGGCGAAAGGCGGCTTCTTGACAGGCTTGGAGTTGCTCAAAGCCAATGACATCAAGGGTGAGGAGGTTTTCATATTCAAAGGGAAGCCGAACATTATGTAACCCTGCGTTGTCGGTACAGATGGCGATATCGACACCTGCTTCAAAGCATCGATCGAATACGGTTTTGAGTTGTGATAAATTATCTAATGTTCCTGTCTTGGTGTAGGTGGTGGGACAAACTTCTAAACATTGCCCTCTTTCCGCCAATTCTGGGAGTAATTCGGGATGTTTGAGGGGAATCTGAATCCCGTGTCCAATTCGCATTAAATAGGGCAATAATTGGGGATATAAACCATTAGTGGTTTCATAAACATGACCCGTAGTTTTGAGGTTGCGCGATCGGGCATAGTGATATAATTTTTTTAACTCGTCCAATTGATCGGCATAGAGTTCATCACCGCCTGCTAAATCCACAGCGCACACATATTCGGGATGATCTGCCGCTAAATCCACAATGGCGCGGTTCACTTCATAAGAGAGGCGGGAGTGCATACAAAGGATTTGACTGGTAATCATGGGATATTCTCCCACTTTGGTTGCTTCCCCAACAATCTTCACAACATCGCGCATTTGATCAATGCGTTGTTTGGTATCTAAACTTTGATCCGTGCGTAAATAGGGCGTATAACGTAATTCGAGATAAGCGAGATTTTCAAACACATAAGCCCCACGAATCAAGCGATAAATAAAATAAGGTAACGTCTCAGGGGTTTGGACACTTTCCACCAACGTATGTAATTCTAGATACTCATTTAAGGTATTACGAGGACGGGTATAAAAATCTTCAAACTCGTAATAGTCTGGAAACCTCGCGCTTAACTCCGCATCATGGCGTTGGAAATAGCGCCATAAAACTCGCGGCACAACCGAACCTCCGAGATGACGATGTAAATCTGCATACAGTGCCACAATAAGCCTCCCCTGATCATTTTGATCTAATTTTGTAACATTAGATTGACTTTCTCTAGTTTAAGTGATAAATATAGTAGTTTGTGAAAACTGAAGCAACTTTAATAGTATAGAAAGTTTTGGCTAACGTTATTGTAATTGGAGCCCAATGGGGTGACGAGGGTAAAGGTAAAATTACGGACTTACTCAGTAAATCCGCCGATATCGTCGTCCGCTACCAAGGCGGAGTCAACGCGGGACATACGGTAGTGGTAAAGGAACAAACCTTTAAGCTACATTTAATCCCTTCTGGGATTTTATACCCCGAAACTCAATGTATTATTGGGTCGGGGACAGTGATTGATCCGCAAGTGCTAATCGGAGAATTAGACCAACTCGACACCCTGAATGTTTCGACGGAAAACTTAATGATTTCCCAAACCGCTCATGTTACCATGCCGTATCATCGGTTAATTGATCAAGCCTCGGAACAAAAACGGGGGAATAAAAAAATTGGTACAACTGGACGCGGTATTGGTCCCACCTACGCCGATAAATCAGAACGGACAGGGATTCGTATCCTTGATTTGATGAATGCGGATCATGTGGAGGAACAGTTAGAGTGGACGATTAACTATAAAAATGTCATTTTAGAAAAGCTGTATGAAATGCCGCCTTTAGACCCGAAAGCGGTGATTGAGGAGTATCTCGGATATGCGGAACGGTTACGTCCCCATGTGGTGGATAGTTCTCTGAAAATTGCGGAAGGGGTGAAGAAAAAACGTAATATCCTTTTTGAAGGGGCGCAAGGAACGCTTTTAGATTTGGATCATGGGACGTATCCTTATGTTACGTCTTCTAATCCTGTGGCTGGTGGCGCTTGCGTCGGTGCTGGTATTGGTCCGACGATGATCGATCGAGTGATTGGTGTCGCGAAAGCCTACACCACACGAGTGGGAGAGGGTCCGTTTCCCACAGAATTAGACGGTGATCTTGGACAAGAACTATGCGATCGGGGAGCAGAATTCGGAACAACCACTGGTCGTCGTCGCCGTTGTGGCTGGTTTGATGCGGTCATTGGACGCTATGCGGTCCGAATTAATGGCATGGACTGTTTAGCAATTACCAAACTGGATGTTCTCGATACCCTCGCTGAAATTAAGGTTTGTGTTGCTTATAATATTGACGGGGTACGTTGTGAGAATTTCCCCAGTAGTGCCTTACGTTTTGCTCGTTGTGAGCCAATTTACGAAACTCTACCGGGTTGGCAACAATCAACGGCGGCGTGTCGGAGTTTAGAAGACCTCCCCAAAGCTGCGCTTAATTATCTTAAGTTTTTAGCAGAATTAATGGAAGTTCCGATCGCGATCGTCTCTTTGGGAGCAAGTCGGGATCAAACGATCATTGTGGAAGACCCGATTCACGGACCGAAACGGGCGCTGCTTGATGCCAATGGGACTCCTGTTAATCAACAGCCCTCTGAGGCTTCTAATTCTCCTCTCAGCCAATAAGACTAGGACTTAGGCAAATGAATTTCGCCCCCCTACCCCCCAACTTTGGGCAGGGCTGTTTCATTCTTTTGAAATCAAGGGAGGTAGGGAGATGGGGGAGACAAGGGAGACAAGGGAGATGGGGGAGATTTCAGGACTCTTTTTTCTTATGAAAAAGCCAAAAAGTAGGAAAAACGTCTCGATCGAACGTACCGTAAGAGGTTCAGGCGATCGCATTCAATTTTGACCCCGAGAATGAAACAGCCCTGCCAACTTTGGGGGATTTAGGGGGTTAATTTCGCCCCCCTACCCCCCAGACTTGGGGGATTTAGGGGGTTAATTTCGCCCCCCTACCCCCCAACTTTGGGGGAGAGCAACTCATAAAGTCCCCCAGACTTGGGGGATTTAGGGGGTTGATTTCGCCCCCCTACCCCCCAACTTTGGGGGAGAGCAACTCATAAAGTCCCCCAGACTTGGGGGATTTAGGGGGTTGATTTCGCCCCCCTACCCCCCAGACTTGGGGGATTTAGGGGGTTAATTTCGCCCCCCTACCCCCCAACTTTGGGGGAGAGCAACTCATAAAGTCCCCCAGACTTGGGGGATTTAGGGGGCAAGTGCGTAACTCCTGAATCCTTTCATTTTTTGCACAATCATCAACTAGAGAGAAAATCAAAATGACAACAGCGATTAAATTTGAATGTGAAACGCGACCTGAAGGGAGTAAACCAAGAGCATTACGCCGTGAGGGCTTTATTCCTACCGCTTTATATGGACACAAGGGCGCGGAATCGATGTCGCTTGTGGCTAAAGCGAAAGATGTGGAAATGTTGCTCAAAAATGCTTCCATTAACAATAGTCTAGTGGAAGTAGCGGTTACGGATGCGTCTTGGAAAGGAAAAGCATTGATTCGGGAAGTACAAAAACATCCCTGGCGACCGGATATTTATCACGTTAGTTTCTTCGCTGTCGCCGGTCAAGATAGCGTGGAAGTGACTGTTCCCGTTAACCTAGAAGGTGAAGCGGAGGGAGTTCGAGAAGGAGGCGTTCTCGAACAAATTATTACAGAATTAACGATTCAATGCCCTCCTGATCAAATTCCCGAAGTGATTAACATTGATGTGACCGAAATGCCTGTGGGAACAACGTTACATATTGGTGAGCTTAACCTGCCTGAAGGTGTAACTGCTAGTGATGATCCAGAACGCACGGTTTTAACCCTTGTGGAAGCACAAGGCGCGGAACCCGCACCAGAAGACGCAACCAGCGAAGAGGACGCGATCGAAGGTGGCGTTGTGGAAGAATTAGGGGATGTTTCCGTTTAATTCTTTACCCCACATTTTCCCCCCTTTCAAAGGGGGGCGAGGGGGGATATTAAAAAGATGCGGCTTCGGCGGTGGTTTTCCCTAAACGTTGTCTGAGAACATCGATCGCGCTCATAAATTGGGGGTCTTGCGGCGTTCCTTGCAATTCAGGGTTTGAGGATAAACGCACTTGATCACTGCGCCTTAAACTGGTCTTGACATCTGGTTCAATGCCTTTATGATTAATATCTGTACCACTGGGGGGATAATACCGCGCCACTGTTACGGCTAAACCAGAACCATCGGATAAAGAGCTCACGGACTGTACTGTTCCTTTGCCATAGGTTTTACTGCCGACAATCACCGCGCGATCGTTATCTTTGAGCGCACCAGCAAGGATTTCACTCGCACTTGCGGAATTACCATTGACCAAAACCGCGAGAGGTTTATCGGTGAGTGCGGTCTGATTTGCTTGAAACGCTCGATCGCCCCCTTCACGGTCAACAGTGGAAACGATCGCCCCTTCTTCCAACCACATTCTCGCCATTTCAATACTCGCATAAAGCAAGCCACCTGGATTATTGCGTAAATCAATCACATAGGCTTCTGGATTCTTTTCTTTCAAATCAAGAATCGCCTCTCGCATTTGTTCTGCGGCGTGGGAGCTAAATTCTTTTACTTTAATGTATCCCACACGAGTTTGATTGGTTTCTCGCAACTCGTAACTAACACGAGGAAGTTCAATTTCAGCGCGAGTTAAATCTAAACTAAATAATCCTTTTCCAGTACGAGATAATTGTAAATTAACTTCCGTTCCCGACTCACCGCGAATCAATTTAGAAGCCTGTTCTAAACTGAGTAAAGAAGTCGGTTGACCATTAATGGCGATAATCTCATCTCCTGGTTGAATTCCCGCTTTGGAAGCGGGGGAATTTTCCAATGGCTCTACCACCGTGAGAGATTGATTTTCCTCATTAATTTCTAACCGTAACCCCACCCCTGATAATTCCCCAGAAGTTTGATTTTTCAATGATTGATAGGCTTCAGGATCAAGAAAACGAGTATAGGGATCACCGAGTTTGTTGAGAGCATTCCGAACTGCTCGATATGCTTCTTGTTTAGAATTATAGTTACGATCTAATAATTCTTCTCTTGTTTTTTCCCAATTATCATGGTTAAAATCTGGGTCAACATAATTTTCATTGACAAGTTGCCAAACTTCATCAACAATGGTTTTTGGACTCTCGGAAAGACTCGCCGAAGCGGGTGTCGTGAAGCTAGGAATTAACCAAGAAATGCTAATAATTGTTCCTGCTAAAGTGGCGGAACGGAAATAGTTTTTGATGCGGTAGAAGGGAGTCTGATTCATGTTATCTTCTCAGATGGGATGGTCTTCAAAACAGTTAACAGTTAATACCTTAATCTCAACTGAATTTTTTAAGGAAGTTGTTTTAATTCTTGCAGATAAACCTCCTCAGAAATCTGTTGCTGTTGAAGCTCGATCGATTTTGTTCTTATTTTGGCTTGAATCGTCACGGTTTGACCACTTTCAGGAGGAGCATTACCAGTGATGACCCAAACTTGTCCCGTTTCATCTTGGAGTTGATAGGCTACTCGATCGAGCAAAGGAGCGCGATCGCCCACATTTCCCTGAACATAAACCGATTTTACCTCTGCTGAGAGCAAATTTAAATCGGCGATCGGAGTAATTGTTTCTTTTTCTTTTCTTAATATTTGATCAGATTGACAACTGGTCAATCCCAAAACGCCAAATAAAACACCGCTCAAAATGAATCGAGAGAATAAAAGTTTCACAACATTAGTCGGCTTAAAAGTCACAAAATCTGAGAAACTATCCTAGAGTGTCCTCTATTTTGATTATTTTTGCAATGACCTCTCCAAGCGCCCAAAAATTAGACGGAAAAGCCCTCGCTCAATCAACGCAAAGCCAACTCAAACAGCGCGTCGAAGAACTTAAACTGAAACAAGGACGAGCGCCAGGTTTAGCAGTGATTATCGTTGGAGATGATCCCGCGAGCGCCGTTTATGTTCGTAACAAAGAAAAAGCCTGTGAAAAGATAGGAATTACCTCCTTTGGTCAACATTTCCCTAGCAATACCACACAAGCAGAATTAGAAGCAAAAATTGCTACTCTCAATGACGATTCTCGCGTCGATGGGATTCTGGTTCAACTTCCGCTCCCTGATCATTTAGATGCGATTCAAGCTCTTTATAAAATTGCACCAGAAAAAGACGTAGATGGTTTACATCCCAGTAATTTGGGGCGTTTAGTACGTGGGGAAAAAGGTTTAAGAAGTTGCACTCCTGCTGGTGTGATGCGCTTATTAGCATCTTATCAGCTTTCGATCGCGAGTAAAAAAGCATTAGTCATCGGACGCAGTATTCTAGTCGGAAAACCCTTAGCCTTAATGTTATTAGAAGCTAACGCAACGGTAACAACGGCTCACGGAAAAACGCCACCTGAACAGTTAAGAGAATTGTGTCAGCAAGCGGATATTTTATGTGTTGCGGTGGGGAAACCAAATTTAATCACCGCCGATATGGTAAAACCAGAAGCAGTGGTGATTGATGTTGGCATGAACCGCATTGAAGACGAAAGCGGGAAAAAGCGTCTCGTTGGGGATGTGGACTTTCCGCAAGTGGCGGAAGTTGCGAGTTATTTAACACCAGTGCCAGGTGGGGTGGGACCGATGACTGTCACTATGCTTTTAGAAAATACTGTCACCAGTTTTGAGCAGCGTTTTCTTTAAAGATGAGACTTCTCATAAGATGGGGGATAAAATAAAACACCCGTAATTCTTCCCCAAGAAATGTTCCCTGATGGAAGTACATTAAAATTGCTCCCACGCGATCGGGAGTATTAAACCAACTATTCGCAACCCGATAAGCCACTCCTGTGAAAGCCGTTAAAAATAAGGGTAAAAATAAAATCGGAGCAATCCGACGGTGGAGTTTACGCAACGATCGCATATCCATGATTAATCACTATTCCTATGATGATAAAGAGTTAATTTTGATGATATTCGGGAAAAGTAAAGAAATAGAAAAACCCTTCACCCTAGATGAGTGAAGGATTCAAATTCAGCTAACTAATTTTGATGAGAAACTAAGCGATTCCGACATTGGTATCAGTAAAAGTGAAATCTTCAGCACCAAGATTGTTCGCATCAACCCCAGACAAACGAGCGAAATCTTGACCTGATAAACCTAAAACTGCTGCATTTCCGTCTTGAGTTAAAGAGATATCCTCGAAACTAATATCAGTGAAGCCATTGATACCAAGAATATCTTCTCCTTGTGTAAAGTCACGGACTTCATTCACACCAGATGGAATTTCTGCGTTTGCTAAGTTAAAGACATCATTTCCAGCGCCTCCGTAAAGGATGTTATCTCCTCCATCGGTAGTGAAGAATTCATCATCACCAGATTGACCTAAAAGACGGTTTCCTTTTCCAGCAACTAGGATATCATCACCAGAACCAGCGTAAACGCGAGCGGCTCCTTCTGCGCTAATTGCATCAATAATATCATTACCCGCACCAGTAAACAAAATTGCTCCATCAGCAGCAAAAACGCTTTCTGCTTCTGTTGCTTGAATACTATCACCAGTTTGTCCACCAAAGAAAACTTCGGTTTCCTCTACGGTGGTATCAGAGTTATTTTCACCTGAGTTGTCGGTGATGTCTTGATTAGAATTATCTGTCTGATTATCTACAGAGTCATCGTTAGAGTCGTCGGAATCATCATCCATTCCATTCTCTACAGAATCATCGTTAGAGTCGTCGGAATCATCATCCATTCCATTCTCTACAGAATCATCATCATCGTCATCGTCATCATCGCGATCGTCATCCATTTCATTTTCTAGATAGTCATCGTCGTCGTCGTCGCGATCGTCATCCATTTCATTTTCTACGGAATCATCATCATCGTCATCATCGCGATCGTCATCCATTTCATTTTCTAGATAGTCATCGTCGTCGTCGTCATCCATTTCATTTTCTAGATAGTCATCGTCATCGTCGTCATCATCGTCGTCATCGTCGTCGTCATCCATTTCATTTTCTAGATAGTCATCGTCGTCGTCGTCATCCATTTCGTTTTCTAGATAGTCATCGTCGTCGCGATCGTCATCCATTTCGTTTTCTAGATAGTCATCGTCGTCGCGATCGTCATCCATTTCGTTTTCTAGATAGTCATCGTCGTCGCGATCGTCATCCATTTCATTTTCTAGATAGTCATCGTCGTCGTCGTCATCGTCATCGTCATCGTCGTCGTCATCCATTTCATTTTCTAGATAGTCATCGTCGTCGTCGTCATCCATTTCATTTTCTAGATAGTCATCGTCGTCGTCGTCATCCATTCCATTCTCTACAGAGTCATCGTCGTCATCGTCGTCGCGATCGTCATCCATTTCGTTTTCTACGGAATCATCATCATCGTCATCGTCGTCGTCATCCATTTCATTTTCTACGGAATCATCATCATCGTCATCATCGCGATCGTCATCCATTTCATTTTCTACGGAATCATCATCATCGTCATCATCGCGATCGTCATCCATTTCATTTTCTACGGAATCATCATCATCGTCATCATCGCGATCGTCATCCATTTCGTTTTCTAGATAGTCATCGTCATCGTCGTCATCCATTTCATTTTCTACGGAATCATCATCATCGTCGTCGCGATCGTCATCCATTTCGTTTTCTAGATAGTCATCGTCGTCGTCGTCATCGTCGTCGTCATCCATTTCATTTTCTAGATAGTCATCGTCGTCGTCGTCATCCATGTCATTTTCTAGATAGTCATCGTCGTCGTCGTCATCGTCGTCGTGATCGTCATCCATTTCATTTTCTACGGAATCATCATCATCATCGCGATCGTCATCATTTAAGACTTGAAAGGGGTCATTTTGACTAAATAAAAGTTCGACTTGGTTGTTGGTTTCGGAAAAATTAGTGGTTTGCATTTTGTACCTTAATCAATAATCATTCATCAGTTATCACTGTAGAGAGGAAAAGTAAAAAACTAGAAAAGTTTTGGTAAGCTCGCACAAAAATTGCTTCCTTTCCCAAATTCGCTGGTGAGAGTAATTTGTCCGTTATGTGCTTTAATAATTGTCTGCGCGATCGATAAGCCTAAACCTGTGCCATCAGGACGTTTGTCTTGTGCTGTCTCTGAGCGCCAGAATCGATCGAAAATTGAGTCTTGATCTTGCGGTGCGATACCGACTCCTGTATCCTCGACACATACTTTAATTTGATCAGAGATTGCAAAAGCAGACAGAATAATACTTCCTCCTTTTGGGGTATAGCAAACAGCATTTTCTAGCAAGTTAGTAAAGACTTCTTGTAGCTGATTAGAATCGCCATAAACATAGAGTGAACCGTGAATTTCCAATTGAAAAGTAATCTCCTGACGCTGTGCTTGTTCTTCCCACACTTCCGCTAAATCTTCGAGTAACTCATCAAGAGGAATTTTTCGCCACTCTTGTTTCATGTTCTCAATGTTTCCCTCAATTCGTGCGATCAATAATAAATCTTCCACTAATTGCTTCATTTGTGAAACCGCGCGGTTCGTGAGAGAAAAAGAACTAAGAGTCGGTGGGGTTTCCTGTTGCTGTAACAACCCAATTTCCCCTTGAATCACTGTCAGAGGGGTTCGCAACTCATGAGCAGCATCAGCCGTAAACTTTTGGAGTTGAAGCATACTGTTTAAGGTCGGTTTCAAAACTTGTTGAGTTAAGTATGTTCCGCCAATTGTGATTAAAAAAACAGCAATTGTTCCTCCACTCACTACTCCAATTAATAATTGTCTTAACTGCTGATCAATCACTTTTTTACTAGCAATGACTTGCACATAACCCGTAATTTTTTGGGGAGTTTGTGCTGTGTTCACATAAGTGGGTAAGGTAAAACTCCGTAAGGTTTTACTTTCAGTGATAATTCCTTGAGGTAAAATTGTTTGAGGAAATAAATGCCATTCGGGATGAGTGCCTTCTTGAACAATTAATTTCTTTTGAGGAGAATACCAGCGGGTGGTTGTGTCTTGATTACTAATTTTTTTAGCGAGGGTACTAGAGACTAATTGCGGTTGATACTCTTCCATCAATTCTTCGATGCTAATTGGTTTTCTCTCTTGATCTGATTTTTCTAGGATTTCTTCATATTCATGTTGAACTAAGTCATTAACATCCGCCGCAGCAATTGCCATTTGTTCTAAATTTTTATTGAATTGCTGGTTAAGAACATAAGAAAATGTTTTATAGATACCAAAAACTGATACGCCAAAAATCACTAAAGAAACGCCACAATAGGCGCTCAGAAGTTGCCAACGCAGACGACGCAGTTTCGGGTTAGTAGTTAGGGTTAAGTCGGTATCCAACACCATAAATATTTTCAATTAAATTGTGGGGTGCGCCAAGTGCTTTGAGCTTTTTTCGTAGAGACCGCAGATGAGTTTTTACGACTTCTCTTCCTGGAATATCATCATAAGTCCAAACTTGATCTAAAATTTGATCGGTGGTTAAAACGCGATCGCAGTTTTGCAAAAACAGCGCCAGAATTTGATATTCTTTCGGGGTTAACTTGAGAGGATTTTGTTGATAAGAAGCGTCACACCGATCTAAATCTAATTTTAAATTTTCCCAAGTTAAAATAGAAGACTTTAACACTTGTCCTCGTCGTAAAAGGGCGCGACTACGCGCTAATAATTCTGATGGATCAAATGGTTTCACAACATAATCATCTGCTCCCACATCTAATCCTTTGACTTTATCTAAACTGGTATCTTTTGCGGTTAACATCAAAATGGGAATTGTTATTCCTTGATTGCGGAGGTTTCGACATAAGGTAATACCATCAATTTGAGGTAACATCAAATCTAAAAGGATTAATTTGTAATCAGTTGCTGTGGCAAAAGCAAAACCACTGTTTCCATCATAAGCAATTTCGACGATAAAGTTTTGTTGTTCAAAGAGTTTCCTTAAAACCTCACTAATGGCGCGATCGTCTTCCACAATTAAAATCTTCATAATGCTAACCCAAATTAGGCTTCAGACCATTGACGAAATAAGTTGCCAACGAGTTCCAGATTTGACTTCAGCAACACGATGAAGCAGGGTTGAAGGGTAAACAATCATGTCTCCAGCTTTGAGCTTAAATGATTGTTATCCTAATGTTGTCTCTAAAATTAATTCTCCTCCTTCATAACTTTCGGGGTTACTTAAAAATAAGGTTAAAGAAACATCTGTTCTGATTTTAGAGTCTCCTTCCTTCATCATGGCATTATCCATGTGCGTCCCGTAAAACATTCCTGTTTGATAACAGTTAATCAATGGTGAACGAAAAAATTATGTTTTTTTTAGAAAACAGATGAAAAGTAAAGAAGTAGAAAAAAATACATATTGATCTTTGGGACGCGCTCCCTAGTGATTAGAGATCAATAACTTGTAAAAGACTTACATTAGAAAAACTTATATTACAGAACGTTACAAGCAACGGAAAAATAAAATCAGAAGGGGCTGGACTTGTAAATCAACATTTTTCATGGTAAATTTTCGTTAGATGGTGGCGAAGTGTGACTAAAATTTAAGAACGTCAGTGCTTAATCCCAGTAATTCGTCACCGAGACAGAAATTGTCTTCATTTTTGAATGAAGAGACGAGATTAATTTATGTAAAGCAGTTTTCGATCGAGAAAAGGTGGGGTTGACAAAAAAAGCGTTATCTGCGTTTATCATTTCAGTCAGAAGTTTTGTGAAGAATGGCTCATTAAGCCGTAAAATATGAAATCGAGTTCCAACCTCACCCAACCTGAAACACTTAGCAATGACTGATCAATCCACTTGTGTGCAAAACCTAACCTTCGATTTAGAAAGCTATCTCCAGGCGAGAAAAGCCATCATCGAGAAAGCTCTGGATCAATCTTTGCCAATCGCAGAGCCTCCTGTCATTTATGAAGCGATGCGGTATTCCCTATTAGCAGGAGGAAAGCGGTTACGTCCAATTCTCTGTTTAGCGACTTGTGAATTGGTGGGAGGGACGATCGAGATGGCGATGCCCACTGCTTGCGCTTTAGAGATGATTCATACCATGTCCTTGATCCATGATGATTTACCCGCAATGGACAATGATGATTATCGTCGCGGACAGTTGACAAATCACAAGAAATATGGGGAAGATATCGCCATTTTAGCAGGAGATGGCTTACTCGCCTATGCCTTTGAATATGTCGCAGCGCAGACGCAAGGGGTGAATCCTTCCTCGGTGTTACGGGTGATTGCCAAGTTAGGTCACACAGTAGGGGCGACAGGATTGGTGGGAGGTCAAGTTCTGGATTTAGCTTCAGAAGGAAACCCAGACATTAGTTTGGAAACCCTGAATTATATTCACACCCACAAAACAGGGGCTTTACTAGAAGCCTGTGTGGTGACAGGTGCAATTTTAGGGGAGGCTAGTGAGGAAACCTTAGCCGCACTGTCTCGCTATGCTTATAACATTGGTTTGGCTTTTCAGATTATAGATGATATTCTCGATATTACGGCAACTCAAGAAGAGTTAGGGAAAACCGCGGGAAAAGACGTGGAAGCAGACAAAGCCACTTATCCTCGTTTGTTGGGGTTAGAGGCTTCTAAAGCGAAAGCAGACGAACTGATTGAAGCGGCTTGTGCCGAAATGTCTCCCTATGGAGATGCAGGTGTTCCCTTAAAAGCGATCGCGCAGTTAATTGCTAATCGCAAGAATTAATCATGGACAACTTTTCGAGTTTATTAGAGAATCATTTGCTCTGGGTTTCCTTGATTGCTTGCTTCATTGCTCAAGGCTTGAAACTGGTAATTGAGTTAATTCGTGATCGGAAATTTAATGCGCGATCGTTATTTACAACGGGAGGAATGCCCAGCGCTCATTCGGCATTAGTTGCGTCTTTAGCCACAGGAGTTGGGATCAAAGAAGGATGGGAAAGTACCGATTTCGCGATCGCGCTTTTGTTTGCAATTATTGTTATGTTTGATGCGGCGGGAGTGCGACAAGCAGCAGGAAAACAAGCTCGTTTATTAAATCAAATTGTCGATGAATTATTCCAAGAACACAAAAATTTTAACGAAGAAAAATTAAAAGAATTACTGGGACATACGCCCTTACAAGTCATTGTTGGCGTGATTCTTGGTGTTATTATTGCCTTAGTGGCTGCACCTTGGCTTTGAGAAGATTAAGCGAATTACTACTTATGAGATGCGTCAGTTTCTTCTTTTTTTGCGGTCGATCGAATTAAACTAGGATTTGTATTTGATTGTAAATTTAGGAGATAACTACTTAACGCCACCAGAAGCACAGCCACCGCAAAAAAAAGTAAATCATTTGTATTTTCAATCGTCATCGGAAGTGCTTTCTTAAAAAAGCTAATAATCATCACCATAACAATCACTTGCAAAATCTTATGTTTCAATTGATCTAAATTTTCAATTTGTAAAATCTTCACTTCTTGATGCTGAAAACGAACATCAATTTCTGAAATAAATAATTCATAAATTCCAAAACTAAAAATCAGTAAAACAATTCCGATTAAGTAATGATCAATTCCTCCCACAACTTTAGTAATTACAGGAATAAATGAGCCATCTTCCTGATAGTCTGCTTGGAAACTATAAAAAATTCCCTCCAATACTTCTAAACTCCCAATGACAAAAAAGTTTAGGGTACTCAACAAGCCAAGAATTACAGGAATGAGAGCAAATAAACGAAACTTCCAAAGACATAATTCAAAATAGGCTTCGATTTTTTCTGGGTTGAGCATAATCTAATGAACAAGGTACAATCTACCATTGTATATCACTAGGCAAGAGAATTGCCCCCTAACCCCCAAGTTTGGGGGAATGAAAGAACGTAGGTTGGGTGGAGAAGACGAAACCCAACACCAATCAGTAGTTCTGAAAATTGCCCCCTAACCCCCAAGTTTGGGGGAAGAAAGAACGTAGGTTGGGTGGAAAGACGAAACCCAACACCAATCAGTAGTTCTGAAAATTGCCCCCTAACCCCCAAGTTTGGGGGAACGAAAGAACGTAGGTTGGGTAGAGACGTTCCATACTTCGACAAGCTCAGTAACAAGAACGTCTCCACGCGAAACCCAACATCAATCAGTTACCAGTTAAGCAGTTACCAGTAGTTCTTAAACTTAATTAGTAAAAGTGAAAGATTGATCTATTCATTGATTACTGGTCACTGGTCACTGATTACTGGTCACTGGTCACTGGTCACTGATTACTGGTCACTGATCACTGGTCACTGGTCACTGATCACTGATCACTGTTCACTGATTCCAGAGAAGCTAAAGGATCAGAAATTTCCTCAGAAGGTGCGTCAAAACTTCCCGTTAAAACATATTCCAACCGTAGCTTTAACCAATTAATAAAATTAACATTGGTAGAAATGACAGCTACCGCAGGTTGTGGACATTTTTCCTTAACAGATTGCAAAGAGGGCGCTTCTAAAAAGGCGGGTTGTTTCACTAACCAAAAATCAATTTCTTGGTTGTGTTCTTTATAATAACGATATCGTTCTTCTAATACTTCTTGAAAAGGCTCTTCTTCTAAAAGGAATTTTTGACTGGCTAAAACGTAATGGTAAGTTGTCATGGCTTTCTTAACTTTTGATGATTGATTTCATTTCACGAACGGCTCGTTCTAATCCTACCAACACAGCACGGCTGATGATACTATGACCAATATTAAGTTCTTCCATCCCTGGAAGAGTCGCAATGGGTGCAACATTATGATAGGTTAACCCATGTCCCGCGTTGACTCGCAAACCGAGGGAAAGCGCCAGTTCACAACTTTCTTGGAGATGGGCTAATTCTCCCTCACGAGTGGTTTCGGTTTTGGCTTCTGCATATCTTCCTGTATGAAGTTCGATGAATTTTGCGCCTGTTTTCGCCGCCGCTTCAATTTGACGGGAGTCTGGATCAATAAACCAACTGACGGGAATCTCAGCACTCTGGAGTTGTTCCACTAGATGAGTCATTCTGGAGGAATCACCAGCGACATCTAAGCCGCCTTCGGTGGTTACTTCTTCTCTTTTTTCTGGCACAACGGTCACATAATCAGGCTTGATTTCTAGCGCGATCGAAATCATTTCTGGAGTTGCTGCCATTTCCAAATTGAGATGGGTTTGTACCGTTTCCCGTAAGAGACGAACATCACGATCTTGAATGTGGCGACGATCTTCTCGCAAATGGACGGTAATCCCATCAGCGCCGCCTAATTCTGCTAAAACCGCTCCTGCTATCGGATCAGGTTCGATCGTGCGTCTAGCTTGTCGAATCGTGGCGATATGGTCGATATTTACGCCGAGGGTGACGATCGTCGGTTGCTCTTGTTTTCTCCCCTGATTGCTCATAACTCGTTAATCTAACACCATGCGTGAAGAATTAGCGCTACATACCGACCCATTATTCCCCCCTTTCAAAGGGGGGTTAGGGGGGATTTAATGTAACATCTACTTTTTAAATTGGTATAACATAAGTTTTAAAATTAATATCACTAAATTGTTTTCCTGATCAAGGAATGGTTTGTTATCCTTGATGGTTATTATGATCTGCGGTTGAAGGGGGAAGAGAAATAAAATTATGGCTCTAGTTGTTCAAAAGTTTGGCGGCACTTCGGTGGGATCGGTAGAGCGCATTAAAAAGGTAGCTCACCGAGTATCGGAAACTGTAAAAGCAGGAAATCAGGTTGTTGTCGTGGTTTCAGCGATGGGAAAAACCACAGACGAGTTAGTGAGTTTGGCGCAAAAGGTTTCTCGTCATCCCAGTCGGCGAGAAATGGATATGTTACTCTCTACAGGAGAACAGGTTTCGATCGCGCTGTTAAGCATGGCGTTACAGGAATTAGGACAACCAGCGTTATCCTTAACAGGAGCGCAAATGGGGATTGTCACCGAAACCGATCACAGTCGCGCTCGTATTTTAGAAATTAAGCCCGATCGCGCTCAACGTCACTTAGAAAAAGGGGAAGTGGTTGTTGTCGCTGGCTTTCAAGGAATCAGCCACAGTGAAGATTTAGAAATCACAACGTTAGGGAGAGGTGGATCAGATACTTCCGCCGTCGCCCTTGCCGCCGCCCTCCAAGCAGATTACTGTGAAATTTACACTGACGTTCCTGGTATTTTAACCACAGACCCCCGTTTAGTGCCAGAAGCTCGGTTAATGTCAGCGATTACCTGTGATGAAATGCTGGAATTGGCAAGTTTAGGGGCAAAAGTCTTACATCCTCGCGCCGTCGAAATTGCGAGGAATTATGGAGTCACCCTCGTGGTTCGATCGAGTTGGAGTGATGAACCTGGAACCAAAGTTATTTCCCCCTTATCCCAATCCCGTTCCCTCAGTGGTTTGGAAATTGGGAAAGCAGTGGATAGTGTACAGTTGGATACTTCTCAAGGACAAGTCGTTTTATTGAGAGTTCCCGACTCCCCAGGTATCGCAGGGAAATTATTCGGGGAAATTGCCAGTCAAAACGTCGATGTGGATTTAATTATTCAGTCCATCCATGAAGGAAATACCAACGATATCGCCTTCACCGTACAACGAGAGGTAATTGACACCGCAGAAGCCGTCGCCAGCGCGATCGCGCCCTCTCTGCGCTCTTCTGACAGTGTAAACGAAGCAGAAGTAATGACCAAACCGAAAATCGCCACCGTTGCGATCACGGGAGCGGGAATGATTGGTCGTCCTGGTATTGCCGCGAAAATGTTTTCTACCTTAGCAGAGGCTAACGTGAATATTCGGATGATTTCCACTTCTGAAGTCAAAATCGGATGTGTCATTGAAGAAACCGACGGCGATCGCGCGGTTAACGCCCTCTGTGAAGCCTTTTCTCTCAATAGTTCCCCCGTATTCTCTCATGCTCCCAAAACCGATCATCCTCCTGTGCGCGGAGTCGCCCTCGACATGAACCAAACCCAAATCGCCATCCGTCATGTTCCCGACTATCCAGGAAGAGCCGCCAAAATCTTTGGCAAACTCGCCACAGAAAACATCAGCGTTGATATGATTATCCAATCTCAACGGTCTCACCTCGTTAATCAAATTCCGAGCCGTGATCTAGCGTTCACGGTAGCAAAAACCGATACGGAAATTACGCAAAAAACCTTAAAAAATCTTCTCCCTGAAATTGGCGCTCAGGATATACTTGTGGATGAAGACATTGCTAAAGTTAGCGTTGTGGGTGCGGGAATGGTGGGAAACCCTGGAGTTGCCGCCAAAATGTTTTCGGCTTTGGCACAAGAGCAAATTAACATCAAAATGATCACGACTTCCGAGATTAAAATTAGCTGTGTTGTTGCCAAATCTCAAGGAGAAATTGCCTTGAAAACTATCCATCAAGTTTTTAATCTCGATGATAATCATTAAAATAGTTTAATTTTTTCCAGTAAACCCGATCGCATCTGGCGGTTTCTACACCTGTAGCAATTTGATAACCATTGTTTTCATAAAGTCGGACTGCTTCTTGTAAAACTGTCGCCGTTTCTAGCCAAATTTCTTCATAACCTTGAGCGGCGATCGCCCTTTCTAATTCCCTTAATAAATACGTTCCTAAGCCTTGTCCTCGCACTATTGGCAACAGATACATTTTCCGAATTTCTACGGCTTTATTGCCACGAGAAATGGGATAATAACCAGCAGTTCCGACAATTTTTTCTTCCTGTTCTACAACCCAGAATTCTCCTCCCGTTTCTTGATAAAATTGTTCTACCTCTACCACATCTTGATCGGCATCTTTGGGATCAAATGTCAGTCCATATTCGGTTAAAATTTGATCAATAATTTCCCTCACCACTGCTTGATCGCGCTTTTCCCAAGACCGAATTAAGAAATCATTATAAATTTCTTTCATAACTTTTTACTTTTTCAACCGTTTAGAAACTTGACGAATCACGCCACTGGCGATCGATCCCAACATTAAAATTCCGATCGCAGGAGTAAAGACAGGTTGCCAGAGTTTATACCACAAATCGAGTCCGAGGGAAACATCCGCCGCTCGTCCCACTAGCGCGATCGCAAACCAAAAAAAGCCAGCCAACACGAGAAATAAGTCTAACATTAAAGCGCGATCGAGCCACTGTAAAAACTTTTCTTTCATTAGACTATAAAATCAAACTACCAATTTTATCCGCCTGCTGATTATACAATCTTTCTTCCAGTACATCCCTAATATCTTCTCCTTTATATTTACTCACATCGTCTAAAATTTTCTTCAAAGATTGATTAATTTCGTCTTGTAAATTTTTTGCTGTCATTTCAGCATTAATCGCAATTAATTTTTCAAATGGTTTAGAAAAACTTGGATAATTACTCCCATAATAGAGTTTCGCATAAAAGCCCAGATTCTGGTGACTATAGCCAATTACAACATAAGGCACATTGCCATTAATCTCAAGACAGTTAGTAGAAATAAAGCTCACGATTTGTTCAATCCGCAACATTTGAATAACTCCTCATACTTTTTTCCCTTCCTCAGGGTAGGTTTGGGGGGATTAGCCAATCTACCATTAAGTTTCGCTTAACAAAAATTAACACCTTTAGTTTACTACTAATCGATGCTCAATTGCAAGTGCTAATTTAGTCAAAAACTCCCCACCCATGAAAATACAAGAAAATCCTTAATTTTCTCTAGACACAGTATGAATTTTTAAGAAATTTGTCCCTTTTGCTTGCTGTATTGGAGAGCCACCCAGAATCAATATTTTATCACCAGAAGCCACTAAATTCCGTTGTAGCAAACAAGACTCCATTTCCGTAATTAATACTTCTAAACCCTCCTCTTGCGGTTGTAATAATAACGGTTTTACCCCCCAAATCAAATTTAAACGATGATACACTACTAAACTGGGGGTAAACGCAACAATTGGGGCTTTTGGGCGTTCATCAGAAGCAATGCGAGCCGTGTAACCAGTGGTAGTAAAGCAAGCAATACAGCGCAAATTAATAATTTTGTCGATACAATTTAGAGATTCACTTAAAGCATGAGTTTCCGTTTTTTCCGCAGGAGGATAATTAATAAACTGTACTTCTGGCTCAATTTCTTCTGCGATCGAAGCCATGGTTTTAATAGCTGCAATGGGATAATTTCCCATTGCAGACTCTCCCGACAGCATGATCGCATCTGTACCATCAATGATAGCATTAGCAACATCAGAAGCCTCAGCGCGAGTGGGACGAGGAGAATTAATCATACTCTCTAACATTTGCGTCGCTGTAATCACAGGAATCCCTTTTTTATTACAACTTTGAATGATTTTCTTTTGTAATAAAGGGACTTTTTCGGGTCGCATTTCTACGCCTAAATCCCCTCGTGCTACCATCATCCCATCGCATTCTTTAACTAATTCATCGAAATTTTCGATCGCCTGTGGTTTTTCAATTTTCGCAATCACTGGAATATTTGCTTCTCGAAATTTCAGGAAGTCTTTCAGACAATGAATGTCCTCAACACCGCGCACAAAACTTAAACAAACCCAATCAATTTCCTGTGCAATTCCAAACTCTAAATCTTCTTGATCTTTAGCCGTAAGAGAGGGAAGAGAAAGGTTTAAGTTGGGAAAATTAACGCCTTTCCGACTTTTTAAAATTCCTCCAGTAATCACACGACAATAAACCTGTGTCCCTTCAATTTTTCCCACTTCTAACTCTAGGTTTCCATCATCTAATAAAACCTGTGCGCCAGGTTGTGCGTCTTCTGCTAGATGAGGATAATCAATGGGAATACAATTAGCAATATTCTCCTTGATGGAATTGGGAATTAAGATAACTTTTTCGCCAGCGTTGAGAGTTATTTCTCCTTTTGGAAGTTGACCCACCCGAATTTTTGGTCCTTGTAAATCTTGTAAAAGCGTGATCGGATGATCTAATTCTGTAGAGATTTTTCTGAGGCGCTCGATCGTCCTCCCATGATCATCATAACTGCCATGAGAAAAGTTTAAACGAGCCACATTCATTCCTGCTTTTACCAGTTCACGGATCACCATTTCCGATTGACTTGCTGGTCCGATGGTAGCGACAATTTTTGTGCGATGGGAAAAGGAATTAACAGACATAATCTAACCAGAAATTGCGCTGAGTTTCTTGAGAATTTGTAAAACTTGATAAAGGTCTTTTTCACGATTACCTATAAATAGTTTATTCGATAATCCATACTGAGGGGTTTCTCTTTGTATTAATTTAAGAAATTGGAAATCAGCACCGTTAGTAATTAAGCCGTATGTCATCAAGTTGGGATTAGCATCAGCTAACATATAAGCTAATAATTGAGCTAGTCCTTCTTCTAAGGAAAAAGACAGTTGTTTCGATTCAATAATCATTGCCCAAATTTGAGGTTTTAAGATTAAGATGTCAAGCCTTCCTTCAATGAGAACACCTTCCGATTCTTTCGCGATAGAAATTGATTTTTCTGCTTTTATGGAGTAAGGTTGTAAGTAAAATCCTCCAATAAAGAGAAGGGGACTAATAATTGTTAGTTTAACGACGTTTTCCAATAAAGGAGGATTATCTAGGAGGTTAAAGTAGCCAGATTGAATTCGATCAAGTTCTTGTTTTTCTAGAGAGGTTAATGAGGGAAGATTGATTTGCCATTCTGAGAAAAAATTAGGATCATTAATTCGTTGTAAGCTAAACTGATCAATTAGATAACGTAAATTAATTTCTCTTGCGGAAAAAGTAGATGTCATCTTTATTTCCCTCCTTTTTTGTTTGTTAAAAAATGGGATTTTAATTGTTATACCAATTTAAAAAGTAGATGTTACTTGTAGGGTTTGCCTTGCCCACCCTACTACTTGACTTTATGTTACAACTTGACCCAGACCTTGCTAAACTGATATAAACCAACAGTGCCAGTTAGATTAATTCCAGCATGACTTCTTCTTCCCTCGATTTAGAAACTCAACTCAGTGATTTAAAAACCAACGCTCTGAGCGCGATCGCGCAAACAAGTGATTTAGAGACCCTTGAACAGTTGCGAGTGCAATATCTGGGTAAAAAAGGACAACTCTCCCAAGTGTTACGAGGGATGGGGAAACTTTCAGCAGAAGAACGTCCTCGCATTGGATCACTGGCAAATGAGGTTAAAGAAGCGATTCAAGGCGCGATCGAGCAAAGGCAAGAAAACCTACAAAAATCACAACTAGAAGCCAAACTCGCCTCAGAAACCCTAGATGTCACAATGCCTGGGGTGATGCGTTCTCTTGGACAAGTGCATCCTCTCAACGGTATGATTGACAAAATGCTGGATATTTTCGTTGGCTTAGGCTACACCGTCGCTGAGGGATACGAAGTCGAAACCGACTACTATAACTTTGAAGCGCTGAACACCCCTCAAGATCACCCAGCGCGAGATATGCAGGACACTTTCTATCTTCCCGATGGGAACTTATTACGCACTCATACGTCATCAGTACAAATCCGTTACATGGAACAACACGAGCCACCGTTGCGGGTAATCGCACCAGGACGAGTTTATCGACGAGACACAGTAGATGCTACTCATTCCGCCGTTTTCCATCAACTAGAATTATTAGCAGTGGAAGAGGGATTAAGATTCACTGACCTACGGGGAACAATCAAAGAATTTTTACGACAGATGTTTGGGGACGATCTACAGGTGCGCTTTCGGGCGAGTTATTTCCCCTTCACTGAACCTTCCGCAGAAGTCGATGTGCAGTGGCAGGGAAAATGGTTAGAAGTGTTAGGCTGTGGGATGGTTGACCCCAATGTTTTAAAAGCAGTGGGTTATGATCCTGAACGTTACACAGGATTTGCCGCCGGGTTAGGTGTAGAACGTTTCGCAATGGTATTACACCAGATGGATGATATTCGGCGGTTGTATAACAGCGATTTACGTTTCTTGCGACAGTTTATTTAAAAAAAGGTTGTTGGGTTACGTTACCCTTCACCCAACCTACCCTCTCTTAAGCCCCCCGAACTCGCGGGGGGTTTGGGGGGATTATTTAACAAGACCGCCGAGAAGTCCCCATCCACACTCGTAAGAGTTGGGTGGGGACGGGGCTTATAAAGGTCGGAATGCGATTCCGACCACAGCCCCTCATGAAAGGCGGGTCAATCGAGAGGTTCGATACCTTGAGATTGACAAATTGCGGAGCGTATTCTATCATAAATAGAGTTTACGTTATTTTCTGTCATGCGTAGAGCAATCAAGGTACGGCTATATCCAACTCAATCTCAGCAGTCCCAACTCAATCAAGTAATGGGATGTGCTAGATATTGGTGGAATTATGCTCTAGCTCTATGCAAACAGCATTATAAAGATACAGGAAAGGGGTTAGGGCGAACGACTCTTAATGCTTATCTTCCCAACTTAAAAAGTCAGGAAGAAACCGCTTTTCTCAAAGACTGTCCTTCTCAAGTCTTACAAGCCACCACCTTAAATCTGACTAAGGCTTATAAGAACTTTTTTGAGGGGCGTGCAAGGTATCCGAGATTCAAAAGTTTTCATCAAAGACAGTCTTGCCAATTTCCCCAAAGTGTCAAGATAGTCGATAATCAAGCCTTAAAACTACCCAAGATGAAAGGGCTGGTCAAAGCAAAAATCCATCGACTTTTTGAGGATGGGGAGTTAAAGACAGTCACCATTAGTCGAACCCCTACTGGGAAGTATTACGCTTCTTTATTGTTTGAGACTCAACAGGAAGAACCAACGCCAGTTACAGAAGGTAAGGTGGCGGGAATTGATTTAGGAATCAAGGATTTTGCTATTGTTAACGATGGTGAGAAATGTTCTAAATTTCCTAACCCTAAGCACCTCTCTAAACATGAGAAAAATCTCAAGCGTAAACAGAAAAAGTTAGCACGTAAACAAAAAGGTTCTCAATCAAGAGAAAAAGCGAGAAAGCTAGTCGCTAAGGTACACGAACGAGTTAGCAATACCCGCCAAGACTACCTCCATAAGATATCCCGAACAATTGTGGATAATAATCAGGTAGTCGTAGTGGAGAATTTGAACATCAAGGGTATGGTTCGTAACCACAAACTAGCAAAAGCAATTTCTGATGTCGGTTGGGGAATGTTTGTCAACTTTTTGGACTATAAACTCAAAGAAAAAGGTGGGGTTTTAGTCGAAATTGATAGATGGTTTCCTAGCTCTAAACTTTGCTCTAATTGTCATTATGAAATGGAAAGTCTAGACTTGAGTGTTAGAGAATGGACTTGTCCGAAATGTGGCACTCACCATGATCGTGACGAAAATGCAAGTGCAAACATAAGAGCAGAGGGAATCAGAATGCTTACCGTCTCTGGAACGGGGACGGCTGCGGTAGGAGGGGATAGAAGTCCTAAACTTGGTCGTAAGGTCAAGTTTGGGCATTCCCCGATGGAAGAGTCTTCGGATTCTTCTGAGAGTACCGAAGCCCCACTCACAGCGTCAGCTTGAGTGGGGTAGTTCACCAATGGCATTAATTAGCAAAACGAATTTTTAAGTAATCCTCATCCATTTTTGCCCCTCTCGGTTGTAACGCAGCCAACGCTTGGGGTAAAACAAGATTCCGCCGATGGTTTCCAATGCGAACATTTAATTCATCCCCAGTTTTATTTAACTGAATTTTATCTTTCGCTATGCCAGGTAGATACAACTCTAAACTATATGCCCCATCTTCCTGTTGTTTAACCTGAATGGTGTTTTCTTCATGGTAAACTTGCGTTGGGTCTTCTCCCTGATAAAGGGTTTCTTTCAGTAATTCCAGTGCCTCTAAACCGCACATTTCCGAGGAGTAGAGAGGAACTTCTTTCACGGGTAAAGGATGAAAATTATCGTGGATTTCTTGACGATAAATTTGTTGGCTATCTTTCCATTTTTTGAAAAACGGATCACTTACTTCGTCGGGAATAATACGATTAGCGACGACCATATCTGTTGCTACATTATACAAGCTCAGATAAGCATGAGCGCGGGCGGATTCTTTGATCACCATTTTTTCTGGGTTAGTGACTAACCGCACCGAGGTTTTCTTATTATCGGTTAAAACCTTTTCTAAAGCCTCAATTTGCTCGTAAAATTCATAAGGGGCATCCATCACTTCTTCTGTGGGGAGAGAGAAGCCAGCAATGGGACGGAAAATGGGTTCAACAATGGGACGCAACGCCGCCGACATTCCTCGAAAGGGCTTATAAAAGCGTCGCATATACCAGCCTCCTACTTCAGGAATGCTGAGTAAACGTAGCGCGGTTCCTGTGGGCGCAGAATCCACAATCAGAACATCATACTCTTCTTCATCGTAATGGCGTTTCATCCGTACTAAACCAAAAATTTCGTCCATGCCTGGAAGAATCGCCAATTCTTCTGCTTGTACTCCTTCTAATCCTCTCGCTTGTAAAACTTCTGTGATGTAGCGTTTCACTGCACCCCAGTTGTCTTCTAATTCCACTAGCGCATCTAATTCCGCACCGTCCAAGTTTTGCCGCACTTTCTTCGGTTTGTGGGTCATTTCTTGATCAAAACTATCTGCGAGGGAGTGGGCGGGATCAGTGCTGAGAACAAGGGTTTTATAGCCCAATTCGGCACATTTTAGCCCTGTCGCGGCTGCTACTGAGGTTTTCCCAACTCCACCCTTTCCTGTCATTAAAATGACGCGCATTCCCAAGACTCCTTACTTTAAAAAAGTTTACATTTTCTCATTGTTACAGAGAAAAATGCTGTTTGAGAACCTCCCAACGGGAACAATGCCAATAATCAATATGAGAAATAATTTTTTGATCGGTGTTGATTTTTAATTCACTCCAGCCTGGGATAGAGATGCGCGGTTGCCAGGGTAGGGGAGTTGTCCAGTTGAGTGTCCACTCAGTATGGATAGTGTTTTCAATTTGTTTGATGCTGTGAAGTTCGAGGTTAATGTCTTTAAACCAAGTGCTGATAAAGTTGATCATTGATTGATAACGTTTGATTCCTTGAAATTCGGTTAAGGGGTCTTTAAAATAAACATCTTCTGCATAAATGTTATAGCTTTGATTGGCGGGAAATTTTTGATAGTCTGCTTCGATCGTTTCGATTATACTCATTTTGCCATTCTTGAGGTTAAGTTTACAAATCTAGAGATAATTGTTTAGCAATACGAGTGCTATAAATGCGGTAGTAATTGATAGCTCCTCCGAGAAAAAATAAAATACTGCCGACAATATATTCCCAAGCGACGTAAGTAAATAATAACCATTGTTCTTGGAAATCGATCGGTTGCCAAAGATAAGGAATTGAAGCAACTAAAAAGAGAGTTGATCCTAAAGCAAAGGCGATCGCGGTAATATTTAAAAGTTGGAGTTTGACGATCGAACTGGCTTTGGCAATTTCAATAATATTGATACAAGCACCAATGAGAAAGAATAAACTCCCGATAATAAAGCACCAGCTACCCGTAACAATCATATCAATATCTGATAAGAAGAAGAGACTCCCCACGACAAATAAAACGGTTCCGATTACATAAACATTGGCAACTAAAAATTCTAGCCAATCCCAAAGACTTAAAAAGGTTTGAGAGCGTAAATAACGAGAGGATTCCCATAAATCTTGACCAGTAACAATTAAATAAACCAGTGAACCACCGAAGAAAATCCAAGCACCGATATCAAGTAAGTGTTCGTATTGGGGAAGAAAAAATATGCTTCCGATAATAAAGGTAATGCCACCAATAATATAAAGGATTCCGTTCACTAATTCCCAATTATATTGATTGATACCTAATTCTTTTTCGTCGAAGAGTGTATATTGACGAGGACGAGATGTAAACAGATGAGGCATTTTTCTTTAATTTTTAACCGATTTTGAGGGTGAAATTATTGGATCAGGACAAACCGTTGTCAGTTCTCCGAATAGGATGATGCGATCGAACAGTCTTCTGATATTTTATAGCAAATTTAATTATTATTTGTTACATCATTTTAGAAAATTCAGGTTACAGTTGATCCCCCCAAACCCCCCTTATTAAGGGGGGCTTAAGTAGTCACTTTGTAGCACTAATTGTTCACGCATGATATTATTAATGGTTTTGGTAAATTGGGCGATCGTGCTACTTTTAGGGGATGATGGTTGTGGAAAATTTGAAGTGATGATTACAGGGAAAACAAAGTTGTTGGGAGTGATTGGTGATCCAGTGGAACATTCCCTGTCGCCAGTCATGCAAAATGCGGCGCTAAATGAGTTAGGTTTGGATTATGTTTATGTTCCCCTACCTGTGAAAAAAGGGGATTTAAACCGAGCGTTGGCTGGCTTTACAGCGATTGATTTGGTGGGGTTTAATGCGACAATTCCTCACAAACAGGCAATTATTCCTTTGCTCGATCGAATCACCCCAGAAGCGCAAAAAGTCGGGGCTGTGAACACTGTATGGCGCACGGAAAAGGGGTGGGAAGGCACAAATACCGATGTGGATGGTTTCATTGCGCCTTTAATCCCTCTCGATCGTGATTGGTCACAAGTTATGCCTGTGATTTTAGGAAATGGAGGAGCTGCACGAGCGGTAATTGTTGGTTGTGAGAAGTTGGGCTGTTCAAAAGTTGCTGTGGTGGGGCGGAATCGGGAGAAATTAGAGCAATTTCAGCGCAGTTGGGAGGAAACAGGGTTAAAAACAGAAATCTGTCCTTATTCTTGGCAGGATTTGCCCAATTTACTCTCTCAAACCCAATTATTAGTGAATACGACTCCGATCGGAATGTCCCCTCAAATTGAATCTTCCCCAGTCGAAGCAACAGCACTAAAACACCTTCCCAACGGCGCGATCGTTTATGATTTGATTTATACCCCTCGTCCTACCCGCTTTCTACAACTGGCGCAACAGTTAGGAGAATATACCACGATTGATGGTTTAGAAATGCTGATTCAACAAGGGGCGATCGCCCTCGAAACTTGGCTAGAACAACCGATTCCGATCGAGGTGATGAGAGAAGCACTGCACAGTGTGATAACTTGCCAAGAAAGCACAATTTCGTATTTTACGCTACAGATTTTCCCAAAATCGTAAAGAAAGTTTGCAAAACTTTACGAAGATTGTTAAGATAGCTTCAGTAAACCAAATTGTCCCATTTCCTGAACTGAGTTTAACAGCAGCGTCAGGCGGTCTTGGTGCAACTTAGGTTTTCTCCTCCCAACGCAGCAAGCTAGACAAGCCAGCCCCCTCGGCTGGTTTTTTTATATTTGTTACTGGTTGTTTGTTATAGGTTGGGTGAAGAGAAGCGTAACCCAACACCAATCAGTCAGCCCCCTAACCCCCAATCTTGGGGGAACATCAAAACGTAGAACGTAGGTTGGGTGAAGAGAAGCGTCACCCAACACCAATCAGTTAGCCCCCTAACCCCCAATCTTGGGGGAACATCAAAACGTAGAACGTAGGTTGGGTGAAGAGAAGCGTCACCCAACACCAATCAGTTAGCCCCCTAACCCCCAATCTTGGGGGAACATCTTTACCCATTCAACATGAACTATAAACAATCACCTAAACTGGGTATAAAATCATTACTTTATGTTTAGCCATGAAACATTCTTGGAAAGTCCTTCTCTTAACCCTTAGTTTCATTCTAATTCCCACAACAGCTTGGAGTGAATCCTTAAAAGAGAAAACTGAAGAAGAAGTCACAACTGTTGAAGAAAATCTTGAACCGAAAATTAACGAACTTCTCCCTGATTTGAGTGCGGAAGAATTTAATTATCTCGCGACTTTAATGAAAGCCGATCGACTCTATAAAAGAGGAGAAAAAGAGGAAGCAGAAACCCTTTACCAAGAAGCCAAAAAATCCTTTCAAACCGAAACCACAGAACCCTCAAACAAACCCTATACAGATCAAGCCTCTCTTCCTCCTGGCGGTAAAGTTTATTGGCGTTATGGAAAAGCCGAATTTAACCCCAAACTAGAAACAAAAACTCTCTCACCACTTCAACTTTTAACGGAAAAATATCAAAGTTTTATTCCTGGTCATATTCGTTATGCGGAGGCGTTAGTTTATTTCGATCAAAGCGAAAAAGCCATTACTCATCTCGAAAGTGCTGTTTCTCGTTATCCTCAACAATTAACCTTAGTTAAAGCACTAATTCCCCTTTATGAAAAAAACGAACAATGGTTAGACGCATCATTAACCGCTCGTCAATTTGCTATCCTTAATTCTGAACATTCGCAAGCGGATAATTATCAAAATCTTGCTGATAAACATCTCGAAAAATATGAAAGTCAGCTTCGATCGCGCCTTCGAGAAAATGCCTTTGCGAGTATCATTACTGGTGCTTTAAGCTATGCCTTAACTGGAAATTTAGCGGGGCCACTGTCTGCGATCGAATCGACAACTTTATTATTACAAGGAGAGTCTGGCGTTGGCAATAGTATTTCCGATAACTTAGAAAAAAGATTACCTTTATTAGAAGATAAAGCAGTCAATCAATACATCACAGAAATTGGTGAAAACTTAACCGAATATTCAGGAAGAGATAGTTTTGATTACGAATTTTATATCATCATGGACGAAAACTTAAATGCGTTCGCGCTTCCAGGTGGTAAAATATTTATTAATGCTGGTGCTATTTTAGAAACGAAATCAGAAGCAGAATTAGCAGGATTAGTCGCTCACGAATTAGCACACGCCGTTTTGTCTCATGGGTTTCAATTAGTAACCGAAGGAAACTTATTAGCAAATGTTAGTCAATTTGTTCCCTATGGGGGAACTGCTGCTAATTTAATTGTTCTCAATTATAGTCGCCATATGGAACGCCAAGCCGATGAATTGGGAACTCGTTTATTAGCGAGTAGTGAATACGCCGCCGATGGACTTTATCATCTCATGTTAACTTTAGAAGAAAAAAATACCGATCGAGCGACTCCTCCCGCTTGGTTATCCACTCACCCCGACACCACAGAAAGAGTCAATAACATTAAGACTCAAATCGTCGAAAATGGTTATAATCGTTATACCTATGAAGGCGTTAGTGAGCATCAACAAATCAAACAAAAAGTGGCGGAATTATTAGCAGAATATCAAGCGGAACAAGAAGAAAAAGAAAGTGATGATAACGAAGAAGATTAACCCTTTTTTACAGCAAAACGAAGAAACAGTAACCGCGTGGATATTTTTAACACCCGCTTTAATTTTACTAGGAATCTTTGTTTTCTATCCCATCACTTACCTGTTTTATCTCAGTTTTACAACGGGGAGTTTTACCGTAGAAGGAGTGCAATGGTCGGGATTACGAAACTATCTTCGCTTATTAATCAATCCTGATTTTTGGCAAGTCATTCGTAATACCATTTACTTTACCATTGCCACCGTCATTCCGAGCTTAATTTTACCTCTAATGATTGCTGTCTTTCTCAATCAATCAGTGGCGTTGCGAGGGATATTACGCACGGTTTATTTTATTCCTTCGATTACCTCTTTAGTCGCAGTGGGATTAGGGTTTCGTTGGTTATTTCAAAATCAAGGACCCGTGAATGAACTATTAATTAATCTCGGTTTTAATCCTGTTCCTTGGCTTAATAGTACCCTTTGGGCGATGCCAGTTTTAATTATACTGAGTATCTGGCAGCAAATCGGGTTTAATATGGTCGTTTTTTTAGCAGGATTACAAGCCATTCCTCAAATGCGATATGAAGCCGCAGAGTTAGACGGTGCCGATGGTTTAGCAAAGTTCTGGTATATTACTTTACCCGGTTTACGTCCCACTTTAATTTTTACCACGATTACCACAATTATTTTTACCTTGCGAAGTTTTGAACAGGTTTATGTAGTGACAGGAGGCGGTCCCCTAAACTCAACAAATCTTTTGGTTTATTATATCTATCAGGAAGCCTTTGCGCGGTTCGATTTTGGTTATGCGGCGGCGGCGGCAACGGTTTTATTAATAGTAACTTTGGTGTTAGTTTATGTTCAACTGCGCTTTAGAATTGAAGAATGAAAAAACAACGTTTAGACACCTTGCTGGTTACTCGTGAACTTTGCGAATCTCGACAAAAGGCACAACGATTAATTCGTGCTGGAGAAATTAAAGTAAATGACCAAGTAATTGATAAACCAGGAACGTTAGTCGATACAGAAGCACGTTTGCTGGTCGCACAACGTCCGCCGTTTGTGTCGAGAGGCGGCGAAAAGTTGGCGAAGGCGCTGTCAGAGTTTTCCCTTCAGGTAAAAGGGCGAATTTGTCTTGATGGGGGGATTTCTACGGGAGGGTTCACAGATTGCTTATTGCAAGCGGAAGCAAAACAGGTTTACGGGGTGGATGTGGGTTATGGACAAGTGGCATGGCAGTTACGTCAAGATGAACGAGTGATCTTAAAAGAACGGACAAACTTACGTTATTTGCAACCAGAAGCGTTATATGGTGATTCTCCTCGCGCTGATTTCGGAGTGCTTGATTTGTCTTTTATTTCCTTAAATAAGGTCTTAAAGCCCCTCTGGGAGTTGTTAATTTCCCCTAGAGAGGTGGTGGTATTAGTGAAGCCTCAATTTGAAGTGGGGCGCGATCGAGTCGGGGAAAAAGGGGTGGTTCGCAGTGCTAAATATCATTACCTGGGAATAATGCAGGTCATACAAACGGCGGAAGATATGGGTTGGATGATTGGGGGCTTAACCTGGTCTCCCCTACGCGGTCCGGCGGGAAATATTGAGTATTTACTTTGGTTGACCACAGAGTCAACACTTTTGTCAGGCGCGGAAGTGAGTGACTCTTTTGTTGAAAACTTAACCAACATGGCAACGAAAGCACTCAACCCGCGTCTTTAGTCCATCTGATTGAAAATTATGATTAATGTTCCATTCGACTCGCAATTGGCATTCGCCAACCAGTACCAAAAGCACGATCAGTTACTTTTAAGCCTGGTGGCGCTTGACGACGTTTAAATTCAGCTTTTCGCACTAAATTCGTTACTTTCTTCACAATTTCTGAGGGAAATCCCGCATCAATAATTTGCTTCGGTGCTTGATGTTCATGGATGAAACGGTGCAAAATTTCATCAAGAATATCGTAGGGAGGAAGGGAGTCTTGATCTTGTTGATCAGGTTTTAATTCCGCGCTGGGGGCTTTATTAATAACGGTTTCTGGGATAATTTCTTGGTTTCGATTTAACCAGCGACAAATTGAATAAACTCTTGTTTTGGGTACGTCAGAAATTACGGCAAGTCCGCCATTCATGTCACCGTATAAGGTACAATATCCCACAGCCATTTCTGATTTATTGCCCGTAGAAAGTAACAAATAATTAAATTTATTGGCGATCGCCATTAATAAATTCCCTCTAATTCTTGACTGTAGATTTTCCTCTGCGACCCCAAATTCTGTTCCTGAAAATAGGGGTGCTAAAATCTGATCGTAGGCTTTCATGGCGGGTTCAATGGGTAACGTCAGACTACGGATTCCTAAGTTATTGACAAGGCTTTCTCCATCACGAATTGAACCAGAAGAACTATAAGGAGAAGGCATTAATACCCCAAAAACATTGTCTTTTCCTAATGCCGATCGAGCGATCGCAGCGACTAAAGAAGAGTCAATTCCGCCACTCAAACCAATCACCACTTGTTTAAACCCACACTTGCGAACATAGTCTTTTACACCCAATACCAATGCTTCCCAAATTTCCTCATCTTCTTGCTCGATCGAAGCAGCAATTTTAGTCGGTTTCAAGTCTTCTTCACTGGCTGAAAATTCAGAAAGAATCAAGTCTGTCTGAAACGATTTCCCACGAGAAACAATATCTCCTTTCCGATTAAAAGCGATACTACTCCCATCAAAAATCAGATCATCATTTGCTCCCACTTGGTTAGCATAAACGATCGGAATGCCATAATTAACTGCGCTATGACGCAGCATAGACTCTCTTAATTTTTGTTTTCCCACACTGTAGGGAGACGCGGATAAATTCACAATCAAATCCACTCCTTGTGTCGCTAAATCTTCTAAAGGATTGTGTTGATAGTTGCGTTTTCCCCAAAATTTATCATCATTCCAAAGGTCTTCACAAATCGTTACTCCAATGGTAATCGGTAGATTTTTTTCTGCGGTTGAGTTAACTTTAATCACAAAACAGTTGCTTTGTTTTCCTGGTTCAAAATAGCGCACTTCATCAAAGACATCATAAGTAGGGAGTAACCGTTTATGGAAATAAGTGACCACCTTTCCCGCTTCTAATAAAGCAATACTATTGTGTAAGGGTTTTTCCCCTTTTTCCGTTGCGTGAGGATTGATGGTTGCGACTCCCACTAACACACTAATCTGAGGAGGAAGCTGTTTCGCTAATGTCTCCAATTGCTGAGACATCTGACTAATAAAACTGGGATTAAGTAGATGATCACGAGGAGGATAACCACATAAAGAGAGTTCTGGTGTTAGTAATAATTGTACGTTTTCTGCGGCTGCTTTTTGAGCAACATCGAGGATATTTTGGCTGTTTCCTGTTAAATCACCAATGGTAGAATTGAGTTGAGCGATCGCGATTTTCATTAATTTCTCCTGATCAAATAAAAACTAAAGGTTTATCTTTTAATAATGCAAACGCATCTTCATCAAAACGGTAGAGAGTCGCTGGTCTTCCCGCGCCTCGTGAGACTTTCAGCCCTGTATCAGTTAAAAATCCGAGCTTTAAAAGACGAGCGCGAAAGTTAGAATAATCGGAAAAATGCTCGCCTAAAACTGTGGTGTAAAACTGATATAAATCGTTGAGAGTAAAGGCTTCTGGTAGCACCTTAAACGCGATCGGGCTATATTCCAATTTATTCCTTAAACGTTGATAACCATAATCTAAAATGCGATTATGATCGAATGCCAATTGGGGAGTTTCCTTCAATAAATGCCAAACCGCCTTTCGATTTCCTGTCGTGATTAAATTTGTATCTTCATACCGTACTAAAGCAAAATAACTCACCGAAAGATACCGTTGATCTTGATTATTTTTCTGATCTCTGGGATCACGTCCAGGTTCTCCAAATGTATAAAGTTGTTCTAAATATAGATTCTCCACTTCAATTTTTTCCGATAACGTTCGATCGGCCGCCGCTTCTAAAGATTCACCGACGCGGACTAATGTTCCAGGTAAACTAAAATAGTTCGCATAAGGTTCTTTATAGCGTTTGACCAATAAAATTAAAAGTCGATTGTGTTGAGTATCCACTGAAAAAATGACATTATCGACTCCCACTTTAAACTCAGCTACAGAAGGTTTAACCGATGCTAATTTATAGTTTTCCATGAATACAAATTTTGTTCCTGAATATAACTTCTTACCGAGTCATCAACCACATCTGTTTTCCCATTTTCCCGATAAGCTGTAGAAGACACTGGAGGTGCGTTGAGATCAGCAACTTGATAAGTTGTTCCCATTTCCTCTAGTATCTTTAATTCTTTTTCTGTGGGAGGATAACCAGGACGAGGGATAATTAATAAATTCACTCGCTGTAATAATTCTTGACTCGCATACCAACGGGAAATTTGAGTAACGAGATCAGAACCAATAACAAAAGTAAACGCTGCATTTTCCCCCCAGATATCCTCTGCTTTTTCTACAGTTTCGATGCTTCTTGGACTACTCAGTTCACTATAAAGTTGTACATTATGTTTAGACGTATTTAAAGAAGCAATCATCAACTCCAACATTTTCATCCGATGCTTTAAAGGAGTTTGTTGGGATTTTAAGGGATTATCGGCTGCCCAAACTGCAACTTGATCATAATGGTAAGAAAGCCATTCTAAAATTGTTTTATGTCCTTGGGTGGGTGGATCAGCGCTAGTTCCAAATAGGGCGATCGAAGATGAGTGGAAAGATTGATGATCAGTCATTATTAATCAGGTGTTGAAGTTGGTCAGAAAGTTGAACCGAAATCGTTTCAGGGTGATCAATTTGACGCACCGCATCGGGAAGAGATAAAGTTGATTCTCTAGTGCGATCGCGCAGGATTTTTAAGCTCGGTGTTGGCTGCAGTTTTGTTCCCTGTTTCATCACTAATTGTAAAAGCGGCGTTTCTTCTGGTTTGGGTGATTCTGTCATTAAACCTAACCGATCGTGCTGTATTTTTCCCGCTTCCCAATGACGAAAAACTTGTTTGCGTCCAGGATAGGTTTCCTTACTGGTGGATTGTTTGCGAGTGGTTACGCCGTCAATTTCTACCAGTTTATACACACCGTTAATCGGTGTACCCGTGACTAATTTAGTGCCAATCCCATAACCATCAATTATTCCTCCTGTTGCTAACAGCCGTTGGATTTCCCATTCATCGAGATCACCACTGACAAAAATCGCCACATCTGGAAGCAACGATCGCACCGTTTGAGATAATGCCGCCAGATTACCAGAGTCAATCCTGACACCAGTAAGTTGTCGGTTTCCCGCTTCGATCGCCTCCTTGAGACGTTTCGTTGCTTCGATCGGATCATAAGTATCAATCAGCAACGGAGACGTGGGAAAATAGCGACTAAACGCCTGAAATGCTTCCGCTTCTCCCTCCTTTCCCCTTCCGATCGCCATCACTAAAGAATGTGCCATCGTCCCACTAGGTTTTTCTCCCAACTGTAGCGCCGCGAGAACATTAGAAGTCGCATCAAATCCAGACGCAAGCGCCGATCGGGCCGCCCAAAGAGAGGCTTGAGGACTAAACGCGCGTCTCGTGCCAAACTCTAATAAAGTAGCTGTGTCTGCCGCAATATCTCGCATTCTCGCCGCTTTTGTGGCAATGAGAGTTTGATAGTTAATGGTATTGAGAAGATAGGTTTCCACCAGTTGCGCTTGCCATAAAGGGGCTTCTACCCGTAAAAAAGGCTCATGGGGAAATACGGCTGTTCCTTCTGGCATTGCCCACACTTCCCCTGTAAAAACCTTTCCCGCTAGCAATGACCAAAACCGATCGGGAGCATGGTCAAAAATCCCTGTTTGTTGCAACTGTTCGATTTGCGATCGAGAAAACTGTAGTTGTTCGAGGTAGTCTAGAGCTTGCGCTAACCCCATTGTAATGAGATAGCCGTAGGAAGCAGGTAAACGACGCACAAATAGCTCGAAACTTGCCGCCTTTTCGGCGATTCCTTCCCCCACATAACACGCTCCCATCGTTAGCTGATAAAGGTCAGTGAGGAGACTATAGTCTGGCGGTGAAACAGTTAGAGACGGTTGCGACATTGCATTCTCGTTTAATTTCTTTGGTCTAATTATAGTGAATTTTACCAAAAAAGTAGGTTGGGTAGAGACGTGCCATGGAACGTCTCCACGCGAAACCCAACACTAATTACAAGTTTTAGCCCCCTAACCCCCAATCTTGGGGGAACTATAAAGGGGTCACATATGATGTCCAATTGCACTAGGTTAAACTGAAGCAGAATCATTACTTATAAAATCAGCGCAGGAGAAAGATTAAATGGGATTATTCGATCGAGTTTCAGGGGGAAGAAGACAAAATAATATCACTCTTTCCCCAGCAGAAGCCTTCGCCGCGATCGCATTGTTAGCATATTAAATTGATAGCGTTGAGGATTACGATTATTGTTGTGCCAATTAAGGAGAAATTTGCATGGTAGTCTCCACAACCCAAAGAGCCGATCGTGTCGTATTAAATAACATCAGTTGGGAACAATTCGAGAGTTTACTTTCCCTACTTGGAGAGCGATCTGTTTCGAGAATAAGTTACGATCGAGGAACTTTAGAAATAATGACTCCCTTACCTGAACATGAATATTACATAGACACAATTAGTGATGCGATTAAAGACATCGCAGAAACATTAGAACAAGACTACGAATGTTATGGCTCAACCACTTGGAAGCGAAAACTTAAAGAAGCGGGAGTCGAACCTGACAATTGTTTTTATTTCCAAAATGAAGCAAAAGTGCGGGGAAAATTAGAACTCAATCTCGACATTGATCCCCCTCCCGACTTGGCGTTAGAAGTCGATTTAACCAACAAATCCTTAAATCGTTTTCCCATTTATGCTCGCTTAGGTGTTCCTGAAATTTGGACTTATGAGCAAGGAAAATTAACCATCTATCAGTTACAAAATAACGCCACTTATCAAGTGACAACTCAGAGTTTAGTTTTTCCGTCTCTTCCGATTCAAGAACTGCCAAACCTGTTAGAAAAATACCGAAATCAGGGAAGAATTGCTTTTAGGAAAGCCGTCAGAAAATGGGTGATTGCTCACCAATAATACTCGGTTCCCTCAATCAATGATCAAAAGTAGGTTGGGTGGAGCGAAGCGAAACCCAACACCAATCAGTGACCAGTTATCAGTATTTCTCAAACTGAAATTGATAGCGTTGAGGATTACGATTATTGTTGTGCCAATTAAGGAGAAATTGCCATGTTACTCTCCACAAGCAAAAGAGCCGATCGTGTCGTGTTAAATAATATCAGTTGGGAACAATTCGAGAGTTTACTTTCCCTACTTGGAGAGCGATCTGTTTCGAGAATAAGTTACGATCGAGGAACTTTAGAAATAATGACTCCCTTACCTGAACATGAATATTACAAACAACTCATTAGTATTTCGATCGAGGATATCGCAGAAACATTAGAACAAGACTACGAATGTTATGGCTCAACCACTTGGAAGCGAAAACTTAAAGAAGCGGGAGTCGAACCTGACAATTGTTTTTATTTCCAAAATGAAGCAAAAGTGCGGGGAAAATTAGAACTCAATCTCGACATTGATCCCCCTCCCGACTTGGCGTTAGAAGTCGATTTAACCAACAAATCCTTAAATCGGTTTCCCATTTATGCTCGCTTAGGTGTTCCTGAAATTTGGACTTATGAGCAAGGAAAATTAACCATCTATCAGTTACAAAATAACGCCACTTATCAAGTGACAACTCAGAGTTTAGTTTTTCCGTCTCTTCCCATTCAAGAACTGCCAAACCTGTTAGAAAAATATCGTAATCAGGGAAGAATTGTTTTTAGGAAAGCCGTCAGAAAATGGGTGATTGCTCACCAATAATACTATAGCAATCCCATAAGAATTGTAAATTAATCCCCCCTAACCCTCCTCACTTCGCTCCGGTTTGGAAGGGGGGGAACGGTTTATCAACTTTTTACATAAGAATTAGAACTGCTATAGGCTCGCTCAATCAATTTAAATTAAAGTCTTTGACGGAAACTTTGTCACCTCGATCGAGCATAAGAATAACAGAAGACTGACCTTGAACAGAGGTAGATGGTTGCGCTAAAAAATACAATAAACTTGGCGACACATTAAGATAAAAAATCCAGTCAAATTAGATGCTAGTCTAACATTTTGTCCCCTCGCTCCGATCGCCGCTGATAAATATTTCCCATCATCTTTGACATAAACAACTAATATGTCTGCTGACTCCGTCCTGTTGTCAAGGGAGATAACTCTTGCTATTGTATGATAATGATTATCATCTTAAGTGAGGAGTAAAGATGCAAGATTTACGCAAGCAAGGGCTTGCAGTTATTGGAATGATGACGATTTTGTTCAATGGGGGGAACGTTGCCCAAGGACAATCTTTGAGAGATGATTCTTCGCAAATCAACAATGTTTTTGAACTGCGAGATGTGTCTCCTGATGACTGGGCATTTGAAGCACTACGGAATTTAATTGAACGCTACGGTTGTCTTGCGGGTTCTCCTGATGGACGTTTTTATGGCGATCGCGCTCTCACCCGTTACGAGTTTGCAGCAGCTTTAAACCAATGTTTGCGACAGATTGAAGATTTGATCAGCAATAACCCAACAGAGGTAACGGAAGGAGATTTAGCAACCCTACAACGGCTCACCAGAGACTTTGAAGCCGAATTGACCACCCTCAGCACGCGAGTGGATAACTTGGAAGCACGCACCACCTTTTTAGAAGACAATCAGTTTTCCACCACAGCCAAACTCAGAGGAACAGTACTATTTTCCTTGAATAGTGCTATTGGCAGCAACCAAGCTGTTCCTGTTTTTGTTGATGCTGGTAGCGCCCCTGACATTGATGAAGGAGTTGTTTTTAACAATCGCGTTCGTCTCAATTTTGATAGCAGTTTTACTGGGCGCGATCTTCTCAAAGTGCGTCTTGATGCTACAGATGTCACCCGTTTTAATGCACCAAGCACAACGGGAACAAATATGACTCGTCTTGCCTTCGATCGCGATACGAATAACAATGTTGTCCTCGGTAAACTATTTTATAAAACAGCACTGGGAGAACGCTTTTCCTACGCGATCGATGCCAGCAGGGGACGTTTTAACGCTCACATCGACAACTTTAACCGTTTTTTCGCCAATGCAGTTAAAGGTTCAATTTCCAACTTTGGGCGCATGAACCCCATTTATATTCAGGGGGCTGCGGGGGCTGGCGTAACCTTCAACTATGAACTCAGCGACGCTCTCACCCTTTCTGCGGGGTATCTCGGTCGCAATCCTGCGGATGTGAATCAAGGCTTATTTAACGGTTCTTATGCAGCCTTGGGACAACTTGCATTTTACCCCAGCGAGAACCTCAGTTTAGGGTTAACTTATGTCCGCGCCTATTATCCAGGGGGAGAACCCTTTGTTTCAGGGGGAACAGGAAGCCGTGTCGCCAACGCCCCTTTTAGCGGGAAGATTGCCACCTCAGCCAATCATTTTGGCTTGCAAGCAAACTCTCGTTTGAGCCGTAACTTTATCCTTGCGGGGTGGGCAGGTTTAACCCAAGCGCAAGCTGAAGCAGGTGGTAGTGGTTGGAATGGAACGCCTGTCAACGCTGGGGATGAGGCAACGGTTTTCAACTGGGCGTTAACCTTTGCCTTCCCGAATGTGGATAATCGGGGTAGTCGCGCAGGGATTATTATTGGTCAACCGCCCAAAGTAACCGCAAATGATGGCGGCCCCACTGGCGATGAAAGTGCGTTTCACTTAGAAGGGTCTTATCGGTATCAAGTGAATGCTAATTTGAGTATTGAGCCTGGGGTTTTAGTGATTTTTAATCCTGAAAATAACGGACAGAATGACACGATTACTGTGGGATTAGTCCGTACCATTTTTACTTTTTAATTTTCGGCAAAGCGTAAAATCTGACTCGCACTAAGGTTAAACTCTGGAATCACCGTTGATTTCAGAGGAGTGTCCCCTGTGTAAACTGTATCTTCATATTTGCCGTTAACCCAAAGACAGACGGTTACTTTTTGAGTCTCGCGATCGATGATCCAGTATTCGGTAATTCCTCGTGCTGCGTATTCCGTATGTTTATAACGATAATCGCGATCGCGACTTTCTTGTCCTGGGGAAACAATTTCCACAACTAAAGCTGGCGGCGGCATATCTTCAGTAATTATGTTTCTTGAATTGCCCATTAAGGCTTGATATGCTTCTTCAGTTAAAACTGCCAGATCAGGTAAGCGAACCGTCGCACGTTTGCCAGTAACAGTGACTTCTAAATCTTTGAGATTAATCAATGCAATAGAGATAAATTTTGCCAGTTCCAACATTAAGAATTTGGCAAGTTTACAGTTTTCAGGGGACTCTGTCGGCATTTCTATTAATTCTCCATCGACCAGTTCATACCGTTGATCACTACCGTCGTCATAAGCCAGAAACTCCTCTAAAGTAAAGAGTTGAGATTGATTAGAGATACTTTGCATGGTCATTGCATCAGCTTCCTTTTCCTAACATTTTAGTCGATCAGCAGGTATCCGGTTAGGTTACTTAGATTTAAGGTAATACCATGCGTGAACAATTAGTGCTACAAAGTGACTACTTAAGCCCCCCTTAATAAGGGGGGTTTGGGGGATCGACTGTAACCTGACTTTTTGAAAATGGTATAACATAGCCCGTCTTGCCATTATAGTTAGGGATGGCTAACTTTATTTCACCAAAATGTTATTATGATATCGTAATCTTAAAGTTATACAACTGTTTAAAATGACTAATCACTATATTCAGGTACTCAGTCAAATTAAATCTCTTAGCCTCTCTGAGAAATTAAAATTATTGGGCGATTTAAAAGAATTAGTTAATCAACCCGTAGAAGTTGAAGGAGAAGATGAAACCATTCCAATTGAGGAAATTATTCAAAGTCAAACTGCCTGGGATGATTATACATCTGGAAAAGATCAAGGAATTTCTTCTCAAGAATTAAAACATCAGTTATTAGAAGATAATTTTGCTTGATTATATTCTATTAAAACCAGCTGAGCGCTATTTAAAGCGAATGAAGTCTGATGAGCAAATTCGGATTCTGAATGCGTTAGATACTTTAATTTCTAATCCTTCAATTTTAGATATTAAACCGTTAAAAGGTCGTCCTGAGTTGCGTTTACGAGTAGGTAAATATCGAATTTTGTTTAGAGAGGATACAGAAAAACAGGTTTATGTGATTACCGCAATTGGTTCTCGTGGCGATATTTATAAATAGGCTTATTCTAAACTCGCTATAATTTTTTTAACTTCCTGAATGGGTAAGTCTAACGCTTCTGCAATTTGTTCGGCAGTTAAGCCAATTTTAACTAAGCGTGGGATAGCAGTAATAAGTCTGAAGCTATCTGATGGTGGGCATTGCCCACCCTACAATTTAGGTTCTTTTCCTTATTTCCCAGTCTATCCTTCAACATAAAAATCAGCGTTGGGCAGTTTTCCCCCCAAAAGTTTAGGATTGACCTGCATCAGCGACTGATAAAACACTTCCAACTCTGACTGTGCTTCCGCTGCACTGAGATATTCAAACCGATTTTTAGCCAAAGATTGCTCAATCACTGCTGGCGGTAAATCCATATATTTCGACCCTAACTCCGCTGCTGCGGTGGGGTTTTCTTGTATCCAGTCCAGAGAGTTTCGCAACTCAGCATGGATTAATTCCACCACGTCAGGATGCTGGTCTGTTAAACTCTTTAAGATGGAAACTCCTGCTTGGGGAAAACGGGCGGTTTGACCTGTTACGCCTCCCCAAGTTTCTCGAAAATCTAAACTGTAAAAAAGCTCGATGTTTTGTTCCTTTCCTTTCGCCACAACGCTACTAGCGCGAGGTTCAGCAAATACTCCCGCCTCTCCTTGTCCCACCAGCAACAGTTGCGCCGTGGATTGAAAATCTTGAGTAGAAACAATGGTTAGGTCTTCATCTGGGTTGAGTCCCGACTGAGTAGCGAGAAAACGGAAGATCATTTCTGGCATACTGCCCTGAAATGGAATCAAAACCGACTTCCCGCGCAAATCTTCCCAAGTGGCAATGCTGCTATCTGGAGAGAGAACATAAATATTGCCCCAAATCATGACATTAAGCAACCGTAGAGGAAACTCTTTTTGATACAGCCCCGCAGACAGTAAAGTAGGATTGGCTGCCATTTGTCCTTGTCCAGAAGTTAACAGGGCTTTCATTTGTTCATGGTTGCGAACGGGAATAAACTCTAGATTGGGGACTTTTTGCGAGAGACGGCTTTCTTCAATTAGGTAGGCAAGAGGAATGGCGAGTAAAATGGGAGAACCGCCAATCCCTAGAGAAGAGAGTTGTTCCCCCTGAGAAGGGGGCGTTTGACGATCGCAGCTACTGGCAACAACTAATCCGCTAGCGGTCATAATTTGTAAGAAACGGCGACGATTGTATTTCATAAGACTTAAAAAAGAGAGAGAGGTGTTTCAAGACTAAAACTCGCTGCGACTTCTGGCACGGCTTGTAACTGCGCCAAAATCCGATAAATATAAACAGCATCCCGTTGTTGAGGCGGTTTTTCATTTTCCCAGCAATAAACCATCCGAGCGGGCCGCGCTGAAAAAACGATTAAATGATCGGCCATGAGAACTGCTTCAGCGAGATCGTGAGTGACTAAAATAGCGGTGGTTTCGTGTTCGGCGACCCAATTCATGACTAATTTTTGGGCTTGTCCTCGTGTTCCCAAATCAAGAGAACTAAATGGCTCATCCAATAAGAGTAAACTGGGATCAATGGCAAACGCTCTGGCAAGATTGACCCGTTGTTTCATCCCGCCACTGAGTTGCTGAGGATAAAGGTGAGTGGCATCGGCTAAACCCACTTTTTCAGCGAGGGTACGCGCTCTTTGTAGTCGCCGTGTTTGATTGACTCCTTGGGCTTTGAGACCAATGGCAATATTTTCCACTGTGGTGTACCAAGGAAACAAGCAAGGCTCTTGAAAGACATAAGCAACAGATGAGAGGCTTGGTGCGACCTTTCCCGCAGTGGGAGAGACTAACCCTGCAAGGAGATTGAGGAGAGTCGTTTTGCCACAGCCAGAGGGCCCCATCAGACAGAGAATTTGGCTAGGTTTAACGCTGAGGCTGATTTCGTCTAAAACGAGTCGCGAGCCGTATTGGTGAGTAATTCGATCGAGTAATTGTACAGTCATTGGTCATTAGTCATTAGTCATTAGTCATTAGTCATTTGTGGTTTGTTTACTGGTTACTGATCACTGGTCACTGATCACTGGTCACTGATCACTGGTTACTGATCACTGGTCACTGGTCACTGGTCACTGATCACTGTTATCCGTCCAAGGGAGAAGACGCTTTTGCAGTTGCCTCAGCAAGGTATCGGAGGTTAAAACTAAGATAATGGTGATGACAATCCAAGCCATGACTTGTGCGGTATCAAGGTTTGCCCGAGCCGTATTGAGTTCTGCACCAATGCCTGTTGGGGTTGCTAAAACTTCTGACATGATGGCAACCCGCCAAGAAAGTCCTAATCCTGTGACCATGACGGGAAGAAGTTGAGAAAGGAGATGAGGAAGATAGAGAGATTGAAACAAAACTTTCCCTTGCATTTGGTAAACTTGTGCTACAGCTAACAAGCGAGGGTCGAGAGTGCTGATGGTTTCCGCGCTTGCTGTAAATAAGATAGGTGAGACGGTAACGGCAACCGTAAAAATGGAGTTGGTATCCCCTAAGCCAAACCACACCATCGCTAACACCAGCCAAGCAATGGGCGGTGTCCCTAAAAGGGCAGTGGCAATGGGATTGAGAGCTTGTTTAATTCGGCGCTGTGTCCCCGCAAGACTGCCCGATAGTCCTCCTGCTATAACCGCCAGTCCGAAGCCTGTGAGGGCATGAAAAACCGTTGCTCCCACAGCAGAAATCACTCGCCCTTCCCAGAGGAGGGTTTGCAGGGCGATTCCCACTTCGATCGCGCTGGGTAAAATCACGCTGGTGTAGCCTTGGGCTGCCCATTGCCACAGCAGAAGGATGATAATGAAAGAGATTAGCCCCATGTCAACACTTATGGTTAACCGAATTTCAGCTTAAGGGAGAGGGGGCGCGATCGTCAAAAGACAGGCTGTCGAACTTCATCTGGTACTGATGTTATTTTAAATTTATGGGAATCCCTTTACAATAGAGTTGAGTTAAAATGATAATGATTATCATACTAATTCAAGGATGAACTGATGGTTACTACTCAAAACTCTGTTCCTGTCACCGTTTTAACGGGTTATCTCGGTGCTGGCAAAACGACTCTACTGAATCGGATTCTCACCCATGAACATGGCAAAAAAGTTGCCGTCGTTGTTAATGAATTTGGAGAAGTTGGCATTGATAACCAGTTGGTGGTTGATACCGATGAAGAAATCTTTGAGATGAACAATGGCTGTATTTGCTGTACCGTGCGTGGCGATCTGATTCGGATGATTGGCAATTTGATGAAACGGCGGGATAAATTTGATCATCTGGTTATTGAAACCACAGGGATTGCTGATCCAGCCCCAGTGATTCAAACATTTTTTATGGATGAAGATGTCCGCGCAGAAACTAACTTAGATGCAGTGATTACACTGATTGATGCTAAACATATCCATCAGCATTGGGATGCGGAAGAAGCCCAAGAACAAATTGCCTTTGCTGATGTCATTTTACTGAATAAAACGGATTTAGTGAGTCTGACGGAATTGGAAGATTTAGAAGGGCGCATCCGAGGAATGAATGCCATGGCAAAGATTTATCGCACGCAGGATGCACAAGTGGCAATGGATGATATTTTAGGGGTGGAAGCATTTAACCTCGATCGCGCTTTAGAAGTCGATCCCGATTTCTTGGGGGAAGACGCGCACGAACATGATGAGACGGTCAAATCAGTGGTAATTGATGAGACGGGAATGCTCGATGGTGATAAACTAGACCAGTGGGTCGGTGAACTTCTCCGCAACCAAGGACCCGATATTTTTCGGATGAAGGGCATCTTAAATATTAAAGGGGAAGACAATCGCATTGTGTTTCAAGGGGTGCATATGTTGTTTGATGGCAAGGCAGATCGCCCTTGGCTTCCCAACGAAACCCGCAAAAATGAACTGGTTTTCATCGGACGTAACTTAGATGAAGCTGCACTCAAAGCTGGATTCCGAAACTGTTTAATTAAAAAATGAGAAGTCGTATCGCATTTGAGCCCAGAGGAGAGAGTTTTTTATCAGATTATATCAGCGCGATCGCGTGGTCGCCAACAGGAGACTTTTTCGCGGTCAGTGCTGCTTCTGGAGAAGTTGCCCTTTTCAGCTTAAACTCCTTTGTCCCTGTTTTCCTACAACCCGCCAATGATTATACAGTTGATTGTCTCGCCTTCTCTAGTGATGGTCAATTTCTAGCCAGTGCGGGACAATCAGGACAGGTGAAAATCTGGGAGGTGTCTTCTGATCCTCCTCAAGTCATCGCGACCCTAGATTATCCTTCTACGTGGATTGATTGTTTAGCATGGAATCCAGTGAATCATCAGCTTGCTTTCAGCTTGGGAAAGTATAGCCAAGTTTGGGATGCAATAACTCAAGAAATTGTCACGACTCTGAATCTTGAAACCTCATCGGTGCTAGATTTAGATTGGCGCAATGATGGGTTATGGCTGGCGGTGGGAGGCTATCAGGTGACACAAGTTTGGAATACTCAAGACTGGGATGATGACCCCGAATTGGTTGAAGTTTCTTCTGCGAGTATTGCGGTCAAGTGGTCTCCTGACAGTCGCTATTTGGCTTGTGGAAACCTCGATCAGACGCTTTTGGTTACGGAATGGGGAAATCCTGATCCTTGGCTGATGCAGGGCTTTACGGGTAAAGTCCGTCAACTGGCTTGGTCTGCTTTTCCCAATCGTGCCGGTGCGCCGTTGTTAGCTGCAAGTAGTGGCAATGATATTGTAGTTTGGGAACGGAGCAAAAATCAACGCATTGGCTGGAGTAGTGAAGCGGTGAGTCATGAAGAACAAGTGGCTGCTATGGCGTTTCATCCCCAAAGTTTAAGACTCGCCTCAGTGGGGAAAGATGGTTGGCTTCACTTTTGGCATCGCGGTCAGAAGCTACTACAATCGTTTTCCCCGACCTTAGATGGATTTTCTACTCTGAGTTGGCATCCGCATGGTCATCATCTGGTTGCTGGTAGCGAAGCGGGAGAAGTTTTTCTTTGGTCGCAAACCCAAAGCGGACGTGGCTTTGGGTAATTGAAGATTTAAAGCTGGTTAAAGTCTATGATCGAGATGAATAAGCCAAATTACTTTTGGTTAAAGCAGGAACAATCAAATCACTTGCCATCCTTGCTCCTGCTATATTTCTTTCTCGGATCCCACTTGTAGCCCAGCATAAGCACTCATCATAAACAATTCGCAGCCTTGCCAACGCAAATGGGAATCGAGAACAGGTAAACCATTAATCACTTTGATGGGATATCTTTCCCGCATCAGTGAGAGTAAAGGATGTTCCTCCACATTGGTTTTATGACCCGTTCCTAGCCAAATGCGATCGACATTCAGACACTGACCATTATTACAATCAACGTGCCAATAATCCCCTTCCCAAACCGCTTGTTTCACTTCACAGTGCGGAGATAGTATCACCTTTCCTTGATGCTGTTGTTGCCGTAACTTGGTCATCACACACTGGGAGTCATCGACCCGCCATTTCGTGCTGTTTGCAATAACTGAAAGCGTTGATACCAGTTGGTTTCCGCCCAAAATCCCTTGAGATATTTTGGCCCCAGCCAACCTGGATCAGCATCAAATAGTTTTTCTTGAAAATCGCGCCTTGCCATTAAAATCACCGTTGCCCCCAGCTTGGTCGCACCCAAGGCTAAATGTCCACTGGTTAACCCACCGCCGACAATCAAAATTATTTCACCGCGCAGACTTAATTTTCGTAAATCAATTTGGCTACTGTGGCACAACTGATGACGCAAGTGTAGAGATGACAACTGTTTTGCCCAATCTGGAATAATCGGTTTTCCCGCCCCCACTGCTAAAACCACTCGTCGCGCTGTCAGAGTTTCTCCTGTGGATAGGTACAGTTGAAATTTACGCTGAAGGGGAGTAAGACTTAGTACCCTTGCAGGATATACTGTATTTTGTAACTGCAAGTTTTGAATTAAATCTTCGCGAACCCCCCTTACATCCCCCCTAATAGGCAGGGCTGTTTCATTCTCGGGGTAAAATTGTAAATGTAAAGCGCGATCGCGATAATAAATCAGTAGCGCGATCGCGCATTTCTAGAAAAATTTCTGATATGTCTAGTTTAATCAGTTACTTAAAACAAGTCAAGGACTGGCGCGATCGCAGTGGACAAAGACATCCCCTATGGTGGGTACTTTTCATTGTTATTCTTGGTTTAATGATGGGTAACTTAAGTTACCGAGACTTAGCTGCCTTTGGAAAAAATAAGCATTACTACCTCACTCGTTTAGGAAAATCTCCTAAGCTAAAGTCGCCATCTTATTCAACAATTAGAAGAGCCATGATGGGAGTAGATAATAATGATTTAATTCAAGTTTTTAACCAATGGGCTGCTCAATTATCTTCCCCAGATGAACTTTCTAATTGGATCGCGATTGATGGTAAAAGTATTAAGTCAACTTTAACTGATACCTACGGAAATAAGCAGAATTTTGCTTCAATTGTCTCTTGGTTTAGTCAGGACAATGGGTTAGTTTTAGCTCTAGAAAAATTAGAGAATAAAAAGACTTCAGAAATTTACTGTGTTCGAGAGATGGTGAATAACACGCCTTTATCAAATCAAGTTTTGACTCTGGATGCAGTTCACTGTCAAAAAGAAACAATTAAAACGATTAATCGCTCTCGTAATGATTATGTAATTGCGGTGAAGAAAAATCAACCGAAATTGTACAACCGTTTAGAAGAAATCGCTCATAATCAGATTTCTGATCAGGAAGATATTCGAACAGAAACGAGTCACGGACGACAAGTTACTCGAACCGTATCTGTCTTTAGAATTCCAGAAACTCTTCAAGAAATTTGGATCAGTAGTCAGTGTTTTATCAAAGTAGAAAGGAAAGGCACTCGAAAAAATAAGCCTTATCATCAAATTGTTTATTATTTAAGTAGTTGTTACCAAACGGCTCAAAATTTTAGTAAAAAGATTCAGGGACATTGGGGAATTGAGAACCAACTACATTGGGTTAAAGATGTTATTTTTTCTGAAGATGTTTCCCCGGTACACCATCTTCAGTCAGCAGTCAACTTTTCAGTATTAAAAACCATTTGTCTTAATCTTTTCAGACTATTAGGCTTTTTATCAGTTACTGAAGCCCGAAGATGGCTTGGAGAGAGGCTTTGGCTACTACCCATTTTGATAGAATGAAACAGCCCTGCCCCTAATAGGGGGGACAGAGGGGGGTTGAGTTCCAGGTAAATCGTAGGGCGGAAAAAATTCATGGCGACGATGTTCGCCAAAGTTGCGGAGGGCTTGCGGGTTGGGATGAGGATGATGGGGAGAGGGCGATCGCAGATGAGGAATCTGAAACGCACTAAATTGATGATACCACTGCTGCATCCATCTCCTTTGAGGGATCGAAAACCATCAAACGATTCCTCATTGACTTTTTCTTCTGTAACAGATGTGTGACAAGGGTTAAGGCTTGGGGTCCCGCGCCAATAATGGCGATATCGATCGAGGTCTTCATTATGACAAAATAGAGTTCTTATACTAAAATGATAATCATTATCATACAAGAGACAAGATCAGTTATGTTTTTCCAGCATCGATCGTCATTCCTTCTCGCAAGTCTCCTGGCGTTGGGCTTAGGAAGCTGTGGTCCCACTGCTACTTCTCCTAATGAATCCCTAGAAACGAACAATGAAACAGCAGAAGCAACATCCCAAGAAGAGTTGCAGATTGTAACCACCTTTTTGCCGATGACTCACTTTACCAAAGCAGTAGTGCGCGATCGCGCGGAAGTGACCCAACTACTGCCCACCAATACGGGACCTCACGATTATCAAGCGAAACCTACTGATGTCCAAACCATTGCCAACGCCGATGTTTTGGTGAAAAATGGTTTAGAACTCGAAGTCTTTTTAGAGGATATGATCGCTAATGCGAATAATCCCGATCTTGTGGTTATTAACACCAGTGAAGGGGTCGCAACCATTGCTTATGGAGAAGAGGACGGTCATGATCATCACGATCATTCAGATCATGATCATGACCACGATCATGATCACGACCACGATCATGGAGAAAAAACTGAAAGCCACGATCATGAAGAACACGGTCACAGCCACGATCATGGAGAATTTGACCCCCACGTTTGGCTCGATCCGAAACGCGCAATGGAACAAGTGAAAAACATCCGCGATCGCGTCATTGCCATTGATCCAGAAGGAGAAGCCATCTACACTGAAAATGCCGATGCTTATCTCGAAAAACTCAAAGCCTTGGATGAAGAGATTTCTGAGAAGCTAAGTCCTCATGCGGGAGAAACCTTTATTACCTTCCATGACTTCGCCAGCTACTTTGCTGAAAGCTACAACTTAGAATCACAATTCCTTGTTGATATCCCAGAAGAAAACCCCTCTCCTGAAGAGGTAAAGTCTGTCATTAATACCGTCAAAGCCAAAGGAATTAAAACCCTATTAAGTGAACCGCAAGCGGGAGAGAATTCTTTTTCTGCTTTAGCCAAAGACCTCGATGTCAGTATTAGCGTCTTTGATCCCATTGAAACTGGCAGTTCCGAGGCGCTGCAACCTGAATATTATCTTGAAGTGATGCGCCAAAATGTCAATAATTTAGTCACTGGGTTAAAACAGAACAATCAGTCGAGTTTGCTACCAGAAAAAAAGGGAGATGTTTCACCCGTCGCTGTAAGATTTTAGGAGTGGGGAATGTCCCAACCAGTATTAGAAATTGAAGATTTAACGGTGTATCGCGGAAAAACTCCTGCTGTGGAACAAGTTTCTCTGACCTTAAATGCAGGAACTGACACGGCAATTATCGGCCCCAATGGCGCGGGAAAAAGTACGCTGATCCAGTCTATTTTGGGGATTTTACCTCGTCATCGCGGGGAAGTCTATATCTTAGGACATCCTCTGACGCGCAAAGGAAAGTTAGATGGGCGAGTGCGTCAACAAGTGGCGTATCTTCCCCAGAATTTCGGCTTCGATCAACGGATTCCCATTGAGGTGGAAGAGTTTGTGGGGTTGGGTTGGCATCGTTTGAGTCTCCAATTTCCTTGGTCGCATCAAAAACAATGTCGCTTTGCTGTGGAAGAAGCCTTAAGCCGAGTTGAGGGTCTTTCTCTTCGCCATAAACCGATTAGTGAACTTTCTGGGGGAGAAACGAAGCGGGTGTTACTCGCTTACTGTTTGGTACGCCCACGACGCTTGTTGATTTTGGATGAAGCCCCCGCAGGCTTGGATTTTCGCGGTGAATCAGACTTTTACCAGTTACTGTATCAACTCAAAAAAGAACAGGATTGGGCAATTTTACAGATTTCTCATGATTTAGATATGGTCAGACGACACTGCGATCGCGTGATTTGTTTTAATCGCAATATCTTGTGTCAAGGTTCTCCCGAATCAGCCCTTTCTTCAGAAAATCTCGCTTTGGCTTATGGAGAAGAGTTTGTCCGTTATCAACATTCTTGCAGGGAATAATCCCATTTTAATCAACTTGCGCTATATTGTGATCCCCCCAACCCCCCTTACTAAGGGGGGCTAAGGCGTTGCCCTGAGCTTGCCGAAGGCGCGGATCAACTGTACTTGACTTTTTAGAAATGGTATAAGCAATGATTTTAGAAACCGAAATCACCCGCGCTTTAGGGTTATTAGAATTTCCTTTCATGCAACGCGCCTTGATTGGTGGTGTTCTCACAGGGTTAATGGGAGGAATCTTAGGCAGTTTCACGATTTTAAGACAGTTGTCTTTCTTCAGTGATGCTTTAGGACACTCGGCACTTTTGGGGATTAGTCTGGGGTTACTGTTGGGGTTGAATCCCTCCCTGATTTTGTTACCCTTTGCAGTCATTTTTGCGTTTGGTATTGCCTATCTTTTGCAACGGACAGAACTCTGGACAGATGCGTTACTGAATATCGTTTATTCCTCTTCTCTAGCTGTGGGGATTATTATTCTCAGTTTTGTCGATCAGTACAAAGGAAGCATCAACAGTTTACTCTTTGGGGATATTCTCGCTGTGGGAGAAAGGGATTTAATATTAAGCGGTTTCCTCTTGCTGTGTTGTCTGGCTTTTATTGGTTTAACCTTGCGGACTCAACTGTTACTGACTTTAAATGAATCTCTCGCGATCGCGCGGGGCATTTCCGTTTCCCTTCATCGTACCTTATTTATTGTTCTCCTCTCTTTAGTTGTCGCCGTTTCCATCAAAGCAGTAGGCGTTTTACTCGTCAGTGCTTTTGTGGTGATTCCCGCTTGTACAGCACGATTATTGAGTCGCGGTTTTAGTCATTATGTGTTGTTTTCTGCCAGTTTCGGGGTGTTCTGTGCGCTATTGGGCATTATCCTCTCTGCGCTGTTTGATTTACCTTCGGGTCCGAGTATTGTCGCCACTCAGTTCGGTGTCTTTTTGAGCGCGATCGCAGTGAGAAGAGCTTAACGAATCTTTAATTTAAGTGTAAAATAGAAATAATTGAAAAAAATTCCTAATTACTATGATGAGTGCCGAGCAAAACCCTTTCCCTACACAGCCATTGAGTTTCACGAAACAAGCACGCTTCATACAAGGACAGCATCTACCAATTTGGAAAAATTGGGCTGGGCTGATTGAAACTGGAGTCGTGAAAACTTACACTTGGAATGAGCAAGGAAACACCATTATTTTGGGCTATTGGGGCAAAGGAGAATTAGTTGGTCAAGCCTTATCAGTGGTTTCTCCCTATCAGGTAGAATGTTGCACCCCTGTAGAAGCACAACAAGTTCCTGCGACGCTGTGGTCGAGTTGGGGAGAGTGTTTATCTCAGCGCTGTCAGCAAAGTGACCCCCCTCTTTCCCCCCTAGTAGGGGGGATGTAAGGGGGGTCGCTGTGAACCTTTACAAGAACGGTTACGTCTATTCTTATTTTGGTTAGCCCGCAAGTTTGGGCAACCCGTAAAAGAAGGGTGGCAAATCTGTTTCAAGTTAACTCATCAAGAACTTGCTGATGCCATTGGTAGTTCCCGTGTGACAGTCACCCGCCTTTTAAAAACCTTAGAACAACAAGGAGTAATTGAGCGTTTCGGTCGCAATTGTCTTGTGGTCAAACGATGATTAAATATGGTGGGAATTTGCAAAAGTTTTCAAAACAAGGTATATTGCAGTTCCCCATTTGTGTCGCAGTTTGTTTCGCACCTTAGATCACCAGTTATTAATTCCAGCAAATGCCCTAATGAGAGCAACTTTAGCCCTCTTTGCCGATTCGATCGAGCGCAGCGCTCGGTGCGCGGAGCGCAATCGCGCAAATGCCAGGTCGGGATGTTGTCTTGCCTCTAAATGCAGTGACAGCACTGTTAGGCGCACCGATCATGACTTGGTTAATTTTGCGACGACAACGACGTTGAATCTGAAAATTGTTAGGGTTGTTAACAGATTAATTCCCGCGATGGCAACTTGCCCCGAATCGAAGATTCGATCGCGCAAGACGATCTAGGTATTATGATTGCTGCTGTTATTGCGGGAGTTACAATCAATGGAATATTATACGAATGGGGGTGATTCAGATATTTGTAAAACTTAACATTTTAAAATCTATGTTCAAAGATGATAAAATTCAATTATTGTCAATGGCTACTAACTTTCTCATTTGACCGATGCCCAAACGGTACACCAGTCGAGAGTTGATAAAGCTGGCTGAAGAATATGGCTGGGAACTGGTCAGTGTCAAAGGAGACCATCATAACTTTAAGCACCAGGAAAGTCGGTTTGTGGTTACCATTGTGCATCCGCAGAAAGACGTTCCGATCGGACGGGCAGTTAACACCGTGAAGAAAATTAAACTAGAGGTCAAGTGATGCGCTATCTCATCATGCTGGAGCAAACTGAAGCTGGATTTGCTGTGCAAGTACCCGATTTAGCGATCGTAACCTATGGAGACACGATTGAAGCAGCAAAACAAGCAGCCCGTGAAGCCATTCAGATTAATTTAGAAACCTATCGAGAAGTCGGGCAAGTCGTACCTGAGAGTCAATCAATTGAATACCATTTGGATAATCCCGAACTTCGGGAGTTGGTGTTCGCCTATGTTGAAGTGCAAGAGCCCGAGTCACGGATAGCAGCGTAAAGGAACAAGGAATCAGATGTCGTCTAGATCAATCGTGATGCGCTTGGCACGGCTTGTCTGATATATCGCAGAATCAGAAACAGAACTTCTGCTTGGCATGGCAATGCTTTACGGTTATCGGTTACAGGCTGATGCTATTCCCATCTACGTTACGATTCTGTGTTATTTTAATAATGATTATCATTATACTAGCAATGTCGTCATTGAAGTTAACTAAACGCGATCGCGATACTCAAGTCAGAGCAGGCGCCTTCCTAAACGGAAGGCGCCTGCTCTGACCGTTGGTCAGCGTAAATATCCAGCATTTAAATCAGTAACATTTCTCATGGTCAGTCAAATTCACCAACAGTCATCCGTCCAAGAGCCAATTTCTCAAAGCGATCCGCAAACCCTGTTACGCATTCGTCGTCATACTTGCGCCCATATTATGGCAATGGCAGTGCAAAATCTGTTCCCAGAAACCAAAGTAACTATTGGACCCTGGACAGAAACAGGATTCTATTACGACTTCGATCGAACTCAACCGTTCACGCCAGAAGACCTGAGTCAAATTGAAGCAGAAATGCGACGGATCGTTGGAGCCAATTTACCCATTGTTCGTGAAGAAGTTTCTCGGGAAGAGATGCGGACTGAAATTGAAGAACTGGGAGAACCCTACAAATTAGAAATTCTAGAAAGTATTCCCACAGACGAACCCGTCACACGGTACTATATCGGTTTTCCTGATTCTGTTCCTGTAACAGAAGGAGAACCCTCTCTCTTTAAGTCAGTTCCTCCTCAAGCTAAACCCAAAAATCACGATTACTGGTGGGATTTATGTGAAGGACCTCATGTGACCTTTACTGGAGAAATTAATCCCAATGCTTTTGCCTTAGAAAGCGTAGAGAAAGCGCTTATTGGCGCGGTAACGAAAATAATCCTCAGTTGCAACGGATTTATGGAACAGCAATTGAAGATTATTGGCGTAAAGCTCATCTTGATGGAGGATATGAGTTACTTTACACGCCTCATCTGGCTAGTTTGGGGTTATGGAAAACATCTGGACACGCTGATTTCTATCAGGACAATATGTTCAAGCCGATGGAAATTGAAGAGAAGCAATATCAAATTAAACCCATGAACTGTCCCTTCCATGTGCTGACCTATCAAACTCAGCAACGTTCTTATCGAGAATTGCCGATACGATGGGCAGAGTTGGGAACCGTTTATCGCTATGAGCGCTCAGGTGTCTTACATGGTTTAATGCGGGTTCGTGGCTTTACACAAGATGATGCTCACATTTTCTGCTTACCTCAACAAGTGACTGATGAAATTTTAGGCGTGCTAAATCTCACAGAGAAAATTTTATCAGCCTTTGGCTTTACTCAATATGAAATTAACCTTTCCACTCGACCCAGTAAATCAGTGGGAACAGATCAAGGGTGGGAGTTAGCCACCAATTCTCTTGTTCAGGCGTTAGAAACCAAAGGTTGGGATTATGTTTTAGACGAAGGGGGCGGGGCTTTTTATGGTCCGAAAATTGACTTAAAGATTAAAGATGCCATTGGTCGGCTTTGGCAATGTTCCACCATTCAAGTTGATTTTAACCTACCAGAACGGTTTAATCTTAGCTACATGGCAGATGATGGATCGCGCCAACGTCCCATTATGATTCATCGCGCCATTTTTGGCTCTCTAGAGAGATTTTTTGGGGTTTTAGTGGAAAACTATGCTGGAGATTTCCCCTTATGGTTATCACCAACACAAGTGCGATTACTCCCCGTTAGTGATGCCCAACGAGATTATGCTGATCAGGTTGCTCAGGAGTTGAGACAGCAAGGATTTCGCATTGAAGTTGATACCAGCGGCGATCGGCTTGGGAAACAAATTCGGACTGCTGAAATGGAAAAGATTCCAGTGGTAGCAGTCATCGGTAAGCGTGAGGTGGAAAGTGGAATGTTAAGTGTCCGCACTCGCAAAGAAGGGGAGTTAGGAACTCTTTCTGTCGCTGAACTGGTGGCAAAAATGAGCCAGCCAATTTAGTTGAATTGCAGAATTAGGAATTTTAGCTTAGAATGATAATGATTATCATTTTTGTAGAAGAACGTGACCCACTCGATTCCATGAATCGTTGTCAATACCATTATTTTTGAAGAAGACTTTATGACTTTATCAACCCAAGAATCTCCATCTCCTGCTTTACCTTCTCTAGAAACCGAAGCCCAGCCAGTGGTCTCTGAAGAAGAGATGCGCCAAGCTGTCCGCACTTTATTGCTAGGATTAGGAGAAGACCCCGATCGCGAAGGATTACTCGATACTCCGAAACGAGTGGTTAAAGCCCTTCAATTCCTAACCTCTGGCTATCATCAATCCATAGACGACTTACTCAATGGGGCGGTTTTTCACGAAGATACCGATGAGATGGTCTTGGTTCGAGATATTGATTTATTTAGTTCTTGTGAACACCATATTCTGCCCATTATTGGTCGCGTCCATGTTGCTTATATGCCCAACGGAAAAGTGATCGGATTATCGAAGTTAGCACGGATTTGCGAAATGTATGGGCGACGCTTGCAAGTCCAAGAACGCTTAACGGCTCAAATTGCTGACGCGATTGAGGGATTACTCCAACCCAAAGGAGTAGCAGTTGTGGTCGAAGCAACCCATATGTGTATGGTTATGCGAGGCGTGCAAAAGCCAGGCTCTTGGACAGTTTCTAGTGCCATGCGTGGGGTATTTGCCGACGATCCAAAAACGCGACAAGAATTTATGAGTCTGATTCAACACCCCCAAAACTTCCGATAGTTTTAATCCTCTTTTTTTTCGCGTGCTGATAGGTAGAGACCACTCACACTCCATGTCTCTACCTATTTTTCCTTCCTATCTTTCACCGTTAATTGTAAACACACAAACTGGAGGACGCGCTTTCCTCTCCCGCAGGAGTCAGAGAGCGCGAAGAAAATATGAATCCCCTATTTACCGCCCGCACTTCCGTAGAACAGGTTGAGTCTGGTTTCTTACTTGCTCCCAAATTTGATACCAATGGTTTGATTCCAGTAGTTACCACCGATGTCAACACGGGAGAAGTGCTGATGCACGCCTATATGAACGAAGAGGCGTTAGTTAAAACCATTGAAACGGGAGAGGCTCATTATTATAGCCGTAGTCGTCAGCAGTTATGGCATAAAGGTCAATCTAGTGGACTGGTGCAAAAACTACAGCAGTTAGCGATTGATGACGACCAAGATTGTCTGTGGATGCAGGTTAAAGTGGCTGGTTCAGGAGCTAGTTGTCACGTAGGTTATCGTTCTTGTTTTTATCGCCGTATTGCTACGGGAAAAAGTGCTACTGATTCCCAGCAACCAATTCAGTTAGTGTTCACGGAAGAGGAGAAAACATTTGACCCGAAAACAGTTTATAGTGATGCGCTCAACCCGACACAATTGTAAATTTAGCGAGTCGCTTTAATTAACAAAAAATTTAGTCTGCCCAATTTGCCCTGGTAAAGCTAATGGATTTCTTTTCTCGAACTAATTTAAAAGCCGATTCTGCAAAGGTAAAACAAATCAAAACTTGGCTAACTGAAACTTTAAGTCTAGACGAAACAGTCACTATTTCTTTAAATCAATTAACCTGTCACGAACCAGGTTGTCCGCCCATTGAAACAGCGATTGTCATCATGGAGGAAGCTCCAAAACAATACAAAATTCATAAATCAATAGCTGAAATAGAGCGAACGGATATAGAGCAATTAATTGAACAATAAATAGTAAAATATCAAACTTTAATTAAGATGAGCAAACACACTATATTTGTCTGTAGCTCCTGTGCTTTCTCTCTTCAACAAAAGGATTATTTAGGACAAAGAGGCGGAAAACATTTATCCGATCGCTTAAAAGAATTACGAGCAAACTGGCAATACAAAGATGAATTTATCATTCAAGAAGTTAGTTGTCTGAGTGCTTGTAATCGTCCCTGTGCTGTGGCTTTTGCTGCACCCAATAAAACTACTTTGATGTTTGGTGATTTGCCACCGATAACCAGTCCCTCTTCTATATTGAGATTTGCCGAACAATACTTTGCTAGTAATGATGGACTCATTAAACGTCAAGACCGCCCAGAAGTTTTACAAAAAGGAATTTTAGCCCGTATTCCTCCCTTACCCCCTTTGAAGACTCCGATCGCCCCAAACGGCTCAAATTGCTGACGCGATCGAGGAATTACTCCAACCACAAGGGGTTGCCTTTGTTTTAAGAGAAGTGGGTGTCATAGTCAACGGATGGCTCGATCGTGATTCTTGATAAGAGCTTGCCATAATCTAGTATTATAAATCACTTACGCTGAACCTCATGTTTAGTGGGAATTGCTATAATTAGAACAGCTTTTTTTAAATATCATGATTTATGGCGACTCAATTTACAGCAATTCTTAAAAAAGATGGCGATTGGTGGATTGGATGGATCGAAGAAGTAAAAGGGGTTAACGCTCAGGAAGCGACTAAAGAGGAACTGATTGAAAGTTTACGAGAAGCTCTACAAGATATTCTGGAATTAAATCGCGAGGAAGCCCGTAGAGAAGCAATAGACAACTACGAAGAAGTTTTCATCACTACATGAAACGAAACGATTTGATCCGTTACCTTCAAAAAGCGGGATGTGAATTATTACGTGAGGGAGGTAAGCACTCAATTTGGTGGAATCCAAAAACCCAAGCGAAAACGACTATTCCTCGTCATCGAGAGATCAGAGACATTCTAGCTAAGAAAATTTGTAAAGACTTGGATATTCCACCGCCATAGATAACTTTGGTCAAGAAGAAAAGCAAAAGCTAGACAAAGAGGGACTATTAAAAAGATGAGTGTTCAAGAAACTTACGATCTTGCAAATAGAATCAATGGAGGTTGTTTCCGATGACAAATGAGGGTCAGCACACCAAAACTCGCAGTTTTACAGTAATTCTTTATAAAGAAGATGAAATGTATATCGCTGAATGTCCAGAGGTAGGAACAGTTGATCAAGGAGAGACAATGGAGGAAGCGATTAATGGGCTGAAAGAAGCAACACGACTCTATTTGGAAGAGTTTCCCTTGCCTGAGAGTTCTCCCAAATTTTTCACTACCATAGAAGTTAGTAAGGCTCTAAGTTACCACGAATCTCTAGCAAGAAGGCAATCAAGGTACTGGAACGCTTAGGATTCAAGCAGGTTCGACAAACAGGCAGTCATGTTGTGATGAAGAAAAATACTGAAGAGGGTAAAGTGGGATGTGTTGTTCCCCTACATAGCGAATTAAAAGTTGGTACATTAAGTGGGATTCTCAAGCAAGCACAAGTAAAGGCTGAGGATTTTATCGAGAATCTATAAGAGTGTAGAACCCTAGACCCTCCTCCCGATGTGATTCCGTTTAGTGGGAGTCATAGTCAACGGTTTGAAAAGTTACTTGTTTAGTCAAGGGTTGATATAAAGTATAGGTTGCTCTTTGGGGCGTTTGTCCCACATTACCCACACCAATCACTCGGCAGGATGCTAGGGTTTCTTGTGACGTTTGTTGTGTTTTTTCTAAGGTTCGGGTGCTAGAATCAAGACTTGCCCTTTCCACAGAGTAGGTAAAGGTTAACCCCGATCGCGCACAGAATAAGGTTTCTGCTTCTGCTCTGAGAACGCGATCGCAGATTTGAATCGCTGGTGTTTCGGGAGTTAGTTCATCATCGTAACTTACGGTACTGCCATGAATCAGCAAACAGTCTTCTTCGTGAAAGCCAAAGTCCAGACTGCGTAACCATTGTACGGTTTCTCTGGAAACAGATTCCCATAACTTGAGAATCGCATCAGTCCCATAACGATCGCGCAATTCTGGGGCTTCTCCAAATCCACTCAGGGCATATAAGTTAAAACATTGTTCTTCCCACCACCCTGTACACACTTGCGGCTTCACTTCATCGGCGTAAGGAAACTGAATCCGTTGCACCACTGCTTCATTATCGCCCTGTAACCCAATGCTATCTCCTAGAATGTAGATCGCTGTAACTGGAATTTCTTGACCCTTAATATCAGCAAGAACCGCCTCATAAGCCTGTAAATTCCCTTCAATTCCGCTTAAAATCGCCCACTGTGTCATTGTTCCAGCTTCCTCACTTTTGACAAACATGAGTCGGATCATCTGCTTTTTCCGCAAACTCCAGACCTCGCGCTAACCGCCAAGCAAAAATCGGGGGCAGTCCTTGTTCTAAAATGGCTAAACAGGTTGCGGTGTAATTATAAGGAACTTCCCGCAACGTCACTTCTTCAGTTTCAGTATCATACAGAACATACGTCGCATCAGGTTTTCCGTGACGGGGTTCTCCTACTGACCCAGCATTGATAATTCGTTTCATCGGCGTGGTCAGCGTGTTGTTGCTCATTTTTTCGGGTTGTTGCACTTGCACCGATAACTTCATATTGTCTAACTCCCGAACATAAGGAATGTGGGTATGTCCACAAAACAAGGTATCTACCCCTGTGGATAAAACTCGTTCCAGTGCAATTAATCCTGCTGTATCGGGTAAGAGATATTCATGTTGGCTGTTGGGGCTACCGTGAACAAAACAGAGATTGTCTTCTTTCAGAATCATCGGTAAATTGGCTAAATAGTCCCGCACATCTGACTTCAAAACCCGATTGGTCCATTCATGGGCAACTTTTCCCCGTTTTTCTGCGATTTGCGAAGGATAACTACACTCACAAGCGTCTAACCCTTCCACCACATCTTCATCCCAACAGCCTTGACAGGTGGGAATCTCTAAATCCCGAATTAACTCAACTACTTCGTTAGGATAAGGACCATAACCGACTAAATCTCCTAAACAGTAAACGCGATCGGCTTTTTGGGCTTCAATATCGGATAAAACCGCAGTTAAGGCTTCATAATTACCGTGAATACAGGACATAACAGCTAATTTCATAACGCGATCGTCTCCTGATAATAACTCTGGTACTGACTCAGCGCATGATCTGATAAGCAACTCTCCAGTAAAATCTGTTTAATGGTGCTTTCTTCCAAATTCCAGCCCACCACTTCGATCCCGCTAAAACGATTCGGTCGTCCTTCTAACCACCGAGGAACATTTAATTCTCGATACTCGCTACCTGGAAGCGCATCGACAAAATCCATCTGGATCAGCGTTCCATCAGGAAGTTCAAAAAGACCTTTCGCCCGTTGCACTTGACCATAAGCGCCCCCGATGATTTCCATCCAAATTGTTTCTAAGCTGGGCGGATCAAATACTTGTCCCGTTAAGGGGCTAGACCAAATTTGAGGCGAGTCACCGTATCGTGAGGATTGAACGGAATTGCCAGTAATGATTTCATCGGCAAAGTTGTGCCATTGTGATGATTCGGTTTCTGGAGGAACAACCGCCACCCGATGACAAGGAAAGGAAGTGAGAACAGGGGAGGCTAAATCCAAATAAAACCCTAATTCCACATAAACCACTGTTTCTTCCGAGAGTCTGCTGAGAATAGTTTGCGCTTCTGTGTCTGGAATCGTTTGTATCCAAGGAAAGCGATAATCGATACTAGCAAGATCAACTGAAGCATTCCCTAAGCCTGGACAAAGGTAATAGGTGGGAGTAGCGGGTTGTTTTAAATACTGGCTAATCCAAGTGGTTTTCCCACTGCCAGAGGGTCCTGCTACTGCAATTAGAGAAGGAGAACTCATAAAAAATCTACAATGATAATCATTATCGTTTTATTTTAACAGACTCTTGATTAGTCTGTTGCGTACCGCTATAGAGACTATTCCTAGTTCTTAGGTAAAACTTAGATAGTTAAATACGTCTTCTACAGTAATTTGCCAATCCTGCAAAGCGTCTAATACGGGTAAAACATCTTGTTTCTCTTTTACTTCAGGGAGTCGATCCGGCTGAAAGACTGTTATTGATTGATCGTCAGCGTCAATGAGATAACCTAATTTTGTACCATTTTTAAGACAAAAGACAATTTTGCGAATTACCCGATTTGTCGATTGTTTAGGAGAGAGAATTTCAACAATCCAATCTGGAGCGATTTCAAATCGATCAACAATTTGACCATTTTCATCTAACGGGATTCTTTGCCACTCAAATACAGCGATATCTGGAACGATGGAGCGTCCAGCAAACGTACAACGGAGTTCTGTAAAAGCATAAGCTAATTTTTTTGCTTTTCCCAGTTGATTAATAGCAGTCGAAAAACTGAGACTATATGCTAGGCATAAACGGAAAACCATGACACAGTTAGTGGAAGATTGGATTGATACCTTAGAAATGCCAAATTACAAGGACACAGAAGGCTAAAGCCTTTAAGTGTCATTCATCCATCCGTTTGAAACGGATGGCTTTCTGACTGGTTAACCGTAACAGTCTAACTGATGAGACACTTTCGGGGAATGTCATACTATGTGCCAGGTCATTTCTCGCCCTGCCCCCAAAGGAACGATCCCAGATTCCAGCAATGGAACTTGATCCCGAACGCGCCAGGTGGTTTTAGATAAGGTAATTTGCTTGGTATTACGCGGTAGTTGATAAAAATCGGGACCATAGAAACTAGCGAAAGCCTCCAGTTGATCTAGGGCTTGCACGCTTTCAAATGCTTCGGCATACAACTCAAGGGCGTGGAGAGCCGAAAAGCATCCCGCGCAACCACAGGAAGTTTCTTTGCTGGTGCGGGTATGGGGAGCGCTATCAGTACCGAGAAAAAACTTCGGATTCCCTGATGTTGCTGCTTGCAATAAAGCCTGACGATGCTCCTCCCGTTTCAAAATGGGTAGGCAATAAAAATGGGGGCGCAGACCGCCTTGGAACAGGGCTTGACGGTTAAATAACAAATGTTGTGGCGTAAGGGTGGCTGCGATCGCGCTTGCCGAGAGGACATACTGCACCGCATCAGAAGTCGTGATATGCTCAAGCACCACCCGCAGGTTCGGAAATCTTTGCTTGAGGGGGATTAAATGTCGATCGATAAATACCTTCTCCCGATCGAACGGATCAACATCGTGATCAGTTACTTCCCCGTGCAGTAATAACGGCATATCTACCTCCTGCATTGCTTCAAAAACGCGATCGCACTTGCGAATATCGGTCACACCAGAATCAGAGTTAGTCGTTGCCCCGGCTGGGTAGTATTTGACCGCTTTGATGAACTGAGATTCCTTCGCTCGGAAAATCTCGTCGGGGCTAGTGTTGTCGGTGAGGTAGAGCGTCATCAATGGCTCAAACTGTTCGCCTTCTGGAATGGCAGCAAGGATGCGATCGCGATAGGCGGTTGCATCGGTAACTGAGCGAATCGGGGGCTTCAAATTCGGCATGACGATCGCGCGGGCAAACTGACGCACCGTGTAGGGTAGAACTGCTTTCAGTGTTGCACCGTCACGGAGATGTAGATGCCAATCGTCGGGCTGGGAAATGGTGAGATGTTGCATTCTTCCATTAAAAGCAAAGGGTTTATTGAGATCAGGAGTAATGATCGGCGCGATCGCGCCATCTCCCTACCTCCCTTAATTTTAAGAGAATGAAACAGCCCTGACTTGTAAAATGACCGAATCAGCAGTTTATAAAGTTTTGTTAAGCATTTCTAAAGAAGTTGATCAGTAGCGGTTAGTATTTTATGTTGGAAGAAAACTAATTATTATAAGAATCGTACCGTAACAACGAGAGGAGAGAATATGGAAGCCTTAACCAGTTTTTTAGGAAACGTCAATTATGAAGTGATTTTTCAGTTAACTTTTGTGGCGTTAATTATGATTTCCGGTCCGATCGTGATTTTTTTACTCGCAGTGCGTGGAGGCGACCTCTAAAGCATTAGAAAAACGTCATAATAAAGAAAGAACAGCAAGGTGGTTTAAGCTGCCTTGCTGATTTTGTCTGCATTTTTGTCAGTGGTGGGAACTGTTATGCCTTATGAACCGCTCCATCAGAAATATCGTCCGCAGACTTTTGCTGATCTGGTGGGACAAAGTGCGATCGGGGACACGCTTAGTAATGCGATCGAGCGTCAACGGATTGCTCCTGCTTATTTGTTTAGTGGTCCGCGCGGAACGGGTAAAACCTCCTCAGCACGAATTTTAGCGAAATCACTGAATTGTATTAATAGCAAGCAACCAACGGCGCAACCTTGTAATCAGTGCGAAGTCTGTCGCTCGATCGTTAATGGTTCTGCTTTGGATATTGTTGAAATCGACGCGGCGAGTAATACGGGTGTTGATAATATTCGCGAGATTATCGATCGATCGAGTTTTGCTCCCGTGAAGTGTCGTTATAAATTATATGTGATTGACGAGTGTTTAACTGGTGATTCCTTAATCCAGACTTCGGCAGGAGTAATGAGAATAGATAATCCCGACTTGGAAGGGAAAAAAGTTCTCAGCTATAACGAAACTACTCAAAGATGGGAAGAGAAAAAAGTATTACGATGGCTCAATCAGGGAGTAAAACCCACCGTCAAGATCAAAACGACCCACCGTGAACTTCGCTGTACAGAAAATCATCTAATTCGGACTGATCAAGGATGGATCAAAGCAAAAAACCTCAAAGCTGGAATCAAGATACTATCCCCTGTGAATGTGGATGTGGAATATCAATTCCCTCAATGGAGTACAAATTTGGAGAAGGTAGAATCTGTCCACCGCGTTGGTAAAGAATCGGTTTATGATTTAGAAGTGGAACAGAATCATAATTTTGTGGCGAATGGACTTTTAGTTCATAATTGCCATATGCTCAGTACGGCGGCGTTTAATGCTCTCCTCAAAACCTTAGAAGAACCGCCGCCAAGAGTCGTTTTTGTTCTCGCTACCACTGATCCGCAACGAGTGATTCCCACCATTATCTCTCGGTGTCAACGGTTTGATTTCCAACGCATCCCTCTCTCGGCGATGATTGCTCATTTGCGATACATTGCACAAAAAGAACAAATTGAAATCACAGAAGAAGCTCTAACTGTCATTGCACAAGTGTCTCATGGGGGGTTGAGAGATGCTCAAAGTCTTTTAGATCAACTGAGTTTATTATCTGGTGAAATTAGCCTCGATCGAGTTTGGGATTTAGTCGGTGCGATTCCAGAACAGGATTTAATCGCCCTGTTACAAGCCATTAAACAGGAAAATGGGGAGCAAATTGTAACTTTATGTCGTCAACTGCTCGATCGAGGACGAGAACCAATTATTGTTTTAGAAAGCCTAGCGGGATTGTATCGAGACTTACTCATCGCGAAAACCGCCCCTCAACGTTCCGAATTAGTCGCCCTCACCGCATCCACTTGGGAACAAATCTGTAAATTAGCTCAAGACTGGGAAGTTAGGGAAATTTTAGCAGGACAAAAACACCTACAAAAAAGCGAAGCACAAGTTAAACAAACCACTCAACCTCGCCTATGGCTAGAAGTCACCTTATTGGGATTATTAGCGGTTAATCAGCCATCAACAGAAACCTCACCCCTTGTAAAAACCGTTTCTCTTCCTCAAACAGCATCAAAAGATGAACCCAAACCAAAACCCCCAGCGAAACCAGAACAACCATCGCCACCATCGGAAGTTCCCAAAACGACGGCAGTAAAATCAGAATCGGAAACCACAACCGCACCTTCAGAAACCCCAGACACAGCAAATGTTGTTCAAATTTGGACGCAGATGTTGGAGAGATTACCTCCTCCCACGAAACCCTTAGTTAAGGATCACTGTTCTTTATTAGCTATAGAGGGGAATATTGCCGTAGTAGGAGTGAGAAACCAACACCTTTTCCCCTTTGCGAAGAAACGTCAAAAAGACTTAGAACAAGCCTTAACTGCAATTCTGAAACGAGACATTACCGTTAAATTGGAAGTCAAAGGAGAGCAAAAATTTCAATCCGCAGCGTCTCCCGTATCAACCCCTGAAAAAAAAACGGATAATCCTCTCCCACCTCCTCCCCAAGAAAATAGAAAACCCTCTCCTGTTGTAGAAGAGGTTAAAAAAGAGCCAGAAGTTACTGAAACGAGATCAATCTCGACTCCAGACGTTTCAGAAACGAATCAGAATGAGGAAACGGCGACAGATTCAACTGTAGATGTTTCAGATGTTCCAGAAACGAATCAGAATGAGGAAACCGAAACAGACGAGAAAACTTTAAAGAAAGCCGCCAAAGATTTAGCTGATGTGTTTAAGGGGGAAATAATAGAGTTTAACCAATCTGATGGTTAGTAAACCGAGACTGCTTTTTAGATCAACTTCAAGTAATTGCTTATAATTGGTGTTGGGTTTCGCGTGGAGACGTTCCTGTTACTGAGCTTGTCGAAGTATGGAACGTCTCTACCTAATGACTAATGACTGATTGGTGTTGGGTTTCGTAAACTCCACCCAACCTACTCCACTTGTTGCATTAAGATAAAAAGACGAAATCCTCAGCACTGAGAGAAGTTGCTTCAATACCTTGTAACTCAACCAAAGGTGTTTCTGGATCAAAGCCAATGACTGTGTTTTCTCCTGCTGAATTTAAACTCAGGTCATCAAATGCGATATTGGGAAAGCCACTAATCCCTAGTACATCTTCTCCCGATGTGAAATCAGTGATGGTGTTCGCACTGTCTGGGAGGTTTCCGTTGGCAATCCAAAATTGATCGTCGCCGTTTCCTCCTCTTAAGACATTATTTCCTTCTGTCGCCACAAATAAGCGATCGTCTCCCTCTCCCGCGTAAATGCGATTATTCGCCCCAACTAAAATTTGATCGTTTCCCTGTTTGGTAAACACCCGATCGCCCGCTGTTGCTAAAACTGTGTCACTCTCAGCACCCAAGTAAATGCGATTATTTCCCTCGCCCTCTGTTCCCTCCAGGGAGGTATTACCAGCGCCAAAGAAAAGAATTTTATCTTGATCGGTTTCAAGACTATCGAGATCACTCGTATTAAATTGATCGTTATTCAGTGTTCCAAAAACTAAACTTCCGAAAACACTGCTTGGAGTCGCTGTTTCCACTCCTAGATCAACCGTAATCTCGGCTTCATCAGTTAAGTCTTCGGTATCGGTGACAGTTGCGGTAAAGGTGAAGGTAGTGGCTAGATTGGAGGTTAGATCATCTATATCTTGAAGGATAATTTCGCCACTATCATTAACGCTTACAGGAGAAGTGCCATTTTGGTTGTTGTCGGTGTTCCCTTCAGTAATGGCATAAGTGAGGGGATTTGAATTGGGATCACTGGCGTTGAGAGTGCCAATCACCGTTCCTTCGGAAGCTGTGGCGAGATCAACCGTTAAGTTACTGGCTTCTAAGTTGGGTGGTTGACCAGTTTGTTCTTGTTGGTTCGTAATGGCAATGCTGAGGTCTTGTGTGGCTTGCGTTTCTCCGTCATCGGCGGTGAGGCTGACTTCATAAATGTTATCCTCGTTTGCATCAGTGGGAGATTCAAAGTCGGGAAGGGTATTAAAACTTAATTCCCCACTCTCGCTGTCGATCGTAAACTGGTCGGCATCAGCACCACCTGATATGCTATAAGTCAGGTTTTCTGCTTCTGGGGAATTAGTAATAACGGTATAAGGCGTGCCGGCGCTTTCTTCTAAAAACGTCACAAATCTCGGACCGATAATGAGTAGCGCGTTAGGATCAATGGGGTTGGGAGTCAGTTCGATCGCCTGATTCTCACCAATGAGGGGATTCTCTTGGTTAAAAGAGACTAATGTCCGATCGAAGCTAAAATTATCTTGAGTGCCTGGTGCTTTTACCCCAACCGTTGCAGACGTGCCGTTATTTTCTTCTAAATCTTCCTCACTGAGGTCAACATAATTAAAGGTAATCTCACCGTTATTGTCCCCTGTATTCAGTTCTAAAATTGCTTGGAAAGTGAGTCCATCAGTGGTTTGACCGCCATCAAAAAAGTGAACATTATTCCATTCAATAATGATCCGATTCTCTTCGATTTGGTAGAGTTTTAAATCATCTTCTGGCGTATCAGGATTAGCAGCAGTGGAGTTAGTGATCAAATCATCCCAAAACGGGGCAATAATACCAGGGCTAAATTCTGGACTGGTTAAGTCGGTATTGCTAAAGGCACTTTCTCCAGTGCCAAAAATGAGGCGACCGTTAGAATCAATCGCGAGATTGGTATAATCGCTGTCGTAAAAACGGAAACTGTTTCCCTCTCCGAGAGTAATACTCGCAATGTCATCGTCAGTGTTACTAAGATTCTCCACTGTCACCACATTGTCTTCCCCTGGAATTAAGTCAATGGCTTCAAAGTCTGTGGAACTAGCGATGTATTGGGTATCGGTGGGAGGGGTTTCCTGTTCATCGGTAACTGTGATTAAAACCGTTTCTTCGTCGCTATTTTCACCGTCACTGGCGTTAATGATGACTTCATAGATATTATCTTCATTGGCATCAGTGGGGGATTCAAAGTCGGGAGGATTGGTAAAGGTTAACGTGCCATTTTCACTATCAATTGTAAATTGATCAGCATCGGTTCCTCCAGTAATACTATAAGTGACAGTTGCCTCATCTGGCGCATTGACTAGCACTGTATAAGCCGTTTCTGGAGTTTCTTCAGGAACATCAACGGCGGTGGGGCTGGTGATTGCGATCGTATTGGGATCGATGGTATTAGGAGTAAGTTCGATCGCCTGATTCTCACCAATGAGGGGATTCTCTTGGTTGAAAGAGACAAGGGTTCGATCGAAGCTAGAATTGTCTTGAGTGCCTGGTGCTTTTACCCCAACCGTTGCGGACGTGCCGTTATTTTCTTCTACCTCTTCCTCACTGAGGTCAACATAATTAAAAGTAATCCTACCGTTATCATCCCCTGTATTCAGTTCTAAAATGGCTTGGAAAGTAATCCCATCTGTCGTGTCACCCTCACTAATAAAATGAACATTACTCCATTCAATAATGATCCGATTGTCTTCGATTTGGGAAAGAATTAAATCATCTTCTGGCGTATCAGGATTAGCAGCAGTGGAGTTAGTGATCAAATCATCCCAAAACGGGGCAATAATACCAGGGCTAAATTCTGGACTGGTTAAGTCGGTATTGTTAAAGGCACTTTCTCCAGTGCCAAAAATGAGGCGACCGTTAGAATCAATCGTGAGATTGGTATAATCGCTGTCGTAAAAACGGAAACTGTTTCCCTCTCCGAGAGTAATACTCGCAATCTCATCGTCAGTGTTACTAAGATTCTCCACTGTTACCACATTGTCTTCCCCTGGAATTAAGTCAATGGCTTCAAAGTCTGTGGAACTAGCGATGTATTGGGTATCGGTGGGAGGGGCTTCCTGTTCATCGGTAACTGTGATTAAAACCGTTTCTTCGTCGCTGGTTTCACCGTCACTGGCGTTAACGGTGACTTCATAGATATTATCTGCATTGGCATCAGTGGGGGATTCAAAGTCGGGAGGATTGGTAAAGGTTAACGTGCCATTTTCACTATCAATTGTAAATTGATCAGCATCGGTCCCTCCAGTAATACTATAGGCGAGAGTGACATCATCGGAGGCGTTGGTGAGGATGCGATAAGCGGGATCGGTTTCTGCTTCGGGAAAGTCAACGGAAACTGGACTGGTAATAATGATCGCGTTGTCTTCGATGACATTAGGAGTGAGGCTAATCGCTTCGGTATCCCCTAAGAGAGGACTATTTTGGTCGAAAGAGACTAATGTTCGATCGAGGCTATTTTCGGTTTGGCTTCCTGGCGCCTTTACCCCAACCGTTGCGGAAGTGCCATTATTTTCTTCTAAATCTTCCTCACTGAGATCACCATAATTAAAGGTAATCTCACCGTTATTGTCCCCTGTATTCAGTTCTAAAATCGCTTGAAAAGTGAGTCCATCAGTGGTTTGACCGCCATCAAAAAAGTGAACATTATTCCATTCAATAATAATCCGATTCTCTTCAATTTGGTAGAGAATTAAATCATCTTCGGGGCTATCCACCTCCGCAACTCCAGAATTTGCTCTCAGATCATCCCAAAATGGGGCAATAATCCCTGGGGTAATTTCATTACTGGTTAAATTAGTATTTTCAAATTGACTGTTACCCGTGCCAAAAATCAGTCGTCCATTGGTATCGACACTTAAGCTGGCATAGTCGGTGTCGTAAAAACGGAAACTATTTCCTTCTCCGAGATCGATCGGCGCGATCGCGTCATCTGCTTGACTGAGATCGCTCACATTGACCACCCCTTCTTCTCCTGGAATCAGATCAAGGGTTTCATAATCGATACTTTCTGCAATATATTGAACTGCCATTTTTATTTCTCCTGATTAATTATTTATTTTTATGGTCTGCTGAAAAAGTTTTTTCTCCCTCCTAACCCCCCTTTGAAAGGGAAAAAGTTTTTTCTCCCTCCTAACCCCCCTTTGAAAGTGAAAAAGTTTTTTCTCCCCCCTAACCCCCCTTTGAAAGGGAAAAAGTTTTTTATCCCCCCTAACCCCCCTTTGAAAGGGGGGAACTAGGAGTCGGTATATCGTGACAATTGATCAGCCATGGTCTTAGGGGGCAGTTCCCCCAGCATTGGGGGCTAGGGGGCAGTTCCCCCAGCATTGGGGGCTAGGGGGCAGTTCCCCCAGAATTGGGGGCTAGGGGGCGATTCCCCCAGAATTGGGGGCTAGGGGGCAGTTCCCCCAGCATTGGGGGCTAGGGGGCAGTTCCCCCAGAATTGGGGGCTAGGGGGCAGTTCCCCCAGCATTGGGGGCTAGGGGGCGATTCCCCCAGCATTGGGGGCTAGGGGGCAGTTCCCCCAGCATTGGGGGCTAGGGGGCAGTTCCCCCAGCATTGGGGGCTAGGGGGCAGTTCCCCCAGCATTGGGGGCTAGGGGGCAGTTCCCCCAGCATTGGGGGCTAGGGGGCAGTTCCCCCAGCATTGGGGGCTAGGGGGCAGTTCCCCCAGCATTGGGGGCTAGGGGGCAATTCCCCCAGCATTGGGGGCTAGGGGGCGATTCCCCCAGCATTGGGGGCTAGGGGGCAGTTCCCCCAGCATTGGGGGCTAGGGGGCAGTTCCCCCAGCATTGGGGGCTAGGGGGCAGTTCCCCCAGCATTGGGGGCTAGGGGGCAGTTCCCCCAGCATTGGGGGCTAGGGGGCAATTCCCCCAGCATTGGGGGCTAGGGGGCAATTCCCCCAGCATTGGGGGCTAGGGGGCATTAATGGGGGTTTGAAGGGGGTTCGATCGTTGGGATTAATTGCCATTGAGAAGGTCATCATTAACATTGTTCAAGGCTAAAGTTTGGGCATTATCAACGCCAGTGATATTGTCATTATTGCCGTTAAAGACTCCTTCAAAATCCTCATATAAAGTGTTTCGAGTTGTAAATTTTTTCACGTTGGTTTTAGTTTTGTAGTCAGAAGGGATTACAGTGCTTAAATAATTACGGTTATTCCCTTTAATCTCACGGACGATGTTACCGAACAGTAGCAGTTGGTCATTACCTTCTTTTCCAGAATCTTTTAAATTCCGAGTTGGAACTTCCGATAAATTTGCCTCAACTTGATCGGACCCGTTACCGCCATCAAGAGAAACATTGCCATTTTGATACCAGGAGGAGGCTTTAATCACATTATCCCCATCACCTCCTTTTAGGGAAATGTCTTCGGCGTAGGCAATTTTAACTTCGTCTTGATTATTAACGGTTAATTTGCCTTTAGTGAGTTCGAGATCAGCATCAGCTTCGACATTGAAACGATCAGTGGTATTACTGCCAGCCTTGACTTGAGTTTCACCATTAATCGCTTCCAACTCTGAGGTGATTCGTCCATTTTGCAGGTTCTCTGGATTGTCACCCGTGTAGATAAATTGACCGTTAGAAGGCGTGCCAACGTTATCCGACTTGATGTTGATCTCATCATCACCATCATTAGTTTCTACGGTGAAATGTTGCAAGCCAACCGCCGTAAAACCAGGTTCTTCAACGGTGAATCGATCGGCTGCGTCTCCCAGTTCTACTGTCACCTCTCCAATATCAAAGAAGTTAAAGTCGGGAATTTCTACATCGGAATCACCGAGAGTTCCTTTTAAGACATTTGCCTCATCTCCTTCTACAACTGTCCTGTTGACTTCAGTAATCTCTATGTTTCTTGGTTCGCTGACATCTCGGAAATAAATGCGACCCGCGCCATTGGTATCGATCGCGTTACCGGGGCGACCTTCCAGTTGCGGTGCGCCCAAGATGGCTAAACTGCCACTGATTGCAACGGCGTAACCGAGTTGATCACCGTCACCGAGACCTGCTCCTTCGCCACCGAGGGGGGTTTGGGCGGTTTCTAGTCCCCATTTTCCGCCTTTGTAACCATAAGCATAGGCAGCCCCAGAATCTGTTTTATCATCTAAGTCATGTCCATAAGCACCGATGACGATTTTATCGTTGTCGATGGCGACATCGTGACCAAAGAAGTCCCCTGTGTTACTGCTATTAATGTTAATTCCTTGGTATTGCTGCCACTGGTTGTTGTCCCGTTGGAAAGTGTAAGCTGTGCCAGTATCATTATTGTCCCCTGGTGCGCCTACGACTAGCCAGTCGCCGCTTAAGTCAATGGCGTGACCGAATCGATCGCTGTTTCCTCCGATGTTGAGGGTGTCTGGGGAGTCAATCTTATCGAGGTCATAGACTTGAACTTGTCCTGCTGCTGGGGCGCCAACGGCGATCGTTTCCTGATCAAGAGTGACAGCTGCGCCGAAATCATTAGCATTGCTATCAAGGGTGTGTTCTAAGTTCCAGTTAAGGCCCTTATTAGAAAGAGATTTTTGGAAGACAAAGGCTTTTTCTGAGTCTGGGGCGCCAATCACCATTCTGGTTGTATCCACATCGACTGCCGCGCCAAAGCTGTTAACGTTCCCCCCTTCAATAAGATTAGTTTGTCGCCAAGCGGGTTTTACCTGATTTGAGTTACTTTCCTCGCGGACAGCTAAACGTTCAAAGACATAGGCGTTATTGGCTTGGGCTGCCCCAACCACAACCATATTATTACGAATAGCCACACTAGACCCAAATTTATCTCCGATTTCGAGAGTTTGTGGCTGCAGAGTTGTTTTTAATGTCCACTGGTCATCTTGTTTGGTGTAAATAAATGCTGCACCCGTGTCATCATAATCTTGGGCGCCGACCACCGCCGTTTTGCCGTCAATATCAACGCTAACGCCAAATTTCGCAGTATCCAGTCTTTCTGGCGTAACGGAAACATCAATGGGATTCCATTCTGGTCCTCGTTGTCGGAAATTATAAATGGTTGCCTCAAGATTCTTGTCGGTGGGATCAGATGCAACGAGATAATGTCCTTCACTGATGAGAGAAGAGTCAGCGCCAAAGCGACGATTTGAGGTGGTGTCATTGTTATCGAAGATTACCTCGACGTTATCAATGCCGAAGGATTCATTATCAACCTCCTCATCCAGAATCGAACCAAAGCCGAGTTTTACCTCTTCTTTTCCTTCTGGAATACGGAGAGAGATTTGGAAACTTTGGTCTTCCCAACCACGAAATGCACGTTGACCGTAATCATTTTGAGGAGTAATTGTCCAACTGATGCCGTTTTTAGTGCCTGTAATGACTTCGGTGTATTCTTTTCTAAGAGTAAAGCGCTGATCAATGATGATTTCATCATCAAGATAAACTCGGAAGTTTTCATTATCCCAGCTATCAATGCGGTAGAAGTCAAAGTTGATGGTAGCGGCTTTGTTGTCTAAGTCAAAGGTTTTACTGGTTCGTTGTCCCTCCCCGAAGCGACCGAGGAAGTTACTAAAGTGATCATTGCCATCAGATGCTGGGGTACTCCAACCCGAACCATCGCTAACTTCAAAAGTTTCTTGATATTTCAGTTCACCTTCGGAACGAACCGCAACGTTATCAATGCCGAAGGATTCATTATTAACCTCCTCATCCAGAATCGAACCAAAGCCGAGTTTTACCTCTTCTTTTCCTTCTGGAATACGGAGAGAGATTTGGAAACTTTGGTCTTCCCAACCACGAAATGCACGTTGACCGTAATCATTTTGAGGAGTAATTGTCCAACTGATGCCGTTTTTAGTGCCTGTAATGACTTCGGTGTATTCTTTTCTAAGAGTAAAGCGCTGATCAATGATGATTTCATCATCAAGATAAACTCGGAAGTTTTCATTATCCCAGCTATCAATGCGATAGAAGTCAAAGTCAATGGTGGCAGCTTTGCCGTCTAAGTCAAAGGTTTTACTGGTTCGTTGTCCCTGCCCAAAGCGACCGAGGAAGTTGCTAAAGTGACCGTTGCTGTCAGATGTGGCTGTTGTCCAACCCGAACCATCGCTGATTTCAAAGGTTTCTTTTGAGCCTTCTTGTCTGGCTTGTTGACGATAGGGTTTGAGGGTTAGTCCTTTGTATTCACCAGATTTGGCATCGGTGAGATAAACAGTGCCAGCTTCATTGTCTTTTAGGGGATTAGAGATGAGCATTTCTTCCCCAGAGATTGTAATTGTCTCACCAAAGCCTTTACTTTGACGAAGACCGCTATCGTATAGAGTATCTTTAACCGAACCCTGCTTATCTTTTTGCAGGTCATAAGTATAGACATTGTCTTTAGCAGTTGGTTTTCCACCATAGAATAAGTTTTGATTGTAGGCGGCAACTGCACTGCCTAAATCGCTACCCCTTTCATCGTTTAAATCAAAAGGTAGGGTGGGTTTAATTGCCTGGTTACCAGCTACTCGGACTCGCCAATTGTCTTTATCATTGTCGTTAACGTCATAAACGGCGACTGCATCTTCTCCTGGTGCGCCGACAAAAACCCGATCGCCGCTAATGTCTAATTCTGCACCCCATTTAGAATTGTCAAGTTGATCATAGCTTTCTCTTTCAATTGGATAGGCTACTTTCCGATATCGTTCATAGACTTTAATGGAACTAATCTGATCATCCCAAAATTCCCAGCGACCATTAAAGGCCAGTCTTGTATATCCAGCAAATGAATATCTATAGCCTCTATAGTTATTATGCTGATAAACAACTAATTTCATTCCTCGATGTACTTCAATGGAACTATAGTCATCGTTAGACTCCGATCTGTATTCCAAGTCTGGGATTTGACCCTTCGCAAATATATCGTTGTCATCACTAAATTCGTCTTCCCAAATCTGAATGTAATTTCTGTTGCTTCCTATAGATTCATATCCCTTTCCTGGATTGTCGAGAAACCAACCTTCATCCACCTTCTTCTCTCTTCGAGAAGTCTTCTCTGGCATATTATTTCTATAAGGCATTAAAACCCGATCGCGCTGCCAAGAATTATTATTCTCATTGAGGTCAAAGCTATAAACCACTCCAGTATTACCGAGGTTAATTTCATGATTATTATCGGCTCGATTAGTCGAGTAGTAATTGAGTTGAGCATTGGGGGCGCCCACTGCCAAGTTTGAGCCATCAATAGCAACAGAAGAACCAAAGAGACCGTAACCATAATTTCCACCATCGAGAATGGAACGATTATTATCCCAGTCATTGCCATCAAAGGTGTAAGTATAAACGCGATTTTCTCCAGGTGCGCCAATGACGAGACAGCTGCCATCAGAGTCAATATCAGCACCAAAACCGCTACCTCCAGTAAAGGTGTTTGCAGGTCGCCAAGACAGTCCCTCATTGACATAACTGATTACTCGATTCGAGTTTTCATCGGCGACAAAGAGGGTTTTTGTGCCTTGGTCGTAGTGGATTTCTGAGCCAGTAATGTCTAAAGTTTCAGCTTGCAGGCTGGGGTTAGTAACAGGAGGCAGTTTGTCATCGGTGATAAAGGTACGGAATGCACCGACATCAGGGCGAATAATTTGATTATTGTCATTAACATCGTTAAAGCCTGGCATTCCGACAATGAGGCGATTCCCTGTTATTGCTACTGCGCCGCCAAAGTGGTCGGGGAGAGGGGCATCACCAGGATCACCGCCGGCGGGACTTTGCGCCATTAAACGTCCTGAACCCGTTGCGCCAGTAGAACGAACCCAAGTCGAACCATTGAGCGATCCTTGATCGGCGATTTCGCGGAAGACATAGGCAGCCCCCACATCAGTTGCATTGGCATCATAACCAGGGGCGCCCACGGTGACATAATCCCCATCTACAGCGACACTGAAACCAAAGCGATCGCCCGCACGACCTTCGCTGGCGGCTTCGGCTGCGGGTAAGCCTCCATCTGCGGTTAAACGCGCCGATCGTGTCCAATCTCCAGCCCGATCGAAGACAAAAGCACGACCTTGACCGATGTTTTCGCCATCCCACAAGGGCGCACCGACAACGATGCGATCGCTATCGAGGGCGACAGTGTGACCAAAGGCTTCTCCTTGATCAGGTTCAGAAGGAGTTAGAGTATCTTGCAGACTCCAGTTGGCATTACGGCGACGGGGACGGTTATAAACTCGCGCTTCATTGGCTTCGGGCAGACCAATCACCACATCATTGCCATCAATTGCCACAGCGCGACCTAAATCAGTGTTAGCATCTGTCCAACTTGCGGTTTGATTCCATTGCTGAGTCTCAGCAAAAATGTAAGCCGTATCATTATTGTCGTTATTCCCCGTTCCAGGCGCACCCACTACAGCAGACAAACCATCTATATCAACCGCCGTACCAAAGGCATCATTGGCATTGGCATTGTTGGGAGTCAGTTTTTGCACTTGTTGCCAACCTCCATCGCCCTTACGGAAGAGGTAAGCCGCGCCAGCATTTGTCCCATTAACGTTATCTGAAGGGGCGCCGACAATAATCCAATTCCCTTCGATCGCCACGGCTTCACCAAAGCCCTGTCCTGCTTCTTCTTTGTCTCTGGGGGTTAATTCCATGATTTGTTGCCAAGCGTCATTCTGCCACTGATAAACATAGGCAGCGCCATAGTCAACGCCATCGAGTTGCGCTCCCACAACGAGAGTATCCCCATCCACTGCCATGGCACTGCTTTCGAGGGTCTCATTCGCCACCGCACCACTGAGATAACGGGGTTCTGGGAGTTCTTTAATCTCTAATTGATCCTCTTGATTCCAACTCACCACCCCATCAACGGTGACAATTTGCCGATCGACCTGAGACACCTCTAAATCTCCGACAGTGGTTGCATCTAAGCTGAGGTCACTAGGGGCATTTTTAGGGGTGACGACTTGGAAGTCGGGGAAGCCATGCACCACGATCGGTTCAACGTTGGTAAGATTAAACTGATGATCCGCGAGGGAAACCTCTCCCGTGCGGTCAACCGTAGCACTGGGAACATATTGACCGTCTTTGATTTCTCCATCACCGCTTAAACGGAACTTATCACCCTCTTGATCACTGGTACCGCCGTTGAAGGTAAAGTCAAGAGGCGCAGTTGTGGGGACACCTTCTGCAAAGTTGGCAAAGACGAGATCATCTCCTCCTTGTCCATTGAAGGTAATACTGGGGGATAAGGTGACAGCAACGTTATCAATGCCGAAAGATTCATCCCCATCGCCACCATCGACGGTGAAGTCATAATCTAGCGGACGATTGCTATTGCCCGCCTCGATCGTGTCGTCTCCTTTTCCTAAGCTAACGCGCACTGCTTCGTTATTACGGGCGTTAATGTTAATGGGGTTTCGTTGTCCTTCTTCGGTGAGGGCGACGCGACCATAGTTGCTGAAGGTGGGATTCTCTCCAAACACGCTGTTATAGAGATTGAAGGATCGATCGGAGATGCCATCATTGTTGGTGTCGTCGTCTTCTTTTGCGTCTTCATTAACGGGGAAGAGGTCAGCAAAGCCCACGTTACTGGCGCTAACACTGGTGTTGGTGTCATTGGCGTTATTTAAAACCTGAATTGTATCTTCACCGTTTTCGCCGTCAATCATTACGGGAATGCCTTTCCCAGTGTGACTGCTGGGATTAAATAGGTCGTTCGGGTCAATGGTTTCTCGATCGAAGTTCGGTCCATCCCATTCAACGCTTAAGGTATCACTGCCGCCATTTTCAAAGAATTTAACAGTAATCGGATGATAACCCGCTTCGAGATCGATCGAGCCAAATTTCGTTTCTGCACCATGAAGACCATCATTATTGACCACTAATTCCCCATCGATCGCGAGGGTGCTACCATCATCAGACCGAGTGTAGAAGGTATATTCTCCGCTTTCAGGAACATTGATAAAACCTTCATAAATCAAGCCATAGCGTTCATTATCTTTATCTTTGTCTTGTCCCAGTCGCTGTGTTAAACCGCCTACTTTGCTTAATTCTTTAGCCGTGAGATTCCCTTCCTCTTGGAGATGATCTTCTGTGAGATCAGCGACGCGCTTAAAGTTACCTTGATAGAAGCGATAGTTAACCCCGCTAATATTTGCCATTGGGTTCGCCAGATCAATAGCAAAGTTTTCGAGGCTGCGTTCACCATTCCCTACAGGCTCACCAACTTGGATCAGGTCTTCTCCTAAACCAGCATTGACAATAAAGTTAGAGCCTTTTCCGCCTTTCACATCTTGTTCGCGGTGAGTGCCTTGGATGTCGATGGTATCTTTTGCGCCACCCGCGTTGAGAACAAAGTTTTCCACATTGAGATAGTCAATGGCTGCGGTGTCTTCCCGTTTAACGGTGGTGGTATCTACGGGCCAAGCGTCACCACTCACTAGGGATTTAATGCCAGTAATCTCGTTACTGACGGTGTAAGTTTTGCCATTGTTATTGTTTTGGTCGTTGAGGTAGAGGATATCTCTTGCCGCTGGGCCACCTCCATCAACGGTAAATTTCCCTTTAATGTTGGCGAGGCTGCCTTCATTTTCTTGTCCTGCTTCTGTTCCCACATAAACGGTATCGAAACCGCCACCCGTTTTTAAGGTGGTGTCTAACCCAGCGTTGGTTTCTGGGACGTAGAAGGTATCTTGTTGTAGTCCGAGACGAATCTCGACGGTGTTCGCGTTGCTAAAGGTGAGGCGACCTGGCATATCTAATCCTTCCACTGTGCCGTTACGATAGATACCCGTATTGGCGTTGTCATCGCCAGCGTCATTGAGGATCAGGGTTTCGCCACTGAGGTTAACCTCACCGCGAATAAAGTCAACCCGATCGAGTTGATTCGGTTCCAGTCCCGTGTCGGTGGAGTTAACTATGATTGTGTCGCCAGCGCCACCATTAATGTTGGTTTCGACATTATCGCTGGTGCTATCGACGGTGAATCGATCGGCGTTCTCACCTAAATTGATGTTGACAGTTTCCACTTCAGGCTGAAACGTATTATTGATGCTTTGGGATAGGCTTTGGGGAGAAAGAGTTTGTCTTTCAATGTTGGGTCCTTCCCATTCCACCTTCAAAAGTTCGCCACCGCCATTTTCAAAATACTTAACCGTGATGGGATGATAACCCGCCGCCAGTTCGATCGTGCCATCTTTCGTGTCTCGACCATGAAGACCATCATTATCGACCACTAATTCCCCATCAATGCTGAGGGTACTCCCAGCATCCGATCGGGTGTAGAAGGTATATTCTCCGCTTTCAGGAACATTGATGAAACCTTCATAAACCAAACCAAAGCGATCATCATCTTTATCTTTCTGTTCTCCCAGTTGTTGACTTAAACCGCCTACTTTGCTTAATTCTTTGGCAGTGAGATTTCCTTCTTCTTGGAGATGATCTTCTGTGAGGTCAGCGACGCGCTTAAAGTCGCCTTGATAGAAGCGATAGTTGATTCCTGAAGTATTTCTGTTTTGATCCCGTTCCCCATAGTAAATCGCCCCTGGATATTGATTTAAACCGATATCATAGCCAGCACCGAAGCGGTTATGGGTACTCAGGAGGGCGTTTGTTCCCATTCCTAAACCTGTCACCCCAATTGCGGTGAGTTGATTCGGATCGTCTCCAGTTTTGCTGCCATCCCCAAAGACATTTAAGGTGTCTTTTCCGTTTTCTCCATAAACCGCGACCACGCCATTGATCTTGTCGAGAGCGTTATTTGTATCACCAATGTTAAAGGTATCGTCTCCTCCTTGACCGTAAATTTCTGCGATCGCCTGCGCGCCTAAACCTTTGACGCGGAACTGGTTATTGTTGTCTCCTAACCCGATTTTCAGGAAGCTGCTGTTTTTTCCACCGTCTGGCACTTGCAACTTAACTGATCCCGTCATATTGGAGAAGCCACTGACGATCGCCTCGGCGTTTTGGCTGGCGGTGATTTGTCCTGAGTTGCCTCCTTGACCCTTGACATAAACCACATCACGAGTGCTACGGTTACCACCGACTCCTGTTGCTACAGTAACATCAGCATCGATCGCGCTCAGGTCGCCATTGAGAACCGCTAAAGCATTGTCGTCATTAAATACACCATTGGGGCTAAACAGAGCCTTGCTGGCGTTTGTACCGAAGTAATATCGATCGGCACCCGTTTGCCCTTGTAGGGTGAGAGAGCTTGATGTGCCTTGAACATAGAATCGATCGTCGCTGTCACCACCTTTCAATCTCGTGTTACCGTTAGCGTTAACGCCTTTTGTTCCCAGCAGTTGTAGATGATCGATGTCTTCTCCACCGCTAAAGATTACCTCATCTGTTGCTTGTACATCACCAATAATCGTAAAGGTGCTACCGATATTTTCATCTTGGCTATTGAAGTCTCCCCGTAAGGTCGCTGTCGCTGTACCTCCCTTCGCTTCAATTAAGGTCGTCGCAGGTAATTCAATGTCATCACCGACATTAATTTCAACATCGTCGGCAGCAGTAATCCGTCCTTGATAATGGTTTTTAATTTGCTCTTGAGTGCGGACACTGTCCCAGATGCGAACACTATCAATTAATCCAGTAAAGTATTGGGGCGCTCCTCCTTGTCGTCCGCCAATGCGAACTTCATCCTGTGAGGACACATCGGTAATGTTACCAGAACCATTATAAGTATGAACTAAATCACCATTAGCATAAGTTTTTATCGTTCCCTGATCATAGGTAACACTAATTTGAGTCCAAGTTTCAGCAGGAGCAACGTATCCCGTATTAATCCAAGTCCATCCAGGACTACGATTTGAAAATGCCCAGCGAATTGTTCCATCAGCAAAACGAGCAATTTCGTATTCCCCTTCCTTGTTAATCAGAATACCGCCTTCTCCGAAGCGATTAGTTTGGAAATTTGCATCAGGTTTAATCCAGGCTTCAATAGTAAAGCTGTCTTCAAGGACAAGGTTGTCTGGTGTTCCTAAGTTGACATAATCGTCATTGCCATCAAGTTTGACACCATTTTGGGTGATTTCCGCGCCGTTGGTCAACTGACCGTCATTGCCATTACCCGTTTGATCATTGGCGTTGCGTTCAAAGTTATAAGTTGCGATTAAGTCTTCGGTTTCTGTGAGGGGAACATCTCCTTCAGGAAGGAGACGGAAGTTTTCGGTTTCGCCTTGGGCGCCATCCAGAACACTGAGGTTAACACGACCCTCTTTTGAGGTGACTCCCATTACATCTAACGCCCCATTCACCTGCTGAAGGTAAATATCGTTAGTAGCAACGGTGTAAAGCCGTCCTGGTTCGGGGGTAGCGGTGCTAAGTTGCAACTCTGAATTTTGGGTTTGTCCGTTACCCGCGCCATAGATTTCTATCTTATTGTTACTGTTGCCAATACCACCGCCATTAACGATTAAATCCAGTTTGCTGGCTTGGAGATCAGCTTCTGGGTCATCTTCTCCATCTCTGATTGAGCCGTCTTCTGTCAACAGGGAAATGTCAGCATTATTAGAAACGATGCCTCCTAAACGCAGGTCGCCCGTGGTTTCGGTTAAGAAGATACTGTCGTTTGCTTCGGCGTTAACTTCGCCATTAGATGCGACCGAGGAATCCATCTCTAAGAAATCATCTGGCGTTCCAATGCCAGCAGTTGCGTTGAGAGTGATGTTATCACCAATGACGAATGGAGTAGCACCGTTATCTCCATTTTCAGGGGAATTGGTTTCAAAAATTGCTCCTGTATTGCCACCAGCACTCAAGTTCACATCTCCGGCATTCGTTTTAATTAAGACGACTTCGACATTGCCATCATTTGCCGTAACGCTAATATCTCCTGCGTTGGTCGATCGGATTAAGTTAGCATTCACTGTCTCGCTCGCTAGAAGATTAATATTGCCAGTATCAGTTTCCACTGTGACGGCTTCGACATTGCCATCATTTGCCGTAACGCTAATATCTCCTGCGTTGGTCGATCGGATTAAGTTAGCATTCACTGTCTCGCTCGCTAGAAGATTAATATTGCCAGTATCAGTTTCCACTGTGACGGCTTCGGCATTGCCCTCAGCGGCGGTTAAATCAATGTTGCCGATACGGGAGCGAATATTCTTGAGTAAGAAATCACCATTGGTTTCGGTAAGGGTAATATCTCCTTTGGTAAATGAGGCTTCAATGTCGCCGTCTTTTGCGTGGTCAGTGTTGGCGGTTAAGTCGATTCGGGTGTCTTGAATCGCTTCTAGGTTGATATTCTGACCTTTAATTTGCTCTAGGTTAAACCCACTGCTAATGGACTGGGCTTGTTTAGTCTCAGCAAATAACCCTAAGTTCAGTCCGCTTTGATTATTTTGGTTTTCGTCTTTGGGATAAGAGCGCTCAATTGTTTCTTCGTTTTCGCCAGTAATGACTTTTACGCCTTGGAAGCCGCCAGTGGCTTTGGTTTCTTGCACTGAGGGCTGGAAGCTGAGGTTAACATCCGCAGGTGTTTCAATCTTGCTGCCTTCAAATTCTGCTGACTCAACATTAGTTTCTCGTAACCGCCCTTTCACATCCAACCAAATCTCATTTTGGGCGTTGACATCGAGGTCGGTTTGTTTACCATTGCTACGCACTAACTCAACGGCGAAGGGATTCTTCTCGTTACCCACTCCTCCCTTATCTGTATTTAAGGTAATCTCATTACCGCGCAGGATTCCTTGATCGCTGGTTTCGATATTGCCGTTTGTATTATTGACTTCGATCGCGCCAATGGGATGATTCAATAACCGTTGAAAACGCACATCTCCAGAGCCGTCGTTGGTGACGGTAACGGTAATGCCTTGTTCAAGTAAGTCTTGAATGCGATCTTCAACCGCGAAATTCAATTCATTTTTAGGCGCATCGATCGTAATCTGGGGCTGATTCACTTTGGCTAAGGTGATGTCGTTGATAATGAAATCTCGATCGGACTCATTAATCAATTCCACTTTTGGAAAAAGCGAGGCACTGGCGCTAAATTTACCCTTGTCACCCGTAATCACTCCCTCTGGGGCGGTTTTTCCGTTGGCTTTAGTTTCTCCAATGGTGAAGTTAGCGTTGCTGACAGGAGTCTGGTTAATGATAGGGTCAACTGTTACCGCCTCGTCGCTCACCTTAGCGGTCACATTTTCCGCTTTAACTAAATCACCTGTTCCACTGACCTTTAAACGAGCCGCTTCACTGCTGAGGAATACCACATCGCCGTTCCAGTTAATCGTGCGACCAGCGTTAAAATTACCTGTTTCCAGTTCCGATTCACTTCCAAAAATGTCTTTGTCCGCTCCAGCACTTCGTGAATACTCATCAACGGTTTGAGTGGAAGTAACATTAAGGTCGCCAGTCGCAATTGTCGCTCCCTGAGCAAAGTTTACCGCATTATTACTGTCATAGTCAGTGCGAGCCTTAGCATCGGCATCGCCATACAGTGCGTCTGTATCAGCATTAGCATCAGAACGGATATTGACACCGCTGTGTCGAGCTTGAATATTCACCGTTGTTCCCGTAATGCCAGCGTTATCCTCAAGGCTTACTTGAACATTGTCAAAAATATCTAAGTTAGCGGTGGCTTCAGCGTCTGCTCCTGCTCCACCAGCATCAGATTCTGCTTTCACCAAAGCATCTTGCTTGGTTGTTTCAGCCAGTAGGGTCAGTGTATCTGCTTGTAAGCGGGCTTGGGAACCAATCGTGGTCGTAGTTTTGGCTCGATCCTTACTACTGTTGCCAATTTTAACGTCGGCTCCCGTATCAGCAAAAGCTCCCAGTCCGCCACTATCGGTTTCCGCATCAGCATTAATTTCTACCTGACTATTGGCATCAACTTCCAACAGATTTTCCGCTTCTAACTCAGATCGATCGCCAATATCAATGGTTGAACTGTAATCGAGGTTAGCGGTTATATCAGCATCAGCAAAGTCAAATGCTCCCCCGCCCTTGCTCTCTGCTAATACCTTAGTATCTTGTTGAGTTGTGGTGTTGAGGGTGATGTCATTGGTGGCTTGGAGGGTTGCTTTTTCGCCAATGGTTAAGTCACTCACTGTATTGAGATTACCGGTGGCTTGAGCGTCACCAACAGAAACTAAGCCGCCCCCGCTTTGTGCTGAAGAAGCGGCAATATTCCCTTTGGCAGTAGCATCGACATCAATGTTATTGGCACTGAGAGTGGCGCGATCGCCAATTTCAATATTAATGGTTGGGTTGGCGGTGGCTGTGGTTTTAGCTTCAGCGACGCGAACCACGCCCCCATTACTGCCACTAGCAGAGGCAGTGACGACACCATCCCCTGAAGGCGCGGATAATAAAGCCCGTGCGCCACCGATTCCTTCTAAGCGTTGGGTGTTACTGCCTTGACTGGTTATATCCAGAACTAACTCATGGCTTCCACTGCCAGGATTAGTGAGGTCGATTCCTTCAGTGGCTAGGGTGTTGTTTCCAGTGAGGGTAACACTGCTATCTTCTGGATCAGTTCCATCGAGATTAATGGTGTTGCCGTTATTATCCTGCAAACGGAACTCGTTGTTATTAACGCGATCGACATAGTAAGTTAAACCGTCAGTGAGTCCACCAATGGGCTGATCGCTAACTTTTAAGAGACTATGGATAACGGTTTCTTGTTCTGGGCTTTTATCGGGATTTAGCTCAATGGGAGTAATGGGAATGACTGTGTCATCAGAGGGGTCATCAGGAGTGCCATTATCATCATTGACACCTACGGCTTTCTCATAAGTTTCAGCGAGTTGAATTTGCTCGGGTTTAGCCGTATCAAAGATAACAAAGTAACGCTCTCCGTTTTGTAAACCGCCAATGGTATTTCCTTCACTTCGGTAGATTACTTCATCCCCACTTTGGAAGCCATGACCTGACCCCAAGTAGATGTTATTGTTATCTGCTTCTGCAAGGGGATTGTCTCCCGTGCCAGTGACATCCACAGAGGGAGAGCTAAATTCACTTCCCTTAGGGGCGCGATAGGTAACGGTTTGTCCGTCGCTAAACCCATGATTGGTGAGGGTAATAGTATTGCTGGTAATATTGCTTCCCGAGAACGTTTCTGGCGCAGCTGGAGGATTATTGGGATCAATTAGTTTGATGGTATTGTCGTCAATTTTATTAACTTCGTAGGTGCTGCCACTGCTTAAACCCCCAATGACCGCTTTTTCAGGGGTGTAAATCACGCGATCGCCGTCTTCAAGATTATGTTTGGCAGTAAAGTGAATGGTGTCTCGATTAATATCAATTAGCGGATTGTCTTCACTATCCAACGAATTAACTGTAACTCCTAACTTCAGAGCGCGATCGCTACTTTGAATAATGCCATACTCGCGTCCGTCGGTTAGACCGCCAACGGGATTACTTTGTCCATTTTGGTTATAGGTAACGGTATCACCTGTGAGTAAGCCATGTTTATCGTTAAAGGTAATGGTATTCGCACTTTGATTAACTGCGGAACTAGCATCAAAACTCCCGTCAGAGAAGGTGGGAGAGTCTTCCCCATGAACGGCGTTAATGATAATGTCTTGTCCTGCTTCTAAGGTTGCATCTAAGCCAATATCGGCATTAATGGTGGGGTTGCTCGTGGCAATAGCTTCTAAGTTAGAGACCTCAACAACGCCACCGGAACTGCTTTCGGCATCTGCATCGGCATCAGTGTTTCCAGTTGCCCCAATTTGAACATTATTGGCAGACTCAATAGTTCCGCCTCCAAGAGCGTTAAGAGAAGACGTTACTTCGGCTTTCACATCAGCATCACTAACCGAAATTTGGCCGCCACCTTTTGTCTTAGCACCAGCCGTGGCTTGATCCGTAGCTGTAGCTTCAATGACGACATTTCCTACTTTGCCATTTTCTCCTATCCCTGTAATGATGCCTTGAGCAAGAGCTTCTGTCGTGCTTTTAACTTTGGCAGTGGGTTCGCTGTCGCTAACGGCTAATACTAATCCCACTCCTAAACTTTCAATACTGGCTTCTGCGGTGTTAGTGGCATTGGCGATCACATTAACCGCTTCTTGATTAGAACGAACGGTGGCTCCCGCTTCAATTTGAGCGCGGGTGGTATTATCTAAGGTGGTTTTAACCGTTAAGTTACCAATATTAACTTTAGGGGAAACCGTATTGCTCAAGGTTTTGGCGATTCCGGAAACGTCACTGGTGGCTTTGACATTCAGGATTCCCTGAGTGAGGGTTAAGTCTCCTCCAGCACGAACATCTGCTTCGGTTTCCCGCGTCACATCAATGGTGGAGAAGTTTTTAGTAATGGTGATCGCGCCGCCGGCTCCTACTTCTGTTACAGGCTCAGCATTTACGGTGTCTGTGGCTTGAATATCGAGTTTTTGCGCTTCCACCGAAGAAGTGCCAGTGAGATAGGCACGGGTTGCGCCACCGATATCGGCAAAGGATTTCATGACTGTAATGCCCACTAATCCCACCGAGAGGCTTTGTAATTTGGGATTGGCATTAGTTGTTGCATTGGCGTTGACAATAATGTTGTTACCCGTAGCCGTTAAATTGCTTCCGTCAACGTAAGCAAGAGTGGTGCCATTAATGATGGTCTCGGCACGTCCACCGGTTCCTGATGCACCGAGTCCGATCGCGATCGCGCCGACTTGAGAGACGGTATCTAGGGTGGGATTCGCTGTCGCCGTTACGGAAATGCCATTACCTGCGGTTACCGTTGAGTTAGCAATATAAGCAGTGGTGTCGTTGCCAATTTCATTTTGAGCCAGCACTACCCCAGCTGCGAGACTGAATACCCCCCCAGACCCGGCAAACGCTTTGGTTTCAGCATCAACTTTCGAGGTATCATCGGCACTGAGGGTCACTGCTCCTGCTGCCTCGATCGTGCTAGCGGCAAGATAGGTATTGACTTTATTGTTTAACTGATTCACTGCGTTAGTGACGGCTGTCGCTGGGGCTATGCCACTAGAAGCAAGACTAACCGCTGCCCCGGCTGAGAAGGTGAGAGCGTTAATAGTTGCGGTTTCTTTTGCCTGTAAGGTGACATCTCCAACTTGGGTTGTCACCTCAGCGTTAGCAATATAGGCGTTAATTGCATTATTAATTTCATTGTTCGCGATCGCTGCGCCGACAGCAACAGCAACTGAGGCGGCAACTGAGGCAACGAAAGATACGGAAACGGCGCTGGTTTTGGCGTTAATGGTTGAGTTGTCATCGGCAGTGATGGTAACGGTACTGGCAGAGATGCTTTTACCACCGTTAATGAAGGCTTCAATTTCACTGTTGATTTTATTTTCTGTAATTGCACCGGCCCCGCTAACGCCCAGACCGGCTGCCAACCCTGCGGTAACGGCTACTGAGGGCGTAATTACGAGCGCATCAATGTTGTGTTCGGCATTGCTATTAATAGTGAGAACACCATCGACATCAACGCTCGTCTGGTTAAGGTAGGCTTTAACTGCTGCGGAGTCTGGTTGAGTGAAGAAACCTCCAGTAGAACCCGAGCCAATGAAGTTACGAGCAACGGAAGCACCGAGCGCCGCTGTGCCTGCTCCTCCCCCAATCCCCAGAGCGCCAGAGGAGGCGGAGACCGTAGCGTTAATTTGATTACGACTGTCAGCGGTGATCTGTAATTGATTTGCAGTTAAGTCACTATTTTCCGCATAGGCTTTGACATCAGAAAGGATGAAATTGTTGGCGATCGCTCCGGCTCCGCGAATACTGAGATTTACCCCACCGCCAGCTAATCCCACAGAAACAGCGATCGCGCTGGCTTGAATCGTCGCAGCTTGTTCACTATTGATGCGAAGATTCTGACGAGCCGTTATAGCTTTAGCATTGGTGATTTTGGCTTCGACTTGGTTGTTAATCTGGTTATAGGCAAAAGACGCTCCGATCGAAACTGATCCACCTGCTACCCCGACGGCCGCACCCACCACAGGAGTAACCACATCAGCTTTAATGGCAGCGGTATCCTGAGCTTCTACGGTAATATTATCGGCACTGACTGTAGTTTCACTATTGCCATCGAGAGACGCTTCCACCTGAGCAGCAATTGTATTTTCTGCCGTTGCTCCTGCACCGCTAAAATTAGCAGCAGCTAAGGCCCCATTAATGGCAAATGATCCAGCACCGATGCCAGCATCAATACTGTTTGCCATGACGGCTTTCACCTTTAGGTCATCGGTTACGGTAACTTGTGAGTCTTCAATGTAGGCTTTCACCTCCATATCAGTGCTTTCTTGTTCCTGTGCGACTAATTGCCACAGGTCACGATTACCATAGTTGGTATTAGCAAGGTCAATTTCAACTTCTTCTTCCCCTACATAGCTATAAACTTCTCCTTTTCTGACCCCATCAGTAATCAAGACACGATCTTGGAAGGGAGTAAGGGTTTGCTTACCATCATTGGAAGTGTGTTGATAATCCTCTCCTTCCACCAAAGGTTCGCTTCCTGTTAGTCCATCTGTTATCAAATCAGAGAGCAAAGGACTTCCGATGACATTACGGGCGACTGCGCCAGCAAATGCTCCCCCAACACTCACTGTGCCAATGGCTACTCCTGCCACGCCAGCGCTGGCTGTGGCGGTAGAGATGATTTCAGCGTTATTGAAAGCATTCACATTTAAGTTTTTGGCACTATCAACTGTACTCTGACTGATATAAGCATTGGTTGCGGTGGTAATGGTGTTATTGGTAGCCACACCGGCTCCACTCAACACAGCAACCCCAGTGGCTAAGGCCGCCGGAGTGGGAGAGAAGAGAGTCGCTAAACCAGCGGCGAGGGAAGCACTGACAGCGACAGCATCGATCGCGCTTTCCCCCACTTGGAACTCTCCGTCGGTTAGTTCAACGATATAGGTGGTTTCCCCATCAAACACAGACCATTTACTGCCATCCTCTAGGGTTTTCACTTTCAGATCATCAACTTCTTGCCACCGTTGAGAATTGTCATAATCTTCCGCATTTAAATCAATGGGTTGAGTTGACACGGGTTGCCAAGCCTTATTTTCGCTGTAGTCGATCGCGCTTAAATCGAGCGTGTCTTCTTGACCAGTGTATTGATAAATCTTGCCGCTGCGACCATTGGGAACATACACTTTTTCACCATTTTTAACCGTCTTTTCCCCATCAAAACTGCGATGATCATAGTTGGGTCCGGCAACATAAGTATAAACGCGATCGCCTTTTTTCACTCGTGTTCCCGCGAGGAGGTTTTCCACTGTTCCCTCGCTTGCTTCATAAGTATAGGAGGTGCTTGCCAACTCAAGACCAGCTGCGGTTAGGGCGTTGCGAATCTCTTGGCGAAGTTGTAGCGTTTCTTCTGTGGCTGCGGTTTCAAAATCATCAGCATTTAAGTCGGTTTGTAATGTTCCCAACTTCTTACCTTGACTGGTAGCCGTAACATTAATCCTGTCAGCAGTGGTGGTCAGACCTGCTACGTTCTCTACATAAGCGTTAACCTCGTTACTGACATCATTGATTGCCAATGTCCCCGCAAAAGATGCACCGCCAGCGATTTTTCCAAAAGAAGCTGCCAGAGCCGCCGCACCCGCTTCTGATTTTACGCTGGGCGTTTCCTCGGCGGTGATCTCAATAGCTTGGGCTTCAATGGTTGCTTGGTCTTGACCGCTAATAAAGGCTTTAATGTGACTGTTGACGCGATTTTCAGTGGTCACCCCAGAGGCACTGCCACTAAAGCCTCCAGCACCAGCAGCAAGAGACACAGCTCCCGACCCCACGCTAGATATAACGCGATTGCTTGCGGTTGCGGTTAAGGTGAGGTCGTCACTTGCGGTGACGCTTGTATTGTCTAAATAAGCTCGTACTTTTGCCGGTGCTTTCGTTAAAGCGACTTCCCAACCGATGAGATTACGGGCGATGGTGGAGCCAATACCGCCAGAAAGTCCAACTAAGCCCCCTCCCAAACCGGCACTAACTCCGACGACAGTGGCATCGATCGTGGCGTTGCTATTTGCTATAAGGGTGACAGCGCCATTATTCGACATTAACTGGCTATCTTTAGCAAAGCCTTCTGTATCAGAGAGAGTAATGTTGGTAGCAATTGCCCCGGCCCCTCTGAGATTAGCACTAATTTTACCCAAAGAAAGACCCGCAGAAACCGCCACCGTATTTCCTGTAATGCTGCCTTCTTGTTCACTGATGAGGCGAATATCCCCTTCTGTAGCCGTTACCTTTTGCCCAGTGATGCTGGCTTCGACGGTGTTATCTACTTGGTTATAGGCAACAGATGCTCCCAAAGTCGCCCCTCCTGCAAAGACACCAAAAGACCCAACTAAACTCAAAACAGCTACAGTGGATTTAATGCTAGAGGTGTCAGTGGCTTCTAGATTAATGCTATTAGCGGTAATTGCTTGCTGATCATCCCCAGCTAAAGTGGCTTTCACATCAGTGGCGATCGTATTCTCCGCTGCGCCACCAGCGCCACTGAGACCTAATGCGACCGCGCCTCCAGTTAAAACGATTGAACCAGCCCCGACTCCCGCATCAATACTGGTTTCTAAGTTTGCCTCTAAGGTTAAATCCCCCTCAGCAAGAACGTTAGCGTCTTGGATATCCGCGCGAACTTCCATCGGCGAGCTTTCGCGATTAGCAATGCGCCAGAGTTCGGGATTCCCGTAGTCAGCGTTACCGAGATCAAGTGTGTCTGTTTCTCCGACATATTCGTAAATTTCACCTCCCCGAATCCCTTCGGGGATATAAACGGTTTCTCCTGGCTTAACCTCTTTTTCCCCATCAGTGAGGGTGTGGTCATAATTTTCATTTTCAATGAGGGAAGAAACCAAACTTTGACCGATGACATTACGGGCGGCGGCAACGCCTAAAGAACCGCCAATCCCTGCTTTCACTCCCACACCAATGGCAGCCGAAGCCGAAGCAACACGAGAGACAATCCCTGCGCTATTGGTGGCTTTCACGTTAACATCACCAGCACTGGTGACTTGTTCCACATTCTCAAGATAGGCGTTGGTTTTGGTGTTAACTGTGTTATTAGAGGCTGCACCAGCACCGCTAATCCCAACCCCAGCAAGTCCAGCACCTAGCGCCACTGAGGCGGCGACAGAAACCGATTCGATCGCGGTGCGATAAACTTTCACGTCTTCCCCATTCCGCTTGAGGATGTAGCTGTTTTCCCCGTCAAATACCGACCATTCTTCTCCTGCTTTTAAGGCGGTGACTTCAAGATCATCCACTTCTTGCCACTGATCCGAGTTAGTATAGTCCTGATTACGGAGGTCGATCGGATCGATTTCTACTTTCTCCCAAACGGAACTCTGAGCATAATCTTCTTGTGCCAAATCAATTTCTTGAGAACTTCCAGATTGAGGGGGATTGTAGCGATAGAGTGTAATCTCTTCCCCATTATCAACTAATACCTGATCCCCACTTACAATGGTTTGTGTCCCATCAGCACTGGTATAGTCAAATGGCGCTTCTCCTTGATATTCATACACTTTCCCGTCATCTTTGACTCTTGCCTTTTCCAAGAGATAAGGCACTTTTCCCTCTGACGATTCATAGCCATAACGGGTTTCTACTAGATCAATGCCAGCATCGGTTAACGCTTGACGGAGAGTTTTACGGAAACTGAGATCGGCTGCTTCATCTTCTCCTGTGAGAGCATCACGAAGGCGATTAAAATCTTTGTCAAAAAGAGCATCGCGGAGGGTTTTCCGTAGATTATCGTCTTCTCCCGCTAAGGTTTCCGCATCGATGGTTTCCAATTCTCGACCTTGACTGGTGGCAAGAACGTTAATATCACCACTGCTAGTGGTAACACTGGCTAAATCGCTGATGTATGCCTCAACTGTGTTGCGAATGTCATTAAAGGCGAGGGAAGCACCAATGGAAACACTAGCTCCCACTTTCCCCACTGCTCCCGCAATGGAGGCGGCTCCCGCATCGGCGGTGATGGTGGCGGTTTCATCAGCAACGACAGAAATCCGTCTTGCTTCGATTGTGTTTTCCTCATTCCCGGTAATGAAGGCTTTAATGTCGCTGTTAACTTTATTTTCAGTTAACACGCCAGAGCCACTGACACTGACTCCCACCATACCGCCAGCGACGGCAACTGCACCCGCTCCAACACGGGCTTTGATGCTTTCTTCGGCGATCGCGCTCAGGGATAAGTTACTATCAGCATCAACATTACTATTTTTCAAGTAGGCTTGCACTTGGGCTGGAGACTGGCTAAAGTCACTTTCCCAACCGATGAGGTTACGAGCAACGGAAGAACCGATCGCGCCTGCAACACCCACTTTTCCGGCTGCCCCAGCACCAGCCACCGCCACGACAACGGCGTTAATCTCTCCGATACTGTTGGCATTAACATTAATTAACTGCGCTTCCAGGTCGCTATTTTCGGCATAAGCCTTAGTATCGGAAAGAATCACATTATTAGCAATTGCGCCAGCACCGCTAATCGTGACTCCCACTTTGCCAGCCGATGCTCCGAAAGAGAGGGCGATGGTTTTGGCTTCAATGGTGGCGCCTTGCTCACTGGCAATGAAGATCGCGCCGTTGGTGGCAGTTACTCCCTTTCCGATGTCTTTGAAGAAGGCTTCAACGGTGTTATCAATTTGATTATAGGCGAGGGAAGCACCGAGGGTGATGGCAACCCCAGTGCCACCAAATGCGCCACCAATGGAAGCGGCAGCCACATCGGCTTTAATCGCTGAAATATCTTGTGCTTGTAGGGTGATACCACGAGCGGTGACTCCCGTTTCGGCATTTCCTTCGATCGCGGCTTGAACATCGGTATTGATGGTGTTTTCGGCGGCGGCTCCTGCTCCACTTAAGCCCACTCCTCCTTTACCACCAGCGATCGCGATGGAACCTGCTCCCACGCCAGCATCAATGCTATTTTCTGTTACGGCTTTTAAGCCCACATTACCCGTTGCGGTAACATCAGCGTCTTGAATATAGGCGCGGACTTCCATCGCATTGGCTTGACTGTTTGCTAACCGCCAAGCGTCACGATTACCATAATCGGTGGTGCTGAGGTCAATTGTTTCCCCGTCTTCATTCTCACCAATAAATTCATACACCTCGCCCCCGCGAATGCCATCGGGAATATAAACTTTATCTCCCTGTTTAATGGTGATTTCTTGCTCACCTTGACCCAGAACATAGTCATAATCTTCACCCTGAGTTAAATCGGAGAGGAGACTTTGACCGATCACATTACGGGCTAATCCCACCCCGATCGATGCTCCTACGCCAGCTTTACTACCGATGCCAATGGCGGCGGATGCGCCCGCGATGCGTGCGGTGATGCCAGTGGTATTAGTAGCTTCAACGCTGACATTGTTGGCACTGTTAACGGTGGTCACTCGATCGAGATAAGCATTGGTTTTTGTGGTGATTGTGTTGTTTGCACTCGCTCCCGCGCCACTAATGGCAACACCAGCTTTGTTGCCAAAGCCAGCACCAATGGAAGCCGCCACTGATACCGCATTGATGCCACTGCGGTAGGCTTCAATTTCGCCGTTTTCCTGTTTGAGGATGTAAGTGGTTTCCCCGTCAAACACTGACCACTCGCTACCAGCGTCTAAGATGCTCACTTCCAAATCATCGACAACTTGCCACTGATCAGAGTTGGCGTAATCTTGGGCTTGATTACTGAGGTCGATCGTCCCTTCTACTTCTTCCCCTTGATACGCATAAACCGTTCCCTCATGCTTCACTCTGGCGTTAGGTAATAACCCTTCTACTTCCCCATCGGAAGACTGATAACCGTGACTGGTGGGCGCAAGATCAACTCCGATGTTGGTTAATTCCTGACGCAGGGTTTGTCGTGTTCCTAAATCGTCTTCTCTGGCGACTCGATCGAGCAAATTGGGATTAAATTCTGTCGGTAAATTCCCTACTCCCTTGTTGGAGGTATCAGCACTGAGCGTAATATCGCCAGAAGTGCTGGTTAATTGGGCAACATCGCTGACATAAGCCAACACCTGATTACTGATGTCATTAATTGCTAACGTGCCGCCGAGGGATAACGTCGCCCCTGCTTTACCTGGCGCGAACCCAACCGAAGCTGCGCCTGCTTGAGCGTTAATATACGGGGTTTCTTCGGCATTTAGAGAAATCGCATCCGCTTCGATCGAGATGTTCTCATTGCCCGTAATAAAGGCTTCAATTTCAGTATTGACCCGATTTTCCGTTAAAACACCAGAGCCACTGAGCCCTAAGCCCCCTGACTTGCCGCCAGCGACTGCAACCGCACCGGCTCCCACTCGTGCTTCAATGTCTTCTTCGGCAATGGCTTCGAGGGATAGCGCCCCCGTAATCTTCACTGCTGTATTGCGAATATAGGCTTTTACGGTGGCGGGAGACTTCGTGAAGTCACTTTCCCAACCGATGAGATTACGAGCAAGGGAAGCACCGACGGCGGCGCTACCTCCCCCCGCACCGCTACCCGATACGGCGACGACATTACCGCTAATTTTTGCCTGATTTTCGGCGGTAAGGTTGAGATGATTAATGTCGTCTGGGGTGAGGGTGCTATCCGTAATAAAGGCTTCTGTGGTGGAGAGAATTACATTATTGGCGCCTGCTCCAGCACCACTGATGGCAAGTCCTTTGTCTTTGGCGGCGGTAATCGCGATCGAAATGGCAGTGGAAACAGTGGTAATGCTTCCTGTGGATCGGGCGGCAACATTGAGATCAATTGGATTCTCTTCTGTGGCGGCGCTAATGGTTCCGTTTTCAATCGTGGCGTGGGTTTTATTATCAACGGTATTAATGGCTAACGCCCCTGCCAGCGCGATCGTACCACTAAATTTGTCTCCTTTCCCGCCGGCGATACCCAGCGCCCCACCACCGACAAAAGCGTGAATCGCTGCGTCATCGGTAGCAGTTACTGACACGGAATTGCCAGCGTTAACTGTGGCTTGTTTTTCAAGAGAAGCCGTAATGGTGTTGTTAATGCGATTGAAACTGCTTGCGCCAGAAGCCACACCCGCTAAAGTTCCCCCAACAGCAGCCCCCGCATAGGTAAAGGCATCAATTTGAGCGGTTGACTCACTGCTCAACTCAATCTCTCCAGCGTTACTGGTGACAGTTGTTCCCTCTCCCGCAATGATCGATCGAACGCGATTATCCACATCATTCACACTGATGGAAACGCCCACTGCGCCAGAAACCCCTTGTTTTCCGGAAGCGGGAATTGCCAACGCTGCTGCCGCCGCCCCAGAACCTGTTAAAATCCGAGAGCGATCGCTTGCAGTTAGGGTGATTCCCTGACCCGCGTTAACCGTCGCCCCGTCTAGAATCGACGCTTCTACGGTGTTGGCAATGGCATTATAAGCCGCACTTCCCGCCCCAGAGAGACTGAGGGCATTTTGTCCTTTCGCTGCTGACAACGCCCCACCAACAGCAAGGGAGTAAATTTCTGCTTCCGAATCTGCCGTGACAATTAACTCCTGACTTGCGCTGACCGTTGCCTTGGTAACGTTGGCAACAAGATCATTGCTAATGACATTAGCGGCTACAGAAGCCCCCACCGAAGCGGCGATCGCGTTTTCATTCTTGCCCACCTGTAACGCCAAACCGACACCACCCGCACTGGCAACGATTCGGGAGTGATCGCTGGCGGTTACTCTGACATCGCCATTTCCAGCTTCTACCGTTGCTTCATCGGTAATCACCGCGGTAATGGATTTATAAATCGCGTTATAGGACCCAGCCCCAGCCCCAGAAACGCTGAAACCAGTTCCCCCTTGTCCTTCACCGCCAGCAACTGCGCCACCGAGGGTAAGTGAAGCGATACTCGCCAGACGACCATAACTAAAGGAATGGGATTCTCCGTCACCGAGAGAGGTTAAATCAATGGCTTGTCCCTGTTTCGCGGCTTCTTCTGAGGTTGCCAGTTGAATCACGTTATCGTCAAGGACAATGGCGTAATAATCCTGATTATCTTCTAACCCGCCAATTGCCGTTCCGTCTCCCTTGTCATAGCCGATTTTTTGCCCAGTAATTAACCCATGATTCTCTAGATAGAGGGTGTCATTGTTCACGTTTACGGGAGAGGATTGAACGAACTGTAATTCGTGGGCAACCAAGCCATCCCCATAACTGGTGAGGTCAATATAATTATCGTTGTTTGCATCTTCGACAGACTTGGCTAAAGCAAGGGTATCCGCATCAATTTTGACCACATGGTAGGTTTCTAGAGAGGCTAAACCGCCAATATTGCCACTGTCTTCGCTGTCGCTGCCGCCATTCCCAACATAAACCACTTCCTGGCCCGTTTCTAAGCCATGTTGCGCGATCGTAATCACATTAGCATCTAAATCAACTGTTCCCTCTCCCGCATCAAACGCCAGCACTGGCTTAACCAGTTGGTCACGGGGGTTAAACGCAATGGTTTCGTCGAGGATGGAATCGGCTTCTACGGTAACATTCCCCTGTGTGGCGGTGACTTGGGCGTTACTGATTTCGGCGCGACTGGTTTGGGCTTCCGTCGCAACGGTTAAACTGTGTGTTCCTGCCCCTTCACGGGTGAGGTCGATCGCGTCTCCTGCTTGGGCTTTTTCTTCTGAGGTGGCTAACTGTAATGTCGTGTCTGAAGTCTTGATTACATAGTAATTTTGATTTTCTTCTAGTCCCGCTACTGCCAAGCGATCGGGCGTAATTAGCTGTTCTCCTGATCCGGTTGCGGTGAGGTCGATCGCGTCGCCAGCTTTGGCACTTTCTGCAGAGGTAGCCAACTGGATGCTTTGCTGATCAGTGACTATTACATAATACGCCCCATCTGTCAAGCCCCCAATGGTGGTTTCGTCTCCTGAATTATAAGCCACCTTTTGACCCGTAACGAGATTGTGGGCTGTGCCAAAATCAATGGTATTGTTTCCAGGATCGATCGCGTCATTCGCATCAAACGCGAGGGCAACCGATTCTTCACCCGCATTGTAAGTGACCGCATCGCCCGTTTCCAAGCCATGACTCTCTCCAAAGGAGAAGGTATCAGCATTGACATCCACATCCCCACCAGCATTAAACTCTAAATCTCTGGTTTTACCAATGTTATTAATTGCCAACGCCGCCCCGGCAGCAGCGCGACCACTGTTTTGAGAGGTTTTTGCTTCCTCAGCGCTGGCTTTACCGAGAGAGGCGGCTAACGCTGCCCCACCGGCAACGGCCTTAATGGAAGCGAGATCAAACGCCTTCACCCGCACATCTCCCTGAGAGGTAACGGTGCTATTATCAACAATTGAGGCTTTGCCTTGTCCCGTAATCGTATTAATGGCAACCGCCCCCACTGCTGCCAATTGACTGTCATTTTCTTCCGAAGTGGCTAACGCCCCGGAAGTGGTAAAGGCGATAATTTCCGCTTCATTGCGAGTAATCACTTGTACCGTCTGCAATTGATCCAACAGGGAATTTTCAATGGTCGCCGTGACATCGCTATCGATGCGGTTACTGGCAAAACTGAAGCCCACACCAGCATTATTACCACCATCTCCAATGGAAAGCGCCCCAGCAATGGCAAAAATTGAAGTTTTATCCTGGGCGGTAATTGTCAAGGAATAAGTATCCCCTGCGAGATCAGCCACATTCGCCACATAAGCATCCGTGCGGTTAGAGAGTTCATTAATCGCCACTGAACCGGCTAAACCAAGACTATTGCCATCTTTCTCTTGCGTTTTCACCCCAAAACCGACAGTTGCCCCGCGAATCATCCCTTTTCGTTCGGCGGTAATCGCAGTGTCGCCCGCAATTGCTGTTTTTAAACTTCGATCGCCATTTTTCCCTTGAATATAGGCAAGGGTTTCTCCTTTTAATTGATTGAAACTAAACGAACCAGCAATAGTCGCCGTATTTTGTTCATCTTCCTCGGCTTTTTTCGAGGGTAAGGTGGCACTAAACGCCGCTGCTAACACCCATAAATCCGTTTGATTTAACCCTAAAACATTGACATTCTGGGCGTTGAGATTTCCCGCATCATAAATGGAAGCAACAACATTGTCTTCAACCAGGTTGACAGAAGCATTGGCGGAGACTCCCACCCCATAATCAAAGCCTTCACCATCTTTCCCTTCCACATCACTCTCACTGGTATTGCCTTCGGTATTGTCGTCTGGTTCAGTAAGATCACCAGCAGCCGCTGCCGCCGCCACAAAGGCATAAATGCCGCCATCCACCTTACCTTTAACATTAATGTCGCCCGTAATATCCAGGGTGCTAGTTTCATCAGAAACCGACTCGTCTGCTTCTTCCCCGATGATGGCGCGAGTATTGCGAGTAATGTCATTAATTCCCACCGAAATGCCAAACCCGAGATTGCGACCTTTGGCGACACCGCCCACCCAGTTGATATTGGTTTCTAGGCTACCCGCATAAATGGTGAGAGGGCTTCCTGTTACGTCCTTTTCATCAGAAACCGATTCATCATTGATCCTGCCACTGGTGACGATCGCGCCACTGGCTAAATGGGCGAGGGTGTTACTCTCTTGATAACTATAGGCAACAGAACCGCCAACGCCAAAAGAACCCGCAACTGCCCCAGACTGGACAAAGCCTAGATTCAAAATTGCCTCTTCTGCTTTCATATTCACACCGCCTAAGCCGCCAGTGTAAATACTTGCCCCACTTTCAATGAAAGCGAGAGTAGTATTTTCTAAACTTTGGATGTAAAGGGCGCCCCCGTAGCCACCCCGTTGGTCAGAACTACCGGAAAAACCGAGACTGCCCTTATCTCCTTCTGCTTCCAAACTTAAAACATCAAGATTGAGAGAGGGTAAACCAAAATCAAATAACCCCGTCACATTCAGCATCTGCATATAGTTGGTGGCTTCTACGGAAACCGTCTCATTCCCTGCTGGGTTTCGGAAGTCTGTGTCTTGGTTGAGTTTTGCCCCTTCACGAACGATCGCCAGAGAATTGTTATCAAAATCTAAGAAGTTCACCGCCCCAGCGATGGCATCTTTCCCGTCATCGGCTTTAGCGGTACTTCTTGCCCAAGTATTGAAGATCGATTGTAATTCTGAACCAAAATCTAAATACCGTAACAGGGCATCGGGTCCCTCATCTTTAAATTGATCCAAAAATTCCCCACTAGTCCAGGGAATAATCTCATCGGGTCGCGTCAGATAGGGATAAGACACATCAGAGGTCACTCGGAGGGCGCGATGGGCATCCAGTTGGGCTTGAGGATCAATAATGGCTTTCGCTTGATTATTTTGCAGATTAACTAAGACCGCCGCACTGCCCGCAATTTGTGGGTTCTTGGTATCAGCATTTTCCGTTTTAATCTTGTCGCCATCTTGAGGTTCATTGCTACTTTCCGCACTGAGAGACATAGACTCAGTAATATCAGCCGTAACCTCTAAATCTTCTTTCGACTGTAATTTTGCTTGGGCTGTATCGGTTTCGTTTTCTACACCATCAAAGGCTTCATCAAAGTCTTTCCCCTCATCATCTAATTCCCCGACCAGTGCCAAGGATTTATGATCCGTATTTAAAAAGGCAAGAGAACCCGCTAGACTGAGTTTCGAGTTTGATCCTGTTTGTTTTTCAGCGCGTTCGGTGGCGGTGCTTTCGCTGAAGGCTTCGGTTAACACTTGAAACAGACGATTACCAACAGAGGTGTTGATGACATTTCTCGTCTTATCCAGTTTACTGGTTTTCTGGTTGGGGTCGAAGGATTGTTCTTCTTGTTCTTCTAATCCAGCTTCGGAAGCAACATCATTGCTACTTTCTAAATCGGCTACTACTCCTAACCCCGTGACTAACCCTGTATCAAGGACGTGCAAAGCGCGGAGGCTGTGGTTATCGCCAGTGGCAACACTGGGGTCTAACTCAATAAATACGCCAGCGTGGGCTTTGTTTTCCGTTTCTGCTAGTTTAATGGTTTGTTCGGTAACAAAACGTTTATCCCCCTCTAAATTCTTTTCATTGGTAGAGGCGACCACGTAGTAATTTTGACCATCTTCTAGCCCGCCAATGGCAGTGTTACTCTCATCCCCTTTGCTGTAGCGAACCGCTTGTCCTAGTTCAAAGGTTGAACCGTGAATCGCAAAATCAGAAACGGAATAGTCAAGGGAGGTCACTAAGTCTTCCACCCCGCCACTGTTATCGAGGTTAATGGCACTGTCTTCGATGGCGCTTTCGGGGTCAAAGGTTTTCGTATTGAGGGCAATATCAGTAATACCGAAGTCTTTGGCAATACTGAAGTCTTTGGCAGCGAGATCAACCACTTCCCCTGTCAACTGACTGACGGGGTTGGTTAAACTAATCACTTGTGGCGTTTCCCCAGCTTGTAACTTGCTACCCGCTTCTCTGGCTTTTGCTAAACTTGGGGCTAGATAAATCTCATTAGGGTTATTGGGGTCAACCACGGCAAAGTAATCTTTTTCATCGGTTAAACCGCCAATGCTGTTACCGCGTCGGTTACTATAATTGACCTTATCTCCTGTTTTTAGGGCATGGGCAATTACCCTTGGGGTTTCATTTCCCAGTGCTTTTGCCATATTAATCGTGTTTCGATCGAAGTCAATTACCCCATCTTCTGTGGGATCAAACTCCATTTTCACCACTGCCCCAGATTCTTGGTTAGCAGTGATCTGTCCATCGACTGCCGCTTTTACTTCGGCATCAGAGAAACCTAAACCAAACGCCATTCCCGCTAACCCATTGGCAAACAGTCCAGAGGTGGCGCTGGCATCAGTAGCATTATCTCCTGTAGCGAGGATGTTGGCGGTTTTGCCCGCCGTCATGGTGACATTTGCAGGAACAGTCACTTGTGAGGTTAAATCGGAATTGGACACCGCCAGGGATAGGGCTGTCTCGGCTAAAGAGGGTTCACCTAATTTTTTGTTAGTTTTCGTCGTAATTTTGCTGACTGCTTTTCCGTCAGCATGGACGAGGAGGGGACCCCCTGCTTCAACAGTGGTTCTTGTTGCGTCGTCGTTGTCTTCTCGGAAGGTAATGTCAGCAGTGGGTTGGGCGTTGGTATAACCGACACTGACTAATTTATTCGTCGCTTTACCGCTACTATTGGTGACGGCTTTTGCTTTTATGGTGACATAGCCATCTCCCTTGATATTTGTACCATCACCAATGTCAATATCAGCAGTGGAGGATTTTTGAACCACTTTCACGGGTAAACCTAAATCTGCTAAACCTGACAGTTTTTTCGTCAACGGGGCAATGAGGAAGTTATTAGCAAGACTAGAAGCCCCTAACGCGGCGAGAAAGCCTTTATCGTTTGCTGTGGCAGTAATATCAATTTTACCCCCGAAGATGTTCACCCCTTCGCCAATGGCGACTGTCGCCGTTTTACGGCTAAAGATTACTGGGGAATTATTCACGGGAGAAAGCACTTCACTTTCAGCAGCACTAATTTTAATGTTGCCACTGTTACTGATGTTGTCTGCTTTCGCTTCCAAACTCACTCCATCAGCAAGAGTGATGGTTTTTCCAGTGAGACTGATGTTTCCCGCTTGCCCTTGAGATTGCGTGGAGAGGGTAACATTGGGGTCAACAGTGATGGTTTCCCCGTCAAGGCTGAGGTTTTTCTGATTGAGGAACAGGTTTTCTGTGATTTTTATCTCATCAGAACCGAGTCCAGCTTTGAGGGTTAAATCCTGATTAAAGGTGAATCCAGCAGTGGCAATGGTAATTTCATCATTTCCCCCGCCGAGATCAATGGCGATTTCACTGACATTAGATAAATCAGGAGTCGTAACACGATTGCCAAGACGGATTTCTAAGTTTCCAGACTCATTAGCGAGGGTGAGTTCATCGGCTAGGGGCGTTCCTGTAATGTTGAGAGTGTTTCCATTGGATGAGGCGGTTTGAAACGCATCTAATCCCTGATAGTTAATGGTTAAACCAGAAACAATTTCATCGGTTGTACCTTTTCCAGACTGGTTGGCGGGAACATAGTTTTTATTGTCATCGAGGGTGGCAAACTGATCCACTCCGTTTGCCCCGCCATCGAGGTTAATTGTGCCGTTAAATTCGTGATTAAAGGTGTCGAAGACAAACCAGTCTCGGTTATCGTCGCTTCCTTTGAGACGGGTAAAGTTGTTAAACTTGATGCCAGTAACGGTGCCACGATCGTTGGCGGTTAGCCTCCATTGGGTGTTTTCTTGGGGACCAATTAATTGATCATCATCGCTGTCGGTGGCGGTAATCTGTTCGATGTTACGGAAACTGGTGAGGGGTTGATCGGTGCTATTGTTTATGATCGTTTGCTTTTCTAAGTTGGCAACAATGGCGGTGTTGTAATTAGAAAAGTCGATCGTATCGCCAGTGATGATAACTTCTTCCCAGTTGTCGCTGTTTTCGTAGTCTTGATCCGCTAGGGAAATTGTCAACCGTTCCCAGCTTTCATTGTTGAAATAGTCTTGGTTTTCTGCGGTGAGGTTAACGCTTCCAGAGTCATCGGGGGTAATCCCTTCGCTGGCTTGATAAAGGTTATTCCCCACTTGAACGCGATCGCCTGCTTTGATAATTTGTGGGGTGTCGGTGGTCTCGTATTGGGTTTGATTATTGCCTAAAGGCGGAAACCCGATCGGTTGGGTGGCTTCAAAGATGCGACCATCATCGAGAAGAACTCGACTTCCTGTAGGAATCACTTGCGGTGAGGCGCTGTTGGTAGTGTAGTCGAAAATCCCTTGTTCTTGTCCATCAATTTCACCAGTTAAGCGGGAGTTGTCTTGGAAGGTAATGGTGTCTTCTCCTAAGCCGCCGCTGATGTCGCTAAAGTTACTGAGGGAGAAGCCATTGACTGCAATTTCATCTTCCCCGACAATTTGCCAGTTGGTATCCACATCATCACCAATGACGCGGTTAGTAATTTCTTGCCAGTTTTCGTTATTTTCGTAGTTTTGTTGATCGTCACTGAGATCAACGGTAATCTCAAACCATTTTGATGGGTTACTATAATCCTGCTGGCTTAAATCAACTGTTCCCGAGTTCGGTTCAATGACGGCGACGGCTTGATAAATTTTTCCGTTTTCGGTTTGCACGCGATCGCCCAGTGCGATTAGATTTGGCGAATCTTCGAGGGTGTAATCAACATCTAATCCTAATGCTGGTGCGATGTCGGTTTGTGCTTCATAAATTCTATCTCCTACCTGCACCCGATCGGCGCTTTTAATTGCAGTGGGTGTGCTTGCGGTAGATAATTCAGGATTTATGGTGACGCGACTACCCACAAAGTTGTTCAGGTTAGCAAATTCAGAGACACCAGTTGCCCGGTTTAAACCGAAATTAACCGTGACCGCGCCATCGTAGTTTTCATAGGTTAAGCTATCATTGTTGCTGTTGTCACCGCCATCAATTTTGCCGTTGACGACTCCGTTAGTGGCGAGATTAAACTGATCTTCACCGCTTCCTCCCAAGAGATTTTCCGCGCCACTGAATTGAATGATATTTGTTTTGTCACCCGCATCGATCGAACCCGCATCGATCGCGTTAATATTCCATTTAGTGACTGCCGAACCGTTGTTCAATGCTTCTGCGAGAGACGCATCAATGCTGAGGGTATCATCCCCCAACCCAAACGAGGCTTTGATCTGATAGTTTTCTTCCTGAAACTTGCTGATTGATAAGTTCTGTTGTCCCTGTTCGCTGTTAAAATCGGTAATAAAATTACTATTATCGAAGCTGTAGGTTAGTAAGTCATTCTCATTGACACTGAGATAAAGTTCATCATCATTGGCTTCCCTTTTGCCAGTTTGAAAATTAATCTGTTTTTCTTCTGTGTCCAGTTGTACCTGATCGGTTAGAAATAGACTAGATGTATAAGCTGCTTGACTTTCCTCAGTAAAGGCAATGTCCGTTTCAATTTCTCCGATAACGGCTTCTAATTCCCAATCGCCATCATTTCCCGTTAAATCGTTAGAGGCGGCGACATCTGCCCCAGTTAACGTGCTAATCTGCTGAATGAATCCTTCTCCAGAATCATCCGCAACATTACACCCATAAAAGAGAATATCCCCGTTGGGGCTTAATCCATTTCCCCACTGTTGTAGCGTCTCTTCCTTTGCTGAGAGGGTTTCCGCACTTAAAGCCGTATTTCCCAGTTGCACTGTTCCCACATCACCATGGGAAAGGATATGCACCCCTGTAATATTATTTCTTGCCCCTAACACTTGGGCAATTTGTTCGACACCATCTTCCTGTGAATCCAAATAGATTACTTCGGTGTCTGCTTCCAGATTAGCGAGTAAACTGTCTGCATTGCTTACCGTCGAATCAACGAAAACAATTCCTGACGCACTATTATCAAGGGGAATCAATTTCTCCGAATCCCACTTTTCTAAAGCAGAACTCTTCTTGGATGGCGAATTGGGATCATCTAAATCTTGGGTTAAAGGGGAAGAGAATGATACTTCACTTACAGGAATCTCAAGGGGCATGATTTGCAACCTAACAACTTCACAGCCACTAAACTAGCAAGTCTTAATCCTGAATGGCAAAGGATTAACTAATATAGGGCTTCCTGAATAAAACTGAAACCCTTACCCAATGAGGCTTTAAGGTTCTTAACCCCTCAAAAAGGTGCAAGGGAGACAAGGGAGAAATGGGAGAAATGGGAGAAATGGGAGAAATGGGAGAAATGGGAGAAATGGGAGACAAGGGAGACAAGGGAGACAATTTTTCTTCCCCATCTTCCCCATCTTCCCCATCTTCCCCATCTTCCCCATCTTGCCTCTTGCCTCTTGCATGCAAGCCTCTTGCCTCGAAGCAGTCCAATTTTCGGTTTGGCAAGACAACAGCCAATAAGAAAATGGGGAGATCATTACCCTGATCTCCCCTAACAAAAATTAGTCTGGTTTCAAGTCAAAAAACTTAAGAACAAATACTCATCAACTTTGGGCTGTTGCTAATTCCTGTTCCGTTGATGTTTCAGTTCCCGAATTCGTTTTTGCTTCCTTACTCCGTTCCACAACATTGGAAAAATTATTAATTGAATGTAAGTGTAGATAGGTTAATTCTAACCATCCCAACTGCATTAATTCAGCCAACTGTTCTCCTGATAACTGTTGTAATTTTTCACGATTGACAGCAAAAAATCCCGATAAGGAAGAGGGTTGATCCTCGCCGCTATCAAACCGCATCTGCATTTGTTCTAACAGTTCTAAGTCTTTTAATTTTTGGGAAAATTGTTCAGTGGCTTGAAATTGAGTTTGATAGTTTTTGAGAAAATTCAGAACATTTTTTAGATATTGAGTTTCCTCTCCTTCCGTATCAAAAAGGCGCTCACCACGACCATTTTCGTTACAACCAGAAAAACTTTCATCTACACATAAAGTAAACGTTTTCTCGTCATCACTGAGGGCAAAAACAAAAGGATATCGTCTGACAAAAGCTGGGATATATTTTCCTTGCCATTCTCCATTATCGTTGACATACAAATTTTGTTCAGCTTGTAATCCTACCACGACCACTGGCATCAGCGAGTTTTGATTTTCCACAAATACTAAAGGATATTCTTGAGTCGCTGGCGCAAATTCGCCTAAAGTAATGGGAATGGCATTAGCTTGTTTCGCAAACTGATAATTATCTCCAGTTTTTACAGACAGATTACCATGCTTTTCTTTGGAGACGGGAACAACTTGATCGTAGAACAATAACTGTTTTGCCATGATTCATTCCTAATTGGTTTTCAGATCATTGTGTCATCTTGAGTTGAGTTTAGCAAACCTTTTCTCAAGTTGCTTGCTTTCCAATTTTACTAATTTTCTGAATCTTCCCAAGTCAGGGATTAATTACAATTTTGAGTGGCTAATTTCCTAGCATAAATGATGAAATTAGATTTAATATTTTTCTAATATTTTTTGAATTAGAGTAGAGAATCTTACCTTGATCATGTTCATCATTTTCCCCCAGAGTTGGGGGTGAGGGGGCGATCGTTCACCGAGGAGTTCGATCGAGTACCGTCCATCTTGCTCTAAAATGTGAAAATGCTGGACTCATCGAAAATAGTAGCAGATCATGGCAAGTGCATCCCGATATAATCCCTCTGAAATCGAGCCGAAATGGCAACAAAACTGGTTAGAAACCGAGATCGATCGCGCATCAGAAGACAAAAGCAAACCGAAATTTTATGCACTGTCGATGTTTCCCTATCCATCGGGAAATCTCCACATGGGTCACGTGCGGAACTATGTGATCACCGATGTCATGGCGCGGTGGCGACGGATGCAAGGATATCGGGTACTGCATCCGATGGGATGGGATGCCTTTGGTTTACCCGCCGAAAATGCGGCGATCGATCGCGGGATTCATCCCGCACAATGGACAGAGAAAAATATCCAACAGATGAAACAGCAACTCCAACAACTGGGATTATCCCTAGACTGGAGTCGAGAAGTCGCCACCTGTTCCCCAGACTACTACAAATGGACGCAATGGATATTTCTCCAGTTTTTCCAAGCGGGGTTAGCCTATCAGAAAGAATCCGCAGTGAACTGGGACCCAATCGATCAAACTGTTCTCGCTAATGAACAAGTTGATGGCGAAGGAAAATCCTGGCGCAGTGGGGCGAAAGTTGAACGAAAACTCCTCAAACAGTGGTTTCTCAAGATTACAGAATACGCAGAAGAACTCCTCAACGACTTAGAAAAACTCCCAGGCTGGCCCGATCGGGTTAAACTAATGCAAGAGAACTGGATCGGAAAATCCGTTGGTGCGTATCTCGAATTTCCGATCATCGGAATAGAAAATAAAATCGGAGTCTTCACCACCCGTCCCGATACCGTCTATGGCGTAACTTATGTGGTTCTCGCCCCCGAACACCCCCTCACCCCAAAAGTCACCACAAGCGACCAAAAACCAGCCGTAGAAGCCTTTATTCAAGAAGTCACCAACGAAAGCGAACAAGAACGCACCGCCGAAGACAAACCCAAACGCGGTATCCCCACTGGCGGCAAAGCCATTAACCCCTTCACAGGCGAAGAAATCCCCATTTTAATCGCCGATTATGTCCTCTACGAATACGGAACAGGGGCAGTGATGGGCGTTCCCGCACATGATGCGCGAGACTTCCAATTTGCCACCCAAAACCAGCTTCCCATCAAACAAGTGATTGTTCCCGAAGGAGAAGCAGTCAGCGACACACTCGAAAACGCCTACACTGAAGCAGGGACAATTGTTAATTCGGGTCAATTTGACGGCCTAAACTCCGTAGAAGGAAAACAAGTCATCATTGATCATGCCGAAAAACAGGGCTGGGGAAAAGCCAGAATCCAATATCGTCTCCGAGACTGGTTAATCTCCCGTCAACGCTATTGGGGCGCACCAATTCCCATCATCCATTGTCCCAGTTGTGGCGCTGTTCCCGTACCCGACAAAGACTTACCCGTAGAACTTCCAGAAGACATAGAATTTACTGGACGCGGTGGTTCTCCCCTCACGCAACTGGAAAGCTGGTTAAATGTATCTTGTCCGTCTTGTGGTGAAGCGGCGAAACGAGAAACCGACACCATGGACACCTTTATTGATTCCTCTTGGTACTTCCTCCGTTACACCGATGCTAATAACATTGAAGAGGCATTTAATCAGGAAAAAGTAAACGATTGGATGCCCGTAGATCAATATGTCGGGGGAATTGAACACGCCATTCTGCATTTACTTTATTCTCGCTTCTTTACAAAAGTTTTGCGAGACAGAGGACTATTAAACTGTGATGAACCCTTCCAACGGTTACTCACTCAGGGAATGGTACAGGGAATGACCTACAAAAACCCCAAAACTGGGAAATATATCCCCTCTCAAGAAGTGAACCCAGATGATCCCAAAGACCCCAACACGGGTGATGAACTGTCCGTCTTTTTTGAGAAGATGTCCAAATCTAAATATAATGGCGTTGACCCCTTAGAGGTTTTAGACAAATATGGGGCAGATACAGCGCGGATGTTTATTTTGTTTAAAGCACCGCCCGAAAAAGATTTAGAATGGGACAGTGCCGACGTTGAGGGACAATTTCGCTTTCTGAATAAAGTGTGGCGTTTAGTGATGGAATTTGTTGAGCAAAATGAAGTCATTGATCAAAACGCTGACCTTTCCAAAGCAGAGAAAGACTTGCGTCGCGCTATTCATACCGCCATTAAATCCATTTCAGAGGACTTAGCGGGAGATTACCAATTTAATACCGCAGTTTCCGAATTAATGAAGCTGAATAACGCCTTAAACGAGGCAAAATGTAAAACTTCCCCTGTTTATCAAGAAGGAATTGAAGCACTGGTTAAATTACTCGCCCCCTTCGCGCCTCATATCACAGAAGAATTGTGGCACGCTTTCGGACATAAAGATTCAATTCATCAGCAAAAATGGTTAGAAGCTGATCCAGATGCGTTAACCGTTGATGAAATTAATTTAGTGATTCAAATTAAAGGGAAAACCAGAGGGACAATTCCCGTTCCCGCGAATGCGAGTCGGGAGGAGTTAGAAAAGTATGCGCGAGAGTCAGACGCGGCGCAACGCTATCTCGAAGGGAAAGAGATTAAGAAAGTGATTGTTGTTCCAGGAAAATTAGTTAATTTCGTGGTCTAACCCAGTAAATCGTAGGTTGGGTGAAGCCAAGAGCGTAACCCAACAGTAGAATCGTAGGTTCGGTGAAGTAAATCGTAGGTTGGGTGAAGCCAAGAGCGTAACCCAACAGTAAATCGTAGGTTCGGTGAAGCCAAGAGCGTAACCCAACAGTAAATCGTAGGTTCGGTGAAGCCAAGAGCGTAACCCAACAGTAGAATCGTAGGTTCGGTGAAGCCAAGAGCGTAACCCAACAGAGGTCAATGATTAATTAAACCCAAAACAACAAACCACAAAGGAATTGATGTTGGGTTTCGTCTCCTCCACCCAACCTACAACTACTGGTCACTGATTGGTGTTGGGTTTCGTCTCCTCCACCCAACCTACAACTACAACTACTGGTCACTGATTGGTGTTGGGTTTCGTCTTCTCCACCCAACCTACAACTACTGGTCACTGATTGGTGTTGGGTTTCGTCTCCTCCACCCAACCTACAACTCTCTATTGATTCAACCGAGACTGTTCGGATATCCCTACTCTCCCATGACTTAGCACTCGTTGACGGAGAGTGCTAAATTGTCTATTGATGGACGACAAAGATTAAGAAGATAACGCAATGGCTAAGATTGTAACTTTTAACGAAAAGGCAAGACGTTCCCTAGAAAGAGGGGTAAATGCTCTCGCTGATGCAATTCGTATTACTCTCGGTCCCAAAGGACGCAATGTTTTATTAGAAAAACAATATGGTAATCCTCAAATTGTAAACGATGGGATTACGGCAGCGAAAGAAATTGAACTGGAAGACCCTCTCGAAAATACGGGTGCGCGATTGATTTTAGAGGTGGCTTCTAAAACTAATGATATGGCTGGAGATGGAACAACAACAGCCACCGTTCTCGGTCAAGCGATGATTCGGGAAGGATTGAAAAATGTCGCGGCGGGATCAAATCCAGTTGCGATTCGGCGCGGTATTGAAAAAACTGTTAACTATTTAGTAGAAGAAATTGCGAATGTTGCTAAACCTGTGGAAGGAAGCGCGATCGCGCAGGTGGCAACGGTTTCGGCGGGAAATGATGAAGAAATCGGCAAGATGATCGCCGATGCTATGGAAAGAGTGACCAAAGACGGAGTGATTACCGTTGAGGAATCCAAATCTCTCGCCACAGAATTGGATGTCGTTGAGGGGATGGAAATCGATCGAGGCTATCTTTCCCCCTACTTTATCACCGACCAAGAGCGACAAATTGTTGAGTTTGAAAACCCCCGTATTCTCATCACCGACAAGAAAATCAGCGCCATCCAAGATTTAGTTCCCGTTTTAGAACAAGTGGCGCGAGAAGGACAACCCTTATTAGTGATCGCAGAAGACATTGAAGGCGAAGCACTGGCGACCCTTGTTGTGAACAAAGCTCGCGGTGTGCTGAATGTCTCAGCGATTAAAGCCCCTGGTTTCGGCGATCGTCGTAAACAAATGTTACAAGACATTGCCGTTCTCACGGGAGGACAATTAGTTTCCGAAGATGTGGGGTTAACCATTGATTCGGTTTCCCTCGATATGTTGGGAACAGCGCGGCGTGTCACCATCAATAAAGACAGCACGGTTATTGTTTCCAACGGCGAGAACAAAAATGATGTTGAGAAACGGGTAAATCAAATTCGGAAGCAACTCGCGGAAACCGATTCCGAATATGACAAGGAAAAATTACAAGAACGTATCGCCAAACTTGCTGGCGGTGTCGCTGTGATTAAAGTCGGTGCTGCCACTGAAACCGAACTGAAAGATCGTAAACTGCGAATTGAAGACGCACTCAATGCCACTCAAGCAGCGGTAGAAGAAGGCATTGTGCCAGGGGGTGGCACAACTTTAATTCACCTCGCGGCAAAAGTTGCCGAGTTTAAAAATCAACTCACCCATCCCGAAGAAAAAATTGGCGCGGACTTAGTTGGAAAAGCACTGGAAGCACCCCTATCTCAAATGGCGGATAATGCTGGCGCTGAAGGCTCTGTGGTTGTGGAAAATGTCCGCGAAACTGAGTTTAATGTGGGTTATAATGCCCTCACCGGTGAGTATGAAGATATGATTGCCGCCGGAATTATTGACCCAGCGAAAGTGATTCGGGCAGCGTTGCAAAATGCAGGCTCGATCGCTGGTATGATTATCACCACTGAGGCTCTCGTTGTGGAAGAACCACAAGAAGAAGAAGCTGGTGGCGATCCCTCAGCCGCTATGGGCGGCATGGGCGGCATGGGCGGTATGGGCGGCATGGGCGGCATGGGAGGCATGGGAATGATGTAATTCCCCTCCCGTCGTCGATGTTATAAAGATATCCCCTGTTGTAGAGGCGTTCCATAGAACGTCTCTACGCATTAATATATTAAATTAACACCCCATCCTCGATCGCGCTTCCCGCGACGGAAATAACAGATAAAACCCACGTAATAACCTTATCCAGACTTATGGAAAAAGCAACAATCGGAAAATTATGAATACTGATCTCCAACTCTGGCAAACCATTAGCAAAATGCCTGAACATTTAAAGACTGAATTGCTAAATTATGCGGAATATTTAATGGAGAAAAAAGCAAACACAACTCACTCGGATCAAAACTTAGAAAAAAAACAGCGATCGGGGGTTTTGAAAGGAACTTTTGTCTTACCATTACCAGAAGACTTTGATGAACCATTAGAAGGTTTTCAGGATTATATGGAATGAGTGCTTTTCTCTTAGACACTCATGCTTTTATTTGGTTGTCGGAAGATGACCCAAACTTACCAGACTTTCTCAGAGAGAGGATTGATCAAGCTGATTTTGTATATGTTAGCATTGCAAGTCTATGGGAGATTGCAATTAAGTTAAACCTTGGCAAATTATCTCTAAAACAAAATTATGAAATCATTGGCATTGAGCTTGGATATTCTGACATTATTGTACTTCCTATTTCCTTTCGCGATACAGCTTTGATTCGCCACTTACCTTTACATCATCGAGACCCATTTGATCGAATGTTAATTGCACAAGCAATGAATCATTCTTTAATTGTAGTCAGTCGCGATCGCGCCTTTGATGCTTATTCAATACAAAGAATTTGGTAATTATCAAACCGCTATAGGAGGAAACCCTTAAAGGCATCATATGGTATTATAATTATGTCAGCAGAAGCCCTTGTAGAAACAAGAAAATGTATGGCGATGCCGATCGCAATTCCGAAAGGATTTAGAATTACTCCAGAACAGTTTGAACAACTGGCAAAAATTGAACAACTTGCAAAAATTGAGTTGACTAACACTGGAGAATTAATTGTTATGAGTCCCACTGGGGGAGAGGCGGGAGAAAAAAACTTTAATTTGTATATCGATCTGGGGATTTGGAATCGTCAGACAAAATTAGGAAAAGCCTTTGATTCTTCTACTGTATTTATTTTACCCAATGGTGCAAGAAGAAGTCCCGATGTGAGTTGGATGAGATTAGACCGTTGGGAGACTTTAACTGATCAGGAAAAACAAGGATTTCCTCCGATTGCGCCTGATTTTATCATTGAGTTAGTCAGTCCTAGCGATTTAAAAAGTCTGCGCTATGAAGACTTACAAGCAAAGATGACAGAATATTTGCAGAATGGGGTACAGTTAGGTTGGTTAATTGAACCCTCTACAAAAACTGTAGAAATCTATCAATTGGGAGAAGCTGTAGAGGTGTTAAATAATCCTCAAACCCTATCAGGAAGAAATGTTTTACCAGAATTTGTTTTAGATTTAAGTGAGATTTTTTGATATCGAAACTTATAGCAATCCCATAAGATTTGTATTTTTTTCGCCCCCCAACCCCCCAATTCTGGGGGGCTTCCATGAGTCAACTTTCATCCTTAAGGATAAATAACCATGAGTGAACGAGAATGGTGGGTCTTACAATGGCTCGATTTATTGGAGAAATATCGCTTTAAAAAACGGCTAGAACGCGGTCGTAATTATGCGAGAGAAGGGAATATTCTTCGCATTGATTTTGAGGGCGCAAAGGTGACAGCGCAGGTTCAAGGAAGTGCTGATGAGCCTTATTTTCTCTGGATTAAACTAGATGCGTTTAGTGAGGAAGATTGGAGTTATGTTATTCAGAGTTTAGCAGAAAAAGCGATTTTTTCCGCGCAATTATTAGCTGGGGAAATGCCTCAAAATATTGAGGAAGTGTTTATTGCGAATGGGTTGACGTTATTCCCTTTTTCTCTTTCTGATGTTCATTCTCGTTGCAATTGTCCAGACCCGAAAAATCCTTGTAAGCATATCGCTGCGGTTTATTATGAATTAGCCGATCGATTCAGTGAAGACCCTTTTGTTTTATTTCAATTAAGAGGGAAAACCCGAGAGGAAATCCTCGCAGAAATCAGAAAGATTCGTCAGCAAAATGGTGAAGAAATGACAGAGATTTCAGGAGAAAAGGACTCGATCGCAGCGGATGTAGAGACGACACCATCTCAAAAATTAACCGTAGAAGATTTCTGGCGATATGATCAACCGTTAGATTCAGACTTGGTTAATCTGAAAACAGAAACGGATCAAACGGTATTAGAAATGTTAGGTGGGTTTCCGCTTCCGAGTACAGAATCCCAAGCGGTTAAACAGTTTTTAGAGCAAATTCATAAAACAATTCAATCGGAAATTGTCCACCAGGCTAATCCGTAAGATTGTTTCGATCGATGCTTTTGTTCCGCAAATTGAACCTGAATTTTATACTTTCCCGTTTCGGGAACTTTACAAAAAATATGTTCTACACTATCCACTTCACTAACGGAACTACAAACCCTTTTTTCGGACTGGTGATCCGTAGAAATTAAAAACACATTGAGATTATTTAAACCTCGATCGAGGAACGTTTCTCCGAGATCAAACTGTTGATTATTATTCTGGTCTTTTAATTCTACCAACCGATCCCAAGTTAAAGTAATTGTGGCATAACTTCCCGCCTTTAATGGTTTAGCAATGTGATAATCTTGATTAGAATTAACGTTAATTTCCCCATAATTCCAACCTAAATTCGGAACACTTTGCTCGGAATGCCATTGTCCCGCGCTAAACTGTTGATAAGCACGAAATGCGTTGAGATGACCCGCTCCCATTTCCAAATCAAGGGGAAAACTCGGATCATTATACGCTCTCGATTGTAACCAAGTGCGATTTTGTTTACTGTAAAGAGTGTTTGTCATCTCTAAAGAAGGGTTTTCGATTTTATTCGCCGCATTCAACAAAACCGCTTTCATTACCTCGTGACGACGCGCATCTAAACTCCAACGCGGAGGAAAAGAAGTGTCCTCTAATTGAGAAAGACGATTGAGAGCGCGATCGCTGTATTCTTGTAATAAAGCTACTGTTCCCGTGACATGAGGCGCAGCGAAACTACTGCCACTAACTCTCACTCTATCGCGATCGGGATGATAGACGCTAATCCGACTACCGGGCGCAACCAAACTCACCCCAGTGCGTCCTTCTGTGTTAATTTCCTTTTCCACCAACCGCCGACCAATTCCCCTCGGTTCACCACTGAGATTCGGAAAATCAACCTTGTTATATTCTCCATCACGTCTTGTACTGTAGGCAACTGTAATCCCGTTATAATGATCCGTTGGAATCGGGATTCCTCCCTTCCCTTGATTTCCTGCAATCACATAAAGTACATTATGCACCCGTGCCGACCAATCAATACAGCGAGTCAGCAGCGCATCACCATCTAATTCCGCATCCTCTCGCGGATCACGGTCTAAAGACTCCCCGAAACTAAAGTTAATCGCTCTCACATCACCGCCATTTTGCATCGCAGTGTATTGGGAAGCAAGACATTCTTCTGGTTGTCCGGCTCGACGTAATGACCCTACTGCGGTACTATAAAGTTTTGCCTCTGGTGCTACTCCCATTAATCCTTTTTTTTGGGAAATCATCACGGTAGCAACCATCACCGCATGAGGATCAATGTGTTGATTGGGATTAGCGGCTCGATCGCGGTACAATGTTTCCGCAACCTCTAGGGGATAATTTTCATTGGCGGCTTTATCCCAACCAAATTTCCCAGCCCTACCAATTTCCACTTGTCCGATCGCAATTTTTCGTCCCAATAAATTATAAGGTGATTCATGGAGACGACGAGCATTGATTCCAGCTTCACCGACAGAGTAGTTTAAAGCAAGAAGAGGGGTGATTAATCCTAATCCCCCAAAACTTCCCAAGAGAGTAATGATGGCTTTTTTCATGTGATGGTTCTTCAACGTTCGGGAAATGGTGAAGTTTTTGTTAAAATTACGACTAAATATAAAAAATAAATGAGGATTGCTCAAATGAGCCAAAAACAAACTGTTATTGCACCTTCTATTCTATCTGCTGATTTCAGTCGGTTAGGAGAAGAAATTAAAGCGGTGGATCAAGCTGGCGCGGATTGGATTCATGTGGATGTCATGGATGGGCGTTTTGTGCCTAACATTACGATCGGTCCGTTGGTAGTAAACGCCATTCGTCCTCTCACCCAAAAACCCCTTGATGTTCACTTAATGATTGTCGAACCAGAAAAATATGTCGCTGATTTCGCCAAAGCTGGCGCTGACATTATTTCCGTCCACGCGGAACACAATGCGTCCCCCCATTTACACCGCACCTTACAGTTAATCAAAAATGAAGGGAAACAAGCAGGAGTAGTGTTGAATCCTGGCACGCCTTTGGAGTTAATTGATTACACCCTCGAAATGTGCGACTTAGTTCTTATTATGAGTGTGAATCCAGGCTTTGGGGGACAGAAATTTATTTCCAGTGTTACTCCAAAAATCCGTCAATTACGGAAAATCTGTGATCAGCGTGGACTTGATCCCTGGATTGAAGTGGATGGCGGTTTGAAAGCGAATAATACTTGGGAAGTGTTAGAAGCGGGTGCGAATGCGATCGTTGCTGGTTCTGCGGTATTTAAAGCCGACGATTACGCCAGCGCGATCGAGGGAATCCGCAACAGTAAACGCCCTGAACCCGAATTAGCAACCGTTTAACGCCGATAAATTATGCAGAGACGTTCCATGGAACGTCTCTAGAATAAATAGATTGGAAAGGTTTCAAGGTAATTGAACTGAACGGTATAGTCTTAGACTTAATGAGCAGTACCGAATTTGTTTTCGGTGGTTAGGACAGGAAATTATGGTTAGAGTTCCCACTCATAGACAACCGACACATCCTAGCATTATCCTCTCCGAGGAGTTTCTCGAACCAATGGCAATCACTCAAACTGAGTTAGCGAAAGCAATTCATGTTCCTTACCAACAAATTAATGATTTAATCAACCACAGAGAGGCGATTACACCCAGAATCGCTCTAAGGTTAGCAAAGTTTTTTAGAACGAGTCCAGACTTTTGGTTAAATCTTCAAATGCGCTGGGAACTTTACTGTGTTCAACAACAAGAGGGTGAAGAAATCGAACAAATTATTCCTTGTAATTCAATCGCGATCGAAACTTAACTCTCATTGCTTCATCGAGATCAAATTTTGAGCTAAAGGTGACATTAAACGACACAATCAACATCAAACAATTACAACGGGGAGACTCCCTAACCGTAACGATCGAGCGGTTTAATCACAAGTATTTAGGAGAAACCAGCGTACAGGGAAAAACCGTGTTAGTGCCAGGTAGCATCCCAGGAGAAACCATACGGGGAGAAGTGATTCGGAATTGGAAACGTCGTCTTCTCTTGAAACCCATTGAAATTATTGAACCCAGCATCGATCGCGTCGCCCCGAAATGCCAGCATTTCACCACCTGCGCTGGCTGTCAATTCCAACATATCAGCTACCGAAAACAACTAGAAATCAAAGCCTCACGACTGCAAAACTACTTCCACGAAAAACATCCCTGTCATCCCCTTCCCTTACGCGGTGTCATTGGTTCTCCCACCCCCTACCGTTACCGTAACAGCATCAAACTACATGGACCTGGAGAACCTGGATTTTGGCAAGTGTTAGGGGTGGATATGATGCGGAATGAAGAATGTCCGATTTGTGTGGAAAGTGTCGATAAAGCACTACAACAACAGCGTCAAGAACACTTTCATCAATTCACCCGCCAAGGCATTCTCAACGTCTTAATTCGGGGAACAAAAATCGGGGAAACCTATGTCGGACCCGAAAATCCCTCAGCCGAAGAAATCACCTGGTTAAACGAAGAATTAACCCATCCTTTAACCGATGTCACCTATCAACTAATCGTTCCTGCTCATGCGTTTTGGCAAGGAAGCACTCCCATGTTACCGAAATTAATTGAGCAAGTGGTGCGTCCTATCCGAGAATTTAGTCCTGATGTTTTAGTAGAAAGCTACTGTGGGATGGGTTTATTTGGAATAATGAGCGCCCCTTTTGCAAAAGAAATCATCGGAATTGAAGAACATCCTCTCGCCATAGAAGCCGCCAAACAAAATCAAGAAAACTTAAACCTCTCTAATCTTCGTATTTTTCGCGCCAAAACCGAAGATCGTCTAGAAGAATTTTTAGTTGATCTCCCGTCAGAGAAATCGGCTTTAATCGTTGATCCGCCTCGTAGTGGACTCCCCAAAAAAGTTCTAAAACAGATATTAAAAGCACCGCCACAACTTTTAGTTTATGTCAGTTGTAGCCCTGAAAGTTTTGCTCGTAATTTAGAGGCTTTGTGTCGAGAAACCTACCAACTAGAAGATATGGTGGGGTTAGATATGTTCCCTCAAACCAAACATTTAGAATGCGTTGGCATTTTAAAACGAATTATCGATCGCTCCACATATTCCCCCCTTTCAAAGGGGGGTTAGGGGGGATGTGTTGGGTTTCGTAAACTCCACAAGGGCCTACTTTTATCTCCACATATTCCCCCCCTTTCAAAGGGGGGTTAGGGGGGATTTCCCGATACCTTGGCGGTTTAGATCAGGTTCGGGTAATTGCTTATAATTGGTGTTGGGTTTCGTAAACTCCACCCAACCTACTTTTATCATTGATTGAGTGATTGGTGTTGGGTTTCGTAAACTCCACCCAACCTACTTTTATCATTGATTGAGTGATTGGTGTTGGGTTTCGTAAACTCCACCCAACCTACTTTTATCATTGATTGAGTGAGGCTGATGTAACCCACCACAACACGGCGCTTAAACTTTTCTGGAGTAATACTCAACCACCAGCAGTTCGTTGACTTGTAACGCCACCCATTCCCGTTCAATCAAACTGTTGACCTTACCCGTGTAAGTATTTTTGTCAAATTCTAAATGACTAGGAAGGTTGGCAAGTCCTGGGTATTCCATATTACGCTCTACTAGCTGGCGAGACCGATCGCGATCGCGCACTGCAATCACATCACCAGGGCGACATTGATAACTAGCAATATCCATAACTCGCCCGTTTACCAAAATGTGACCATGATTAACCAACTGACGCGCTGCGGGGATTGTTCCCGCCATTCCCATACGGAAAACCGTGTTATCCAGACGCATTTCTAAGAACTCCAGTAACGCCGTTCCCGTTGAACCAGTGGCGCGACGAGCTTTTTTCATGTAGCCCATCAACTGTTTTTCTGTGACACCGTAGTTGTAGCGCAGTTTTTGTTTTTCTTCTAGGCGAATCGCATATTCAGAACGTTTCCGCCTTGCTTGACCATGTTGACCAGGGGGATAGGCTTTGCGAGGGCTTTTTCGGGTTAAACCAGGCAAATCCCCTAAACGTCGTGTAATTCTCAGACGAGGACCTCGATATCTAGACATATAGCTTTGAGTTAATTTAACAGTTTCAAAAAATCCACAGACCCTTTATTATAGCAGTAGCCCCTCCCTAATAACAATTCCTTGAAGCGAGACTTATGATCACACTAACCACCGATTTTGGTTTACAAGATGTTTACGTTGGCGTAATGAAAGGAGTAATCGCCAGCATTAATCCTAACATTAACATCGTTGATTTAAGCCATGAAATTTCCCCACAAAATATCACCGCGGGACGCTTTTGTTTGATGAATGCGATTCCTTATTTTCCTCCTGATACGGTTCATATTGCTGTGGTTGATCCGGGGGTGGGAAGTCTTCGTAAAAATTGCGCGATCGCGCTTCCTAATGGATTTTTAGTCGGTCCCGATAATGGTTTATTTAGTGGGGTTTTACATCAATTTCCCGCCCAAAAAGTCGTGATCTTAAATAACTCGAAATATTGGCGTACTGAAACCGTCAGTAGTACCTTTCACGGACGAGATATTTTCGCCCCTGTCGGCGCACATTTAGCCAGTGGCGTTCCCATTGAAGAATTAGGAGAAAGCATTTCTGCTGAAGATTTAACTCCCTTTTCTTTCCCTTCTCCACAAGAACAAGAAGAAACGATCATTGGTTATGTTCAATATATTGATTACTTCGGAAACTTAATTACCAATATTCCTGCAACAGAAGTGAGAAGAAAACAATGGTTTGCTATCATCAAAGACCAAGTTATTTCCAGTGGAAAAACATATAGTAGTTGTCCACCACAAAATTTAGTGGCGTTGATTGGCAGTCATGGCTGGGTAGAAATCGCTATTAATCAAGGCAATGTCGCGAAAACATTAGGGATTACTTATGGTGATCCCATAGAAATCAGTTTTCCGTCAACTGATGAGAAAGAGTAATTTATCATCCCATAATCATGGAATTTTTTCTAACCTAAGATACAATTTGATTCAACTGCAAATCCTTGATCTCGTAATTTTTGAGAGGTTAAGTCTGCATCTTTGACCCAATATTCTTGTCCAAATCTGACTAATTGCTGTTGTGTCCCCACTTTAATGCGACCGATTACGGGGACTTTTGCTTCATTTTTTTTCCCAACATATTGCCTTAAAACTTGTTGTAATTGATTTTGGAACGCCCGATCGCGCGCTTGTTCTAAACTGAAATCAACCATGACCATTTTCACTTGCTCGATCGGTTCGGCATCTTCAATAATCATCTGTAACCGATCGTCTTTCTGTTCAATTTTTCCCCACACAATTAACCGTGCATCTTCTTCTAAATACCCACTAACCCGTTCATAAGAACTGGGAAAAACGACCCCTTCCATTTCCCCAGAAATATCTTCAATTTTTACAAACGCCATCGGATCATTATTTTTCGTCATAATCTTTTTCACTTCACTGACTAAAACAATCGCATTAACGGGTTTCTTCTTCGGGAGAGTTTCTTTATCCCCTAACATAATTGTAGATAGCATCGCACTCGCCGATTTAGTTGCTTTCAAGGGATGATTCGAGACATAAAACCCAAGCAATTCTTTCTCTTGTTTCAGCTTTTCCGACGCAGTTAAATCTTCCACAGGAGATGCCGTTGGCGCATCTTTGTAATTAACTGTGTTATCATTTTCTCCTCCATTCATGGAAAAATCAAATAGATTAGTTTGTCCACTTGCTTGATCTTTTGCGCGACTTTGCGCCCAACTTAAAACAGGTTCTAAATCATGGAGAAGTTGATTCCGATTCGCCTTAATTTTATCAAACGCACCGCAAGAAATTAACGCCTCTAAGGCACGACGAGTAACAATATTTAAGTCAATTCTTGCACAAAGATCAGCTAAAGCAGCGAACTGTCCTCCTGCTTCTTTTCTTGCTTCCAAAATGTTTTCAATTGCACCTTGTCCGAGATTTCTCACCGCCGATAAACCAAATAATATCTTATCATTATCTGGCGTAAAATCAATATGAGAACGATTAATGTCAGGAGGTTCAACATCAATTTCCATACGGTGACAAGTATCCAGATATTTTTCTAATTTGTCGGTATTGTTACTACTCGCAGTGAGTAACGCCGCCATGTATTCAACAGGATAATTGGCTTTAAGATAAGCGGTTTGATAAGTAATATAAGCATAAGCAGTGGAGTGAGATTTGTTGAAACAATTGGATGCAACTAAACCATTTCCTAAAATAAAGTTATGGTCTTTTTCGACTCCGATATCGTAAACAGTTTGTTTTCCTAATGATTGACGGTTGATGATTTTTACCATGATTCTTTCCAGTTATTTTTGTTGTTCCAAAAACGTTTCTACAATCAAAACGTAGGTTGGGTGGAGGTAACGAAACCCAACAGTTAGACTCCGATATCGTAAACAGTTTGTTTTCCTAATGATTGACGGTTGATGATTTTTACCATGATTCTTTCCAGTTATTTTTGTTGTTCCAAAAACGTTTCTACAATCAAAACGTAGGTTGGGTGGAGGTAACGAAACCCAACAGTTAGACTTACACACCCATCTCTCATTGACCGTAGGGTGGGCAATGCCCACCCTACAAGATGTAACTCCTCCTTTTTAAAAATAGACTTGATATTTAGTTAGGGGTAGAGGAAAGCGATAAAATGCAATCACTAGAAATGACTGTAAATTGTTGATGTTTAAATACAGTGCAACTTTCTTGATATTTGCTTAAAATTGGTGTCTTTCCTTGCTTTAAATTCATTACTGCTTTTTCCGTTGCTTCGGGATACTGTTGTAACCAGTCTCTCTCTAAATATTTTAAGGTAAAACTGCTGTCTTCTAACAGGAAAAAGTCAACTTTGTAGTCTTGAATAAACTCGATTAAAACATCTTTTTCGATCGCGTACTGAGCCGTAATTAAAGCTAAAGCCCGATCGCGCAATTGAGAATAATATCCTAAATGATAAGGAATTGCGTATTCCTCCGCCACTAAAACCGATCGTTTGGCAAACATAGGAATATAATTCGCTTCTGCGGTTAAAGATGCAATTAGACTATTTTTCGGTTGCTTTTCTAAAAAATTATACAACTCGATCGCGCTCACTGGTCGATAATTTGTCATCGGGAATCGTTCGGAAAGAATCGGATAGAAAAACAAGATTCCCACTAACAACAAACTCCCACCACTTCGCCAGAGTTTTTGTAACCATTTCCCCTGTTTTTGACGAAAATAATTAATCCCAGCACTGAGGAAAATTGTAATTGTAATTCCGCCAGCAATTGCCATCATAATCCGACCACTATGATCGGTGTAGCGACTGGGAAGATGTAAGCGAAATAAAAGCAGATGAGCCAGTAACCAACAAATTAAACTCGCGAGTAAGACTCGTAATAAAATTCCCGTTTCTTTTAACTGCTTAACCAACGGAAACTTTGTGGGAAACCGACACAAAATTGGAAGCAATAACCCCAACCAAATTAACGGCGGCATCAGCGCTGGAATTAACCCACTGCGTTCAGCAAATAACCAGAAATAAATCGGGTTAGGAAAGAAAAAACTCGATCGTCCATCGGGGTAAAATTCTGGTAAAACTAAAGCCTGTTCACGAGTAATTACAGGTTGAAACTCAGAGGTTTCTAAAGCATACGGAAGCAAAACTAAAACACAAGTTAATCCTGTAATAATCAGGAAAATATAAGTATTTTGATCGGTAATTTTTTTGCGCCAAACTAACAGTATAGAGACAAACAGCAAAAAAGCTGATAGGATAATGTATTGTGGGTAAAAAGTGCCTAACAGCCCGATCGCGCTCAGTATGCCAATATAATTCCGTGAGAGAAAATAATAGAGAAACGCCAGAAATAGCGGATATACAAAGGCTCTAGGCGTTGCGGAAGCTAGGTCATCTTGAAACCAGAGACTTTGATTGAGTAACACCATAGCAGTAAACCCAGCGAAAGGAAGCGGAAATATTTTCAGCGTCAGGAAGAAGCCGTAACTGGTGAGAATAAGAGCTAAAATGAGCGGTAAGAGCTTGTGGAGAAGCAGAGGAGAAACTCCCCACCCACTCAGTAAACGGAACAAAGTTGTATAACCATCAGGCGTTACCGACTGGAAATAATCCGCAATCAAATCATTCGGAAATAATTCCCCATCAAAAAACCGCAACATCCAAAACAAATATTGTCTCGCATCATCTTGGATAATGGGTTGAGAAGAAAAGGCTTTTTTTATGGCTTGTAAACTATAGAAACTGGCAAAAACTAAACTCCCTCCCCACCAAAATAAGCGAGACGCGATCAATTGCTGAATCATTATTGAATCCTGCTTAAAAACTGTCGGATTTTATTTAAATAATTCGGTGCATCTTCTAACATGGGAAAATGAGCGGTTTTCGGTAACTCGAAATACTCAATCTGATTCGGATTTAAACTCGCGGCTTTTCGTGCTAATCTCGTAGGAATAATAATATCTTTTTCCCCTGCGACTAATAAAGTGGGAACAGAAACCTGAGCAAATGCTTCTGGCATTACAGTGGCTGCGTGTTTACTGACGGCGGTGTAAATTGTTCCAGCGGCGGCGGCTTCATCTGCTAATAAATAGTCTTCTAAAAAGGCTTTTCTTTCTGTGGCTGGGATGGGACGATGGAGGAATCTCGCCATAAATAATCGATCCATTGTCGGGAGATTAGAAAACCAATTAAAACGCAGTTTGACGACATAAGTTCCCGCGAAATGAAATAATTTAAATGTAATCGGATTATATTCAAAAATGCCACTACAAGTTAAAATTGTTCCCTTGACTTTTTCGGGGTAACGAGTCATAAATAAAGTGGCGAAAGAAGCGCCCATCGAGTGAGCATTGAGATAAACTTGTTCTAAATTAAACTGATCTAAAAGTAATGCTAAGTCTTCGGCATATTCTTCCATATCAAAGGAAATAGCGTGATTTTCTGGTAAGTTAGAACGTCCAAATCCTCTGATATCATATAATAAGCAGTCGAATTGATCACTTAATGCGGTGGCGGTACTTTTCCAATAACGTCCGGAACCTCCCCAACCATGAATAAACACTAAAACAGGTTTTTTGTGATTTTTACTGGGTTGACGCACCCATTCGTAATAATGGTTAACGCCACGAATATTAACGGTTTCTGTTGTTTTTTGAGTGGTCATTGTTTTCAGAATAAAAAAGGGTCTAGATCGAGAGACTGGTCTTTGAAGGTGTTAAGATTAGGAGAGCGCGATCGCGTTTCTATCTCGGTCTCTTCCTCCAATATACTTTCAAAATGTAACCGCCTCTCGATGTTATTATGATAAGACTTGAGGATAGCATAGACTCGTCGGTGCAAAAATCAAACTATAGCGGAGTATTTTATGAACGCAACAACCAAGTTAAAAGATAATCTAAATACGTTTGAGCAATATTCCAACGAACTTAGTACAGCTAACCCTAATGTTGTTCTCCGCCAAAGAAAGGAGGTTAAAATTGCTTATGTCGAGAAACTATGCAACTTATGGAGAGTTACTAGCAAGTTGACTGATCTTATTGAACAGCAAGGTTGGTGCTATGGTGAAACCGAGTTACAAGAATTATTGGATAAAGTAGATGATGACTTAGATGCAGTAGAAAAAGCCTTACAAAATTTGCAAGGTACACATTCCTCAATTGTAAACACTTTGATGAAGTTAGATCAAAGTTTGGAAAAGTTATTTTCCTCACTTAGTCGCATCGAAATTAAGTTATTCGATGATAAAATCAGTAGATTTTGTCCTGAAGTGATTCCAGAAGAACGCAGACTTCAAGCTAAAGAAACTCTAACTGAAATTTGTATTTAGATAATAGATTAATCACATTATTTGTAATAAGCATATTTAGGATTACTCTTAGTCAAGAAATAATATCACTTTGAAACCAAGTATGGTGGATATTAAAGGGAAGTTTCGGATGAGCGGTTAAAATTAATTAGGGCTTCCTGAATAAAACTGAAACCCTTACCCAATGAGGCTTTAAGGTTCTTAACCCCTCAAAAAAGTGCAAGGAAATTGAACGCTCAATAGTGAAAACCCTGCATCAAAACTTTGAAATCTTACCGATTAATCAACCCTCTTGCCTCTTGCCTCTTGCCTTTTGCCTTACTACACCAACTAATTAACTTTTTCAGCAAACCCTAATTAATGTTGGGTTTCGCTACTCTTCACCCAACCTACTGTTAATTGGTATATCATTAAAAAAGTGGAGGAATCAAGTTTTGAATCCCCCACAGTTAGCTTACAATCCTTTCCTGAAATTGTTTTCTGAAAACGGAATTTAAGCGTTGCTGACGGCTTCTTCTTTGGCTAAGAATTTCTCTAATTCGGTTAGCGCTTCTGCATCTACTTTCGTTTGCATGGGACAGAATTTCGGTCCGCACATTGAGCAAAATTCGGCGGTTTTGTAGATGTCTGCGGGTAAGGTTTCGTCGTGGTATTCTTTCGCTCGATCGGGGTCTAAAGACAAGGCAAACTGACGATTCCAGTCAAAATTATACCGTGCCTCTGACAGTTCATCATCTCGATCGCGCGCCCCCGGACGATGACGGGCGATATCCGCCGCGTGGGCTGCGATTTTATAGGCAATTAGCCCTTCTCGCACGTCTTCTGCATTCGGTAAACCTAAATGCTCTTTCGGGGTAACGTAGCACAACATCGCTGTCCCGTGCCAGCCTGCCATCGCCGCTCCGATCGCGGATGTAATATGATCATAACCGGGAGCGATATCGGTGACAAGGGGTCCCAACACATAGAAAGGTGCTTCGCTACACTCTTCCATCTGTTTTTTGACATTAAACTCAATCTGATCCATTGGCACATGACCAGGACCCTCTACCATCACTTGTACATCATGTTCCCAAGCACGGCGAGTGAGTTCACCCAGCGTTTTTAACTCGGATAACTGCGCTTCATCAGACGCATCATGGGTGCAACCCGGACGCAAGGAATCCCCTAAACTGAAGGAAACATCATATTTCTTGAAAATTTCGATGATGTCGTCAAAGTGAGTATAGAGAGGATTTTGTTTATGATGATGTAACATCCATTTTGCCAGTGTTCCGCCACCACGAGAAACAATCCCTGTGATGCGATTTTTCACCAGAGGAAGATACTCAATCAATAATCCCGCGTGGATGGTTTGATAATCAACCCCCTGTTTGGCGTGTTTTTCAATGACATCTAAGAAGTCATCGGGAGTGAGGTTTTCCACATTGCCATGAACACTTTCTAAAGCCTGATAAACTGGAACTGTGCCGATGGGGACGGATGACGCTTGAATAATCGCGCTGCGAATCTCATCAAGGTTTCCGCCGCCAGTGGATAAGTCCATTACGGTGTCGGCGCCGTATTTTACCGCGAGTTTTAATTTATCCACTTCCTCATCAATGTTGGAAGAGTTGGGAGACGCACCAATGTTCGCGTTCACCTTACATTTTGATGCGATCCCGATCGCCATCGGTTCGAGACTAGGATGATTAGTATTAGCGGGAATAATCATCCGTCCTCTGGCGACTTCATCCCGAATTAACTCTGGGGATAGGTTTTCGCGTTTAGCGACATGGCGCATTTCTTCGGTAATTTTCCCTTGACGCGCATAGTGCATTTGGGTAACATTGCTTTCTCCGCGCCGTTGGGCGATCCATTCCGTTCGCATATTGTATTTTTCCTTTAATAACAGCTTTCCTACGTCGGTGCTAACCGATCTCAGGTTCTCGGGGTGTAATCTCAGCCTGCTTTAGGACCCAGGCACCCCCAGCTTATTTGCGTATCCTAACATACACTTGGAAAATCTGGACAGGGGAGATATTAATACCATTTTGGAAAAGTCAAGTTACATTTAAGCCCCCCAAACTTGGGGGGTTGGGGGGCTTAAGTAGTCGATACTGTAGCGCCAATTATTAAAAATGGTATAACATATAGCAATCCTAAATGAATTGTAAATGATTTGCCCCCCAAATCCTCACCTTCGCTCCGGCCCAATTCTGGGGGGCTTTCGTGAGTCAACTTTTTACAAATGATATGGGATCGCTATAGTATTATATTCCGACAGAGTCCCCAAAAAAATATATATTCTATGAAACAAACCACTATTTATTTACCAGAAGAAATTGAGGCAAGTCTTCAAGAATTAGCAAAAAAAAGAGGTAACTCGATTTCCGAACTCATTGAAGAAGTTATTGACGATTATTTAATCAAAACCTCTCAAAAATTACCCAACTCAATGGGAATGGGTGCAAGTGGAAGATCAAACCTATCCTCTAAAGCCGAACAATTATTGTTGACAGAAGACTAATTTTTCCAAAGCAAAATAAATTTTTTGCGCGATCGAACGAACCACATTAACCGCCACAGAATTTCCTAATTGACGATACATTTGCGTCCGTGATACAGGAAAAATAAATGAGTCTGGAAATCCCATAATTGCCTTACATTCTCGTTCACTCAATAATCTAATTCCTGTTTCTCCATCTCGAACAAATGTTCCTGTCAGACGTTGAATTTTATGGTAAGTAGAAACTAATGTTTTTACCTTGACTTCAGATTCTTGATCAACAATTTGGGGTTTACCATCACTTTTCTTAAACAAATAGGTATTTTGCAAATGCTTAGAAATCGAATAACCTGAAACCCCTTCCTCTAAAAACTGATTAATAAAAACTTGATTGGCTTTTCCTTTAGGGAATTTAAAATCTATTCTTTGCTTGAGATAATCTCGCTTAAAACCAACAATATAAATTCTTTCTCGTCGTTGAGGTAAATTAAAATCACCTGCATCCAAAATCGCATAACGCACATCATAATTAAGTTCATCCAACGTCTTAAGAATCACGGAAAAAGTCTTTCCTTTTTGATGATTAACTAAACCCGGAACATTCTCCAATAAAAAACAAAGCGGTTGTTTTGCTTCAAGAATTTTAGCGATGGAATAAAACAGTGTGCCTTGAGTTTGATGTAAAAATCCTTCCCGTTTACCAATACTACTAAAGGGTTGACAGGGAAACCCACCGAGTAAGATATCATGGTCTGGAATGTCTTGAGGAGGGATGGTCGTAATATCTCCTGCTGGAGTTTCCTTAAAGTTAGCGTAATATGTTTTTTGTGCGTGAATATCCCATTCTGAAGAAAAAACGCATTGACTATTAGGAGAAGAAAATCCTAATCTCATGCCACCAATACCCGCAAATAAGTCTATAAATTTAATAGTTTTATTTTTAATTTGATAATTGGGTTTGGTATTGAGATACACGGGATTAATCGTTTCTAATAATTCAGGAATATAAGCAGTTGTTGTTTCCATAGACAAATTAAATAGTAAATAGTTAAATTTGGTTAATTTAGTCATGCTAAATGATACCATTTTCAAAAAGTGGTGTTACATTTGATCCCCCCTAACCCCCCTTAATAAGGCAGGGCTGTTTCATTCTTTTAAAATTAAGGGAGGTAGGGAGATGGGGGAGACAAGGGAGACAAGGGAGATGGGGGAGATTTCAGGACTCTTTTTTCTTATGAAAAAGCCAAAAAGTAGGAAAAACGTCTCGATCGAACGTACCGTAAGAGGTTCAGGCGATCGCTTTCGATTTTAACACCGAGAATGAAACAGCCCTGCCCTTAATAAGGGGGGAATAATATAAAGGGGAAATTCTACATTATAAAATAGTTAAAACACATAAATAAAACGCCTCCGTCCATTCCACAACTGCGCCATAGGTGTCTCCTGTATGTCCGCCTAATTTTTGCTGAAACCAAGCACTAACTAAAAGGGGAATTATTGTCCCAAAAAGGGAGGGAATTAAAACCCAAATACCTAAGTTAAAATAAAGAAAACCGAGAAGCGAAATTAAACTTAAAACACTCCACCCCAATAATAAATCTTGGGGAAACTGAAAAGACTCTTTATGAAAACTTCCTTTTCCTTCTGCTTTTAAATAAGGATAAAATGCGATCGCGCTCACTTGCGCCCATCGTCCCCAACCGAACATTAAAATTAAAATTAACCCACGATAATTTTCAATCTCACTCAACGCCACAACTTTCAACCCCAAAACAATTACCGCAGCCATCACCCCAAACGCTCCAGTTGTGCTATCCTTCATTACTGTTAACCGTTTTTCTGGATCAAGCACTGCTAACCCATCGGCGGTATCAATCACGCCATCGAGATGTAACCCTCCAGTTAAAGCAACTCCACTGGTAATAATCAATGCGGAACGAGTTAAAATTGGTACACCACAGAGACTCAACCCCCAATCTCCCAACGCCAAAAGACTACCGATTAAAATACCAATCAGAGGAGCAAAACGAGCAATTTGTCCTAACTGAAGCGACCAAGATGTTGGTAACGGTAGAATTGTGTAAAACGCAACCGCACCCCACCAAGATTGTAGGATGAAGTGGCAGAAACTTATAAATTTTTTCATAGTTAAGGTAAACAGAAATAAAAACTTGGGCTAACATTGTGACGTAGCCGGCAAAGATTGAGTTTGTATTCAATGCTTTGTGACTAACCAAATCGCTGGACAATAGTTAGCATTCGTGTTGATCCCGTCCGGTTAGTCCAGTCTAAGCCTTCCGTAGGCTACGTTATTTAGGTCATGACACCTTGGGGTGCAAGCCAGCCCTTCGCTCTGTCGCTAATAGTTAAACAGGTTCAAGTGATTCTAGAATACCAGTGCTATTAGCCTAAAAAGCCTAGATAACATTGACGAGGCACACTTTACTCCGTGCAGGGAAGTATCTCATTATGTGGGAATTGAAGAGAGACTGCACCTATCTCTCTTCTCAATAAAAGTTCAACAATGTCCAGTAAATAGCCTATTAGGAGGCAACAGCTTAATTTTACCCCATGCCTTTTTGACTTCAAGTTTGTATCGTCATCTAATATGACTTCATCAAGATTTAAACTCGCTGAAAATCCAGAATCATGTTAGATCGAAACGGAAGTGTCAGTTGTCATCATTTTTCCCTAGAACACCCTAAAACTTAACCTTTCAGCTAATTTAGAATCGAGACTAACAATGAGTAATCAAAAACCATTTTCACAACTCCTCGCTCCCTGTATCATTGATAATGGCATAATTGTCAACAAGGAAGATATGTATCGCTTGTTAAATGATTTAGGTCATGTGCGTTACTTTCATTATCTAGATGGAGAATGTAGTGGTGAAGGAGAGGGATATATTGTCGAAGTTTTTGACGATGTATCACAAGCGACTTTAATTGCTAATCAAACGATTTATGTTAATTTATTTAGTTTTGATTATCTCCAGTTACAAACCACTCCCCAAGGGGAAACCTATTTTGATCTAATCCATGAACAGCGCACTTTGCGTTTATCTCCTCTGACGAATCCGCTAAATTATCACGAAGCGAACTCTAATTTAGACCAAGCGACGCTAGAAGCAATGGTGACAGATGTTCTTTCTGCGCGCCATGATGTCCAATTAGATGAAGAGGATGACGAGTATTTCTTTTAAGTTTTATTGTGAACGGAATTGTCGCCAGACTCAAGCTCGTGCTGGGATTTTTGAAACCCCTCATGGTAAGGTGGAAACGCCTCGTTTTATGCCGGTGGGAACGATCGCAACGGTCAAAGGATTAACACCCGCGCAACTAGAAGCGGCGCAAGCACAGATGATTCTGGCGAATACTTATCATCTTCATTTGCAACCTGGAGAGGAGATTATTAAACAAGCGGGAGGGTTGCATAAGTTTATGGGCTGGAAACAGCCGATTTTAACCGATTCTGGCGGTTTTCAGGTTTTTAGTCTCAGTGAGTTACGGAAGATTAGTGAGGAAGGAGTGACGTTTCGATCGCCGCGTGATGGTCGCATCATTGACTTTACTCCCGAAAAAGCGATACAGGTACAAAATGCACTCGGTGCGGATGTGATTATGGCGTTTGATGAATGTCCGCCTTATCCTGCTGATTATGATGCGGTATTATTAGCGACGGAGCGCACAGAACGCTGGTTAGAACGCTGTATTCAAGCTCATGATCGTTCGGAAAGTCAAGCGTTGTTTGGCATTGTCCAAGGCGGGGTTTATGAGGATTTACGGAGACAAGCCGCCAAACGGTTAGTTGAGTTCGATTTACCTGGTTATGCCATTGGTGGGGTGAGTGTGGGGGAACCTGGAACGTTAATTAATCAGATTGTGGCGGTGACAGCGCCTTTATTACCCCAGGAAAAGCCTCGGTATTTGATGGGCGTAGGAACTTACTCGGAAATGGTGAACGCGATCGCGCAAGGGGTTGATTTATTTGACTGTGTGATTCCCACTCGTTTAGGGCGACATGGTAGTGCTTTAGTGCAAGGAGAACGCTGGAATTTGAAGAATGCACGCTTTCGAGAGGATTTTACCCCCCTAGACGACTGTTGTCCTTGTTATTGCTGTAAGACCTTTTCTCGCGCCTATCTCAGCCATTTGATTCGATCGCGGGAAATGTTGGGCTATCTCTTAATTTCTTTACATAACGTTACAGAATTAATCCGTTTTACGGAACGCATCCGCACTGCCATTTTGCACGATCGATTTCTTGCGGAATTTGGTCATTGGTTGCGATAAATGGTGGCGTTAATCATGTTAAAATTGGTAGCGATATTTTAAGAAACTGTGTTGGTAAGGAATCATAAAAATGGAAGCAACATTCTTGTTTGCAAAACTCCCCGAAGCCTATTCGATTTTCGATCCGTTAGTTGATGTTCTCCCCTTAATCCCTGTATTTTTTTTACTGTTGGCGTTTGTTTGGCAAGCGGCTGTGGGATTTAAATAAGCCCGATCGTCTCTTAAATGCTAAATTTCCATCCACCTGCTTTCCCTCGGTAGGTGGTTTTTTGATGTCTGGGGTGGGTGGTGTGGAGAAGATGAAACCCAACACCAATCAGAGAGTAGGTTGGGTGAAGTTTACGAAACCCAACACCAATCAGAGAGTAGGTTGGGTGAAGTTTACGAAACCCAACACCAATCAGAGAGTAGGTTGGGTGAAGTTTACGAAACCCAACACCAATCAGAGAGTAGCTTGGGTGGTGTGGAGAAGACAAGTAGAAACGTTACACTAAAGGTAAAGACGTTAAGAATTATTAATTAAAATCATGGTGGAAAAGGTCAAAAAATCTGAGCAAGAGTGGAAACAACAACTGACACCAGAACAGTTTCGCGTCACTCGCCAGAAAGGAACAGAACGCGCATTTACAGGGAAATATCACGATAACAAAGAACCGGGAACTTATAAATGTATCTGTTGTGGTCAACCGTTGTTTACTTCTGAAACGAAATATGATTCGGGTACGGGTTGGCCCAGTTTCTACGCACCTGTGGAAGATGATAAAGTCGATTATGAGAGCGATCGAAGCCTATTTATGACTCGCACTGAGGTTTTATGTTCCGCTTGTGATGCTCATTTGGGTCATGTGTTCGATGATGGCCCAGCGCCCACTGGCAAACGCTACTGTATGAACTCCGCTGCCTTGGATTTTGAACCTCAATCATAAATTTATCGGGGTTAGGGGTGAAGAACTTTCACTCTTACCCCTCTTTTTACTTTCCTCAAAAAGAGAGAATATGGCGCAATCTTCTATCTGGGATACGCAGACTTTGAGCAGAGAAAAATAATGAGGGCGCGATTAGGATGTCTGGCTTGCCTCTCATTTGTTAGAGTTATACCATTTTGGAAAAGTAAAGTTACAGTAATAAGCGCAAAGTTACCTGAGGGTGGGCGAGGCAAACCCTACAATGTAGCGCAAATTTATCAAAATGGTATTACGATTAAAAATTAAAAGAATGAGAGAGAAGAAGATGAAAATCATACAAACAACAGGAAAAATTGAAAAAGGCAAATTAAGCGCGGTTGTACCGAAAAATTTAAGCGATGGGGAAGTTGATCTCGTAATTGTGGCAAAAAACGAACCCGATCAATTTAACGAAATGCGAAAACTTGCCGAGGAAAAAGGTTATAACTCGCGAGAGAAAATTATGGATTTAATTCATCAGGTTAAACTAGAAAAACTAGAGGAAAAAGGAAGAGGCTAATGATAGCTAAACTGAAGCGTTTGTGTCTCGATACAAATGTTTATATCATTGGCATTCAAGACATAAATTCTCCAGAAGCGGAAATTTTAAGGGCAATTGGTTACTTTGATAACTCAACAGCTACAGTAACAGCAGAAATCGTTTTATCAGATGAGATTATCGATCAAGTTAGACGGGTAGGAAAATACTTATGGAATAAAGATCAAGCAGGCTTTGCAATTGGCTTAATTTGGTCGCATTTAAATTTTCATTATGTAAACTACAGTCTTGAGTGGAAACAAGAATTAGAAAAAATTATAATTGATGATCAAATTCCTAACGAAGATATAGAGATTTATTTAACAGCAAAGTTAGGAGAATCAGATTATTTTATATCTTCTAACCGAGAATTAATTAAAGCGATTGCTACATTTAAATGTTTAACTCCTCTCGAATTTATTGATCAATTTTTAGCTTAAAATATATCGAATCTAGGAAAAGAGAATTTATTTTTTGTTGTCAGCCCCTGTTCCTTTTGCATCCATCGCTTCCCCTAAACGTCTTAAAGCGTGGATATATGCAGCGGTTCGCATGGAAACGCCAAATTCCTGCGCGATCGACCATGTTTTCTCAGTTTCTACTGTAATCCGTTCTTTTAGTCGCTGATTCACCTCTTCTCCCGTCCAATACAACCCACTGCGATTTTGCACCCATTCAAAATAACTGACGGTCACTCCACCCGCGTTAACTAAGATATCAGGAAACACATAAATTCCCTTCTGTTCTAAAATCTGATCTGCTTGCGAGGTAACGGGTCCATTTGCCACTTCAAAGATATATTTGGCTTGTATCTGCTGGGCGTTATCAGCAGTAATTTGATTTTCCAAAGCTGCAGGAATTAAAACATCCACATCCAACGCCAATAAATCAGCATTAGTGATCACTTCATGTTCAACAATATTACAGACGCTACTTTCACAGTAAACCGCTTGTAGATTGCGACTGCTCATTTTATAACGACGGATGCTAGGAATATCTAGACCTTGTGAAGCATAAATCCCTCCTTGTGAGTCACTGATCGCAACCACTCGATACCCCACTTGTGACAGCAGTTGTGCTAACATTGCCCCAACATTGCCAAATCCCTGCACCGCTACAGTGGTTTTTTGGGGAGATTGATCAAACTTCTCTAAAAGGGTGTTAATGACTTGAAATGCTCCCACAGAGGTGGCGGTTTCTCTTCCTTGACTTCCTCCCATGCTGATCGGTTTTCCCGTAACAACACTAGGAGTAATGCGACGTTGGATGATACTGTATTGATCCATCATCCATCCCATAATCGTGGCGTTGGTGTACATATCTGGGGCGAGAATATCCACATCGGGACCAATAAAGTCCGCGATCGCGCTAATATAGCCTCGGCTGAGTCGTTCTAATTCCGATCGAGAAAGGGTTTTCGCCTCAACGGTAATCCCACCTTTTGCGCCACCATAAGGCAGATTTAACAAAGCACACTTAAATGTCATCCAAAAGGCTAAGGATTCCACCTCATCGATCGAAACGTGGGGATGATAGCGAATCCCTCCTTTTCCAGGTCCGCGTGTGTCATCATAGCGAACCCGATATCCTTTAAACAGTTGTAGTGAACCATCATCAAGACGCAAGGGAATCGAAACCGTCACACTTGCTTTCGGCGCTTGTAGTCGCGTCATAGCATCTTTTGAGATTTCCACATATTTTAAGGCTCTTTCAATGCGGGTGCTTGCGTCGGCGAGTAAGGAGAAGTGGATCATTGCAATATAAAATACTCAAACGGTTACACCTTTTATTTTCCCGTTAAGGCGACAATCTGTAATCATTGAAAATATCTAGATAAATTGCAATTAACCATCAGTTTTTTTGATGATTCAGAAGCCAAAATTACCTTTAGATTACTCAAATTCAAATGATCAAGCCATTTGGCAATGGAACTCTGAAGTAATGAACGTGGCTAATGAGGAAAATTTGATCATTGATGTGGACTACACCTATGACACGAATAACTTTTTTGACACCCAAGAGAAGAAAGATGTTTTTGAAGAAACCATTAATGAGATCGCTGCTCGTTTGGGAGATGACTTAGCATCGATCGACCCCAGTAATTTAAGTGTAAATACTTGGGATATGGTTTTTACCCATCCTGGCACAGGAAACCGAGCGACTCTCACTGACCAAATTATCGAAGCCAATACCTTACGAATTTTTGTCGGTGGTGCGCCCCTAGGAGGAACAACTCTTGGACGAGGAGGATCAGGGAGTTATAGTGTCAGTGGTTTTAGTGATTTTTTGGATTCAGTCACGACTGACATTAATCTTAGTAGCACTTCGATCGATGAAAATGTTCCCACTAACAGCACGGTGGGAACGTTCAGCACCACTGATTCCACTGGAGAAACGTTTACCTATACTCTATCAAAATATTTATGTACTTAAGTAAAGCAGAGATTTTACCGATTTATCAATTAGCATTGACTATTGCACAAAAAGTTTTCCATCTACTGAATTTGTGATTTACGTTATTTTAACTTATGTTAAAAATTGCCTCTGTGGTGTTGTTAAGAGTACGTTACAAAATTGACACGACAGTTCAATCTCGATATAGTAAGTGTGTCTTTGAAAGTTAATAAGTCAAACTTATTAGTTTAATTGCCAGACGCAGGCAGACCTTTGAAGCGCATTACGGCTGGATCAAAGCCATACTCTTTGAGGTCTCCCTTAGTGGGGCGTTTCAAAATATGGGAGAAGCCAAGTCATGAATGATTTAATCGAAGCGTTAATGGTCAATGGGGGGACACTCCTCAATGAGTTTGCCCAAAGTAAGCAGTTTTTTTCAGGATTAGAAACCGCTTTCGGAACTGATTACGAAATCGAGACCGCGGAAACTTTACAAGCAATGCTCACTGATGGGACGTTTTTAGACGAACTAGGGATGGAAGTGTTGCCCAGTTCGGCATTAAATGGGGCGTTGGGAGCTTATGCCAGTGCAACAAATACGATTTATTTATCCAGTGCGTTAGAGGGTTTTTCCCTAGAAGTTACCACCGCGGTGTTTTTAGAAGAGGTGGGTCATGCTGTTGATGCTTTCCTCAATACCACAGACAGCGCTGGGGATGAAGGAGCAATTTTCTCGGCGTTAGTACGAGGAAAACCTCTCAGCGAAGAAAAATTAGCAGGTTTGCGTCAAGAGGATGACTTCAGCACAATTGTTGTTGATGGGGAAGAAATCATCATCGAGCAAGCGACTCTCACTGTGGATACTGAAACTGATGAAGCCGATGGCAAGGTTGTAGATGGGGATGTGAGCTTACGAGATGCGATCAGCCGGATCGCGTTTGGAGGTACAATTACCTTTGCTAATGGGATTAACACCATTACCCTTGATGAAGCATTGGGGGAATTAGTCATTAACCAAAGTTTAACCATAGATGGCGACCTCGATGATGATGGCAGCCCTGATGTCACTGTGCGACGGGCAAGTAACGCGACTGCTGAGTTCCGCATCTTTAAGATTCATATTCGAGATGTTACCCTCGATGGTTTAACCATTAGTGGCGGGACTGTCTCAGGCTCTGGTGGGGGAATTTATAACAGTGGTGAAGATTTAACTCTCATCAACAGCACCGTCAGTGGCAATTCGGCTGATGATGGCGGGGGAATTTATAACCGAGACATAGCCAATTTCACCAACAGCACCGTCAATGTCACCAACAGCACCGTCAGTGGCAATTATGCAACTAATGATGGCGGGGGGATTTATAACAAAGGCGAAGCCAATGTCACCAACAGCACCGTCAGTGGCAATTCGGCTGATGATGGCGGGGGAATTTATAACTACTATGGCACAGCCAATGTCACCAACAGCACCGTCAGTGACAATTCGGCAACTGATGATGGCGGGGGGATTTTTAACAATGGCACAGCCAATGTCACCAACAGCACCGTCAGTGGCAATTCGGCAGGATTTGATGGCGGGGGGATTACTAACGCTTTTGGTACAGCCAATGTCACCAACAGCACCGTCAGTGGCAATTCGGCAGGATTTGATGGCGGGGGGATTACTAACGCTTTTGGTACAGCCAATGTCACCAACAGCACCGTCAGTGGCAATTCGGCAGGATTTGATGGCGGGGGGATTTTTAACTATAATGGCACAGCCAATGTGAGCAACAGCACCGTCAGTGGCAATTCGGCTGATGGTCATGGCGGGGGGATTGATAACTTTGGCACAGCCAATGTCACCAACAGCACCGTCAGTGGCAATTCGGCAGCGGACAATGGCGGGGGGATTTGGAATGATGATGGCGGGGACTACACTGTTACCCTCTCTAACAGCATTGTTGCTGATAACCTCACCAACGGAGCAGAAGGAGGCGACCTCTATAATGAGCAAGGTAGCACTTTGGGAACAATCAACGCCAGTTACAGCCTCATTGAGAATAATGCTGACCAAATTAATGGCACTAATACCAACAATATCAGTGGACAAGACCCCCTCCTTGATCCTGCAGGATTACAAGACAATGGCGGCCCCACACAGACGATCGCGCTGTTAGCTGGTTCACCCGCAATTGATGCTGGAGATAATAACTCGATTCCTGCTGGTGTTGACTTTGACCAACGGGCAGACGGCTTCGATCGAATTTTCAACAATACAGTGGATATTGGAGCATTGGAATTGCTTCCGTTTGCATTGGAAGTGAATACTGAAACCGATGAAAATGATGGTCTTGAAGCAGGAGATGGAATCAGTTTACGAGATGCGATCGATTCGATCGCGCCAGGGGGAACAATTACCTTTGCTGACGAAATTAACACGATTACCCTCAATGAAACATTAGGGGAGTTAGTCATTGACAAAGGTTTAACCATTGACGGCGATCTTGATGATGATGGAAGCCCTGATGTCACGGTGCAACGAGCAAGTGACGCGACCGTTGACTTCGGCATCTTCAATATTAATGATGGGAATAATGCCAATGAAGTAACTGTTACCCTCGACGGCTTAACCATTAGTGGCGGGACTGTCTCAGGCGATGGCGTGGGAATTTATAACCTTGATGGCGGGGGAATTTATAACTTTGAAGATTTAACTCTCATCAACAGCACCGTCAGTGGCAATTCGGCAACTGATGATGGCGGGGGGATTTCTAACTTTGGCACAGCCAATGTCACCAACAGCACCGTCAGTGGCAATTCGGCTGCTAATAATGGCGGGGGGATTTATAACGGCCTCAATGGCACAGCCAATGTCACCAACAGCACCGTCAGTGGCAATTCGGCAACTGATGATGGCGGGGGAATTTATAATAACTTGGGCACAGCCAATGTCACCAACAGCACCGTCAGTGGCAATTCTGCTGATGATGGCGGGGGGATTTCTAACTTCTTGGGCACAGCCAATGTCACCAACAGCACCGTCAGTGGCAATTCTGCTCCTAATTCTGGCGGGGGGATTGAAAACTTTGGCACAGCCAATGTCACCAACAGCACCGTCAGTGGCAATTCTGCTGATGATGGCGGGGGGATTTATAACTACGGTGGCACACGCTCTGTCCTTTTTGGCACTTACACATTCTATGGCACGGCCAATGTCACCAACAGTACCATCAGTGGCAATTCGGCAACTGGTAGTGGCGGGGGGATTTATAACCGCTTCTATGGCACAGCCAATGTCACCAACAGCACCGTCAGTGGCAATTCGGCAACTGGTAGTGGCGGGGGGATTTATAACTTAGGCACAGCCAATGTCAACAACAGCACCGTCAGTGGCAATTCGGCTAATGATGGCGGGGGGATTTATAACTACGGTGGCACACGCTCTTTTGGCATTCACACATTCTATGGCACGGCCAATGTCACCAACAGTGCCATCAGTGGCAATTCGGCAGCGGACAATGGCGGGGGGATTTGGAATGATGATGGGGGCGACGACACTGTTACCCTCTCTAACAGCATTGTTGCTGATAACCTCACCAACGGAGCAGAAGGGGGCGACCTCTATAATGAGCAAGGTAGCACTTTGGGAACAATCAACGCCAGTTACAGCCTCATTGAGAATAATGCTGACCAAATCAATGGCACTAATACCAACAATATCACTGGACAAGACCCCCTCCTTGATCCTGCAGGATTACAAGACAATGGCGGCCCCACACAGACGATCGCGCTGTTAGCTGGTTCACCCGCAATTGATGCTGGAGATAATAACTCGATTCCTGCTGGTGTTGACTTTGACCAACGGGGAACAGGATTCGATCGAATTTTCAACAATACAGTGGATATTGGAGCATTGGAATTGCTTCCGTTTGCATTGGAAGTGAATACTGAAACCGATGAAAATGATGGTCTTGAAGCAGGAGATGGAATCAGTTTACGAGATGCGATCGAATCGATCGCGCCTGGGGGAACAATTACCTTTGCTGATGGGATTAACACCATTACCCTTGATGAAACATTAGAGGAATTAGTCATTGACAAAGGTTTAACCATAGATGGCGACTTCGATGATGATGGCAGCCCTGATGTCACGGTAGAACGGGCAAGTGACGCGACCGTTGACTTCCGCATCTTTAATATTGATGATGGGGATAACGCCAATGAAGTGACTGTTACCCTCGACGGCTTAACCGTTAGTGGCGGGAATGTCTCAGGCGATGGCGGGGGAATTTTTAACGATGAAGATTTAACCCTCACCAACAGCACCGTCAGTGGCAATTCTGCACAATTTGGCGGGGGGATTGATAACCGTGGCACAGCCAATGTCACCAACAGCACCGTCAGTGGCAATTCTGCACAATTTGGCGGGGGGATTGATAACTTTGGCACAGCCAATGTCACCAACAGCACCGTCAGTGGCAATTCTGCTGATGATGGCGGGGGGATTTTCAACTCTGGCACAGCCAATGTCACCAACAGCACCGTCAGTGGCAATTCTGCTGATGATGGCGGGGGGATTTTTAACTTCGGCAGCACAGCCAACGTCACCAACAGCACCGTCAGTGGCAATTCTGCATCTGATAATGGCGGGGGGATTTATAACTTTGGCACGGCCACCCTCAGCAATAGCTTAATCTCTGGGAACAGTGCAGCTACCAGTGGCAATGAAGTTTTCAATTACAGTGGTTCTTTCTTCACTGGGACAATTAACGCTGATGCAAATAACCTGTTTGGGGATGACAGCCGAGATAATTCTCAAGCCTTCACGAACTTTACTCCTGGTGCTAATGATATTACAGCTACTTCTGATGGCACGAATCCCACTGCACTAAACAGTATTCTCGATCCTGCAGGATTACAAGACAATGGCGGCCCCACACAGACGATCGCGCTGTTAGAGGGTTCACCCGCAATTGATGCTGGCGATAATGACTCGATTCCTACTGGTGTTGACTTTGACCAACGGGGATTCGATCGAATTTTAAACGGCACTGTGGATATTGGGGCGTTTGAATTACTTCTTGCATTGGAAGTGAATACTGAAACCGATGAAAATGATGGTCTTGAAGCAGGAGATGGAATCAGTTTACGAGATGCGATCGAATCGATCGCGTCTGGAGGTACAATTACCTTTGCCAATGGGATTAACACCATTACCCTTGATGAAGCATTAGGGGAGTTAGTCATTGACAAAGGTTTAACCATAGATGGCGACTTCGATGATAATGGCAGCCCTGATGTCACGGTGCAACGGGCAAGCGACGCGACTGTTGACTTCCGCATCTTTAATATTGATGATGGGGATAGTGCCAATGAAGTGACTGTCACCCTCGATGGTTTAACCATTACAGGTGGTGTAGCCAGTGGGTCGTTTCCAAATAATCGCGGTGGGGGAATTTTTAACCGTGAAGATTTAACCCTTACCAACAGCACTGTCAGTGGCAATTCTGCAACTAATGATGGCGGGGGAATTTTTAACGATGGCACAGCCAATGTCACCAACAGCACCGTCAGTGGCAATTCGGCAACTGATGATGGTGGGGGGATTTTTAACTATAATGGCATAGCCAATGTCACCAACAGCACCGTCAGTGGCAATTCGGCAACTGATGATGGTGGGGGGATTTATAACTTTGGCACAGCCAATGTCAACAACAGCACCGTCAGTGGCAATTCTGCTAATTATGATGGCGGGGGGATTAATAACTTTGGCACAGCCAATGTCACCAACAGTACCATCAGTGGCAATTCGGCTGCTAATAATGGCGGGGGGATTTGGAATGATGATGGCGGGGGCGACACTGTTACCCTCTCTAACAGCATTGTTGCTGATAACCTCACCAACGGAGCAGAAGGGGGCGATCTCTATAATGATCAAGGTAGCACTTTGGGAACAATCAACGCCAGTTACAGCCTCATTGAGAATAATGCTGACCAAATCAATGGCACTAATACCAACAATATCACTGGACAAGACCCCCTCCTTGATCCTGCAGGATTACAAGACAATGGCGGCCCCACACAGACGATCGCGCTGTTAGAGGATTCACCCGCAATTGATGCTGGCGATAATGACTCGATTCCTACTGGTGTTGACTTTGACCAACGGGGATTCGATCGAATTGTCAACGGCACAGTGGATATAGGCGCGTTTGAAGTGCAACCTCCAACGGATTTAATCGTGGATACTGAAACCGATGAAGCCGATGGCAGCGTCACCGACGGGGATGTGAGCTTACGAGATGCTCTAGCAGCGATCGCGTCTGGAGGTACAATTACCTTTGCTGACGGAATTAACACCATTACCCTTAATCAAACATTAGGGGAATTGGTCATTGACAAAGGTTTAACCATTGACGGCGACTTCGATGACGATGGCAGCCCTGATGTCACGGTAGAACGAGCCAGTGGCGCGACTGCTGAGTTCCGCATCTTTAATATTGATGATGGGGATAGTGCCAATGAAGTGACTGTTACCCTTGATGGTTTAACCATTAGTGGCGGCACTGTCTCAGGCGATGGCGGGGGAATTTTTAACCGTGAAGATTTAACTCTCATCAACAGCACCGTCAGTGGCAATTCGGCAACTGATGATGGCGGGGGAATGTGGAACGCTGGCACAGCCAATGTCAACAACAGCAGCGTCAGTGGCAATTCGGCAGCGGACAATGGCGGGGGAATGTGGAACGCTGGCACAGCCAATGTCAACAACAGCAGCGTCAGTGGCAATTCGGCAACTGATCGTGGCGGGGGGATTTTTAACTATAATGGCACAGCCAATGTGAGCAACAGCACCGTCAGTGGCAATTCTGCTAATTATGATGGCGGGGGGATTTGGAACAATGGCTCGGGCACAGCCAACGTCACCAACAGCACCGTCAGTGGCAATTCGGCAACTGATGATGGCGGGGGAATTTCTAACAGTGGCACAGCCACCCTCAGCAACAGCACCGTCAGTGGCAATTCGGCAGCGGACAATGGTGGGGGGATTTTTAACTTGGGCACAGCCAATGTCAACAACAGCAGCGTCAGTGGCAATTCGGCAACTGATCATGGCGGGGGGATTTTTAACTATAATGGCACAGCCAATGTGAGCAACAGCACCGTCAGTGGCAATTCGGCTGATGGTCATGGCGGGGGGATTGATAACTTTGGTACAGCCAATGTGAGCAACAGCACCGTCAGTGGCAATTCGGCAGCGGACAATGGCGGGGGGATTTGGAATGATGATGGGGGCGACGACACTGTTACCCTCTCCAACAGCATTGTTGCTGATAACCTCACCAACGGAGCAGAAGGGGGCGACCTCTATAATGAGCAAGGTAGCACTTTGGGAACAATCAACGCTAGTTACAGCCTCATTGAGAATAATGCTGATCAAATCAATGGCACTAATACCAACAATATCACTGGACAAGACCCCCTCCTTGATCCTGCAGGATTACAAGACAATGGCGGCCCCACACAGACGATCGCGCTGTTAGTGGATTCACCTGCAATTGATGCTGGAGATAATAACTTAATTCCTGATGGTGTTTCCTTTGACCAACGGGGAGACGGCTTCGATCGAATTTTCAACGGCACAGTGGATATTGGAGCATTTGAAGTAGAAATTCTAAACACTGCTCCCACCGTTGACGATCTCACCACCTCTGTTCCTGAAAATAGCACTGCTGTCACAACCATTACTGCTAACGATCCTGAGAATGATCCTTTGACCTTCTCTATCTCTGGCGGTGTGGATAGCAACTTCTTCGCCATTGATGCGAACACTGGAGAATTATCCTTCAGCAGCGCACCTGACTTTGAAAACCCTGCTGATGATGGTAGCGATAACGTCTATGAAGTGGAAGTCACAGTCAGCGACGGTAGCTTAACTGATACCGCAACCGTTACAGTTACTATCAATGGGGTGAATGATGCACCAAACATCAGCGAAATTCCAGATCAAACCTTTGATCAAGATAGCAGCAGTGGTGCGATTGACTTCACCATTAGCGATGTAGAAACTGCTGCTGATAGCTTAACCGTAAGCGCCACCTCAGACAATCAAACCTTGATGCCTGATGGTAATATCACCTTGTCTGGTACAGATGAAAACCGTACCCTTGAACTAACTTCAGTTTCTAATGAATTAGGTACAGCGAACATCACAGTTACCGTTGATGATGGCACAGATGCAACCACAGAAACCTTTATTCTCACGGTTAACCTTACTCACTTAGTTGTTGATACCCTCATCGATGAGGTCGATGGAAGCGTGACCGATGGAGACATCAGTTTACGGGATGCTCTAAGCGCGATCGCGCCAGGGGGAACAATTACCTTTGCCAATGGGATTAACACCATTACCCTTGATCAAACGTTAGGGGAATTAGTCATTGACAAAGGTTTAACCATAGATGGCGACTTCGATGATGATGGCAGCCCTGATGTCACGGTGCAACGGGCAAGTGACGCGACTGTTGACTTCCGCATCTTTAATATTGATGATGGGGATAACGCCAATGAAGTGACTGTTACCCTCGACGGCTTAACCGTTAGTGGCGGGGGCTTAACCTTTAGTAGCGGGACTGTCTCAGGCGATGGCGGGGGAATTTATAACCGTGAAGATTTAACTCTCACCAACAGCACCGTCAGTGACAATTCTGCATTGGATGGCGGGGGGATTTTTAACGATGGCACAGCCAATGTCACCAACAGCACCGTCAGTGGCAATTCTGCTGCATTTGATGGCGGGGGGATTTTTAACGATGGCACAGCCAATGTCACCAACAGCACCGTCAGTGGCAATTTTGCTGATGATGGCGGGGGGATTTGGAATGATGGCACAGCCAATGTCACCAACAGCACCGTCAGTGGCAATTTTGCTGATGATGGCGGGGGGATTTATAACTTAGGCGGGGGGATTTATAACTTAGGCACAGCCAATGTCACCAACAGCACCGTCAGTGGCAATTTTGCTGATGATGGCGGGGGGATTTGGAATGATGGCACAGCCAATGTCACCAACAGCACCGTCAGTGGCAATTTTGCTGATGATGGCGGGGGGATTTATAACTTGGGCACGGCCAATGTGAGCAACAGCACCCTCAGTGGCAATTCTGCTACTAATGGCGGGGGGATTTTTAACTTATTTGCCACAGCCAATGTCACCAACAGCACCGTCAGTGGCAATTTTGCTGATGATGGCGGGGGGATTTATAACTTGGGCACGGCCAATGTGAGCAACAGCACCCTCAGTGGCAATTCGGCAACTGATGATGGCGGGGGGATTTATAACAATTTTGGCACAGCCACCCTCAGCAATAGCTTAATCTCTGGGAACAGTGCAGCTACCAGTGGCAATGAAGTTTTCAATTACAGTGAGGGTTTCATCACTGGGACAATTAACGCTGATGCAAATAACCTGTTTGGGGATGACAGCCGAGATAATTCTCAAGCCTTCACGAACTTTACTCCTGGTGCTAATGATATTACAGCTACTTCTGATGGCACGAATCCCACTGCACTAAACAGTATTCTCGATCCTGCAGGATTACAAGACAATGGCGGTCCCACACAGACGATCGCGCTGTTAGAGGGTTCACCCGCAATTGATGCTGGAGATAATAACTTAATTCCTGCTAGTGTTGACTTTGACCAACGGGGATTCGATCGAATTTTCAACGGCACTGTGGATATTGGAGCATTTGAAGTAGAAATTCTAAACACTGCTCCCACCGTTGACGATATTACCACCTCTGTTCCTGAAAATAGCACTGCTGTCACAACCATTACTGCTAACGATCCTGAGAATGATCCTTTGACCTTCTCTATATCTGGCGGTGTGGATGGCAACTTCTTCGCCATTGATGCGAACACTGGAGAATTATCCTTTGTCAGCGCCCCCGACTTGGAAAACCCTGCTGATGATGGTAGCGATAACGTCTATGAAGTGGAAGTCACAGTCAGCGACGGTAGCTTAACTGATACCGCAACTGTCTCTGTGACAGTAACTGATGTTGTGGAAAACCTTCCTCCCACTGTCAATGATGACAACTTCTCCACTGATGAGGATACAGTAACTTCTGGTAATGTCCTAACTAATGACAGCGATCCTGACAGTGACCCCCTCACCATCGTTGAAGTCAATGGTAACAGCAGTGATGTTGGTAATCAAATTACTCTCGCTTCTGGCGCACTGCTAACCCTGAATAGTGACGGGACTTTTGACTATAACCCCAATGGAAAAGATGAAGCCCTTGGCGACAGCGAAACAGCCACAGACAGCTTGACTTACACCGTCTCTGATGGCAATGGCGAAACTGATACCGCAACCGTTACAGTTACTATCAATGGGGTGAATGATGCACCAAACATCAGCGCTGTTCCAGCCCAAAGCCTTCCTGAAAATAGCACTGCTGTCACAACCATTTCTGCTAACGATCCTGAGAATGATCCTTTGACCTTCTCTATCTCTGGCGGTGTGGATGGCAACTTCTTCGCCATTGATGCGAACACTGGAGAATTATCCTTTGTCAGCGCCCCCGACTTTGAAAACCCACAGGATGCGGATGGAAATAACGTTTACCAAGTTCAGGTTACTGCTAATGATGGCAATGGTGGTACAGATGTGGCTAATGTAGAAATCACCATTAACGATATTGCTAATGATATCGTTGAAAATCAGCCTCCTGTTGTTAATGTCGGCAACTTTGAAGTTAGCGAATTGGCTCGTAACGGTACGGAAATCGGTCAGCTAGACATTAGCGACCCAGATGGGGATGATTTAACGGTTAGCTTGAGTGAAGCCTCTCAAGTCCGTCTCATCAATACATTTACAGAGGGAACAACAGAAGACCCCGATGTTGATGGTGATGGCAATGCGCCCTTTGCTATTGATAATGAAGGGGTAATTACTGTTAACGATACCGATGATCTCGGACCCTTATTTAAGGTTGTTTCGTTAGCCTTTACTCGGACTGTTCCTTCCTTTTCTTTAATGGTAGAAGTAAGCGACGGTGAAGCAATAAACATTGGTGCTGCCATCATTGATGTTAACTGTGGTCGTCCTGCTTCTGGCTTTGGTGATCCTCACGTTACCACCTTTGACCGTAATAATTTTGGCTTCCAAGTGGTTGGTGAATTCACTCTCGTTGAGTCCACTGATGAGAATAACCCCTTAATCATTCAGGCTCGCACCGCCCCTGCTATTCAAGATGACGGAACACCTTCAGATCAACTGTCTAGCTATACCGCCATTGCTACTGATTTTGGTGGCGATACCGTTGCCATTTATGCAAGAGAAGAAAATCCTGTAGTGATCAATGGTGAAACCGTAACCGATATTCCTGTAGATGGAATCGAAGTAGGAGATAGTGGTCGCATAACTGACTTGGGTGATGGCTTCTTAAACATCAATCTTGGTGGTGAAGCCCAAGAACGGATCGTTGTGCAATTCCTTGAAAACCGAATTGACCCTCGTTTCTTCCTTTCTGAGGAGCGTAATGGCAACATTACAGGCGTTATGGGGAATAAAGACGGCGATCCCAGTAATGACATCGTTGACAGCAACGGTGATGTGATTGAAGAGGCAACCTTTGAACAAATTAACGGTGAGTTTGCTGATGCTTTCCGTGTTACTGAAGCAACTAATTCTTTACTCTTACGGGAGGGAGAGGATATCAATGAAATTAATGACCCTGATTTTGCCGCCGAAGAAGTTACCCTCGCCAGTTTAGAAGCGGACTTAGGCACAGAAGCCTTCAATGACATTGTTGCCCAAGTCGAAGCAGCGGGTGTTCCTGAAGGATTCTTACGGACTTCAGCGATTATCGACTTTGCCACCACAGGGGATGATAGCTTTATTGACTCGGCTCTCAATGTCGCCGGTGGTAATGCGACACCAGAAGTAGATGATGCCGTCTTCAATATCGAAGAAGACTTAGTTAATGGTGAAGTGGTCGGAACTGTCTCAATCCAAGACGGTGATGATGGAGATAACCTCGAAGTCAGCATCAGCGCTGGAAATGACGATATTGATGGTGATGAAAATCTACCCTTCGCGATCGATGGACAGGGACAAATCACAATCAATGATAGCGGTGATTTAGTAGAAGCAGGAGAAGGAACAGCCTTTAGCTTAAGTGTTACGGCAACTGACCCTCTAGGCGCAACGGGTACTGGCTCGGTCACTATTGTGGAAAATAATCCTGATGTTGATCAGCCCCCAACTGTGGCAGCGAATGTCAATGAGATTCGGGAAAACAGCCCTGAGGGAACGATCGTCGGTCGGGCGATCGCGACTGATGCAGAAGGAGATGAGTTTACATTAGGTCTTGAAGGTGATTTAGACCCGAATGGTAATGGCACAGATGCCTTCACCATTGCTGAAAATGGTTTAATTACCGTTGCTGACCCTGGTGACTTAGACTTTGAAACCACACCGAGTTTTGAATTTGATGTCACTGCGACTCAGACCAATGATGATACGATTATTGGCACAAGTACAGTTACCGTCAGCTTAATTGATGTTGAACCTGAAGATAACTCACCCCCAGAAATCACATCGGATTCAGCACTCTCCATTGAAGAAAATAATACATTTGTTGACACAGTAACCGCAAATGATCCAGAAGGAGACTTTTTAACCTTCTCCCTCACTGGTGGCGTTGACCAAGGATTATTTACCCTTGATGTTGAAGGCAATTTGAACTTTATTGAAGCCCCAGACTTTGAAAACCCCATAGACGCTGATGAGGATAACATTTATGAACTAGAAATCACCGCAGAAGATGAAAACGGTGGAAACACCAGTCAAACGCTCAACATAGAAGTGTTGGATGTTTCAGAAGACACCAATGAATCTCCGATCATTACTTCTGATTCCTTACAAACCATTGAAGAAAACACGATCGCGCCGCTCTCTCTCCAAGCAGATGATCCAGATGGGGATGAAGTTACTTTCTCCCTCACGGGTGGCGCTGACCAAGGATTATTTACGATTAATCCTGATACAGGAGAATTAGAGTTTAATAATCCTCCCGACTTTGAAAACCCTATAGACGCTGATGAGGATAACATTTATGAACTAGAAGTCACCGCAGAAGATGGAAACGGCGGAATCATCACCGAAAACTTCCAAATCGAAGTAACCGACGTTGATGAAACAATAGATTGGTCATTAGACATTGATGGAAATGGGGAAATTAGTCCGCTTTCCGATGGCATTATGACTGTGCGCTTTCTCTTTGGTGATGCGTTTAGTAATGATGACTTGATTAATGGCGCGATCGGTGCTGAGGCAAGTCGCAGCTTACCAGAAATTCGTGACCATCTCCAAATCGGAGTTGATGAAGGTTTCCTCGATATTGACGAGGATGGGGAAATTAATCCTCTTTCCGATGGCATTATCGCGGTGCGCTTCTTGTTTGGGGATGCTTTTGCTGGTGAGGCTTTGATTAATGGCGCAATTTCCCCTGATTCTTCTTTATCTCTAGAGGAAATTCAAGCCAATCTTGCTGATCTCACTTCTATTTAACCTCCCTTTGATTCACACCGATATTCACACCGATTTAACTCAACTAACACACTTTTTTAGGAGAACTCAATGAACTTTCAAATTATCCAACTTGCAACCCCAAACCTAACGTTAGAGGTAGATAGTAACTTTGATCTCGCTCTCAATTACAATACTTCCCCAGTGGATAATACCCTCACGGGAATTGCACTCCGTCTTCATTACGATTCCTCAAACCTCACCTTCAACGAAACCTCTAATCTTTTTGCAACTGATCTGTTTGGAGAAGTGAACAGCTTTGCTGATGAGGAAAACTTTGATAACGATTCTCAAACCGATCGCTATCTTCAATTCCAATACTTTAACTTTAATGGTAATTGGCCCGATCGACCTCTCCCCCTCAATCTCGGAAACTTCAACTTTACGGTAGAAAATCCTTTCTCTGACATTGATCCGAATCCTATTGATCTAATCCTCGTCTATAACAAACTACGTCGTTGGATAAAACGCCGTCATCCACATAAAACCCTTAAACGGGTTGCTACTCTGATTAAGCGTCAGAAAGAGCCTCTGAGCATAGCTCATATGTTAGAAGCAAGAATCTCCCATGATAATCGGCATCTGCACTTCGACACGCTCAGTGTCCGCTTGTCGAAGATTTGATTTGATGGGAGAGCGTCAATATTCCGAGGAAGCTATCGATCGAAGCCAAACCGATGTTTAGGAAATATTGTTTTCTTTACCACTGCGATCGTTATCGGTTATTTACTCGCCGCTTTTGGGGTGGGAGATGAGTTTGCCATCCTTCTAAATCAACCGTTATATTTTGCTGGCTTAATCCTTGCCGCTGCGATCGCGGGAAGTTGCGGTTGGTGGTTCGGTGAAGTGATTCTTGCTCGATCGAAACGAAAGGAATAAGTTGCCACTCACTATTTAAAATGACAACAACCCAGTCCGTAAAATAACCAACTGTCACTTCACCAACTGAGTTGCTTTTCCGTTAGAATCGGCTTAACCAGAAGTAACCATTAATTGGTTGATTCGGCGGTAGCAAATTCGTTGTTTTTATTCTTGCGAGAACGGTTACGACGGGTGACACTATTAAATAGCATAATCCCGATGCCTTTAATGAGATTGCCTTCGAGTTCCTTAAACAGTTTCATGTTTAAGCCAAAAGCATCATTCGCTTCCTCAACAATTCGATCGGCGGTACTTTGATCAATGGGTAAATTATTTAACCCTTGACGATAAGTATCTTTAAATGCCTTCTCATCAGAAATCGCTTCAAACTCATAAAAAGATGTTCCCACACCGTCTTCTAAATTCATCGCTCGTTGAGCAATTCCCTTAAGAATTTGTCCACCAGATAAATCTCCCAGATAACGAGTATAGGAATGAGCAACTAACAACTCTGGTGCTTCGGCTGAGACTTCCCGAATGCGGTTAACGTAAGCGTTTCCAGCCGCAGAAGGAGAAACAGTTTCTCGCCAATTGTTACCAAAATAGTATTGTAAATCTTCCTCTAAACTCTCTTTACGGTTTAATTCTGGGAAGTAAATTTTAGAGACAATTGGGTGTTCGCTATGTTTCGCCATTTCTTCCTCCATCGCGGAATAGACAAAGTAAAGGTTGGCGACGAGGTTACGATAGGAGTTTTTTTCCACTACTCCTTTCAGGAAACACTTGACAAAACCCACGTTTTCTGCCATCGTGTGGGACTTTTTCGTCCCTTCTTTTAACATTGTGGCTAAATCTACAGTCATATTAAAATTGCTTTGCTTGAGTAAACGACAAGATTAGTTTTAGAGCGTTTCTAAACATCTTAGAAAATGGGACTTAATTAAAATAGCGTAAACTAACTTGATGATAATTTGCATTAAGAATGTTTAAGTTGTACTGACTGATACAGTTGCTTTCCTCTCGAACTCCCAATTTTGCTTAATTTGCTGAGTTATACCATTTTGCAAAAATCAAGTTACATTAAAGCCCCCCAAACTTGGGGGGTTGGGGGGCTTAGGTAGCCTGTCTGTAGTGCCAATTGTTCACTTATGGTACTCTTTGCCGAACTATTCATTCTCTTCGGTTAAAACACTGATTATCTTCTTGTAAGAGAACTTTGATAAGATGGAAAAGCCGATATGGTTAATCCCCCCTAGCCCCCCTTCGCAAGGGGGGAACGGTTAATCCCCCCTAGCCTTTTTAAGGGGGGAATGGTTAAGCAACTTTTTACAAATGATTTGGGATTGCTATACTAAGTCATCAATAACTATTTAAATATTTATGGTCGTCACACAATTTGAACCCTCTCAACATCGTCTCGCTGAGGATATCTATCGCTTAGAAGCTGGAGAAGCGCTATTAGTCGATTCTCCCACTAATTTGATTGAGGTGGTGGGAATTTTAAGGAGTTATGGTGTGGTGTTAGATGCTTATGCGGAAAACTTAAAATATGTTGCGGAAGACCAGTTTTTGATATTTTTTAATTTCTTTAAGTATTTTAATGGCGAGGTAAATTTGCAAAAGTTATTCCGTCATTGGTGGCACGATCGCATTAACTATGAGTATGCTGAATATACGATGCGAGCGATGATGTGGCATGGTGGCGGTGGCTTAGATTCTTATTTAGATACTCCTGAGTTTCGAGAGGCTGCAGAAAAAGTCATTCAAGCAAAGTTCCGATTAAATCCTTTAATGCGAGGGTTTCATCAGGTTTTTAATGAATTTCTGCCCGAACATTTACGTCAGATGGCGTATTATAAAGGTTTAGGTGAGTTCTGGACAATTATGAGTAAAATTTTCTTAGAACTCAGCGATCGATACTTAAAAGGCGAAATTAAATCCATTCCTGATGTTGTTGATCATATCCAACAAGGATTAGTCAATGATGCCAATACACCCATTACCTACGCAGTGGAAATTCGCGGTCAAACCTATGATTTAATCCCAAAGGCTGCAGGTTTAACCTTCCTTCCCGATACAGCAGTTCCCTATGTGGAGTCGATTTTCTTTCGGGGAACACCTTTTCCAGGCTTAGTGTCTTTCAATGCTCAAGCCTATCAAATTCCTGCCGAACAAGAAGAGTTTGCTTATGGGGCTTTAAATGCGGATGTGGTGGCGACGGGAACATCTGGCGTGCCACCGACGTTATTAATGCAGGATATGAGACATTTTCTTCCTGATTATTTACAAGAATTTTATCAACAGTCTGGACGAGAAGAAGGAGATTTATTAGTCAAAATTTGTCAGAGTTTCCAGAAGTCGATGTTTTGTGTAACAACGGCGGCGGTAAAAGGGTTGGCCCCCCATCCATTTGATACGACAGATGTGGAGAAAAAACGGGAAAATCGCCGTTATCTAGAACAATGGATGGATCGGATGTTAAATACTCGATTACAAATGACAAATCAAACGTAGGTTGGGTGAAGCGAAGCGAAACCCAACACCGATTATAAGCTCCCTGTTGGGTTGTCACTACTTTTGCTGTTGGGTTATCACTCAACCTACATTTCTGCTGTTGGGTTGTCACCCAACCTACTAAACGGTGGTTACTCCTAACCATCCAAACAGCAGTTCTTTTTGTGCTTCTGAAGGCTCTTCAATACTGCTGATATGATAGCGATCGGGTTGCGGTGGGGCAAAGGTGAGGGTATGAGTAAGTAACTCGTCTTGGTGGAAAACGGTTAGTTGAACGGTGTCGCCCGGTTGATAGTCTTTGCTTCGATCGAGCAGTTGTTCTGCATTCACTCGTATCCCATCCATTGCCAGTAATTCGTCTCCCGCGTCTATTCCAGCTAAACCCGCGGGAGAGTCGGCATCCACAAATTTAATTTTCGTTGCGCCGTTTTCTGTCGCCACTCGCAGCCCTAAATCGGGAATTGGATCATCGTCCTCGATCGAGCTTAATTGTAAGCCAAATCGCTGCAAATAATCCGCTAGAGGAAGTTCTTCTGTAGTGTAGAGATAGGTTTCTAAAAACGGGGTTAAATCACTTTCTGCGACGGATTCTAAAACCGATTTTAATTGCTCGTCAGTGTAGCCAATTTCGGGCTTACCAAACTGTTCCCACAGTGCGAGTAACACATCATCCATCGATCGATGATTATTATGGCGACTCCGAATTAACAAGTCAAGCAATAACGACACCAATTCTCCTTTCAAATAATAAGAAATCTGGTTATTATCGCTATTTCCATCCCGACGATATAACTTAATCCAAGCATCAAAACTCGACTCAGCTAACGGCTGCACTTTTCGTCCTGGCGTTTTTAAAAACCGAGTGATATCTTTGCCTAAATTATCCAAACAAGTTCTTGCATTATAAATCCCTGCTCGCATCGGAATCAAGGCATCATAATAACTGGTTGTTCCCTCCGCAAACCACAGCGCTGTTGTATAATTTTCTTGACTATAATCAAACGCTTCCAATGCTTTCGGACGAATGCGTTTAATATTCCACAAATGAAAAAATTCGTGAGCGACTAACTGCATAAAACGATTATATTTATCAGTAGCCCGAAAACCAAATCGAGGGTAAATCAAGGAACAGCAATTTTTATGTTCTAAACCACCGAAACCGCTCCCCGCTTGATGTAATAAAAAGATGTAGTGATCATAAGGGAGTTCCTTATAAATTTTTGCTTCTGTCACCACAATTTTTTTGATGTCTTGAATAATTGGTTCGGGGTTGGCATTTCCTTGTCCCCAAATTGCCAGTTGATGAGGTTTATCTAAAACCTGAAAATCATAAACTTGATGGGTTCCAATTTCAAAAGGACTATCAACTAAGGTATCAAAATCAGCGGCTAAATAAGTGTTAATTTTTCCTTCTACTGATGGCAGAGATGTGGTAACTTTCCAATGAGCAGCAGGGGGAACAATTTTAACTTCAATGGGAGAATTTTCTAAGTCGGGAACATCAAAAAATAACGCTGCGCCGTTAAAATAACCATGAGTGGCATCAAGATGATTCGTTCTCACGGTTAATTCATTCGCATAAACTTGGTACTCAATTGTAATACTATTCGTGGTTTCGCTATTAATCAACCAAGTATTTTTAGATTGTTTCTCTTGGGAAAGCGGTTGATTATCTTCTGAATTATAAGCCGTTAATTGTTGGATATGTCTCGCATATTCTCGCACTAAATAAGAGCCTGGTGTCCAGACGGGGAACTGGATTTTTAACGTATCGTTTTCCCAACCTAAAACCTGTAACTTCACTTGAAATAGGTGGGTTTGCGGTTCGGGAAAAGAGACTTCATAAGCTAATTTAGCTTGTGTTTCTTCGACTTTTTTGGGCTGTGTAATTGTTGCTTCAGTCATCAGACCTCTTCCTAAATTGTTCCTGTAGATAGATGAGTCAGTTGACGCATATTTGTTATTGATAAAGTTTTCTCATCTTGATTCAATTCTAACCAACCTTTATTTTGAAACTTACTTAAATACTTTTGAGTTTCTTCTAAAGTTAAATCTGAAATATCTGCTATATCTGTTTCAGGAATTAGCAAAATTTCCATTCCTTCTTCTATGGGTTTGCCATAGTTTTCCGCTAAATTAATTAAAGTAGAAGCGAGTTTTACCACAGGAGGATGATGACGGAGTTGTAACCGCATATCCATTTGTCGCACACGACGCACTGTAATTTGTAGGAGTTTGTGATGGAGTTGTGAGTCTTGAAAAAGGGTTTGGATAAAGCGTTGAGCGGAAATACTAATCACTTTAGTTTCACTAAGCGTTATAATTTCTGTGGCACGAGGAGGCTCGTCTAAAATGGCGGTTTCGCCAAAAAAATCTCCTCTTCCTCGAATAGATAATGTGGTTGGGTTTTCATTATACCAGCGCCTTGATTTTACCCAACCTGAGACGATGAAATAAACGGCATTTCCCCAAGATTGATCATCAAGAATCTTCTCTTCTGGTTGGAAGTCTTGCTCAATTGCTACTGATAATAACCAGTCTAGGGTTTCGGTTTCAGCAGCATTGAGTAAGGGGAAATTTTCACTAACGACTGTACTCTCCATTAAAAATTGTTCGGGTGACTTTGAAGGAATCACAAACTAAGATGGGTTAAAATTTAATTTTCGATCGCTTCTAATTTTTCACGAATTGCTTCGACTCGTTTTCTGTTGACTCCTAAGTCGGATTTTCCTAAACGAGATGCCGAGCGAACATTAACGACTTGATTAATATCATCTTTGTGAAATTCCACATCATCTACAAAACCCATTAATTTACTTTTAAATTCAGCATAAAGATAGTTTTCATTTTCTTCAATAATGGTTGTCCGTTCCATATTTTCTACGACTTTTTTAATCTCAGCAATTGCCACAAAAGGGAGGGGTTTAATACTATGTTCGGAGTCATCACTTTGACTAGAAACACAGTTGGGAGTATCTGGACAAGGAGCAAGTTTTCCTGAATTTATTCCTAAGTTGGTGGGTCGTTTTCCTGCAAACATAATGTTTTTTAGTCTTCTTGATCAATCAAATTAAGGTTTAAATACGGGAGCAATTTCGATATGAGAGGGAAGGGGAAATTCCATCACTTTTTGCGCGATCGCGCTGAGTTGATTAAAGTTTTCAATCACGTTGTCTTGGTATTCATCAGGAACATTTAAGCCTAACAATGCTTCGGTTTGTTCAACGTAAGCGCTTGTCACCTCAGATTCTGGTGAGTTTTGGGAACTCGAATCACTCATCATAAATTTATCATTCCCTATCTTGTAGTTACCACAATATTTTAACCCCTACAGGGACAGGAATCCTGTAGAGGCTAAATGAATAAATGATCACTATCTTTCGTTGATGTCGGGAGGAAATATTGTTCCCCCAACAGCCAATGATTAGGTAAAGAGGAAATGATCGGGGTTATCCAGAAGACTGGCGGCGGTGTTTTTGACGATCGCGATCGATTGATTATTAGTAGCAATCACCCCATCGCCTTCACTGTCGCTAAAGGTTAAGTCATCGAAGCTGAGGTTAACGCTACCTAAGCCAATTTTATCGGTTTCGGGGGTAAAGTCTCCGATGATGTTTGCGGTTTCGGGGAGGGTATTATTTGCCACCCAAAATTCGTCAGCGTCGTTACCACCGAAAAGGATGTCGCCACTACCTGCAAATAGCTGATCTTGTCCGTCTCCGCCATAGAGTCGGTTATTGCCGTTCCCTTGCGTTGCGTCTAGGATATCATTTCCTAAAACGCCGAAAGCGCGATCGCGGCTACCGACAAGTAGTTCATCATTCCCCTTGCTACCATAAAGACGGTTGCGGGTGTTTGCGGAACTGGTTGCAAATTCAGCGCGATCGTTCCCCTCTCCTGTAAATAAGATGATACTTTCTTGTTCAAAGTTATCTAACTCTGAACCCGTAATCACATCCACTCCCGTTTGTCCAAAGCCTAAATCTTGAGAGGAACTAAAACGACTTTCTTCCACTGACAACACCAACTCATTGTTTTCTAAAATTGGTTGCAACAGCAGTCCATTGTCTAACTCTAACCCTCGGAAACGATTAAAGTCCCCTTCGATATTATTCGCACTTAAAACCGAGTAAGTTTCCCCCAAGCTAGGCGTAAACCCATCCAAGAGATTAACCTCTAAACGACCAGCTAAGGAGACATTTCCGTCAATGAAGGCTCGATCGAACGCCTCAACGCCCCCAATTTCAATTTCTAAAGTCCCTGCCGTTGTTTGATTGTAGTCACCTCGAACCTCAATTTCACCCACCGAATTACCAGGGGCAAACGTGCCTCCCATTGTGACATTGCCATTAATGAAGCCATTACCTTGTAACGTTCCCCCTTCAATATTGAGAGTTCCCCCTAAGGTTGCGACTTCCGCCACACGGGTTAAACCAGCGGTTTGAGTATAACCAGCATCAAACTGTAAGCGACCGGTTTCAACTGCAACCGTACCACTATTATTAACAGTCTCGCCACTAACGGTTAAACCGTCGAGGGTAACAGTCACTGCGTTGGCATCATTCCCATCATTAATATTAAAGATGCGGAAGTCAATGGTCGCGTCACTTGCCCGTTGCACCGTGACATCAGGGCTGCCATCATTATCGAGGTCGCCATCGATGGTTAAGCCTTTGTCAATGACTAATTCCCCCAATGCTTCATCGAGGGTAATCGTGTTAATCCCATCAGCAAAGGTAATTGTTCCCCCAGGCGCGATCGATTCGATCGCATCTCGTAAACTGATTCCATCTCCTGCTTCAAGACCATCATTTTCATCAGTTTCAGTATCCACTTCCAATGCAAACGGAAGTGATTCAAACGCCCCAATATCCACTGTGCCGTTGACAATTCGATCGAAGCCTGTTCCCCGTTGGTCAAAGTCAACACCAGCAGGGATTAAAGTGTTATCGCCAGCGTCTATGGCTGGGGAGTTAGCAACCAGCGCGATCGTCTGTGTGGGGCCGCCATTGTCTTGTAATCCTGCAGGATCAAGGAGGGGGTCTTGTCCAGTGATATTGTTGGTATTAGTGCCATTGATTTGGTCAGCATTATTCTCAATGAGGCTGTAACTGGCGTTGATTGTTCCAGTGTCACGAGAGAGATCGTCCCCCACACTATTGGCGACGATACTGTTGGTGACATTGGCTGTGCCATTGTTATTAACCCCGCCGCCGTATGCAGCCGAATTGCCACTGACGGTGCTGTTGGTGACATTGGCTGTGCCAGCGTTATAAATCCCGCCGCCGTATTCCGCCGAATTGCCACTAAGGGTAGAGTTATCGATCGTTGATGTCCCATAGTTAGAAACCCCGCCGCCTAAATCAGCCGAATTACCACTAAGGGTAGAGTTATTAATCGTTGATGTCCCACCGTAGTAGCTGTTATAAATCCCGCCGCCGTATGCAGCCGAATTGCCACTAAGGGTAGAGTTATCGATCGTTAATGTTCCATAGTTAGTAACTCCGCCGCCGTAATCATCAGCCGAATTACCACTAAGGGTAGAGTTATTAATCGTTGATGTCCCACTGTTATAAATCCCGCCGCCGTCATCAGCCGAATTGCCACTAAGGGTAGAGTTATTTATCGTTGATGTCCCATAGTTATAAACCCCGCTACCTTGGAACGCCGAATTGCTGCTAAGGGTAGAGTTATTGATCGTTAAGGTTGCATAGGCGTTATAAATCCCGCCGCCGAAAGTAGAGTAATTGTCACTAAGGGTAGAGTTATTGATCGTTGATGTTCCACCATAACCATTAAAAAACCCGCCGCCATTTCCCCCAAAGGAAGGGTCATCAGCCGAATTGCCACTAAGGGTAGAGTTAGTTATCGTTGATGTTCCTTTGTTATAAACCCCGCCGCCGTCAGCAGCCAAATTGCCACTAAGGGTAGAGTTAGTTATCGTTGATGTCCCACCGTTATAAATCCCGCCGCCGAATTCAGCCGAATTACCACTAAGGGTAGAGTTATTGATCGTTATCGTTGATGTCCCATAGTTATAAATCCCGCCGCCGAAATCAGCCGAATTACCACTAAGGGTAGAGTTATTGATCGTTGATGTTCCATAGTTAAGAACCCCGCCGCCTATGTAGGAAGAATTACCACTGACGGTGCTGTTGGTGACATTGGCTGTGCCAGCATTATAAATCCCCCCGCCATAATTAGCAGCCGAATTGCCACTGACGATGCTGTTGGTGAGGGTTAAATCTTCACGGTTAGAAATTCCCCCACCGCGATCATTTGGAACCGACCCATCGGCTACTCCACCTGTAACGGTTAAGCCATCGAGGGTAACAGTCACTACGTTGGCATCATTCCCATCATTAATATTAAAGATGCGGAAGTCAACGGTCGCGTCACTTGCCCGTTCTACCGTGACATCAGGGCTGCCATCATCATCGAGGTCGCCATCGATGGTTAAGCCTTTGTCAATGACTAATTCCCCCAATGCTTCATCGAGGGTAATCGTGTTAATCCCATCAGCAAAGGTAATTGTACCTCCGGGCGCGATCGATTCGATCGCATCTCGTAAACTGATTCCATCTCCTGCTTCAAGACCATCATTTTCATCAGTTTCAGTATCCACTTCCAATGCAAACGGAAGTGATTCAAACGCCCCAATATCCACTGTGCCGTTGACAATTCGATCGAAGCCGTCTCCTCGTTGGTCAAAGTCAACACCAGTAGGAATCGAGTCATTATCGCCAGCATCAATTGCGGGTGAACCCGCTAACAGCGCGATCGTCTGTGTGACACCGCCATTGTCTTGTAATGCAGGATCAAGGAGGGGGTCTTGTCCAGTGATATTGTTGCTATTAGTGCCATTGATTTGGTCAGCATTATTCTCAATGAGGCTGTAACTGGCGTTGATTGTTCCACCGTTACGAGAGAGATCGTCCCCCACACTATTGGCGACGATACTGTTGGTGACATTGGCTGTACCATAGTAGCCGTTATAAATCCCCCCGCCATTAGTAGCAGAATTGCCACTGACGGTGCTGTTGGTGACATTGGCTGTGCCAGCGTTATAAATCCCCCCGCCAGAATTAGCAGAATTGCCACTAAGGGTAGAGTTATTGATCGTTGATGTTCCAAAGTTATTAACCCCGCCGCCGAATTCAGCCGAATTATCACTAAGGGTAGAGTTATTGATCGTTGATGTCCCATTGTTATAAATCCCGCCGCCGAAATCAGCCGAATTGCCACTAAGGGTAGAGTTATTTATCGTTGATGTTCCATAGTTAAAAACCCCGCTGCCGGCGAAATCAGCCGAATTTTCACTAAGGGTAGAGTTATTGATCGTTGATGTCCCATTGTTACCAACCCCGCCGCCTAGGAAGGAAGAATTACCACTGACGGTGCTGTTGGTGACATTGGCTGTGCCATAGTAGTTATAAATCCCTCCGCCAGAATCAGCAGCCGAATTGCCACTGACGGTGCTGTTGGTGAGGGTTAAATCTTCACGGTTATTAAAAATTCCCCCACCGCGATTATTTGGAGACGACCCACTGGCTACTCCACCTGTAACGGTTAAGCCATCGAGGGTAACAGTCACTACGTTGGCATCATTCCCATCATCAATATTAAAGATGCGGAATTCAGCAGTCGCCTCACTTGCTCGTTGCACCGTGACATCAGGGCTGCCATCATTATCGAGGTCGCCATCGATGGTTAAGCCTTTGTCAATGACTAATTCCCCCAATGCTTCATCGAGGGTAATGGTGTTAATCCCATCAGCAAAGGTAATTGTACCTCCGGGCACGATCACTGCTAGAGCATCTCGTAAGCTCACATCCCCATCGGTGACTCTGCCATCGGCTTCATCTATAATGGTGTCCACGATTAAATCCGTTGGAGGAGGAAGTTGCACTTCAAACGCTCCAATATCCACTGTGCCGTTGAAAATTCGATCGAAGCCGTCTCCCCGTTGGTCAAAGTCAACACCAGCAGGAATCGAGTTATTATCGCCAGCATCAATTGCGGGTGAATCCGCTAACAGCGCGATCGTCTGTGTGACACCGCCATTGTCTTGTAATGCAGGATCAAGGAGGGGGTCTTGTCCAGTGATATTGTTGCTATTAGTGCCATTGATTTGGTCAGCATTATTCTCAATGAGGCTGTAACTGGCGTTGATTGTTCCAGTGTCACGAGATAGATCGTTCCCCACACTATTGGCGACGATACTGTTGGTGATATTGGCTGTGCTATAGTAGCCGTTATAAATTCCCCCGCCAGAATTAGCAGAATTGCCACTGAGAGTACTGTTGGTGACATTGGCTGTGCCATCATAGTTATAAATCCCTCCGCCATTAATTGCAGCAGAATTGCCACTGACGGTACTGTTGGTGACATTGGCTGTGCCATAGTTGCCGTTATAAATCCCCCCGCCATTACCAGTAGCAGAATTGCCACTGACGGTGCTGTTGGTGACATTGGCTGTGGCAAAATTGTTATAAATCCCCCCGCCATTACCAGTAGCAAAATTGTCACTGATGGTGCTGTTGGTGATATTGGCTGTGCCATTGAAGCCACTATTAATCCCCCCACCATTAGTTGCAGAATTGTCACTGATGGTGCTGTTGGTGATATTGGCTATGCCATCGAAGCCGCTATAAATCCCCCCGGCATCATTAGTTGCAGAATTGCCACTGACGGTACTGTTGGTGACATTGGCTGTGCCAGAGTAGTTAAAAATCCCCCCGCCACTACCAGTAGCAAAATTGCCACTGACGGTGCTGTTGGTGACATTGGCTGTGGCATAGTAGTAGCCGTTATAAATCCCCCCGCCAAAAAGAGCAGAATTGCCACTGACGGTGCTGTTGCTGAGGGTTAGGTTTTCATTGTTTAAGATTCCCCCGCCATCACCTGAGACAGTCCCGCCACTAATGGTTAAACCGTCGAGGGTAACAGTCACTACGTTGGCATCATTCCCATCATCAATATTAAAGATGCGGAATTCAGCAGTCGCGTCACTTGCTCGTTGCACCGTGACATCAGGGCTGCCATCATCATCGAGGTCGCCATCGATGGTTAAGCCTTTGTCAATGACTAATTCCCCCAATGCTTCATCGAGGGTAATCGTGTTAATCCCATCAGCAAAGGTAATTGTTCCCCCAGGCGCGATCGATTCGATCGCATCTCGTAAACTGATTCCATCTCCTGCTTCAAGACCATCATTTTCATCAGTTTCAGTATCCACAGTGAGAGTCGCTTGCTCAATGATGATTTCTTCCCCATCAACAACAATTGTGCTGAAGTCATCCTCTTGACGCAAACCTGCTAATTTTTCTTCGCTGAGAGGTTTTCCTCGTACTAACGCCGAGAAAATTGCCCCTTCATCCCCAGCGCTGTCTGTGGTATTGAGGAAAGCATCAACAGCATGACCCACCTCTTCTAAAAACACGGCGGTGGTAACTTCTAGGGAAAAACCCTCTAACGCACTGGATAAATAAATCGTATTTGTTGCACTGGCATAAGCTCCCAACGCCCCATTTAATGCCGAACTGGGCAACACTTCCATCCCTAGTTCGTCTAAAAACGTCCCATCAGTGAGCATTGCTTGTAAAGTTGCCGCGGTCTCGATTTCGTAATCAGTTCCGAAAGCGGTTTCTAATCCTGAAAAAAACAGGTTACTTTGGGCAAACTCATTGATGAGTGTCCCCCCATTGAGCATTAACGCTTCGATTAAATCATTCACGACTTGGCTTCTCCAGTATTATTTTGAAACGCTTGACTAAGGGAGACCTCAAAAGAGCAGAAAATGGTAACGGTTGGGTCAAAGTCTAATCTGAAAAGAGTATGGCTTTGATCCAGCCGTAATGCGCTTCAAAGGTCTGCCTGCGTCTGGCAATTAAACTAATAAGTTTCACTTATACCGTAGCATGACTTTTTGAAAATGGTATAACAAATTAGTTTGACTTCCCTTGTGATATTTTGAAGAGGATTAATTGATTCTTATAATTGCTGTTAGGTTTCGTTTCCCTCCACCCATTGCAGTGACCAGTGATCAGTGACCTCATTAATTTTCATTAACGGATTTTGCCATTATATTCGATCGTTACTGTATCAGAGTTAGTGTCAACAATTACCACGCTCTCGATCGTATAATCACTCGCTTGGGGGCGCTTTCCTCGGAAGGTAAATTTCCACATCCCAGGAGCAATTTCTTCGTGATTTGTCTCAGTTGAAAGACTGTGCATTTTCGGTTCTGCGCGGTATTCACTTAATCCCCCATTGGCTTTTTCTGCTGCTTGACGGGCGAGATTTTTGGCTTTATTCAGTTCGATTCGATTACGATACTGAATCATTAGAGACGGGGTTTCTGCTGATAAGGAAGGGGCGTTTCCTATTACTACAAACGCCGCGATCGTCGTTATTAGTAAGGTTTTCATCTGCTTTTTCTTTCTTAGCTTCTGTTTCCTCCTCAATTATAAGTTTTATTCTTTTCACACTTCGGGCGATCGTTTCTATTAATTCTACTTCTTAATAAGGAAGCAACCTGAATTTATATTTAGGATAAGCCCAAATTCTCAATTTGAGTGAGGAAAAATAATTAATGAAAGCCCCCAATATTGGGGATTTGGGTGCATAAGTTTTTACGAATTACCTAACACATTGTTATACAGCTAATTCTTCAACATCTCCATTACCATTTCAGCAAGTAAAACCTTAGCCAGCGCCGCTTCGTCTGCTGATCCGATCGCTTCGGATTTACGATCCTTACCATATTCAAAATAAACCGTGATTACCTGATCTTTTACTTCATAGGAAGCATGGTAAGTTTGATCATTGATGGTTACGTTAGTATCTTTCATCTGTTTTTTTTTCGCATCTCTCCTACATAAGCATACCCTCAAAAATCTACTTTTTCAAAGTGTGGAGAACTCAAATCGCATTTGCCAATTTATACCCCTTAAAATATAATGATGGAATATTTCGAGGTGGGGTAGCAATGAACATCGACTGGGAAGAATTAGCGCGAAACTACGAAAATAAGAACCGCTACCGCAATACAGTTAGGGAAGTTCGAGGAAATTATAACTTTCAAGCTACACCGTCTCCTAGTTTTCCCTCTGATTTGATTTTAAGAGATTATCAAAAACAAGCTGTTATTAATTGGTTTCGTCATCGTGGTCGAGGAGTGCTAAAAATGGCAACTGGTAGCGGTAAAACGATCACGGCTCTTGCGATTGCGATCGAATTATATGAGAAAATAGGTTTACAGGTTTTGTTGGTGGTTTGTCCTTATCGTCATTTAGTAACTCAATGGTCAAGAGAAAGTGAAAAGTTTAATTTACAACCGATTTTAGCTTTTGAAAGTGTGGAACAATGGCAGGGAAAATTATCCCATCAGCTTTATCTTTTAACTAGAGGAACGATCGATTTTGTCACTGTAATTACTACAAACGCTACTTTAATAACGGAAGGATTACAATCGCAACTGAGTTATTTTCCCGAAAAAAGTTTGATTGTCGGAGATGAAGTTCATCATTTTGGTTCACCGCGTCTGTTGGCAAGTTTACCGAAAACTATTGGCTTACGGTTAGGGTTATCGGCGACACCAGAACGATATTTTGATGAAACAGGAACTGATGCTATATTTGGTTATTTTGGCAGCGTTTTAAAGCCTGAATTTACTTTAGCAGATGCGATCGAGCAGGGGGCTTTAGTTCCTTATTATTATTACCCAATTTTTGTGGAACTAACGGAATCAGAAGCCTTAGCTTATGCCAAATTAACGAAACGTATTGGTTGGGAATTAGCGGAAAATTCTAATTGGAAAAACAATGAAACTTTAACTGCTTTACTAATGCAACGATCGCGCTTAGTGGGAACAGCAGAAAATAAACTTCCCACTTTATTTAAATTAATGTCGTCTCGTTTGCATACCAGCCATACTTTATTCTACTGTGGAGATGGCGCGATCGAAAGCCCCGATCGCGGAACTTATCGTCAAGTTGCCGCCGTCACTCAATTATTAGGAAATGAGTTAGGATTTCGGGTTAATAGTTACACCGCCGAAACACCATTACCCGAAAGAGAAAAGTTACGTCAACAGTTTGAAAGTGGCGAATTACAAGGTTTAGTGGCGATTCATTGTTTAGATGAAGGGGTTGATATTCCTGCTATTTGTCATGGCGTGATTTTAGCGAGTACAGGGAATCCGCGTCAATTTATCCAACGACGGGGAAGGGTATTACGACCTCATCCCAAGAAAAAAGAAGCAACTATTTTTGATTTAATTGTTATTCCACCGCAGCTCGATCGAGCAACTTGGGAAGTAGAACGCAAACTATTACAAAAAGAATTAAAACGTTTTTTAGAGTTTGGAAAATTAGCCAAAAACGCCGAATCAGCAACCCAGAAATTACTGGCTTTACAAGAACAGTATCAACTCCCCGTCATCTAGCATATCGGATCTGAATTGTTATAGCAATCCCATAAGAATTGTAGATTAATCCCCCCTAACCCCCCAATGATCGGGGGGAACGGTTGATCAACTTTTAACATAAGAATTAGAATGGCTATAGATGATCAAATTATATCAGGTTCGCTCAATCAATGATAAAAAGTAGGTTGGGTGTAGCGAAGCGAAACCCAACACCAATTATAAACAATTACCCGAACCTGATATTAGATGCCAATTTTGCTCAAAACTAACTAAAAAATTGCTGATAAACTGCGACGCTTTCTCTAAACCATGAAATGTAATTTCTAACGGAAAAAATAGGATTAAACAACAAAAATTAAAGCAATCATGGACAGTAGCAGCCGCAAACGCTCGTTTAAATTCTTCCGATGCTTTGAGATGACCTAAACTAACAATTGTATTGGTGATCGTTGTGCCAACATTTGCTCCCATCACGATCCCGATCGCGATAGAAAGCGGCAAACCACCAGCAACTAAACCAACTAAAATCGAGATAACGGTGCTGGAAGATTGAATTAAAGCAGTGGCGAAAATGCCAATAATTAAACCTAAAAAAGGATTGGTTGCAAAGTTAAATAAATCTTTGGCTTCTGATCCAAAAGTAATTTGAAAACCGCTACTAATGAGACGAACCGCCACTAAAAGAAAGTATAGTAGGCTAATCACAATGAGCGATTTGAAAACAGATTTTTTCTGCCAGTTTTCCATTAACCAGTGACCAATGACTAATTGGTGTTGGGTTTCGTAAACTCCACCCAACCTACATGATTGTCCTTTGTCCTTCGTTATTTGTCCTTCGTTATTATACCATTTTGGAAGTGCGACACGATGTTGCATTTAGAGAGTGAGTCCCTCAGAAAGACTCTGCCCAAGTGTGCATGGGTATTCCCGCTCCCAACTGCGTCGCTGGTAACGGTGGGGTGGAAAGCAGGGAGTTAAGTGTAACTATATCCTAAGTATGACTCGCCAGAAAGGGAATAAGTGCTAGGGAAAGCTCAATATGGTGAACTAAGGTATTAGTAAGAGATCAGTTTTCCCAATGACTAATGACTAATGACTAATGACTAATGACTAATGACTAATTGGTGTTGGGTTTCGTAAACTCCACCCAACCTACTTATTATCTATGTTCCCCCCTTTCAAAGGGGGGTTAGGGGGGATAAAAAATAATTAACTATTTTCCATCCATTCCGTATGGAAGAACTCACCGCGAGGTTTATCGACTCGCTCGTAGGTGTGAGCGCCAAAGAAATCCCGTTGAGCTTGAGTAAGATTTTGAGGCAGTCGATCGCGCCGATAGCTGTCAAAATAATCTAAAGAAGCACTAAACGCGGGAACAGGAATCCCTAACTGATTAGACACAGCTAAAACTTCTCGCCACGCCTCTTGTCGATCGAGAATCGTCTGTTTAAACTCAGGAGCAAGTAAAAGATTAGGGAGTTTCGGATTCTCCTTAAAAGCCGCTTTAATTTTATCCAAGAAACCAGCGCGAATAATGCAACCTCCCTTCCAGATACGAGCAATTTCGCTCAAATTGAGATTAAACCCAAACTCTTCCGAGGCTTTCCCCATCAACGCCATTCCTTGAGCATAGGAACACATTTTCGAGCAGTAGAGGGCATCTCGAACCTTATCAATAAATGATTGTACATCTCCCTCATATTTCCCACTCGGACCGGCGAGTTGTTCTTTCGCCGCCACTCGCTCTTCCTTAAACGAAGAAATCACTCGCGCATTCACCGCCGCGTAAATCGTCGGAATGGGAATCCCTAACTCTAAAGAACTGACAACCGTCCAACGTCCAGTTCCCTTTTGCCCCGCAGAATCAAGAATAACATCTACTAGCGGGCGATCGGTTTCTGGGTCAATTTTCTTGAAAATTTCCGCGCTAATTTCAATTAAAAACGAGTTTAACTCCTCTGTTTGATTCCATTGCGCGAACACCTCACTTAACTGTTCATGGTTCAAACCGAGAGCATTTTTCAATAAATCATAAGCCTCTGCAATTAACTGCATATCGCCGTATTCAATGCCATTGTGAACCATTTTCACATAATGACCCGCGCCACCCGGTCCAATATAAGTCACACAGGGGCCATCATCCACTTGCGCCGCAATTTTCGTGACGATCGATTCTACCTTGTCGTAGGCTTCAGGAGTCCCACCTGGCATCAAACTCGGTCCGAGAAGCGCTCCTTCTTCACCGCCACTGACACCCATTCCCATAAAACCTAAACCCACCGCTTCTAACTCTTCTGTGCGTCGTTGAGTGTCTTCATAGAGAGAGTTTCCGCCATCAATAATCATGTCTCCTTCTTGGAGGAGGGGTTTCAGTTGGCTAATCACAGCATCCACTGGTTTTCCCGCTTTTACCATCACCAAAATTTTACGAGGAGGTGCCAACGCCTTGACAAACTCTTCTACTGTGTAAGTATCAGTGACATTTTTGCCTTGCGCTCGTTCCGCCATAAAAGTTTTAGTTTTCTCCGCCGTGCGGTTATAAACAGCCACTGGAAAACCTCGACTTTCCACATTTAGAGCCAAGTTTTCTCCCATTACTGCTAAACCAATTACACCAAAGCTCGGTTGTGTCATAATTTGTAATCCGCGATCGTCCAACATTTGTTTGTTTTCAGGATAACGGTAAATCCATGAGTTTTCTCTAAAAAATAGATAAAGATTGGTTGTGTATCGCCGAATTATGGAACTTAACCCCAGTCTCGAAACGCTAGTAATAGAAATCAACACCATTAACTCAAAAAACGTAGGTTGGGTGGAGCGAAGGGAAACCCAACACCCTCACTAACAAGAAAAACCCAACCCAACACCCTCACTAACAAGAAAAACCCAACCCAACACCCTCACTAACAAGAAAAACCCAACCCAACACCCTCACTAACAAGAAAAACCCAACCCAACACCATAACACTTAAAACTAAGGAGTCCAAATCATCATGCTTAACGCTATTGAAATCAATAACTGGTTTTTCATCAACATTGTAAGGATCATCTTTATTTTGGGATTATCGATCGAAATCGTACTGATCGTAAACTATTATAGAGAAACAGGAAAAAAGGCAAAACAAAAAAACGAAAATCGTGATCTTTCTATTTTCAGCAAAGGAAACATTCGTAGTCCATTACACTTTATTCCGACATTATTGACCGCAATTGGAATTTTAGGAACATTTTGGGGCATTTCTCAGGGGTTAAAAGGAATTGCTTTAGAAAACATCAATGATACCGATGCACTTCTTAACAACAGCACCGAACTTTTAGCAGGAATGAAAACCGCCTTCCAAACCTCCCTCTGGGGGTTAGGTGGCGCAAGTTTATTTATTTTTATTCTTGCTATCAGTGAAACTTTAAAGCGAATTCGCCGTAATAATTTAATTCCAAAAATTCGTCAAAATAGTGATCAAAACACCACTCAAGCCCTGATTAATCAATTAGGGAATGTTGTCGAAAAAATGGAAGGGTTAGCCACACTCAACGCCAAAAATATCGGAGAGGAAGTCGCAACAGCCTTAAAACCCATTTTTGGAGAGATTCAAAATGATCTAAACCCGCAACGCCAAACCATTGAAAACCAACGCCAAGAACTTCTAAAAACCCTCATTGGAGAACTCAAAAACGAAGTCATCGAACCAGTCGTCACCCGCCTCGATGAAAGTGCAGAAATGACAAGAGAGGCTTCTCATGCAGTTAAAGAACTCAGAGAACAATTAGCAGGAATGGAAGCCCAACGCACCGCAGCCTCTGACATGATGGGTAACGCCAGCGATAACCTCAACGGAACACTCACCAATATTGATTCCATGTTGCAAAATACGCGCCAAACCGCACAGCAAGAATTAGAAAACTTCCGTCTCAACTATCAAGAATCACTCAATCAGTTTTTTGAACAACAAAATAACCTCCTCGAAGAAACATTAGGAAAACAACGAGAAGGCTTAGAAGAAGTGGTCAAAGAATTACAACGAGTCTTCCAAGAAGATGCTAAAAACATGACCGAACAAGTCATTGAAAGCATGAACACAATTCAAACAACAACAAAAGCTGTTAGCGACTTAGCCAATACAACGGGTTTAACTTCTGCCGAACGTTTAGCCCAAATTCAAGAAATAGCACGAACATTAGGAAATGAATCAAAACAAATCAATCAGGCTTATCAAAACCTGATTTATAACTTCAATCAAGGCTTAGAAACTTGGAATGAAAATCTAACCCAATACTTTGAACAAGCCAACGAAACCTATCAACAAGGGCGACAAGAATCAGAACAAGCAGCAGCAGAAGTGTGTAACCAACTCAATCAAACTTCTCAAGGATTAATGAGTGTTGCTAACTATTTAGTGGCAACAGCCGAGGATTTAAATAATTCTAACAGTAATCGTTAAAACAGTCCTTGTAGGGTGGGCACTGCCCACCTATTCAAAAGCCCTTGTAGGGTGGGCACTGCCCACCTCTTCAAAAAATTAAACAGATGTAAAAGGAGAAAACAATGCTAAATTTAGACAAACTTAATTCCAATTCCGAACTAGACTTAGAAGACGAACAAGATCAAGAATCTGGCGTTTGGCTATCAATTAGCGATTTAATGTCAGGATTGCTGTTATTTTTTGCTTTACTATTTATCGCCACTCAAATTCAGCTACAGAAAAAAATAGAAGAGTTAAGAAAGTATGAGGAAGCACTAAAAAACCTTCCCTTAGTCGTTCAAACTGCAATTGAAGAAGGCGTTGGTGGTGATGCAGTAGAAGTTGATCCAGAAACAGGAGATGTAAGTCTAGATGACAAAATATTGTTTGCAGAAGGAGAGTCTGAACTGAAGCCTGAAGGAAAAGCATTTCTTAACAAATTTATTCCGATTTATAGCGATGTTATTTTTTCTGATGAACAATTTGACAAGGAAATTGCAAGGGTAGTAATTGAAGGACACACCAGTTCTCAAGGTTCAGATGAAGTGAATCGCGCTTTAAGTTTAGAACGGGCTTTATCGGTTACTAATTATATCTTTTCTGAGCAATTGAACTTTTCCAATGAAGAACGTTTTGAAGAGAAAATTTTAATTAGTGGACGAGGGGAAATTGATGCTAATCAAAGCCTAGATAATGCTAAAGATCGAAAAGTAACTTTTCGTTTCCAATTACGTCGCCCTGATTTTAGCGATTTTGTTAACCAAGAAGGAGAAAAGGTTAAAGAGTCTATTGATAACCAACGTTAATTATATTTTTTATAATTAAACGGGGTTTATCCCCCCTAACCCCCCCCTTTGAAAGGGGGGAATTAAATCAGTGTAAGTAGGGTGGGCATTGCCCACCTTAAGCTGTTAAGCATCTAAATGACTGATTGTTCCCTCAACCCAACCTACAGTTTCTGATAATTAAATGTTCACCACCCAAATTCAAGGAAGAATAAACATGAAAAATTTTAAGTCCATTGTTTCTATTGAACCGTTACAATTAAAACCCACAGCACTCCAAAGATTAGCGTATAATCTAGAAAATAATAATGAATATTATCCCCCAGATTTACCACCAGAAGTGGCTCAATATAAGAATTATACTCCGCGTTCTCTAGATAAAATTCTGATGGATTTAGAGGATGGAAATATAGATCATATTACTTTTTTAGAGTGGATTTACTGTATTTATGCAAAACAAGAATGGGATCGTGAACATTCATCAGAACAGCGATTGGCTACTTCTCGATTAGTTTGGGAAAATGCAATTGGGAACGATATGCTAAAGCAACGTTTATGTTCCCGATTGGCTTATTATTATGATGGAAATAAAAAGGTTTTAGCGCCCTCTTTTGTCGAAACGTTTTCGACTTTATCTGATGTGGTTGGGGATGATGATCTAACCGTTAGCGTTTTACTTCAATTCAGAAAACGTGATCCACTTTTACCTTTAGCACAGCTGTCTCTCGCTGAAGAATTAACACCGAAAAATTTATTTATTACGGCTCAATTGCCTAGTAATTTAAGCATCATTAATGATGTTTTAGAGTATGTGGTGACGGCTTTTTCTCAGTCAAAACTTCAACAAAACCACGCTGCCTGGTTAGTTCAATGTTTGGAAGATATGACCGTTGAACAGGAAATTAGTGCGGTGGAAACATTACTAAAAAATGTTAGTGCTGAGATTGGCGGACAGTTTACTAACTTAGTCACATGGTTACAGAATAATTATGGCTCAAGAACTACTGCTTCTAAGTGGAATCGGTTATCTAGTGAAGGAAAAAGTGCGTTAAGACAATGGTTTGGTTCTGCTAATTATCGAGATTTTCAAAGGTTAGTTGATTTAGTCGCTTCTCAGCTTCCAGATAAGGATGAAGAAGAACACCCTGAAAAGAATCAACTGATCAGCAGAAAGTATTTTTGGGAACAATATTCTAATCAGTTTAAGCGCATTCGTGTTTTACTTCCTCAGTCTTCCGTTAATGTTGTAGGTAACCAATTCGTCCAAAATATTGATATTCTTCAAGATGATGGCAGTGAAGAAACAGAAATTTGTATTTTTGATTTTGGAGATTGTTTTGTTGTGGAGTTTTTCCGAGGAAGTGGAAGCGAGACTCGCATTTTTAACCGTTTTCAATATCCGAATATTGAACAAGAATTGTTTGAGTCTTCTCAGTTATCGGTGAAGCGTTTACGGGCTTTGGGGGGAAAGGTTCATGATCATAAATATCTGTGGCAAATTTATTGTGAGAGATGGTTGCGAGAACGAAGAATTGTCCCTAACCCTGGAACAACTTACTTTAAACGTAGAAATAAACATAATCCAAATCAACCCTATCGTGATCCTTATGATCCTCAGAAGGGACTTCGTGAACCTGATGCTGATAAACAATCGAAACGGAAAGAAGTTTTAAGACGATGGCAAAGAGAAATTGAACGCTTGGAACGAGAAGCAAAATATTAAATGACATCTGCATTCGATGCGTAAAATACGACAAAGGCTTCTGCTCGTTGAATTTGCAGTTCTGCTTCTTGTTGAGAAATTAGCTCAACTTCACCATAGTCTCCCAAGTTTCGTAAGTCTTGAGCTTCTTTTAGCTGGCGATGAAATTCAAGGGGAATGGAGATATTTGGCAGCATTAAGGCTTTGTTGCGCTTTTTGGAACAGTTGGTCTTGTTCAGGAGTCATATTGGGTTCGGGTAATTGCTTATAATTGGTGTTGGGTTTCGCGTAGAGACGTTCCATGGAACGTCTCTACCCAACCTACTTTTTATAATTGATTGAGCGAACCTGATATCAAACGAAAATTCCTTCTTTACGGATGTTTTGGAGCAAAGGGGTTTTTAGATGATGCCAGTCTTTTTCTGAGAGGTAAATACAGTTGATCAGTTGATCAGTTTCTAGGGAAAGCCCAGAAATTAAGGGGTTATTGTGTTTAATTTCGGCGACGGGATTCACATCTTTAGCCAGAATGACTAAAATATCCACATCAGAGTCAGGTTCGGCATCTCCTCGCGCTTGTGATCCGAATAAAATTAGATTAACAAGTTGGTCTTGATAAGTGTTTTGAAGTTGCTGTTTGAGTTGTTTTAGGGTTTGTTGAAGCTGACGGGAAAGGATTAGGGAGGACATGATTTAAGTTTGGAAGTTTTGTTTCTCTCTACCCAACCGACTTAATTTGTTGAATAAACTCTTCGCAAGCGGTGGTGAATGCGGTTGTTGATTCGTAGGGGAGAACGTTGCGTCCTGGGAGGATTTTTCCTTGTCCGTTGGGGAGAACGTTACAATAGCTGTCGATGCGTTCTTGTGCGGATTCAGTGTCACTATCGCGGCTGATGCTGGAGGCGGTTTCTCCCATTAAAACGAGGGTGGGTTGAGTGATCGAAGCGATCGCGCCTTCATAGTTTTTCCGCCAAAATCCTGCTAGAAAGGAAAACACAGCATGACGGGTGTTTAAATCTTCTGACCCAGTTTTTAACATATCCAACCATTCTTGATCTACATCCTCGGTTTTTTCAAACAACTGACGCACAGAAAAAGACTGTAAAAAGTTACGACGACGCGCATACCGATAAAATAATCCCCCCAGAGGAGAGTTAAATAAGTTCCATAATAAACGTTGTTCTCTTTCGGTTTTTTCTTGAGTAATAATTGACCAAGCAGGGGGACCGGCTAAAATTAAACCTGCAATTTCGGGAGAGGGTTTCATTGCTAACAATTCTAGCGCGATCGGGAAGGAAGCACCTTGAGAAATAACAACCACAGGCTTTTTTATTACTTCTTCAATGAGTTTTTTTAAGGGGGCGGCAAAATCTTCTGGTGTATAAGCCACTCGTGGTAAAGCACTTTCTCCACAGCCAATTAAATCAGGATTATAAATGGTTTCTAATTGACTTTTTCCTTGCCATTGCTGACAAAATCTTTGCCAAAATTGACGAGATAATCCAACACCAATGGGATGAATTAATAACAGCGCGATCGATGCTTTTTCTCCCGTTTCCGTTGACTCTATCACTTCATAAGTGCCTTGAAAATTATTCCAAGTATAGACTTGAGTTGCTTGAGTTTCTTGATTTAAGATCATTATTTTGTAGGAGATAACTGATGATAATTTTAATTCTATAAAAAAGTTAGAGAAGCATAAAACCATCAACTTAATCTAGTTAATCTAGAATTATTCCCCTCTAACCGCTACTGCTTTATTAAGTGAGTTTTTAACCCAAAAACAGATTATTTCTTGATGTCTTTCGCCATATTTCTAAACATATCCATACTGGAATCAGACTGACGACGCTTTTGGATTTCTGGATCATCTTTTGCAGAATAAATTTTTCCTTCCTGAGTCGATTCTGATGGTGTAACCGAGGTTGAGGAAGACTGATTACTTTTTTGATTAGATTGTTTTTTAGAGAGAGACTTTTTCTCTAAAGCAGAAACTTCCTCAATGAGTTCGCCACCTTCAGGATTATCTACAGTTTTAGGAAAGCTCTTTCTAGTTTTCGTAGGTTGGCGCATATAATCAATATCGCCATAAGTTTTTGCCTCATCAGGATCAAGATAAAAGGCTTGTTGTTTTTGACGTGGCTGTCGTTCGCCGTTGTTATCGTTTTTTGAGCCAAAGATATTTTTAATGAATCCGACCATGGGTAATTCTTCTGTTCTTGAAAACAGTTGTTTATATTGCTTAATCTTTTTTTAAGGTAACATAGTTTCGTTCCTCAACGCAGTCAAACTCTTATCTTCTTATGACTGAGTCTGTTATTAATCCTGATTCCCTCACCTTTCCCATTCCCCCTGAAATCCGTGTCGTAGTGCTAGATATTGATGGTACAATCTCAGGAGCATCCAATGAAGTGAATCCTACCGTTGTTGAGGCTCTAAAAGCAGTAAAAGCAAAAGGGATTCAAGTGGCGATCGCAACGGGACGAATGTATCGTTCTGCGTTATACTTTGCTGAGGCGATCAGTGCTGATTTGCCGATTATTTGCTACAACGGCGCTTGGATGCAAAACCCGCAAACCAACGAAAAACTCTGGCATTTACCTGTACCGATTCCTCTCGCAGCCGAATTACTAGACTACTGCGAACAACCGCAACGAAGAGCATCTTTGGATGTTCATTTTTATCTCAATGATCAACTTTATGTGCGAGAAATCAATGAGGAAACCCGTCTTTACATTGAGCGTAGTCGCATCGAAGCCAACGCGGTGGGTGATCTCCGTCAACTTTTAACCGAAGCACCGACCAAAGTTCTCGCCATGAGTAGCAACCCAGCAATAACCAAGAATCTACTTTCGACTCTTAAACAACGCTATTCCAAAGATGATTTATATTTAACTCAGTCCAATCCTTATTTTTTTGAAGCCTGTCATCCTGGGGCGAGTAAGGGAAAAGCAGTGCGTTATCTCATTGAAAAAGTGTTACATCTCCAAGCAGACAACACGATCGCGATCGGGGATAATTTTAATGACCTAGAAATGTTGCAGTATGCTGGCATCGGAATCGCAATGGGAGACGCACCCCTAGAAGTCCAAACCGAAGCCAACTGGGTAGCGCCCAATGTTGAAGCTGATGGTGTTGTCGCAGCTTTAGAAAAATTTATTTTTACCCCTTGATTCCTTAACGGAACACCGAATTTGCTACAATGAGTCCGCCTCGTAGCCGTCGGTTATGATCTCTGATCTCATGGTGTTTAAGTATCTGATCCCTTTTTTCCCTCCCGAAATCGAAAGTTGGGCAACGTCAGCCCGTCTCTTGCGCTGGTTGACGTTCGTTTGGCTTCTCATTGGTTTAGTGGTGTTGTTTTCCGCTTCTTATGCCATTGCCAATGATGAGTTTGGTGATGGATTATATTACGTGAAACGACAGGTGATTTGGGCTTATGTGGGACTGCTTTTGTTTAATCTGGTCACTCGTATCTCTCTGACTCGTTGGTTGAAAATTGCTCCCTTTGCTCTGATCCTCTTATTGGTGTTGGTGATTACCACTAAGTTTGCTGGTGTGACAGTTAATGGCGCAAAACGCTGGCTGGCGGTGGGTCCATTACTCCTACAACCTTCAGAATTGATTAAACCCTTTTTAGTCCTACAAAGCGCGATCGTTTTTGGGAATTGGTATCGTCTCAAACCCTTTGGTCGTGTGTTTTGGCTCACTATTTTTGCCATGGTATTGGGAGGGATTTTAATTCAACCTGATCTCAGTAATACCGCTTTATGTGGGATGAGTTTGTGGTTAATCGCTCTAGCGGGAGTAATCCGTTGGCGATATTTAATTATGGTCGCCGCTAGTGGTGTCGGGTTAGCAGCACTCAGCATCACCTTTCAAGACTATCAACGACAACGGGTGATTTCATTTCTTGATCCTTGGGCGGAAGCACAAGGAGATGGTTATCAGTTAACGCAAAGTTTGATGGCAATTGGTTCTGGTGGTATATCGGGAACGGGTTTAGGATTATCTCAGCAGAAACTCTTTTATTTACCCATTCAATACACTGACTTTATTTTTGCCGTCTATGCAGAAGAATTTGGTTTTGTGGGTTGTGTGGTGCTATTGTCACTAATTATGAGTTTTACTACTGTTGCTTTAATCATCGCTAGTCAAGCTCTAAACGCTGTCCATCGTCTCATTGCGGTGGGAGCAGTGATTTTTCTGGTGGGACAATCTTTAATCAACATCGGTGTTGCCACTGGTTCTCTTCCCACCACTGGTTTACCGTTTCCCTTGTTTAGTTATGGCGGAAACTCTGTCTTAGCCAGTTTGTTTTTAGCAGGTTTACTGGTGAGAGTCGCCAGAGAAAACCATGAAGGGAATGTGGTTGAGTTTCCAAGCTCTTCTCGTAGATAATAGAAACAAACCGATCAATAATAAACCAATAATAATAATAATGAATCCCGAATTTACAATTTACATTAAATGGTCAGCGATTCTGACTGGTGCTGTTTTTCTTTTTACCCTCATCGCCTTTATCTTTAATTGGGGATTTCGTTTTCGCTTAGTGGGAATTACAGGCTTTATGGGCGTTCTCACCATTGGCTTGTTTGGTCTATCTTTAGGACTATTTAGTTATACTGATGTCCCTGGGGCGGCTCCCTTTTCTGTGGTGTACGACAATGGCGGCTCACAGGTGGTGATTAAGTTACCGCAAACCGTAACCGAGTCAGAAGTAGAAGCAAGTTTAAGAAAAGCCAGTGCTGATCTCTATTCCTACGGACGTTTAGGGGGAACTGATAATCAAATGACCATTCGAGCGCGAACGGTCATTCATCCCGAAGAAGGGGTTTCTAAGCCTTTATATTTGGGAAAAGTGGAACGACAATTATCCCAAGATCGATCGGATAGCAATTTAAGTATTGAGGTTTTCTCGTCACAATTTTCTCTATTACCAACCAGCCGCAACACAGAAGCGCCAAAAGTGAATTAATCTTGTAAAGACGATGACTGAGTGATTGGAAGGAGTCTGGCATACAAGACATGATTATTAAGTATAATCCCGAATTATCAGTGGTTTGTACGTTTTTATATCCTGATGGGAATCATACCACCTACCTCTTTGAACCGAGTCAACCCCCGTCAAAATTGCAAGAAAAATAATGTGAGTTCTCCACCTTTGGAAAAACAAGGAAATTGAACGCTCAATAGTCACGCACCCTGCATCAAAACCTTGAAATCTTGCCTCTTGCCTTTTGCCTCTTGCCTTTTGCCTCTTGCCTTTTGCCTCTTGCCTTTTGCCTCTTGCCTTTTGCCTCTTGCCTAAGGCAACTTGCCTCTTGCCTTACTACACCGAAAACATGAACTTTTTCAGCAAACCCTAAATGATTCCTTCTTCTTCCAATTCCTCAATCATTTGCAGTCCGCGCGGATCACCGAGTTTTAATAAAGACGCTTTTGCGTCTTCTTTCACCCCAAAATCTTCATCTTCAACATAGGTTTCAATTAAAGCATCCACTGCGGTGGCGTACACAACATTTGAGGGGAGTTCCGCGCATAATTGTCCTAATGTCCAAGCGCAATTACTACGCACCGCCGCCACACTATCTTTCCTTAAACCTTCTATAATCGGGGGAATCGCGGGAATAATATCTTCGTAATTTAATCTTCCCACATGAGTTAAGGCACTTGCCGCCCAAAGACGCACCGCCGAGATGTCTGTGGCTAAAGCGTGCAACAGTGGGGGAATTGAGCGTCGATCGCGCGAGTTTCCTAAAGCCCAAACCAGTCCTTTTCTTACATAACCATTCCAATCTGTGGCTAACTGGTTGAGTAACGGTTCAACGGCATCGGGGTTCGGGTTGCGTCCTAACGCATAAGCGGCACTAACTCGCACCAACGGACAGACATCACTTAAAAGATTGATCAAAGCAGGGACAGCGCGATCGTCCTGCAATTCGCAAAAAGCCCGCGCCGCTAACATCCGTTGCGGTGCGTCACTGGCTTCTAACAACGGCAACATTTCCTCTGGATCGAGGGGGGGAGGAGCTTCTTCTTCTACCGCCTCCATCTGATCCAAAGGGTCTTCTTCTAAGAAGTCAGTGTCTGTTTCGAGTAGGGTGAGGTCGTCTTCATCATACATACTTTTTAAGCTATCACAGTTGTCCAGTTGCTGCAACGAAAATTAAATGTATGAATTTTGGTAAAAAAATCAAGGTGAACGCATCGATCGCGCTAGAGAAAACTCTGATGCGATCACTGATATTAATGAGCTGTTGGGAAACTGAAAATTTTACCAAATAAGGATTTGAGGCGATTAAGATCTGAGTAAAAATGCAAGTTCATTGATTGTTCAATCGTCACGCACCTTGCATGCAAGCCTCTTGCCTTTTGCCTCTTGCCTTTTGCCTCTTGCCTTTTGCCTCTTGCCTTTTGCCTCTTGCCTTACTAAACCAACCAATGGACTTTTTTAGGAGGCACTAAATCAGTTTGCTATCCTAAGAACAATCATCAGACTGAGATCAATTATGGCGTTAATTATTGCGGGTGAACGCAGTGGTGTTGGAAAAACTACCATCACCCTCGCTCTGCTTTCCCTTTTAGCTCATCAACAGGAAACGGTACAATCCTATAAAGTGGGACCCGATTATATTGACCCCATGTTTCATACGCAAGTAACCGGTCGTCCCTGTCGCAATCTCGATCCGATTTTAACCAGTCCAGAGTATGTGAAACAGTCCTTTCTCCATCATAGTCAAGGAGTCGATTATGCGGTGATAGAAGGCGTGATGGGGCTATTTGATGGGGTATCTCTCGGACAACGCCATGATTATGCTTCTACGGCTCATCTTGCTAGTTTATTACAAGTTCCAGTGGCGTTGGTGATTGATTGTTCTCGCTTATCTGGATCAGTGGCGGCGATCGCTCAGGGATACGCAAATTTTCATCCCCAAGTTAAATTAGCAGGAGTGATTTTAAACCGTGTGGGAAGTGAGCGACATTTGACCCTGTTAAAAACCGCTTTAGATTCGCTACAGCTACCGATTTTAGGAGTTTTTTCTCGTCAAGAAGACATCGCCTTGCGCGATCGACATTTAGGTTTAATTCCCACCAATGAAATTGAAGACTTTTCTCGCATCCAACAACGGCTGACAAAAATGGCACAGGAGAGTTTTAACCTCTCACTCCTTCTTCCTCTCCTCAACGCTCCCCAAACATCTGTTCCTCCCCTTTGGGACAATATCCGTCCTCAACTTCCAGTAACAATTGGAGTCGCGTTCGATCGCGCGTTTAACTTCTACTATCAAGATAATCTCGATCTCCTCGAACATCTTGGCGCAAAATTAGTCTTCTGGAGTCCTCTCCATGATACTCAGCTTCCGCCAGAACTTGATCTCCTCTATTTTGCTGGTGGCTTCCCAGAAATGTTCGCTCCAGAATTGTCTCAAAATCTCCCCATCCTTAAACAAATACAAAGCGCGATCAAACAGGGACGGACTACCTACGCCGAATGTGGCGGATTAATGTATCTTTCCCAAAGCATCACCGACTTCAAGGAAGACCGTTGGGAAATGTTAGGCATTCTTCCCACCGAAACCCGAATGAAGAAACGATTAACATTAGGTTATCGTCAAGGCACTCCCACTGGCAATCACCCGCTTCTCTCAACAGAGACAATCATCTGGGGACATGAGTTTCATCGTTCTCAATGTGAAGATTCTTCTCCCTCTCCCCTTTATCAACTGTCTGATCTCTACCAAAACCAGTATCAAGAAGGATGGAAGCTAGGATCAGTGTATGCGTCTTACTTGCATCTCCACTGGGGAACAATCCCTGAGTTTCCCCAAAAATTGCTTCGACAAAATCAATCTTTGAAAACCCTCAATTAATTGTGTGATGGAGTCTCAATCAACCCAACCCAAACAACCCGAAACTCAACAACGAAAGCCGTTCTCTTTCTATAATCAGTTTGAAGGAACAATGACCCTCTCCAGTGATGCGGAAACCGTGAAAGAATATCTCAACGCTCATCAAGGGTGGTTTGTCCGTTGTGCTAAACCAATGAAAGCTCAACCTATTGGCGAAAATAGCTATGCTCTTACGATCGGTCGTTTTGGGGCATTAGGCTTTGAATTAGAACCAAAATTAGGAGTGGAATTACTTCCCGAAACCGACGGTATCTATTCCATGGAAACCGTTGCGATCGAAAACCCCGACGCAGAATTTTATGAAGTCAACTATCAAGCCGCATTACAACTGGTAGAAGACACTCTCTCCAACTCTTCTCAGACTCAAGTGGAATGGACTCTGGATTTAGGTGTTACCGTTTATTTCCCTCCATTTATCCATCGTTTCCCCAAGAAAGTCATACAGAAAACGGGCGATCGCGTTCTCGCCCAAATTGTTCGTCAAGTCTCCCGTCGTCTCACTCACCAAGTCCAAGTCGATTTTCATTCTCGCTACGATCTCCCAACAGTCCAAACGTAGGCTCTAGTGAAGCCAAGCGAAACCTAACAGAAAACGTAGGTTGGGTGAAGAAAACGTAGGTTGGGTGAAGCCAAGCGAAACCCAACAGTCATCTTTTACCAGTAACCAAAACATAGATCAAGCACAGATAAGAAAAGCTAATTTGAATAGTTATACTTAATTAGTTCTTTCAATCAAACCGTCCCCTTAACAAAAATAAACGATCGCGCACCGAAGAAAAATATTGACGAGAATGCGCCGTTTCAGGTATGATACTCGAAACCATAATCCAGAGGGAGTTTTTGTCTTTTATCAAAATTGGTGGGTAAAACTCCCATGCCATCGTTGAGGAGAAGCAAATCTTGTCAAGTTTTTAGCGGACAACTGCCATGGATTTTTGTTGCAGAGTTAAAACTTTTGTTGCGAGGGATTGACAGAACTACAATTGAGTGCTTTTAGAGTTTTTGCTCCTCCAGCCTTTGGATAACACTTTATCGTAACTCTATATCTAATCTAGGTCAAGCACAGATAAGAAAAGCTAATTTGAATAGTTATATTAAATTAGTTCTTTCAATCAAACCGTCCCCTTAACAAAAATAAACGATCGCGCACCGAAGAAAAATATTGACGAGAATGCGCCCTTTCAGGTATGATACTCGAAACCATAATCCAGAGGGAGTTTTTGTCTTTTATCAAAATTGGTGGGTAAAACTCCCATGCCATCGTTGAGGAGAAGCAAATCTTGTCAAGTTTTTAGCAGACAACTGCCATGGATTTTTGTTGCAGAGTTAAAACTTTTGTTGCGAGGGATTGACAGAATTAAGAAGCTGTGCATAGCGAATTAAAAGCGGTAATTTTTATCTCCCAACCAAAGACTAATCGGAACAGCATTTCCCTTTTCATCTACCTTTATTTCTACCACAAAAGAACGTTCTTGAGTGTTGTTTTGTTGTAAATTACTAATCGCTTGATTCATTTTTTGTCGTTGTGATTCAGGGAAATAATACCGCTCCAAACCATAAGTTACCGAGGAATTATTTAACTCACCTTTGATAGCAACTTGATTCTGACCCAGATTGACAGGTGGTTGGTGACGAACCGCGATCGGTTGCCAAGGACGAGGGGGAGAAACAGGGCGATCGAGATTTGGTGCTTGTAGAATCACATATAAAGTAATGCCATTGGGAGGAAACTGACCTGTTCCCGTTTGACGCACCACAGTTTCCCAGCCAGAGAGACTTTCCACAGTATCCAAGCGAGAAATATCATACCGTAAAGTTTGAGAATAGCCGCGTAGGAAACCATAAGGATCAACAGAAATCGTTTGCAGAATCGCCTTTGTTCCCGTTATTTGCGTATAGATGGCTGGCGCTGGAATAGCACAAATCAGCGCCAATTGAAAGCCAAGAGGAAGTAAGAAACGGACAAGAGAGACCTTATTCATAAAGCATTTTCCGACAAAATCAAACCAAATCAAAGATATGTATCTTTTTTAATGGTAGAGAGTTTTTTTTGTGGATAACATAGAGACAAAAGGGCTACCCATAGTTAATGAGGAAATGCTGTTAAGTGTATGAAAATGCAGCTAATTAATATCGGATTTGGGAACATAGTTTGTGCGAATCGGGTGGTGGCGATCGTGAGTCCAGAATCAGCGCCCATTAAGCGCATTGTCACCGACGCACGCGATAGAGGTCAGTTAGTGGATGCCACTTATGGCAGGCGAACCAGGGCCGTAATTATTACCGATTCTAGCCATGTGATTCTGTCAGCGATTCAACCAGAAACAGTTGCACATCGCTTTGTTTTGAGCAAAGATAACCAAGCAGCTAGTAATTAATGGGAAGAACTCATGGCAAACGGTGAATTGATTGTTATTACCGGACCCAGTGGTGTAGGAAAAGGAACATTAGTGAAATTACTCCTCGCTCATCATCCTGAATTGAGTGTATCAACTTCCGCAACCACTCGCGCTCCTCGTGAGGGAGAAGTAGAGGGAAAAGACTACTATTTTTTATCTTCTGAAGAGTTTGAAACAATGATTGAAAACGGGGAATTTTTAGAATGGGCTAAATATACAGGGAATTATTATGGCACACCGAAAAAAGCAGTAGAAGAGCAACTACAAGCAGGGAAAAAAGTAATTTTAGAAATTGAAGTGGTGGGAGCAAGAAAAGTTCAGGAAAGTTTCCCCGAAGCGACTCGAATTTTTATTTTACCTCCTTCTCTTCCCGTGTTAGAACAACGGTTGGAAAAACGGGGGAAAGATGATCCGAAAGCGATCGAGCAGCGATTAGCAGAGGCAAAAACAGAAATCGCAGCCGCCGAGGAATTTGATTATGCAATTGTTAATGATGACATCGATCGATCGCTCATTGAACTAGAAAAAATCATTTTCCAATAATTAGTGCCTCCTGAAACAGTTTAGGGATCGTTATTTGTTGTTTGTTATTCGTTATTTATCACTGGTCACTGATTACTGGTCACTGATTACTGGTCACTGATTACTGATTACTGGTCACTGGTCACTGATCACTGGTCACTGATTGATGACTAACCCCCTTTCCGAAAAACTTCGGGGGTTCAGAGAGAGTAAAAATTTCTTGATGTTGATCGATCGCGCGACGAATATAAGCAGGAGTTTGGAATAACCCCAAAACGGTTATCCCATCAATCAGTTGTAACGTTCCAGTGGTTTTTTCGGTTAAGATTCGATCAATTGCTGTAGGTTCGGGACGAGTATTAAAAGCAGTATGAGAAGATAAAATCAAACTCCACGGTTCACCGTAAGTGGGAACAAAAGTCGTATAAGAAACATTCTGTTCAAACACCGTTTTCAGAGTATTAAACAGTTTGGCGTGAGTGGAAATATAAGGAGAAGCCACCGGTCCGGCTTGTAAAATAAACTTGCCATCAGGGGCTAAAACGCGATCGACCTTCTCAAAAAATTCTTTTGTAAATAACTTAAACGAAGGGCCTTCCTCAATGGGATCAGAAAGATCACTAATCACCACATCCCATTGTTCCTCACTCTGATCCAACACCGCTAACGCATCCCCAATGACCAACTCCGTTCGCGGATCATCGAATGCGCCTTGGTGCATCTCTGGTAAATGCTGTTTACAGGCTTCCACTACCTCCCCATCAATATCCACCATTTTCACTTTTTCCACCGTTTCCCAGCGCAATACCTCCCGAATGGTTGCGCCTTCACCCCCTCCCAACACTAAAACCTTTTTCGGCTGCGGATGAACGATCATCCCTGGATGGACTAAAGCCTCATGGTAAAGAAACTCATCCCCTGTGGAAGATTGCCATTTCCCATCTAAAACTAATCCCTTTCCGTAAGCTCCAGATTGGACAATATACATCTCCTGAAATGCTGTTTTTTGATGTGCCAAGATTTCCGTCACCCCATGCACATAAATGTCCCAAGGGGTAATGTATTCTGTAACCCAAAGATCAGCTTTTAACTCACTACCCGCCATAATGATTGATTCTCCTTTTTCGATCGATAAATTCTCGGTATCCTCCGAGTCCCACTCTTTCACAGGTTATTGTAACTTAAGCGAGAACGTTATCGTTTCTTTCCGACCCCTTTGAACGAAGGAACTATAATAATGGCAGTCTGACCATCGCACTCAATAACAACCTATGGTTTAGGCTGCGATGATTATCATCCATGCTGGTTTTAGTGCTTTTGGTACGCCTTTTTATTTTAGGCCTCGGTGGTATGGCAGGATTTGTGGCGCAACCGCAAACACAGCATCGATCGCGCCGTGCGATTGTTCCTAAACAACGTCAGAAACAACCCTCCCACTCGTAGGTTGGGTGAAGTGACAACGTAACCCAACATCCATCAGTCGTAGTCGTAGTCGTAGATTGGGTGAAGTGACAACGCAACCCAACATTTATCATTCCTTGTGCCAAATTTTATTAGTAAAACTAATGTTTGCAAAGACATTGAATTAGTTTTTTATATCAAACGGCATTATTTACATTTCTTTACGATTATTTTGAAGTGAAAATATTGAGCAACGGTCATCCGCAGGCTCCCGAACTTGGTTCGGGAGTACGGATGACGAGATTACGTCTTTTCAGGTATGTTGATAAAAACAATAATCCCACGGGATGTTCTGTCTCGATCAAAATTTAGCCACTTCAAACCCTCATGCTGTCGTGGCTACTGATTAAATCTTGTCAAGTTTTTCCGAAACAGTTAGCATCAATTTTAGTTAAGGAATTATAACTTTCGTAACGAGGGGTTGACAGAATTTGGAAGTTATGCAGTTAAACTCTAGCTTGCTTTTTGATTGAGTGTAAACGAGGGCTGAGTATTCATTAAACTAATTAGGGTTTGCTGAAAAAGTTAATTAGTTGGTGTAGTAAGGCAAGAGGGAAGATGGGGGAGATGGGGGAGATGGGGGAAGATGGGGAAGATGGGGAAGATGGGGAAGATGGGGAAGAAAAATCGCTCCCTTGTCTCCCTTGTCTCCCTTGTCTCCCTTGTCTCCCATTTCTCCCTTGTCTCCCTTGCACTTTTTTGAGGGGTTAAGAGCCTTAAAGCCTCATTGGGTAAAGGTTTCAGTTTCCCAACAGGAAACCCTATTTACCTTTCTTGATCTTTTCTGGATCGATCGCGCTTTTACAGATTCCTTATACTTTTTATTTCCAACTGACTCACTGGGGAGAAATGCTTGATCAAATCCTCTCGATCGAGATCATTTATCCGTTTCTCTAACGGGAAACCCTAACGCAAAAGTCCGAGGATTACTGAAAATGATTCACGGAATGAATCGCTCGATCGAAACAGAAAAACAAACTTCTTCTGGGGAATCGGAATAATTAGTAATCAACTGGATATAATGACGTTGACTTGGTTCGCAGAAGCAGAATCATTATTGGGGTTAGGTTTCGTCAACTCCACTCAACAAACCAGTGACCAGTGACCAGTAATCAGTGACCAGTAATCAGTGACCAATGTAGAGACGTTCCATGGAACGTCTCCCAGTGACCAGTAATCAGTGACCAGTGAACAAATAACAAATAACGAATAACAAATATTTTTTTCAGGGGTTGCGCTCGATCGAGCTTTCTGATAGAGTATTTCTATATAATGGGAAGTATTGCCAATTTTAGAAAACGTCCCTGAAAGCAAGGAAACTCGTTTCTAATATCCCCCCTACCCGTATTGACAGGCTTCGATCGAGCATTAGGATTGAAAAGATAATTGAACAGCAACCATAAGGAAAGCCAGTGGGCAAAATTGGAAAAATATGGTATGCAAGTAGATTTTAGGTTGAATTAAACATCATCCCCACCTCCGACACCAAGCAGGGTCGTTTCATTATGAATGAAATCAACTCACGGAGATAGGGAAATGTCAAGAGAGCGGATCACTAATTTTCCGTTGCTGATTGTACCGACTCGGCGCCGGGGGCTGGTGCTAACATATCATCAGGGAGAAAAATTCTCGCACTCACCGCCAACAAAGCGATCGTAAAAGTGAGAATGACGAGAAAAGGCATTACATAAGCACGAATAAATTGCATCAGTTTAATATTAGTTATTTTTGAATCCGTTTAGCTTCTCTTAGTGTAACGGTTTCGGTTACTCTAGATTCTGGGAATGATATCCTAGACTTACTAAACCTATTTAATACGATCATAAAATCATGAGTGTAGTTAGCCAAGTTATTCTTAAAGCCGACGACGAACTCCGTTATCCCACCAGTGGGGAATTAAAAGGAATTGAAGAATTCCTGAAAACTGGCGAGAAACGGATGCGAATTGCCCAAACTTTCGCAGAAAACGAAAGCAAAATTGTTGACCAAGCAAGTAAGCAACTGTGGAAACTTCATCCCGAATATATCGCCCCTGGGGGGAATGCCTTTGGCTCGCGAGAACGTTCTCTTTGTTTACGGGATTACGGTTGGTATTTGCGCTTAATCACCTATGGTGTGATTGCTGGGGATAAACAGCCCATTGAAAGCATCGGTTTAGTGGGAGTACGGGAAATGTACAATGCGCTAGATGTTCCCGTTCCTGGTATGGCGGACGCAATTCGTTGTCTTAAAGATGCTTCTTTAGGTTTACTGACTGCTGAAGATGCAACAGAAGCCTCCCCCTATTTTGACTATATTATCCAAGCCATGTCTTAAACTGTGAGCAGTTAGGGCGAATCAGTGTTCGCCCTTTGTTAATCCCATCTATGCGTAAGTTTCCTTGGCTTTCTTTTCTGCTTTTGCTTCTAGCTTGTATGGTTTTTGGCTGGATACTTTCCACTTCCACTCAAGCGTTTAGAGTTTGGATTATCGCTGGGAGTTTTCTGCTGTTAATGGACATGGGATTAACCGCTCCCATTACTCTCATCGAAATCTTTTTTGGCAGTTGGTTAACGACAGATAAACGTGCTTTTCTGACAGTTTTAGTCCTATCTTTGGGTCTTGTTGTTATTCTGACTTGGATCGAGATTTTTGCACGGGTAACGGTTTTATTAGCAGCGGGGACTTTGTTTCGTTTAGATTTACAGCAAGCAAAATTTAAGCGTTGGCAGGCTTTGACGATTTTATTATTAACTTGTATCATTGGCTACTCGATCGGCATTTTTAGCCATGAGAAGCTAACTTCCGATTTACCCATGCTTTCGCTTCACGTATCGCTTGACCTCGCGTTTTCGCTACAGGAGTTGCCATTGCCCACCCGTAATCATATCCAACCCACGCTGAATAAGTAATCATCTCTTCTTCCTCGTCGATGCAAATTTCAATATCAAACCCTTGATAGCTAAAGGCAAGAATATTTTTCGGATAGTTGGGATCGAGAATAATGGTCATATTTGATGATTTAATCAAAGTTTAGAAAGGTAGAGACATTTTAGGTAACGTCTCTACAACGGTGATTTAGAAATCGTATTAGGGAAATTTTACTTTGCCTTAGCGAAATTTTCCGCCGCAAATTCCCAGTTTACAACCTGATCCAAAAACGCATCGATATAAGTGCCACGCTGATTTTGATAATCTAAATAATAAGCGTGTTCCCAAACATCCATTGTTAGCAGTGGGGTTTGTCCTTTAGTGAGAGGATTATCAGCATTAAGAGTTTTGGTCACTTTCAGCGTTCCATTGTCTAAGACTAACCATGCCCAGCCACTACCAAATTGACCAGTTCCTGCGGCTTTAAACGCTTCTTTGAACTTTTCAAAGCTGCCAAAATCAGCATCAATTTTCTGTGCTAACTCTCCTGTGGGTGTTCCACCGCCGTTGGGTTTCATCGAATTCCAGTAAAAGGTATGATTCCAAGCCTGAGCGCCTGTGTTGAAAATCGCTGTTTTGCTGTCATCTCCAGCAACCGCTTTAATCACGTCTTCTATCGGTTTACTATCCAATTCTGTTCCTTCTACGGCAGCATTGAATTTTTTGACATAGCCAGCATGATGTTTGTCGTGATGAAATTCGAGGGTTGATTTAGAAATTGCTGGTTCTAAAGCTGTGTAATCGTAAGGAAGTGCTGGTAGTTCGTATCCCATTTTGTGTTCGTCCTTGTTAAGAAAAAATTACCTTCTGGCAACGATGATAAGTCAGAATTTCTGTTAACGTAATCCCTAACCCCCCTAGGGGGAAAATAACGCTGATTTAGTCCGAGTTTGGCGGATATCCTCTATTTTTATGGAATTGCTAAATTGATCTATAGCACTTCCTAAGCTGGTGAGGTACTTTCATTATCGGTTTAGGGAACAGGGAATCGGGAATAAGGGATACTAATTGCTAAGGTATTGAGTGATGGAAATTCAGGTTTCAGATATTATTTCGGGTTATGCAGAAGGGCTGTTTTTGATGGCAGATGAAGGGGGAGGATTAAGTTGGTATGGGAGTCGTTCTCATGCGATTATTCCTTTAGATCATCGTTTTCGTTATCCGAAATCTCTACGACGGGTGTTGAATCAAAATTGGTTTGAAGTTGCCATTAATCGCGATTTTATGGCAGTCTGTGAAGGTTGTTCCGATCGAGAAACCACTTGGATTTCTGATGATTTAAAGTCGGTTTATTGGCAACTTTATCAAGCGGGATTCGCTTACAGTTTTGAAACTTGGCAAGGAGATGAGTTAGCGGGAGGAGTGTTAGGAATTGTGGTGGGAGGAGCGTTTATTGGCGAGTCTATGTTTTATCGGATTCCTGAAGGTTCAAAGGTGGCTTTGGTGAAGTTAGTTGAACATTTGCGAAAGCGAGGTTTTTTATTATTTGATGCTCAAATGCAAAATCCACATTTAGCTCGTTTTGGTGCTTATGAAATTAAGGAAAAGGAATATAACAAATGGCTCTCGATCGCGATTAAAAAGCCTTGTCAGTTTTATTAATTAATTTCATAAATTAAGAACTTGATGTTAATTCAAAAAGTGTTAAGAAAGAATTACAAAAATAGCACCGGCAATGACTGCCCCAAAAAACGTATTAATAATGTTGACTACTTCATTCGTCAGAAAGTCAAAATTTTCTTGTAACGTTGCGCCAATTAAACTTTCTAAATTAGTCGCAAAAAATGCGGCAATTACACAATAAAGGATTCCTAAACCTGAAATTAATCCCACAGCCCAACCCACCATCGCAATCACCACAGAAGCCAACATTCCTGCTAATGTTCCTTCTAAACTTACTGCTCCTTCTGTACCTGGAGAAACGGGTTTTAAAGTAGTAATTAAAAAGGTGCGTTTTCCATAGGCTTTTCCCACTTCACTGGCGGTAGTATCTGACAATTTTGTACTAAAACTTGCTACATAAGCTAATAATAAAACAGGAGTGGGAATGAGGCTAAAATTAGCGGTTTGGTTGAGAACTACTCCCAAAGCGCAGATTGTGGCGACTAAAGCTGATCCCCAAACATTTTCGGGACCTCGCGCACCAGAGCGTTTTTCGGCTATTCCTGCGGCTTCTTTTTCGGCGCTACCGAGACGAGTTACCGCCGATCCTGCTAAAAAGTAGAACATCACCACAACATAACCTTGCCAAGATAATGTCCCCCAAATAATAACACCTAATAACCACGCATTTGCTAATCCTGCTGGTGTTAATAATTTTTTGGGAGCAATAATTGCAATTAATAACAAGATAGTGTTAATACTGATTGCAATCAGCCAAGGCGTGAAAACGGTAGGAAGATTAATCATTGTCGTTTGTTTCACTTGATTTGTCATAATGGTAGGCGATCGGGCTATCATTTAGCAATAGTAATCTATTTCCAGATTTGCTCCTGATCAAAAAATAGAACGTAGGAAGCAATTATTATGTTAGTAACGACTCAAGTCTCAGAAATTGTACAAGCACAAAAAGATTTTTTTGCCACTGGTAAAACGAAAGACATTCAGTTTCGGAAAGAACAATTAGAGAAACTAAAAACGGCGGTTACTGATTATCAAGATCAAATTACCGAAGCGTTATTTAAAGATTTAGGAAAACCTAAGTTTGAAGCGATCGTTACGGAAGTGGCTTATGTGGGAGAAGAGATTAATTATTTTCTCAAACATCTGGACAAATGGACAAAAAATCAACCCGTCAAAACCCCCGTTAACTTTTTTCCAGCTAAGTCTTTTATTGTTCCCGAACCGTTGGGACAAGTGTTAATTATTGGACCTTGGAATTATCCCTTTCAATTAGTTATTATTCCGCTTTTAGGCGCGATCGCGGCGGGAAATTGCGCGCTTCTTAAACCGTCAGAAATTACGCCAAACACATCAAAGGTTCTCGCTGATTTAATTGCGAATACATTTGAACCCAGTTATATTACAGTTGTCGAAGGAGATAAAGAGATCGCGCAAGAATTATTAAAACAAAAGTTCGATCATATTTTCTACACTGGGGGGAGCGCAGTCGGAAGAATTGTAATGAAAGCGGCGGCGGAACATTTAACACCAGTAACTTTAGAATTAGGGGGAAAAAGTCCTTGTGTTGTTGAACCTGATATTCATATCGAACACAGTGCAAAACGGATTATTTGGGGGAAGTTTATTAATGCGGGACAAACTTGTATTGCTCCCGATTATTTATTAGTTCATCGTCAGATTAAAGAGGAATTAATTGAGGCGATGAAAGCGGTTTTAAGGGAGTTTTATGGAGAAAATCCTGCGGAAAGTTCTGACTATGCGAGAATTGTCAGTGAAAAACATTTTAATCGTCTCTCTCAGTTTTTAGACAATGGAAAGATTATTGTTGGAGGCGAAACTGATGCAAAAAATCGTTACATTGCTCCGACTTTATTAGACGGGGTAAATTGGGATGATCCTGTCATGGAGGAAGAAATTTTTGGTCCGATTTTACCGATTTTAGAGTATGATTCTTTAGAAGATGCGATCGATCAGATTAATTCTCGTCCCAAACCTTTGGCACTTTATCTATTTTCTAAAAATAAAACGAAACAAAAACAAGTGCTTCAAGAAACTTCTGCTGGTGGGGTGACACTCAATGATACGATCGTTCATATTGCTTCTACCGAATTACCGTTTGGTGGAGTTGGAGAAAGTGGTATGGGTGCTTATCATGGGAAAGCAAGTTTTGATACCTTTACTCATTATAAAAGTGTCACGAATCGCAAGTTTTGGTTAGATGTTCCTTTGCGTTATCCTCCTTATGCTGATAAGTTTAAGTTTCTAAAGTTTCTGTTTAAGTAATTAAGTCGGTGTAGGTTGGGTGGAGAATAACGAAACCCAACATAGTATGAATTGTTTTTTTGCCCCCTAACCCCCAAGTTTGGGGGAATTATATGCGCCCCCTCACCCCCAAGTTTGGGGGGATTATATGCGCCCCCTCACCCCCAAGTTTGGGGGAATTATATGCGCCCCCTCACCCCCAAGTTTGGGGGATTATATGCGCCCCCTCACCCCCAAGTTTGGGGGATTAAGTAGAAAATGAAAACGATTGTTTATCAAAGTGTTTCCCCGAATTTTATTCCCAATTGGTTACAAATCTGCTTAGATAGTGTTCGTCAGTGGTGCGATCGAAACGGATGGGAATATGCTTTAATTGGGGATGAAATATTCGATCGGGTTCCTGCTTGGTATTGGGAAAAAACTCGTCATCAGAAGGTAGTAGCAACCGATTTAGGAAGACTCTTATTAGCAAAAGATTTCTTAAATCAGGGCTACGATCGAGCAATTTGGCTAGATGCGGATGTGTTAATTTTCAATCCTAATGAGTTAGAAATTAAAGTAACAGAAGAATATGCGTTTGGTTTAGAAGTGTGGATTCAATACGACAAAAATAATCAACTTCGTGCTTATCCTAAAGTCCATAATGCGATTTGTGTCTTTTGTCGAGATAATAGCTTTCTCGATTTTTATATCCATGCTTGTCAACGCATTATTAAAAGGTTTCAAGGGAAGCAAATGGTGCCGCAATTAGTCGGACCGAAGTTTTTAACATTACTCCATAATACAATGGAGTTACCACTAATAACAGAAGTCGCCATGTTTAGCCCTTTAGTTTTAAGGGATATTGTAAATGGAGGTGGGAACGCTTTAAATCTTCTTCAGAAAAACCAAAAAACTCCGATTTATGGCGCGAATTTAAGTGCATCTTTGGCGGAAAATGAAGAAGATTATCAAAAGGTAACGACGATTCTTTTAAACCAAAAACTTTCCCTAAACTCTATGACTTCCACTCCTTATTTTTCTTGAAAAATGTACTGATTAATGTTGGGTTTCGTGTCCTTCACCCCACCTACTGATTGACGATGCCGACACGCGCAACGCATCAGGATTAATCCCCCCTCGCAAGGTGACTAAGACTCCTAATGCTTCTAAATAAGACGTTACACGAATGGTTTTGATGCCTAAAGATTCAGGGGATACTGTCATTGTGGTTGCGTTGTCTTCAACGGCGATAATTTTAGCTTCAGATTGACTGAAGTTTAAAATGCTACTACCTCCACAAGCATCGGCGGGGATGACTACCGCATCCACTTGTTTTCCTTGTAAATCAGTGCTTTGATCGATGCTTGTAATCAGTTGAGGGGCGCGAGATAATCCCACTAAGACGCAGGGGAGGAACGTATAACCTAATTCTTCCGCTGCGGCCCGAGGAGAAACGGTTTCATCAACGGGAAGGGGAGATAAGGCTGGGGCATGGGCGCAAGGAATTTGAAATTCACGGACAATCAGATGAGAGATGATGGCTTCTGCACCTGCTAGGGCATCTACTCCTTTTCCTTGACGATAGTTGGCGAGGGTTTCGGTTGCCATGTCATCAGGAAATCGGGCGACAACTGCGATCGCGCTCACTTTTGCTGTTTCGATTAAAGTAGCCGCCGCGCGGAGTAAACTATCTGGATGGGCGATCGTTCCCCAACTCGCCCCAGAATGAGCGGTTTGTAGTTGTACTCCTAAAGGGGTATCGGTGACAATGTAATCACCAATGTTTAACCCCAGAGTGGTTTTTACGGCTTCTGCGGCTTGCAGGTGACGCAATCTTAAATCGGGTTCAATCCCTTGATCTAAAATTAATCCGACGCGGTTTTGATGCACGGGACGCAATCCCCACCGATTCGCTGCAAATTGATCTAAGCCATAGCCTTCTACATAGTACATATTGGGAAGCGACCAATATAATTGCGCCCCGTTGAGGACATTGGGATGAGTGATAAGATGATCACTAATTTGTGCGATCGAGCGAGCAATGGGTAAAGCATCCCCCGCATAACCGCCAATTTTTGCACCGATTCCAGTGGGAACAATTAAGACAACAGTAAAGGGAGGAGTTAACACTATTTTTGAGTAACGATCGCTTCGATTTGCACTGTTTTCTGATGAGAATCAACACGGGTAATTGCCCAGCGTAAAGGCTTACCCCGTTTTGCTAGTTCTGTTTCAATTTCTTTTTGTAGGGTGACTGGGTTTTCGGTTAAGTCGATTTCTGCTTCAATAAAATGAGTTGTCATTGTATTTTTTGATGAGTTAAGACTGAAAGTAGTTTAAGTCATGGTCGCTCGATCGCGCAAGTTGTTAGCCCCCTAACCCCCAAGTTTGGGGGAACTAGATAAAGCGACTGATCACTGGTCACTGATCACTGGTCACTGATCACTGGTCACTGATCACTGATCACTGATCACTGATTGCGCTTCCATTCTTCCCATAAATCAGGACGACGTTCTTGAGTGCGCTTCATTTGTTGTTCTTTTCGCCACTGCGCGATCGCCGCATGATGTCCCGATCGTAACACTGGCGGAACTTCCCAACCTCGAAACACCGCTGGTTTTGTATATTGCGGATAATCTAACAATTCTGTCTCAAAACTCTCTGCTTTCAAAGAATCTGCTTTCCCGATCGTTCCTGGGAGTAAACGCATCACCCCATTCATCAAAGCCAGTGCTGGAATTTCCCCACAAGTGAGAATAAAATCACCTAACGAAACCTCACGAGTCACTAAATGCTCACGGATTCGCTCATCAATTCCCTCATAATGACCACAGACTAGCACCAACTGTTCATAATCGGAAGCTAATTCTCGAAACAGTGGCTGATTCATCGGTTGTCCTTGGGGAGTCATCAAAATAATGTCTCGCTGAGGAAGTTGCGGGAGAGACTCAACAGCAGCAAAAATCGGTTCGGGTTTCAGCAACATTCCTACACCTCCCCCATAAGGTTCGTCATCGACGCGATGATGTTTATCAAAGGCAAAATCGCGAGGATTAACAAAGTTGACTTCAGCGATCTTTTTTTGGAGGGCTCTTCCTACAATCCCAGAGTTGAGGGGAGAGTGGAAGAAATCAGGAAATAGGGTAACAACGTCAAAACGCACGATTGATTTTATGAGCTGCAGGTGGTTAATTATTTTAGCGAATCCTCAGACTTTCGGGGAAGTAGATGGGGAAAAGATAACACTAGAATGGGGAGGAATGCCAGATTTGGGTACTGAATCAAAACTGAAGTTAAGTAGAATTTCTCCCGCAATGGTGAACCGACTTTTATTTCCCGCTAGTTCCGAATTTACCGCACTTTGTCGCTCGCAGATCACGAATTTGAAAGAAGGTTTAAATGCCGATCGCGGCGCGGTTTATTTGACAAAAGAACTGTCTTCTGGTACTAGACAACTGGTTCCGATCGTGGTCTATCCTGAAGAGAGTGACTTCACTGAGGAAGAAGCCATTATTACTTCTGAAGATTCCTTGTTGGAAAATACGCCTTTTGAGTTGCCTTCCGATGCTTCTAGTGAGGATAAATCAGCGTTAACGGTTGGTTCGGAGGATATCATTCCTGATGTGGTTAATCAACAAAATCAGCATCAAATTGTTTTCCCATTGTTGCACGAAAATGTGATGATGGGATTATTAGTGATTGCTCGTCAACAAGCGCAATGGAGTCAATGGGAGTTTACCCAAATTCAACGAACGGCGGGAACAATTGCTTTAGCTTGTGTTTTGGATCAACGTTACGGCTTATCGCAACAAAAACTCCGTCAACAACAATGGCAGCAAGAACAACAGCGCGATCGACTCGATGATATTTTACACCAATTGCGTAATCCTTTGATGGCGTTGAGAACGTTTGGAAAACTTCTCCTTAAACGTTTGAATCCAGAAGAGAATCAGAAAAGTCGCTCTTTTGCTGAGAATATCATGCGAGAAAGCGATCGTCTCCAGCAATTGTTACAAGATATGGGAGACTTTCTTGAGGAAATGGGTGAGGAAGAAGTAACAATTGAAACCGAAACCACTGCGCTTCCTGAAGGAAATTCGACTGTAAAATCTCTCCCTCCCAGTCAAGTTTTTGACTTAGAAACAATACAGGTAACGGAAGTAATTACGCCTATTTTAGAATCCATTCGCGCGATCGCCCAAGAGAAAAATATCACCTTAAAAACTCAAATTCCTGACTCACTCCCACTGGTAAAAGCGAATCGTAAAGCATTCGGTGAAGTCTTAAACAATCTTCTGGATAACGCGATTAAATATACTCCTGAAAAAGGCTCGATCGAGCTAATTATTTACCAAGAAAACTCCCAAAAACAAAACTTAATGATCCGAGATAATGGCTCAGGAATCCCCCCTGAAGATCAACCAAAAATCTTTCAACGTCATTATCGCGGTGTACAATCAAACAGCGACATTCCTGGTACTGGATTAGGATTAGCAATTGTGAAAGAATATGTGGAAAAAATGCAGGGAGAAATTGATTTAATTAGCCCCGCCATTCCTCCCGATAATCCGCAAAAAGGAACAGCATTTATTATTTCTCTTTTAGTTAACACCACTTCCGAGAATGTATAAACTCAGCAATGTTCCACTATTCCATAAACTATGAACAACGATCGAAGCTAAAATGTTTCTCGATCGCGTGTAAACGACACCCAAAACTAATCCTAAAACTGTCAGGGGTAACACCTCTGATAAACTCAAATGCGCTACCGAAAATAACAAACTACTAAGCGCGATCGAAACCCAAACTGGAAAATATTTTGTCAGCGAAGGAAGTAAAAACCCTCGGAAAATAATCTCTTCAAAAATCGGCGCGGCGATCGCAGCCGTCGTAAAAAATATTAACAGCGCGATCGTATCTTGCGCTTGTACTGCTAAAAATAATAACGGATTACTTCCCCCTTGTCCTTGCCAAATTTCCTGATTAATAATCGAGACAATCACCACCAAAGGAATCGCCACCAAATAGCCACCAATTCCCCATAATAACCAATTATTTCCCTTCCAATTAAACCAACCTTCTGGTAACGGAAAATACGTCCGAATGGAAAAATAAAGTACCGTTAACCCTCCCGTTGTCATTAAAACATAGGTTGCTAAAACATATAAAGCCTTTCCTTGAATCCCCCATCCTGTGGGATTAATTCCTGAAATTCCGATCACCAACGGTAATAAAAACTGACCAATAAAGAAGAAACCAACAACCAAAACTTGCCAAGTAATTTCCCAATTCCAAGGCGTTTCCCATTTCAATTCTTGATTCGTCGCTAGGATTGACTCTTTCCCTTTGATCAACCATTGTGTTCCGAAGAAAAGAAGTAACCCAAACCCAATTAACCCTCCAATTAAGGGTAAACCTGTTACCATTCCTAACTTAATTAATGCTTGTTCTGCTTTTTCTTGACGCTGCGTTTGAAGAGTCGTTAAAGCCGTTTGATCTTCTTGGATTTCGTATAATTTAGCCAATGCTTCATCTTGAAACCAACCATCTAATCCGTTTTTAATTTCCGTTTCTGCGCTGTCTAAAACTTGTGGTGGTTTCTCCCATAATCCTCCTAAAACTTGCGCTGTTCTAGGGATTTCTTGGAATCTAGATTCTGTAGAAAATTGATCCTGTAAGGCTTGCCAAGTATTTAAAGCAGTGGTAACTTGATCTTGTTTCGCTTGTAAAATTCCGAGCTTAATATTTAACTCACCAATGAATCCGTTTAACTCTTGAAGTTGTGCTGTAATTTGTTGCTGTTGTGGAGAAAGATCAGGAACTTGTGCTAAAGTTTGAGAGGAAGAATTACTGAGTAAATTATCTTCAGATAACTCTTGTAATTGTGTCTTTAAATCAGAGCGTCGGCTTTCTGCAAAATCTAAAATTTCTTTATACTTTTTTTCTGCGTCAGCGTAGGGAGTTTCCCCAAGTAATGCTTCTGAAGACAACTGACTATTTTCAGCACTCGATTCTAACGCTGTCACATGAAGCGATAAATTAACTTGATACAATTCCAGTCGCGCTTGAATTTGTGGCTGTGAGAGGCTATTTCCTAAAGATAAAACAATTTTTCCCACAGCAAGAAGGGTGAGAAGGAGTAAAAAAAAGCGTTTCAGGGTCATAAAATTCTCAGTTAGGGACTTCTAAATGATTGTAACTGATTACGAAGAAGGAGAAAATTAACCATCAATTATCTAGCGCTGATTATAAAGATGTTCAGGTATCGTAGTACAATAAGCTCGTTCACCAATTGGAGGAGAAACAGTGACGACAAAGGTTGTAATCGTCCGTCATGGACAAAGTACCTATAATGTAGAACAGATCATTCAAGGGCGTTGTGATAAATCTGTTTTAACGGAGAAAGGTTGCGAAGACGCGCAGAAAGTGGGTGTCGTGTTGCGTCAGCTTGATGTAGCAACATTCTACTGTAGTCCTTTACAACGTGCCAAACAAACGGCGGAGATCATCCAGAGTTGTTTTGATGTTACTCCTTCTCTAGAAGTTTCTGATTTATTACAAGAAGTTGATCTTCCCCTGTGGGAAGAAATGAAAAAAGAGGAAGTGGTGAGTCGGTTTCCAGAGGAATATGATTGTTGGAAAAATCGCCCCCATGACTTTAAAATGACCGTTGATGGGAAAGAACATTATCCAGTTTTGTCTCTCTATGAACAAGCGCAAACCTTCTGGAAAAATGTGATTTCTAAACATCAAGGAGAAACGATCGTTATTGTTGCTCATAATGGCATTAATCGCTGTTTAATTAGTAGCGCGATCGGTGTTCCTCCTGCGCTTTATCATTCAATTCAACAGTCAAATTGTGGGATTAATGTTCTGAATTTTAAGGGAGAATGGGGCGAACCAGTGGAGTTAGAATCCCTCAATCAAACTTCTCATTTAGGTAGTGCGTTACCTTCTCCTCGTCAAAATAAAGGAATCCGTTTGTTATTAGTTCGTCATGGGGAAACCGATTGGAATAAAGAGTCTCGTTTTCAAGGGAAAATGGATATTCCTCTCAATGAAAATGGCAGAAATCAAGGACGAAAGGCGGCTGATTTTTTAAAAGAAACTTCTCTAGATTTTGCAATTTCTAGTCCGATGTTACGCCCGAAAGAAACAGCAGAATTAATTTTAGCGCATCATGCAGGAGTTGAGTTAGAAATTAAAGAGCCACTCTTAGAAATTAGTCATGGTAAATGGGAAGGAAAATTAAAGCCAGAAATTCAAAAGGAGTATCCTGAGTTATTAAGACAATGGCAAGAAACCCCCGAATTAGTACAAATGCCAGAAGGAGAAAATTTACAGGAAGTTTGGGATCGCGCTGTGGGATGTTGGCAAGAAATTGTTGCCGAAAAAGGAGAGTCTCCCGATGGCATTAAAACGGGAATTGTTGTCGCTCACGATGCGATTAATAAGGTGATTCTTTGTGCTTTGTTAGGACTTTCTCCGAGTAATTTTTGGAATGTTAAACAGGGGAATGGCGCGGTGAGTGTGATTGATTATCCTGATGGAAAAGATGGCGCTCCAGTCTTACAAGCGATTAATATTACCAGTCATCTGGGAATAGGAATTTTTGATAAAACTGCTGCGGGTGCGTTGTAATTTTGATGATTTAAATTAATCGTAGGGTGGGAAATTCCCACCCGAAAACTAATGCTATTTTCAAAAAGTCAGGTTACAGCCGATCCCCCCAAACCCCCCTTACTTAAGGGGGGCTGTTTCATTCTCGGTGTTAAAATCGAAAGCGATCGCCTGAACCCCTTCTGGTACGTTCGATCGAACGCTTTTTCTTACTTTTTGACTTATTCATAAGAAAAAAGCCGTAAAACCCCGGTTATTCCTAACATCTGGAACAAGCAAAAAAATAGAATGAAACAGCCCTGCCTTACTTAAGGGGGGCTTAACTGATCGTTAATGTAGCGCCAATTGTTTAAAATGGTATAATTAGATATTTCTGGTAAGAAAACTTACGCTACTTTGCCTTGATTCTAGTTGTGAAATTAGATGATGTATTTCTTTGGCGGCTTGGAATTTTCCTTGATATTTCAAAAGATTTTCTCCTTGTTTTAAGTCTTCGATCGCGCTTGCGGTATAATCAAGTTGATGCCAGGCTAAACCACGATTAATATAAGCAGAGGGATTGTTAGGGGCTTGATCTAAGGATTGAGTAAAATGTTTAATTGCTGTGTAATGTTCCCCTAAATAATGACAAACACAGCCGAGATTATAAAGCGATCGAGCATCATTTTTGTCGAATTGAATCGCTTGAGAAAAGTCTTTTCTTGCTTGATCATATTGCTGTTGTTGTAAATAAATAATCCCTCGATCATTATAAATCATTGCTTTTTCTGTGGCGTTTAAACGATCGGAAAGTTGCAACGCTTGGTTATAATCGGTAATGGCACTGGATAACAGCCCGATCGAGCTTTTTGCTAAACCTCGATTATACAAGGCTTGTGGATGTTCTACATTTTGATCCAGAATTTGATTATAATTACTAATTGCTTGCTGATAATTGCCACGACGATAATAAGCTAAACCGCGCCAAAGATAGGCTTGTAATTGTTTAGAATCTTGTTGAATTACCTCCGAACAATCTTCGATCGCCTTCTCATATTGGTCTAAATTTAGATTCGCAAAACAGCGATATTTTTTTGCTTTTAAGTGTTGAGTATTTTCTTGTAATATCTCATCCAAGATTAAACTAGCTTCTTGATGATTTCCTTGATGAAGGCGCTCGATCGCATCTGTAAATAAATCGGAATTAGTGGCTTGCGCGGGCAAACAAATCAACCAAAAAACGAGGGAGATAACTAAAATTTGGTTAACACGAATTGAAGAATTAAACATAAACTTAAGATAATCTTTGAAATTTCAAATGATCTAAAAAAAGTCCCCCCGAAAATCGAGGGGTGAGGACAAATTTGTTATTACCAACCTTTTTCAGCTTGGCTTAAAACATACTCCGCAACTGCTTCAATTTGAGATGAATTTAAGCGTCCTCGAAACGCTGGCATGGCTCGTTTTCCATTCGTTACTTGGTGAACAATGGCTTCTTTTGAATCCATATTATATCGAGCTAATGCGTCTTTTTTCAGGGTCTTATTTACCATAATACGGTTAGTTCCCTGAGCATGACAAACCGCACAGTTGGCTTGAAAAATTTTTCCGCCTTCTTCTGATGCTTGTACTGGAGAAGCGATAAAAAAGGAAAAAACAATCAGTAAAGATGCAATTATTCTTTTCATAATTAAAAGCGATTTCTTAATTCGACTTCCTCACTATAAAACACATTCGATCGAGAAATCAAAAGACAGTTTGTCTTACTTTAAGATTTGTATCAATTGCTGTTGGGTTACGTTTCCTTCACTCAACCTACGTTTTATGTTGGGTTGCGTTTCCTTCATACAACCTACGTTTTATGTTGGGTTGCGTTTCCTTCACCCAACCTACGTTTTATGTTGGGTTACGTTTCCTCCACCCAACCTACGTTTTATGTTGGGTTGCGTTTCCTTCACTCAACCTACGTTTGCTGTTGGGTTGCGTTTCCTCCACCCAACCTACGTTACTTTATCAAGGTTGGAGGAGAAAGGAATTTACTCTGATTACATCAGAAGAACAATTACAAGAACTCAAGCAAGTTTTGTAATTTAAGTTCCCCCAAGATTGGGGGTTAGGGGGCTGAATTTATATTGCTGTTGGGTTACGTTTCCTCCACCCAACCTACGTTTTATGTTGGGTTACGTTTCCTTCACCCAACCTACGTTTACTTTGATGTACAATATGTGTTAGTGTGCTTATCCATTATGTGTTTATTATGGCTCGTTGGTCATTAGTTATTTCAGATGATATAGACCGTACAGTGAGAGGCTATCTCGGTACTATTGGCGCAGAAAAGGGAGAATTATCCAATTTAGTTGAAGAAGCGGTTAGGCGTTACATTTTTGAAGAAACCATTGATACTGTACAAGAACGTAATTTACAGTATTCTCAAGATGAAATTATGAATGTTATTGACGAAGCGATTAGAGAAAACCGTGCCTAAAATCGTTCTTGATACTAACATTCTAATCTCGTCTCTTATTAGTAAAAAGAGTTTTCCTTATTTACTTTATCAAGGTTGGAGGAGAAAGGAATTTACTCTGATTACATCAGAAGAACAATTACAAGAACTCAAGCAAGTTTTGCAATATCCAAAATTGCGTAAATTTATTAACCAAGATGAAGCAAGAATTCTGGTTAGTGCCTTACAGGATTTTACTGTTACGGTTGCTGATTTGCCAGAAGTTAACTACTCGAAAGATTCAGATGATAATTTGATTATCGCAACTGCTATAGCGGGAAAAGCTGATTTAATTGTAACAGGTGATAAAGGAGATTTATTAATACTAAAAACTGTTGAAAATATCTCGATCGTCACTGCGTCAGATGCTGTTTCAATAATTGGTATTGAAAAAACGGATACCAATTTATCTTAATTTCAGAAAAACAATTACAAGAACTCAAGCAAGTTTTGTAGTTTAAGTTCCCCCAAGATTGGGGGTTAGGGGGCTGAATTTATATTGCTGTTGGGTTACGTTTCCTCCACCCAACCTACGTTTGATGTTGGGTTGCGTTTCCTTCACCCAACCTACGTTTGCTGTTGGGTTGCGTTTCCTTCACCCAACCTACGTTTGATGTTGGGTTACGTTTCCTCCACCCAACCTACGTTTAGTTTTTGACGATTTGTCCGAAGTCTGCCAAAATTCGCCCATGATTTCGCAATAATCCCAACAAATGTAACCGATTTTGTTGGATTGCAGGATTTTCCGCCATGACTAAAACACTTTCTTCTCCATCGAAAAAACGACTAACAGTTGGCGCAATTTCGACTAATCCCGCCACTAATTGCTCATAGTTGCGTTGTTCCCGACTCGCTTCGGTTTTCGGTAAAAGGGCGATTAAAGCCTCATAGAAGGCTTTTTCTGAGTTTTGCTCAAACAAATTCGGATCAATCAATCCTCGTGGATCAAGGGTTTGCTTGTCTAATGTTCCTTTCGCGGCTAAACGGGTGGAACGATTCACGGTTTCATAAATGGCATCTAAGGTTTGATTATTTCGTATTTCTTGCAAAAATTCCGCTCTTGCTTGTACGTCTAACACAGCGGTTAACGCCCGTTCGGTATATTCTGGATCGTTTTCCCCTAAAACGGCGTTGATCAGATCATAATCAATATTTTTCTCTGCTAAAAGGGTGCGTATCCGTTGCAAGAAAAAGTCTTGGAGTTGGGAAAGGAGATTAACGGTATGTTCGCTTTTCCCAAAGGTGTTGATAAAGTCAGTCACTCCTTGTTGTAAAAGGGTTTTGAGGTTGAGGGGGAGATCATATCCCCAAATAATGCTGATGATACCATTGGCGGCGCGACGGAGAGCAAAGGGATCAGATGAACCACTGGGAATCATTCCTAAACCAAAAATACTGACTAAAGTATCGGTTCGATCGGCAATGGCGACGACTTGGGCGATAATTTGATCAGGAAGAGCATCATTAACCCCTTTTGGGAGATAATGTTGAGCAATGGCGCTGGCGACAACTCTATCTTCACCACTGGCGAGGGCGTATTTTTCCCCCATAATTCCTTGTAATTCTGGAAATTCTCCCACCATCTGCGTTACTAAGTCTGCTTTACACAATTGGGCGGCGCGTTGGATTTGCTGTTTCTCGGAGTCCGATCGCGCTAATTGTTCACATACCCATTGCGCGTAGTTTTCAATCCGTTTCACTTTCTCTCCCACTGATCCGAGTTTTTCTTGGAAGGTAACGGTATCCAGTTGGGGGATATAATCTGCTAAGGGTTGACTTAAATCAGCATTGTAGAAAAATTGACCATCCGCTAAACGAGCGCGAATCACTCGTTCATTTCCTCTGGTGATGATGTCTGCTTTTTCAGGATCACCATTGGCGGCGGTGATAAAGTAGGGGAGAAGCGCTTGAGCGGTTTCGTCTGTCCAAACGGGAAAATACCGTTGATGAGAGATCATTTCGGTGGTGATGACTTCGGGAGGAAGGTTGAGAAATTCTTCGTCAAATTTCCCGATGATGACAAACGGAAATTCTACGAGGTTGGTGACTTCGTTGAGTAAGTCTTCATCGAGAATCGCATATCCTCCTTTCCCTTTGGCTTCGGTTTGGACTTGTTGCGCGATCGAGCGTTTTCTCTGTTCAGGATCAACAATAATTTGTGCTTCTTCTAGGGTTTTGACATATTGTTCGGGAGTAGGAATCGGAATCTGGCGCGGTGACAACACCCGATGACCCCAAGAAACATTTCCACTTGCAATCGTCTCTGATCCATTTTCTAAAACCACAGATAACACCTGTTCATCTAACAGCGTGACTAACCAGCGAATCGGACGCGGGAAGCGCAAATCGCCATCTCCCCAACGCATAAAGCGCTTTCCTTCTAGTCCAAAAATCCACTGTGCGGTTAATTCTTGCAAAATCTCGGCAGTGGGACGACCAATAATGGTTTTTTTGACAAAAACAAAGTCTCCCTTGTCTGTGGGGCGAATTTCGAGGTCTTCGATCGCCACCCCTTGTTTTTTAGCGAATCCTTGCGCTGCTTTCGTTGCTTCTCCGTCTTTAAACGCAGCACTCGCCGGCGGTCCCTTTACTTCCTCTTCTCGATCGGGCTGTTTTTCGGGTAGCCCCGTAATCACCACCGCTAAACGACGCGGTGTTCCGTAAAACGCCAAGGTTTCTGAAGTTAAAAATTGTTCTTGTAAGCGGTTGGGAATCAGGGTTTTCCACTGCTCGATCGAGCTTTCAACAAAATCAGCAGGGAGTTCTTCAGTGCCAACTTCTAAAAGGTAACTGACCATAATTGTAGGAGAGTTATTTCCTAGTACGACTGTTACTTAATAGTAGCTGAGATCGTTTAACTTTTTGAACAAGTTTGCTCCTTGTACAACGCTCTTAGTTGACATGAATTGTTTAGGTCTTTTAGAATCAGGGAAATAATTTGAATTGATTTGTGTGTCAGTGTTAAGTACAGGACAAAAATTGTAACCACTCCAGAAACTGACGGGATATAATATCTAATTCATTGACAACCGATCGCAGATTAGTCGCACTCATTAATAAAACTTAATTCATTATCGTAACTAATATCATGAATAATTTTGGAAAAGCTCTTTTCTTTAGACTGGCACAATTGCAAAAATTGGCAAGAGAAAAATTTTTGTTGATGTTATCTTGCTTTCTCCTTTTTATAAGTGTGTCAATTACTTGGGGTAACTTCAGTTCAGTTAATGCTCAATCTCCGTACGAGAATGGGTTGCAATTTAACATTCAGTCTCCTAGTAATTTTATTCAAGATGCTGAAAATCAGTCTGCTTTCCCTAGTGACGATGGACTAAGAAGTGGAATTAATAAAAGAGAGCTAATGTCAATAGTAGTTTTACATGGAATTCTAGCGAACAGTAATGTTGATCCTATGAAACAAAAGAGTCAAAGAAGATGGGGTGGTAATGCTTTGATAAATGATCCTGTTGATGATATGGTTAAGCAAGCAATCAAAATTACCAATAAATTAATCATAAATTTAGAAGATGAAGAGTTAAAGCAAGATGACTCTAATAGTTCTAACCAAGAAAATGGGCAGTAAACCCAAATAGAAAAGTGGAAGTAAATGGTTTCTGTCTGGATTAATAGACTTCTACGCCAAACTTATATCAGATTCCCGTATTTTTAATTAATGTTAAATTCCTGTTAATAACAATAAGAAAATCCCCCTAATAGGGGAATTTAAAAGTTACTTTGACTGTACAAAAGCTCCCTTAACTATTACTAAAGATTTACTAGAAGCACCCATGCAAAATTATTGACATATAGTGGTAAATCAAAAATTTTGTGTTACGAGAGCATAGACTCACAATATAGGCATATAGGCAATTAATTATGCACAACTGCTTAGACAAAATAAATAACGGTTAAATTCAGATTAAGGACAAGCATCTCTAAAGCTCACTTTATTACCCTGATCAATCAAATATAGATAACAACTTTGACCTAGTATTTCACTGGGAAACCCTATTTCTTCAGCCAATCCTATATCAATGGCTTCTGATGCTGTATATAAGGTTTCTAGCTCTAAAGCTCTAACCGTTTCAGCCTTACTCAAGTTTGTACATGATTCGGTAACTTCTTCAATAAAATTACTGTCGTTTTTCATATCTTCATAGATTGTTTCGGCTTGGTGGTGACTGTATTGCCTACCAGGATTCGTGGTACTATAATGAAGGGTAAAATAAGAATTTGGAGAAGCCGTTCTTTTATCACCTGCACAATAAATCCATGAAGCTGCGGAGCTGCTCATAGCTATATTATGGGTATGTAAGTTGATAGGAAGATTCTTTAAATATTCATAAGCCATCATGCCACTTTTAACTTTTCCACCACCACTGTTAATCACTAATAATACATCTTCAATGCCTTGATTAGACAGCTGAGTAAGAAGATTGACTAAATTGCCTACAGTATCATTGTTGATTTCTCCTAACAACTTAATTGTGACAGTGGGAGCTTGTCTTTCGGCACTAGAATCTTCATTAATCGGTAAACTTTGATTTGGTTCTTGTGATACTCTTCTTTCGGGCTGACCTTGCGCTTGACTTGCAGGAAGATTAGTTAAGCTCAAGAGCAATAAAGGGAGGGTAAGATTTAGTAAATACTTGTACATCACTCACGTTCTAGATTGACTAAGAATTAGTTTAAGATAGCTAAACGATCATAGTTCCAAACTACTTATTTTATAAAAGTTAATAGTTTCCTAACACCTAAATCACTTCTAATAAGTTGCGCTAATATCAGAGTAATATGTATATTCTCAACGCCAATCAGAGAAATGGCAAGAGAGGACTAAAGTCCTCTGTGTCTGCTATAATAGACGAGGCCCAAAGATGGTGAAAAACCCGTCAGGCTTATTAAAAAAGTAGAGATACAGCTAGACTTTCGTTTAGCCAAGGTCTGTAGGGCATCTTTGAACGTGCCATCCTCCCTTCGCTCCGGCTTCGGGAGACTCCTTTCTAACACTCGATTTGTGATTTGAATCCATTGAGTTGTTTCGATTGGAATCCACGCGATTTTAGTCCGTGGAGAGTTCAAAACAGTCTATCAACTCAGAGACATTTTAGGTACAAAAAAAATTTCGATTTGCCCTTGCCAAGATCAAAATCCTATGTTTATAATGATAGAGCGTTACAAACGAAGTAACTCAAACAATCCTCAGTAGCTCAGCGGTAGAGCGGTCGGCTGTTAACCGATTAGTCGCAGGTTCGAATCCTGCCTGGGGAGTTAAAAAATTTAGGATTGACATTTCTAGGGACGGACAATGGTTCGTCCCTGTCTAATTGGGTTTTGCTGTTGGGAAGCTGAAAGTTTTACCAAATAAGGATTTGAGGCGATTAAGATATGAGTAAAAATGCAAGTTCATTGATTGTTCAATCGTCACGCACCTTGCCTCTTGCCTCTTGCCTCTTGCCTCTTGCCTCTTGCCTCTTGGCTCTTGCTGATTGGTGTTGGGTTTCGTAAACTTCACCCAACCTACTTGCTTTTGCCTTTTGCCTCTTGCCTTTTGCCTCTTGCCTCTTGCCTTACTAAACCAACCAATGGACTTTTTCAGGAGGCGCTAATCGGTTTGATATGGGGACGAGAGAGCGTGTACATTAAAGTTGAGGTGTTATATTTGCCCAAGTTAAAGTATGTTGAAACCGTTAAAATGGCTAGAACCCCTGTTCAAAACCAGTATCATTACCCTGTTATTGCTGAGTCTTTCCATTGGACTCAGTGGCGCTTGGTGGAACTTCTGGGGGGGATCGCAAGAAGACAAACAACCGAAGCGAGAGAGTGTTCTCGCTCAAGGGGAGGCGATTACTGACCCTACTGCATTATTACGTTATGCCCTCCCTTTTGAAAACTATCCCGCGCGAAAGTTACAAGATAGCATGGAGGATATTGGCTTCCAACTGCGAGGGAAACGTTGGGGTCCGATTAATCGTGATTTGAAAAACGCGAATCGGATGTTAACGAATAAAACAGAGGAACTATTAGCTGGTGTTCCCGAACAAAATCGTGAGGAAGCTAAAGCCTTAATTCCAGAAATTAAGAAAAATATCAACGAATTACGGGAAGTAGTGGATCAACGGAATTTAGAGGAAATTTGGCGAGTTCGCCGTGATATCCTCGAACAACTGGACGATCTCGAAGCGTTGTTTGTGGAGGAGTTTCCGTTCTCCATTCCCGAAGAATATGCTGATTTACCACGATTAAAAGGACGAGCGACGGTTGAGGTAGAAACCAGCGAAGGGAATTTAACTGTGGTTGTGGATGGGTATAGCGCCCCGATTACGGCGGGAAATTTTGTGGATTTGGTCGATCGAGGCTTCTATGATGGATTAGAGGTGAACCGCGTTAATGATTTTGCGGTACAAACGGGTGATCCCCCAGGACCCGAACAAGGTTTTATCAATCCCGAAACAGGAGAATATCGTTCCATTCCTTTAGAAATTTTGGTACAAGGGGATGAAAAGCCTGTTTATGGCGCAACTCTCGAAGAAATCGGACGCTACAAAGCACAGCCAGTTTTGCCCTTTTCTGCCAATGGAGCAGTAGCGATCGCACGTCCGAGCGGTGATCCCAATGGCGGTTCTTCTCAGTTTTTCTTCTTTAAGTTCGATAGCGAACTGACTCCTCCAGGATTTAATTTCATGGATGGACGTTATGCCATATTTGGTTACGCTGTCCAAGGAGATGAAATTTTAGAAGATATGCAAGAGGGAGACAAAATCATCTCTGCTCGTGTGGTGAAGGGAATTGAAAACTTAGAACGTCCTCAAGCCTCCCCAAGAACTGCCAACCGCGACAATGAAACCAGAAGCTAATTTAACTGTAGCTGCGATCGGAGAACAAGGTCTGTTAAAAATACTACACCAGTTTTGTCCGTCGCATTTAATTGGAGATGACGCTGCTGTCATTAATCACAGGAGCGATCACTCCCTTGTCATCACTACTGATGTTTTAGTGGATGGTGTTCATTTTAGCGATGGCATGGCGCAACCGAATGTTTACACCACATCCCCCGAAGATGTGGGATGGCGAGCAGTGGCGGCGAATTTATCGGATTTAGCGGCAATGGGAGCAACCCCTTTCGGGATTACAGTGGGTTTAAGTCTCCCTGGCACGCTTCCTGTATCATGGGTAGAACGGCTCTATCAGGGATTAAGTAGTTGTTTAGAACAGTATCAAACGGTATTGTGGGGAGGAGATGTCACTCGCTCTTCTCTACTTACCATTTCCATAACCGCAGTGGGAGAAGTGCAGCCCCAGCAGGTGATTCGTCGTCAAGATGCAAAAGTTGGGGATGTGATTTTTGTGACGGGGGATCATGGTGCGTCTCGCGCTGGGTTGGAGTTATTATTGCACCCTGAACGTCAACAGGAATTAGATACGGTGAGTTTTCAGCAGTTGATTAAGGCTCACCAACGACCACAACCGCGTTTAGATGTTCCCCCGATTTTAAGGGAGATTTTGCCAGAATTTCGGGTGGGGGGAATGGATAGTAGTGATGGTTTGGCAGATGCAATTATTCAGATTGCTCGATCGAGCGGTGTCGGCGCAAAAATCGACGCTGAGGCGCTTCCGATTCCGTTGGCTGTCCGATCGTGGGTTTCTCCAGAAGAGGCGCGAAAATGGACGTTATACGGGGGAGAGGACTTTGAATTAGTTTTAACCCTCCCGCGTCACGCAGCGGAACAATTGCAGGAAAAATTGGGGAACTCAGGGAAAATTATCGGAGAAGTTTCGATCGAACCTGAGATTAAATTATCGGACTCTGATCTGGACTTAAACCAGAGTTTTCAGCATTGGTAGTTAGGGCTTGAGTCAAGAAAACTGAAAGTCTTACCAAATAAGGATTTGAGGCGATTCAGTTCAGATAAAAATGCAAGTTCATTGATTGTTCAATCGTCACGCATATTGCATGCAAGCCTCTTGCCTAAGGCAACTTGCCTAAGGCAACTTGCCTCTTGCCTAAGGCAACTTGCCTTACTTAACCAACCAATGGACTTTTTCAGCAACCCCTAGTGAACGATCTGTCGCCAACCGTGACAGGCTATGACTAAATATAGAAGGATACTCCTGCTTGTTATAGCGCAGCTTTAAAGGAATCGCAACACTTTTTCTAACACCTTTACCCTTCCGTGAGAATTAATTAAGATAAGAATCTCAGTCTTAATTGAAAGAGAAATTTATCAAGTCATATTCCCGAATTATGGTTAGAGAGCTTGCACGTAAACAATCGACAAATTTTCCAGAAACCGCACCAGTGGCAAACCCTGTGTTTTTTCGGACTTATAGCAGACGGACAGAAAAAGGACGAGAAACTTGGGAACAGGTGCGCGATCGATGCGTTGATGGATTAGTCAAGCTAGGTCAACTCACCGCCGCCGAAGCGGAATTGATCACCGAAACCATGACCCACTTAAAAAGCCTTCCTGCTGGACGTTGGCTTTGGGTGGGGGGAACCCAATGGTTAGAAAACCCCAAAAACTATTCTGGCGCTTATAATTGCACTTCCACCAATGTTACTGATTGGCGAGCGTTTGGCTTGATGATGGATTTAGCAATGATGGGGTGTGGCACGGGTGCTGTCCTTGAAGAAAAGTATATCAAGCAATTGCCCACGCTGCGGAATTGTCTTCAGGTTTCGATCGATGGGAAAATTGGAACAGTGTTACCTGAAGCTCGCTCAGAAGAAACAACCGTTAAAATTAATAATCCCCAAGCAGTCAGAATTACTATTGGTGACTCTCGTCAAGGCTGGGTACAATCTTATCAGGCACTTTTAGAACTGGCGAGTAACGAAGATTTAGCGACAGAAGTTAAAGTTATCATTGATCCGAGTCATGTTCGACCAGCAGGAGAGCGACTCAAAGGGTTTGGCGGTGTGGCGAATCCCGTTAAAATTCCCGAATTATATCCCCGTTTAGCAAAGATTCTTAACCAAGCGCAGGGAAGAAAACTCAACGCAGAAGAATGTTGTTTGTTGATTGATGAAGCAGCAGCAACAGTGGTGGCTGGAAATATTCGGCGCTGTTTACCAGAATATGCTTTAGTTCATACCGCAAGAGGGTTGGTGGCGATTAAAGAGGTTAAAGTGGGCGATCTGGTGCAAACTCCTCTGGGTTTCCGTCGTGTGGTGGATAAATTCGATCAAGGAATCCAAGATGTTCGAGAAATCGAAACCAATGGAACATATCCTCAAGCAACGGAGAATCATCGCATGGCGGTTTTAAGTTCAGCTAATGGGGATTATGTCTGGAAACAAGTAGGAGAACTGGAATCGGGCGATCGACTGCTGCACAATACCAAAATTTTAGCGGGGATTCCTACGCAACTCCCAGCAGATGAAACCAGTCTTCATCCCCTTCAAAGTCGAACAGCAAAAGCAATTTCCATTCCAGATTTAAACCCTGATGTCGCTTGGTTGATTGGTTTTACTCATGGCGATGGATATGTCAGTCTGGGACGGAATAAGTACAATAAGCCTTATGGGAGCATCAATTGGGCGACAGATGCTGAACTTGCGCCATTGATCGAAGAAAAGCTAGACCGCGCTTTAGCAAATTTTGGGGTATCTGCAACTAAACAAACTGAGGAAAATGAAAACACCGTTCGTTTTGTTTGTTCCTCAATTCGACTGACAGAATACTTCTTCAAAAATATCAAACGCCCCAAAGAACCGATCGAGATTCCAGATTTTATCCTACAGGGAAGTGTCGAGACTCGCGCCGCTTATTTAGCAGGAATCATCGATAGTGATGGTTCTGTAAAAAATCGTCCCCCGCAATTGGTTTGCACAGTTTACCCTCAATTTGCTCGTCAAATTGCTTCCGTTTTATCAAGTTTGGGGATTGCGGGACGAATCAAGAAAACAATTCCGCAAAAGCTGAACTGGCGAACAAAATATCATGTTTGTCTTCCAGCTTTGAAGGGAGAATATAACAAATTAATTGCTTCTCATGCTGTCAAAGGAGAATTAAAAGTCGGTTTGAAGATGTACGGTTTTACCTTGGCTGGGGAAATGATGCGTGAAGCCTATACCTATTCGGAAATGCAGAAAATGGGTTTTCAAGGTAACCGAAAAGTTGATTCTAACTATGAACGTTATCGGGTGGAGTCGGAAGTAGAAATGGACATCCCTGTTACGTTTAAACAACTGGGTCAAGTGTTCGCTGTCCAAACCTATGATATTGAAGTGGAAGATGCTCACTGTTTCTACTGCGATGGTTATTTAACTCATAACAGCGCTGGGATTCGCCAGTTTGATGCCGATTCACCGTTATTGAAACAAAATCTCTGGCAACCTGATGCAGAGGGAAATTGGCGCATTGACCCCGATCGCGATGCCTTACGGATGGCAAATCATACGCGAGTGTATCATCAAAAGCCCAGTTTAGAAGATTGTGTGGAAGCGGTACGGAGTCAGTTTTATTCTGGAGAAGGGGCGATTCAATACGCACCCGAGGCGATCGCGCGAGGAAATGCTGATCTTCTCGATGAACCGTCGAAACGGAAAGCGTTTCTAGAAGTTTACACAGAAAAAGGGGTGGAAGCAGCGCGAGATTGGTTAAAGAATCAAGCTCCAAAAATGCCAAAAGAGGAAGTAGAACATCGTTTGCAGCGTTATGGGCTGAATCCCTGCGTTACTGCTGAGACATGGGTACACACGGAAAACGGGGCGCAACAGGTTAAAGATTTGATAGGAACGCAGCAAAGTGTTTATGTCAACGGTGAGTTATTTAGCACCACCCCAGAAGGCTTTTTCTACACAGGAACGAAACCTGTAGTCAAGCTAACCACAGAAGAAGGTTATACCCTACGGTTAACCCCGAATCATAAAGTGTTGAAAGTAACCGCCAACCCCCCTTACTTCCCCCCTAATAGGGGGGACAAAGGGGGGTTATATACCGAATGGGTTGCAGTAGAAGAGTTACAACCGCGCGATCGCGTGATGCTGCATAACCACAGAGACATTCGTCCTTGGGAAGGAAATGGAACTTTTGCAGAGGGGTTAGAAATGAGTTTATCAACTGTCAAAGCATTGGTCGGCGATCAATCCCCCCTAACCTCCCTTGCTACAGCAGTGGAAAGCCGATCCCCCCTAACCCCCCTTGCTACAGCAGTGGAAAGCCGATCCCCCCTAACCCCCCTTGCTAAGGGGGGGACTGTACAGCAAGTTGAAACAGGAGGCTATGAGTTTTATCAAGGATTCCTACAAGGCTTATTTTCTGCGAAGGGAAGCATCGAAGAAACAGACCTTGGCGTTTGGATTAAGTTAACCCAAAATGAAGACTTATCAACGGTTCAACGGATGTTGTTACGCTTGGGAATCGTCTCTCGTTGCGTCGGAAAGGAACTGATTATTGCTGAGGATAATATTGATGTTTTTCAAGCAATCATTGGCTTTCATTCTTTAGAAAAACAGTCTTTGCTAACAGATGCGTTAACGAGAAAACCAAGCCAGGAACGACTGGAAAGATTTACAGCAACAGTTGCTAGTATTGAACTTGATGGTATCGAAGCAGTTTATGATTGTACCGTGCCAGGAGTTCATCGTTTTGATGCAAATGGATTAGTTGCTCACAACTGTGGTGAGATAATCGGCCACAATTTTCACTGTGTTGCTGGAGATACTCTGTTGATTACCCGCGACGGAATGGATAAAATTGGCAATTTAGTAGGTCAAACCGTAGAAATTTGGAATGGGAAACAGTGGAGTCGAGTGGTTCCGGTTTTAACTGGGAGAAATCGTTCTTTGTATCGGGTCAGCTTCTCTGATGGAACGTATCTTGATGTCACAGATCAGCATCGTTTCTTTGTAAAAAATCGCTTTGCTAAAGCCTACAAGGAAGTAACCACTGCCGAATTAGCAACAGCATTGAAAACTGAAAATTATGTCCTTCATACTGAACCCTTTACAATTCAATATGATGATGGTGAGTTTGTTGAACCAACCCTTGCTTATACCCTTGGTCAACTGGTTGGAGACGGTTCAATTTGTGGCTATAATGATAAGCCCCAATTACAACTCCGTCTTTATGGAGCTAAAAGTTACCAAAAACTTGTCCTAGCGGGACGTACTTCTGGAACACCTCGTTACTACACAGAAACAAAAACCTTACCTTGTTTGCTTTATACGGGGTTTGATAAAGATTTAACTGTAGAGCAAGTACGAGAACTTAAATATACAGCACAACCATTTGAAAATCTCGCTAGTTGGAATCGAGACTCAATTTTACACTTTATTGCTGGTTTAGCAGATGCAGATGGTTCAGAGGTTTCTTCTGGGGGAATCCGAATTTATTTATCAGGGTATGACCGCACCTATCGGGTTTACCTCTTATTGTGTAAATGTGGGATTCGTTCTTCTATTAACTTAGCAGCAAAAGCTGGATCAGAAACGAATCTGGGCATCCGTCAAAAAGATTTATGGTATCTTCAAATCACTGATTGTGTAGCAATTCCCTGTCAACGCTTAGACACGAGTAAGGGTCATAAGCCGAAATATAAAGGAAAATGGCAAAACATTCGCGCTTGTGATCCGCTTGAAGGATTACATGATACCTTCTGCTTTAATGAACCTGAGTTTCACAAGGGTGTTTTTGGCGGGACTTTAACGGGACAATGCAATCTCAGCGAAGTTCACCTCAATCTGATTGATCCAGATAACGAGAAAGAACTCCGAAGAGCCTTTCAAGCTGGTGCGTTGTCAGTTGCGGTTTTATTAAATCACCAATTCCAAGAACCGCGTTATCAATATAGTCGTGAACTCGATCCGATCGTTGGGGTTTCCTTCACTGGATTATTTGACTTCTTTGTTCATGCAATTGGGGTGGAATGGTTGCGCTGGTGGGAAGAAGGTCGCCCCAATACCGAAAAAGGAAAACGGTTTAAGCAGGTAGAAAGAGCCTATCTGGAGAAATGGCGAGAGATTGTTAATGAGACGGTTGGGGATTACTGCGATCGAAATAACATCAAACGTCCTAATCGTTGCACAACGGTGCAGCCAAGCGGCACGAAATCACTGTTAACGGGTGCGTCTCCAGGTTGGCATCCGCCGAAAGCGGTGCGGTTTATCCGTCGTGTCACCTTTGGCAAAAATGATCCAGTAGCGTTGGCTTGTATTGATTACGGTTATAACGTCATTCCCTCGCAATCTGATAAAGATGAAAGCGGAAACCTGTTACATGATCCCTTTGATCCGCGTTGTACAGAATGGTTAGTGGAGATTCCAGTCGCGGTGTCTTGGGCTGATCTTGAAGGTGCAGATGAGATTGATATTAGTCAGTTTTCGGTATTGGCGCAGTTTGATTTTGCGATGCAAGTTCAGAAGCATTATGTGACTCATAACACTTCGGCAACCTTGGAACTGCGAGAACCTGAAATCGAGGATTTAGGAAAAGCGATTTATGAGGCGATACAAAATGATGAGGGCTATATTTCGGCGGCTCTTTTAGCGCGGTTTGATGCGTATCAGAGTTTCCCTCGTTTACCTTTTGAACCAGTGGACGAAGCCACCTACAATCGTTTGATGACAGAAGTGGAACAACGGCGGACGATCGAGGACTTTCATACGGCGTTACTGCAATATGATGTAGGAGAAAGAGAGGAAGCTGGCCCCACTGGATGTGACAGCGATAAATGTATGTTTCCAGATCAGTAACTTGTAGGGTGGGCAATGCCCACCAAACTTAAATTTTTACTCTGAAAGCAGATTTACAGATAATGACAATTCTGATCAAAGCGTTAGATGAACAAGAATTTTCTGAGGCTGCCACCGGTGGTTATGTTTATGGAAAGTTTAGCCGTTACATTGGGACTAGCTATCGCACCGTTTATGTGTATATTGAAAATTTAGGCGAGGAAAAAATCTATACTGGTAGGGAAAAAAACGACAACACGCAATATAAATTTTTTGTATCTGGCGAAGTGTATTATGCTTTAACAGAGGAAAAACTCAACAGTGGAATTTTTGCCAATGAAAACAACCGTCCATATGTAGATAGTGTTATTTTGTTTTGGTGATTCCTAAGTCTTTCCGATTTCGTCGAGGTTGTATCTTTTTTTGATGTTCCACAATTTCGCTTTGATGTTTATGGAAAAACTCAGGAATTTCATCATGATCAACTTCGTAAATTTCCCCGTTCTTTAATTCAATTCTAGGCATGGCTGTTTAATTGATTTTGTGCTTCAGTTTCATTATGCAATACTGTGCGGATTGGCTTTGCCGATCGAACCGATTTTCTAGACAGTACATTATCATTTTTCACCAAATGCTATCAGATCGATCGCGCTTACGCTTTCTCCGATACATGATCATGGCGGCGTTGTCGGTGGTTGCGGTGACAACGAAAGTAACGTCCTCGGCGCTTCCTCCCCTGAAATCTCATCCTCTCCCCTCCACTTTGGCGCAATGGGAAACTGTCTCCGAGGTGGGAGATTATTTTTCCGCAATAGAAGAAAGTCCATTGGGTTATCTGCTGTGGTCAGAGTTTCCAGTGACAGTGTATCTGGATCAGTCTGAACAGGACGAGAAATGGCGGGAAGCTGTAGAAACCGCAGTCCAAGAATGGAATCGTTATCTTCCCTTACAAGTGAGCGACGATCGAGCAGTTGCCAACATTATAATTACTCGATCGCGCCCTCCCCTCAACACCACTCGCAACCCAGAAACAGGAATCATGGAACTTTCTCGCGCTCGATCGGCTCGTACCCGTTATGAATTTGCCTTAAAACCCACAAACGAAGGTCAAAAACTGATCCATCGGATGAAAATAGAAATCAGTCCCGATCAAAGCCAGAGACACACCCTAGCCACCGCACGCCATGAAATCGGTCATGCTGTGGGAATCTGGGGACATAGCCCTAACCCAGAAGATGCGCTGTATTTCTCACAAGTGCGAAACGCATCCCCAATTTCCGATCGAGACATTAATACCCTCAAACGAATTTATCAACAGCCCACTCGTTTAGGACATCCCATTAATTAATCCTGAGATAAGGCTTCCAACTCAGACTGTCGAGAAACCCAATCCTCTCCCAACTGAATGCTAACCGTCGAATCTAAAGCCCCCGTACTCTCAACTAACACTTTTCCCACTCCCAGAGTCTCCGCGATCGCCTCTGCAGCCTCAAGATTACCATTTTGGGCAATAATGCGAGTTTGCGATAAAGGCTCACCCCACTCCGAAGCCACATAAACATTGCGATAACCGGCTTTTTGTAAACCTCTCGCCACCGACTGCACCGCTTCTGGATTATCCGTGCTATCTTGAATTGCAATGCGAATATAGGGAGAAACCTCACCGTCATCAGAGCGAGAAACCTCTCCCACATCAAAATGACGAGCCATCATCTGATCAATTTGGCGATTATTTGGAAGCCAATAACTAATTTTTCGTTCCTGTTCCCCATCCTCAATTTCTCCAAACCGACCAGGTAACATCAACATCTCGATATTTTTCTGGTCGCGTTTAGCGGCAAACCCTGCCAAAGCTAAAAGTTCTTCCACCCTCAAATTTGTATCTACATTAGACTGAATCACAGAAAAAAGACTAGGAATCCTCGCCAAAGTGGTAGGATTCAAAGCCTGTTCAATTACCGCTCGGATCAAAAGTTGTTGACGTTGTACTCGTCCAATATCTCCATACTGATCATGACGGTAGAGCATAAACTGCATTGCCGTTTCCCCATCAAGCCGTTGTTTTCCTTTTTCAAGGTCAATGTAAAGATGCTGACTCTCATCTTGATATTTCATATCTTTGGGAACATAAAATTCCACACCTCCCAAAGCATCAATCAACTTTTCCACCCCTTGCACATTTACTCGCACATATCGATCGATCGGGACATCTTCCAATAAATTACTAATTGCTTTTGCACTCAAAGCCGCACCACCGCGCTGATTTGCCGTATTAATTTTAACTCTGCCATGACCTGGTAAATAAACTGGCGTATCTCTAGGAATAGAAAGAATAGAGAGGTCATCCGTTTCAGGATTAAACCGCATCAAGAGCATCGTATCTGTCAATCCCTTAAAGGAATTCACTCGTGCATGATAGCCTCCCACCTCTTCTGGGGACTGTCCTAAATCAGAGCTTAATACCTTTGTTCCCAACACCAAAATATTAACCGGTCGGGTGAGTTTCGGGAGTTGGAGAGGCGCTTGTTGAGAAATCTTTTCCTCTTCATTAAATGCTGCATCTTGTTCCACACTTTCAGGGGCGATTTGTAGGGGTTTTGACGTTAGGGTAATGGCTAACAAAGCGCCTGCGGTTGCTGAAAGCATCGCCACCCCCGATAATCCCAAGCCGAGGAAAAACCAACGGGGAGACTGAGAACGCTTTTTTTTGGGGCTGGGAGCAACTTTAGTTTTATATTTTCTTGATGACGGTTGACTTCTCTGTACTTGCACGGGCTTCCTCACACTCACTTACTTTTTTGTAATGATAGCTTGGTTTATTTTAGGGGCAAACCCACTCAAAAGAGGAGAATCAGTATGACAATTTTTTCTACAGGGAACGAGAACGAAAGATTTGATTGGCTAAGGGAGTCAGTCCAGGGAGTTTGGGAGTTTTTCCTCGCCAGAGACGAATCAACAACACCAAGCAACTGACAAAATAACCTGATGTGATTAAACCATCGAGATAGAGTAAACGCACTGACCAAACCGAAGAAGCGGTCATTTTGCCACTCACCCCAAGAAGACTATAAGCAATGAGCCAAGAGAAAGCAAGCATTACTGATAAACGGCTGACTGATTTTTCTGCGGTGTTTCCCTTTTGACGATACAACGTCCACATTGCAGGAATTGTTCCGAAAATAGGGATTAAATAAAGCGTCAGTGAAATTAGAGAGGGATGACGTTTCATGGTTTTTTCTTTCTAAACTAATCCAAAGTCTAACAAACTTATTTACTTATAAATCTTTTCAGGGTTTCTATTACCTCTGGTGTAATTTCATGTCCCATCGGAAACTCTTGATAAGTAACATTAACTCCTTTTTCTTGTAGGGTATCTCGTGATTTTTGCGCTGCATTTAAGGGAACGATCGCGTCTTCTGTGCCATGTATAATCAGAGTTGGTGGTGAAAATTGATCGACTTCTGGTTCAGAATGGAGATATCCCGACAGCGCACACAACCCCGCAAACGGAAGAGAAAACCCCACATCTAGCGTCATTGCTCCCCCTTGAGAAAAGCCAACTAAAAATGTCTGTTGTGGAGGAATCCCTGTGCTACTTTCTAGGGAAGTTAACCAATTTTTTAATTCTTGGCGACTACGGTTTAAACCAACTTCATCATATTTTTGCAAGTCGTACCACATTCGACCATCCGCAACATGAGGATGAGAAAAAGGGGCGTTGGGAAACATCATTTGAGTATTTTTCCAATTAAAAATCGGTGCTAATGTAGCTAAATCTTTCGCATTTGCTCCCCAACCATGTAACCCGATTAATAAGTATTGCGATGGTTGATTTTCTGAGGGGATTGTAATTGCTTCTAATGTCATTTCTCTAATAACTTTGATTAAGTCAAACAGGAATTATTGATCACTGGTTGTTTGTTCGGTGTAGCTTTTGGGAACAAGATAAAGGAAAACATACCACCAGACTAAAATCCCCATAACAACGGGTAAGGTTAACCACCAAAGATGAGTTAAGAGCCAAACTGTACTGGGAATGATGATTCCTGTTAAAATAATTGACCAAGGTTGACACCACCAAGGCTTTTTTTGCCAAATTGAAGGGCTACCCATTCGGATTAAATTACAAATACTGAAACAATAACTACTTTTTTATGTTACCACAAGAACGGATTATTGTTCCTTTAGATGTTCCCGATTTAGAAAGCGCGATCGAGCTTACCAAAACACTCCCTGATGTGACGTTTTGGAAAGTGGGATTAGAACTTTTTGTCAGTGCTGGAACGTCGATTTTAGACTATCTAAAAGAACAAGAAAAACGCATTTTTCTCGACCTTAAATTCCATGATATCCCCAACACGATCGAGGGCGCTTGTCGCTCGGCGATGAAATACAATGTTGATCTGCTCACTGTCCATGCTACCGCAGGAAAAGAAGCCTTAAAAGCAGCAGTAAAAGCCAAAAAAGAAAGCAATTCCTCAACTAAATTAGTGGCGATTACACTCTTAACTAGCATCAACACAAGAGAACTAGCTTTAGACTTAAAAATACCTTTGGAATTACCAGAATATACCTTGCAAATGGCAATTTTAGCACAAGATTCGGGGTTAGATGGAGTGGTTTGTTCTCCTCAAGAAGTCGGTGAGATCAGGCGAGTGTGTGGGGAAAATTTTTGGTTAGTTTGTCCTGGAGTACGTCCGACTTTTTCCCAAAAAGGCGATCAAAAACGGGTGATGACTCCAAAAGAAGCCTTACAATCTGGGGCGGATTATTTAGTGATTGGTCGTCCAATCACACAATCGGAAACACCCGAAATTGCATGGCAACAAATTTGTCAGGAAATTGCACAATAATGAAACATTTATTAATCGGAATTGGTTCTCTAACTTTCGCATCGATCGGGCTTTTTTTTCCGTCAATTGTTCAAGCTGAAGCCAGTTGTCCTCAAAGCATTGAACCCTTAACCAATCAATTATTAAAAGACTTACCTGGATATGCCAATCGGGTACTTCAACGAACCCAACTTCCCTCAAGAACACAAGATAATTCCACTTATTTTATTTTAGCTGGACAGCCAGAATATAATCCTCTCACCGAAAACTTACAAGGAGATTATATTCCCACCTTTCCCGAAGCAGAAACCGAAACCGTAAAACAGGTATTTTTCACGACTTTAGAACGAAGATATAGTTCAAGAAAAGTAGATTCCGTTGAGAGTTATCATTGGTTATTTCTCACTAAAACTCAACAGGGTTGGCGACAAGTTTTGTTATATTCCCGTTTTGGTTTAACTGACAAAACTCATCCTCCCACCCCTCCAAAAGAAACCAGTAATGGGATTATTGGAAAAGCGATTCAGTTATGGTTAAGAGATTGTCGGTTTCGGGAAGTCGAGTAAAGATACGCCATGATCTCGGTTGACGCGAGAATGATTTACAATGATAATGATTATCAATGTAGATTGAGGAAAAGATGAAACGATCGAGGCTAACTTATTTAATCGCATTGCTTTCCAGCGCGACTTTGTGGGTGGGATGTAGCACTTCCGAGGAAACCACAGAAATTTCCTCAGCAACAGCAACAGAGGAAAAATTAGACATTACCGTTAGCATTCTCCCCCAGAAGTATTTTGTGGAACGAATCGGCGGTGATACCGTTGAGGTGAATGTGATGGTGGAACCGGGTGCGTCTCCCGCGACTTATGAACCGAAACCAGAACAAATGAAGGCGTTAAGCGATGCTGAGGCTTATTTGCGAATTGGTGTTCCCTTTGAGAAGAGTTGGATGTCACGGATTGAAAGTGCTAATCAACAGATGAAATTAGTGGATTTGACGCAAGGGATCGATCGACGAGAGATGTCTCATCATCATCACCATGAGGGAGAAGCACATAATCATGATCATCATCACGGAAAAGAAGAACATGATCACGATCATCACGAGGAAGAAAAGGAAACAGCCAACCTTGATCCTCACATTTGGTTATCTCCAGAATTGGTGAAAAAACAAGCGGAAACCATTTACACCGCATTAGTGGAATTAAATCCAGAAAAAGAAACTTATTATCAAGAAAATCTAACTGAGTTTATTTCTGATCTTGAAAATTTAGATCAAAATATTGAAGAAACATTAACGGATTTAGAACAAAGAACGTTTATGGTTTTTCATCCGTCTTGGGGATATTTTGCAGAAGAATATAATTTAGAAATGATCCCGATCGAGGTGGGAGGAACTGAACCCAGTGCGGCGGAACTTTCTCAGTTTATTAAACAAGCAAAAGCAGAAGAAATCAGTGTAATTTTTGTACAGCCGCAATTTGGAGTTAGAAGCGCAGAAGCGATCGCAAAATCAGTTAATGCTGAAGTTTTAGAAATTGATCCGTTAGCAGAAAATTGGTTAGAAAATATGCAGTCAGTGGCGACAACTTTTGACACAGTTTTAAGTGAGAAAAACTAAGAGAGTATATTTATCCCCCCTAACCCCCCTTTGAAAGGGGGGAAATAATAAAAAGACGACCATGTAGGTTGGGTGGAGGGAAACGTAACCCAACACCAATCAATGATAAAAAGTAGGTTGGGTGGAGGGAAACGTAACCCAACACCAATCAATGATAAAAAGTAGGTTGGGTGGAGGGAAACGTAACCCAACACTTAGAAGGCAAGGCGCAAAAATCAATGAGTGAAAATCATCAAAATGGAAGTCACTCTTCCGAGATTATTCAGATAAAAAATCTGTGGGTGACTTATGAAAAAGAATCGGTTTTACAAGACATTAATCTTACAGTGTGCGATCGAGATTATATTGGCATTATTGGTCCCAATGGTGGCGGAAAAAGTACCCTATTTAAAGTTGTCTTGGGATTAATTTCTCCTCAACAGGGAGAGATTAAAATTTTGGGGAAATCAGTAGAAAAAGGAAGACGTTTTATTGGTTATGTTCCCCAAATTATGCAGTTTGATCTCGCTTTTCCCATTACTGTTGCTGAGGTGGTACGGATGGGGCGTTTAGGAAAGCGGAAATTATTACAACCTTATCAAAAACGAGATGAAGCAGTGGTCAAACGAGTATTAGATCAGGTAGGATTATTGCAGTGGCGCGATCGAGCGCTCTCGGAATTATCAGGAGGACAACGACAACGAGTTTATATTGCTCGTGCTTTAGCCACTGAACCGAAAATTCTTCTCCTTGATGAACCCACCGCAAATTTAGATCAAGAGGTTTCTTCTACTCTCTACGAATTACTCCATCAACTGAATGAGTTTGTTACGATTTTGATGATTTCCCATGATATCAGTGCGGTTTCCTCTTATGTGAAAACGATCAGCTGTTTAAACCGAAAACTGCATTATCACAACAGTAATCAAATTACTTCCCAGATGATCAAACAAACTTATGGGAACACTGTTCAACAAGTAGTTCATGTTCCCCAACGTTTTTTAGCCCAACATCAAGAGGACAATAATAATGCTTGAAGCGTTACAATATGAGTTTTTTCGCAATGCAATTATTGCGGGAATTTTAGTTAGTATTGCAGGAGGAATTATTGGCAGTTTAGTTGTTGTTAATCGCGTTGTATTTGTGGCTGGTGGAATCGCTCATTCTGCTTATGGTGGAGTGGGAATGGGATTATTTTTTAGCTTTGATCCTGTTTTCGGTGCATTAGGATTTAGTATTCTCTCTGCACTTTTAATGGGTGCGGTACAACGTAAAAAAAACTTGCGCCGTGACACTGCGATCGGAATGTTATGGGCGATCGGGATGGCGATCGGAATTATTTTAACCGATTTAACTCCAGGTTATAAATCAGAATTACAAAGTTATCTATTCGGTAGCATTTTAGCAGTTTCCAGCGATAATTTATGGCTGATGTTTGCCGTTGATGTTATTATTATTTTGTTAGTTTCTATCTTTTATAAAGAATTACTTGCGATCTCTTTTGATGAAACTTTTGCAATGGTTAGGAACATTCCTGTTAATCAAATTTATTTATTATTGATGGGAATTATTGCGCTTGCGGTGGCGATGATGATGCAAGTGGTGGGTTTAATTTTAGTAATTGCTTTGTTAGCAATTCCCGCAGCATTAAGTGGTCAATTTGTCAAGGATTTAAAAGCAATGATGGGGTTAGGAATTGGGTTTAGTTTACTATTTACGATCGGGGGTTTAGGATTATCTTATACCCTTAATTTAACCTCTGGTGCGACAATTATTTTAGTCAGCGCGATCGGCTATTTAATCACTTTAATCTTTAAACCCCTGATCATGCCATTACTCAAAAATAGCTAGAATCGAACGCTACATTGCTTCACCATTGCCATTTTCAGGAAGACTCATCGCCGTTGCTTCTTGATCTTTCTGAGTTAATATTTTTCCAACTTCTCGATCAATAAAAAAGATGCCTTGACCTTCTGTTCCAATCATTTCGATCTTATCTAGAATACTCTTAAATAAAAACTCTTCTTGATGTTGTTCCGCAACATACCACTGTAAAAAATCGAAATGGTATTAGGTGGAGGTGACGAAACCCAACAGCAATCAGAACCATTCCTTATAATGGGTGTTGGGTTGCGCTTCGCTTCACCCAACCTACGATGTGCTGCATGGGTTTTGTTACCATTTCAGTAAGTTAAACTGTTCCATATCTACAGTGTTGCGGTTACGGTAAATGGCGAGAATAATTGCTAATCCCACCGCCGATTCTGCAGCAGCAACAATAATCACAAATACGGCGAAAACTTGTCCTTTTAGTTCCACTGGATCGAGAAAACTAGAAAAGCCAATGAGGTTTAAGTTAACTGCATTTAAAAGAAGCTCGATCGACATCAAAACTCGAACGACATTACGACTGGTAACTAAGCCATAAATGCCAATACAAAACAAACCCGCTGCCAGAATTAAATAATACTCTAACTGTAATTCCATTGTCACTCCTTATTATTTGTCCGATTCATCTTTCCCAACAGAAATCAGTTCCCGAGGGCGTTCCTGTAATTGATAGGCTTCAGTTTGCGCTAAATCTGGCTGTTTTTCCTCTGGAATTAAATCCCGACGGGCGAGAATAATCGCCCCGACCATGGTAATTAATAACAAAACCGATGCTAATTCAAACGGTAAGAGAAAATCACTAAAAAAGTGTTTACCAATTGTGATAATTGATCCTTCTGTAATCACACCAGCGCGATCGGCGATCGACCATGGTGTAGAAATTGCCATCGTTCCCAACAACGCAAATAAACCGATACAAACTAAAGCCGTTGCCGTTGTTCTGATCCAACTGCGATTCATTGCGGGAAACGTCTCTTTCTTGTTCACCAACATAATGGCAAACAGAATTAAAACATTAACCGCACCCACATAAACCAAAATTTGAGACGCGGCGACAAATTCTGCATTCAGTAAGAGATAAAGTCCAGAAATACTAATAAAAACGCCACCTAATAAAAATGCCGAATAGACAATATTTCTAAGTAAAACCACACCTAAAGCAGCCGCGAACATCATCGCTGCCAGAATAATAAACGATACAAATTGAACGCCTTGTGCTAAATCCACAACTCTTAATCCTTATTTTTTTACCTGACAATTTATTTTTTTCCCGTTTGGGAAGGGAGAAGAATGTTGTTTACTCCTCCCATAATTCGTTTAAGAAGACGAACCTTAATTTTTACTAGCCTCTTGTTCGTCTTGATTTTCTTCTTTTTCCCGTTCTAATTCCTCCAGAATATCTTGAGGATAACATCCTGCACGTAAAGACCCTTTCGGTAAATCGTGAGGATCAGTGACTCCTTTCGGGAGATAACCAAACTCTCTAAGCGGAGTAACCATTGGGTCTTGAGTCACCTTGTAGGGGAGTCGTCCCATAGCAACGTTATCATAGTTCAGTTCGTGTCGATCGAAGCTGGCTAACTCGTAATCTTCCGTCATGGAAATGCAGTTAGTGGGACAGTATTCCACACAATTGCCGCAGAAAATGCAAACCCCGAAATCAATACTATAGTGTTTGAGTTTCTTCTGTTTTTTCTTCCCGACTTTTTCAAACTCCCAATCGACAACAGGAAGATTAATCGGACAAACCCGAACACAAACTTCACAGGAGATGCACTTATCAAACTCAAAGTGAATTCGTCCCCGATAGCGTTCCGAAGGGATCACTTTTTCATAGGGATATTGAACCGTAACGGGGCGCCGTCCTAAGTGATCAAAGGTAACAGATAGCCCTTGACCGATATATTTTGCCGATTGCCAGGACGTTTTCGCGTAATCACTGACTTGTTTGAGAATTTTAAACATAAGTCTTGGAATTGTGTCTTCAAAAAATGTTCAACGTGAGAAACAAAAGCAACTTAACCGCCAAAGAAAGCAGGGAAAGTCAGTTTTAATCCTGCGGTAAGAAGTAAATTAACCAAAGCAACAGGAAGCAGGAATTTCCAGCCTAAATCAAGCAGTTGGTCAATCCGAACGCGAGGCACTGTCCAACGCAGTAAGATGGCAATGAACAGGAGAAAATAGGCTTTCATTAGAGTCATTATGATCCCTAACGATGCGGTTAAAATTTGTAACCAAGGTGTATTTTCTGCAACGCCTAGCCAGTTCGCCATCTGCGAGAGGGGAATGGGAAACTCCCAACCACCGAGGTAGAGAATCGCAAAGAGTAAAGCCGAGAGAACAAGGTTAACGTAAGAACCGAGGTAAAACAGGGCAAATTTCATCCCTGAGTATTCGGTTTGATAACCAGCGACTAATTCTTCTTCTGCTTCGGGTAAGTCGAAGGGTAGGCGTTCACATTCTGCTAGGGCTGCGATCCAGAAAATGAGGAAACCTGCGGGTTGTCGCCAAACATTCCAGCCTAAAATCCCATAACCCGCTTGTTGTTCAACAATGTCAATGGTGCTGAGACTATTGGACATCATTACGATCGCCAGCACAGAAAGAGCGAGAGGGATTTCATAACTAATAGATTGAGCCGCCGCTCTGAGTCCCCCGATCAGGGAATATTTGTTATTTGACGCATATCCAGCCATCAGTAGCCCGATCGGCGCGATACTAGAAAGCGCAATCCAGAGGAAAATTCCCATTCCAATGTCACTGATGATGAGATTTTGTCCAAAAGGAACAATTAAAAAGGAAAGGAAAACGGGAATCACCACCAGTACCGGACCGAGAGTAAATAAGAGGGAATCAGATTTAGCAGGAGTAATGTCCTCCTTAAATACCAGCTTAATGCCATCAGCAACTGGTTGTAATACCCCCAAAGGTCCCGCATATTCAGGACCGATGCGTTGTTGCGCGGCAGCGGAAATTTTCCGTTCTAACCAAACGCTGACTAATACGCCAACGGTTGCAACGATAATCATTAAAAACATCGGTAAAGGCATCCACAGGGCTTTCGCCGCACCTGCTGGAACACCGAAGGCTTTTAGAGATTCGAGAAAATTAGTTTGCAGATCAATGCCTGAATTCATGTTTTTTATGTGATTGAATTTACTTTATGATTGAGATTAAATCGGGTTGACTTTCTCTCTAAAATGAATCAGCTTTAATTAAGATTTGTTTCCTACCGACCAGTATATCGTTCACTGGGGTTTCCCTCAGTGAGGTAGCATGATGATTCGTGCTTATGGATGGGATTATCGTTTTTCAATTGGTACATAAGAACGGTTATGCTCGCCGATATATTCTTGAGTCGGTCGAAAAATCCGATTCACGGCGAGTTGTTCTTTCCAATGGGCTAACCAACCCGCAACGCGAGCAATGGCGAAAATGGGCGTAAATAGGTCGGTGGGGATGCCTAAATGACGATAGACTAATCCCGAATAAAAATCAACGTTGGCATAAATGCCTTTGTGGGCGAGTTTTTCTTTGACGACTTTTTCTAACTCTACTGCGATTTTATAGTATCGATCGAAGCCAGCTTGGGCAAAGAGTTGCTCGGCTAATTCTTGTAAAATGGTTGCGCGTGGGTCTTTCACTTGATACACCCGATGGCCAAACCCCATAATTTTCTGTTTATTGGCAACCGCTTCTTCCACATAAGGACGCACATTTTCCACTGAGCCAATTTGCTCTAAAATCGAGATCACTTCCTCATTTGCACCGCCATGTAAAGGACCGGCCAAAGTTCCCACCGCCGAAGCCATCACCGCATAAGGATCAGTAAGCGTAGAAGCCGTTACCATTGCAGAAAAAGTAGAAGCATTAATGGTGTGTTCTGCGTGTAGGGTTAAGCAAACATCAAACACTCGCGCTTCAAAGGGATCAGGCTCTCGTTCCGTGAGCATATACAAGAAATTACTGGCATAGTCTAAATCATCTCGCGGTTGGACAGGATCATTTCCTTTACGCATTAATTGAAAAGCGGCGACCATAGTCGGGATTTTTGCCAGAAGACGCACCACTGCTTCTCGGATATATTCGGGGTTATCTAAAGCGCGACGAGAGTAGAAGAGTCCTAACGCCGCAGCGGAGGCTTGTAAGGCATCCATGGGATGACCACTTTCGGGAAAGCATTTCATCATATCCCGAATGCGATATTTAATGCGACGGTGATAGCGGACTTCGGTTTCAAAACTTTCTAACTCCCCTTGACTGGGTAACTCTCCCCAAATCAGTAAATATGCTGTTTCTAGGAAGTGGCTTTGGTTTGCGAGTTCTTTTATCGGGATTCCTCGATACTCTAGAATGCCTTTTGTTCCATCAACATAACTAATTTCAGAGCGGGTTGCAGGAATTCCTTCTAAACCGGGTTTGTACTCGCAGCCTTTCATAGAACAGTTACCTTATTTTAAAACAGAGTCGATATCACAATAATTTATCGCAAAATTGCCAGTGATGGTTGATTTTTCCTGTGCTTTAAGCGGTCAATTCTGACGAAAATTCTAGATAATGGGGAAATGTCCCTCTAATCTTCCCTCTTTTTGGAGTTTTTTATGTCTTGGAGTCGCCTCATTAGCGCAATTGTTGCCATTATTGTCGCCCTCGGAATGATTGTTTTGGGAGGATGGTATTTTACGTTTGGATTTTGTGTAATCGTTTTTTTAGGACAGTTAGAGTATTTTCAACTGGTGCGGGCTAAGGGCATTGAACCAGCCGCAAAAACGACTTTGGTGGTTTCGCAACTGCTTTTGATTACCGCCACGATCGCGCCGCATTTAGCGGATGCGATGTTTCCCATTGCAGGAAGTTTAATCTGTTTTTATTTACTTTTTCTACCCAAAATGTCCACGATCGCTGACATTGCGACTTCCCTACTGGGGTTATTCTATGGCGGTTATCTCCCTAGTTACTGGATTCGTTTACGAGTGGGAATTGATCAAAATGTAGAAACGGTTTTACCCTTTAATGGCTATTTACCGCAATCGTGGCTCGATTTTACTCAGTTTCCTCAAGGCTTAACCTTAACGTTTCTCGCGTTTGGTTGCATTTGGGCGGCGGATATTGGGGCGTATGTGATGGGAAAAATGTTGGGAAAAACTCGTTTATCTGATATTAGTCCGAAAAAAACCGTAGAAGGGGCAATTTTCGGCTTTTTGGGGAGTATTCTGGTTGCTTTAGGGGGCGCTTGGTATCTTCATTGGCAGTTTTGGTGGGGAACTGGTTTATTTTTTGGGGGAATGATTGGAGTCAGCAGTTTGTTGGGGGATTTAACTGAGTCGATGATTAAACGAGATGCTGGGGTGAAAGATTCTGGACAGTTGATCCCTGGACATGGGGGGATTTTAGATCGCACTGATAGTTATGTTTTTACTGCACCCCTGGTTTATTATTTTGTGACTTTATTATTACCCTTACTGGATCAAGCAGTTTGAGGGCGGGGTCATACCATTTTGGAACAGTCAAGTTACAATCACTCCCCCCTAACCCCCCTTTGAAAGGGGGGAAAAGAAGGGGGGTGGTATGTAGCGCTAATTAATAACCCATGGTAAACAAGGCGCGATCGCTTCCCCACGTCCATTTCCTTGCTAACTGTACCAAATCTCAGACACTTGATCCGCGATCGCGCTGGCTTCAGCAATACTATCTCCTAATACGGTAACATGACCTAATTTCCGTCCTGGACGGACTTCTGTTTTTCCATACCAATAGAGATGACTGTTGGCGATCGATTTGAGTTGTTTTTGTTTCTCAGGATATGATGTTGTTCCCGATTCATACCCTAATAAATTCACCATGGCGGCGGCTTTTGCTTTGATTTGGGGAGAGGTTAAAGTTTCACCCGTAATCGCTTTTAAGTGCATGGCAAACTGAGACACATCACAAGCATCAAGTGTGTAATGTCCAGAGTTATGGGTGCGTGGCGCGATTTCATTCACTAACACTCGGTGATCTTCGGTGAGAAAAAATTCAATCCCAAAGATTCCCACCCAATTTAGGGCATCTAAAAGAGTTTGCGCGATCGCGCCCATTTCGGCTTCTAATTCCTCAGTAATCCGTGCTGGCGCAATCACACGCTGACACACCTGATCACGCTGATAGGTTTCCACCACAGGATAAACGATCGTTTCCCCATTCACCCCTCGCGCCGCCATCACCGCCAGTTCTCGATCAAATGGGATAAAGTTCTCCACCAACACTGGAATCCCCTGTAATTGTTCCCAAACCGCCTCTAGGGAGGATTCATTTTTAACAATAAACGTTCCCTGTCCGTCGTAACCATGTCGTCTCACCTTCACCACCAACGGAAACTCATCCCCTTGAAAGTGATTTTTCCCTGCGATCACACTTTTAAAAGCGGGAATCGGTATCCCTAACGCTTGCAAAAAACAACGCTGTTCAAACTTATCCAACAACGGCGCGATCGAGGCTAAACTGGGATAAAAAACTGTCTGATCTTGAAATCGACTCAACCCCAACTGATCAATAAACTCATTCTCAAAAGTCAACACCTCACAAGCCGCCGCTAACCTCTCCGTCGCGCCCAAATCCGACAGAGACGCAATCACACTTTCTTCCGCCACCGCTACTGCTGGATCACTGTTGTTAGGGGTTTGTACCCATAGAGACACCCCCAACTTTTGCGCTTCTATTCCCATCATCCAGGCGAGTTGTCCGCCGCCAATCACACCCACTCGTTGCATTAGAAACACCCCAAAGACTCACGAGTTGCGACCCCAGTTTCCTCATTGACACCAGTTGCCATTTCACAAAGTTGATTATACTGTTGATTATCTAAAACTGCGTTAGTAAAATCAGCCCCAGTAATATCAACATCTTTAAGGATCGCCCGACTGAGAATCGCATCTTCTAAGATCGCTTGGGAGAGATCAGCATTGGTAAAATCCACCCCATTGAGTACAGTAAACGTAAAATTTGCCCCGTGTAAATTCGCATTTTTCATTACTGATGCTGTAAAAATTGATCCACGCAAGTCAGCATTACTTAAATCAGCGCCAGTTAAATTTGCGTCGGAGATTTCTCGCAGTTGTAGGGTTTCCCCCGATAAATCTTCTTCGGATAAATCAGCACTAATTAAGGATTGACGTTGAAACCGAGTTGAAGTTTGTGCTTCCGCATTCAAGGGGAGAAATAGCACTAAGCAAACCAGTAACCCACTTAAAACCTGAGTAAATTTTTTCATCATTATCAATTGGATTCAGAATTCATTATTCATTGTTCATCTTTCAGGGTTGCTTGTCTAGCATTCTCCATCCTCATTTTTTAGGCTTTGCGGATTCATCTACTTTCCCACGCCTAACTCGCTGACCAAACGCACTATATTATAGTGTTTTTACACATGATTACGCACTGAGGCGCGATCGCGGCAACAAACAAAGTTTTCTAGAGTTTATAATTGAGACCGAAAAGTTGATAGCTCTTGTTTAAATTCTAAGACTATTATAATGGCACAAACGATCGCGATCGAACGTAATCTGAAAACCCTTGGACAATTGCAAACTGAGTTTGGTTTAAAACGTGCTGAAACTGAAGATTTCTTTCAAGAATGGCAAACAGAATTACCTGAAAATTCGGCGATCGACCAATCCTTATTAGATGAAATTAAACAGCAATATTTTTACCAACTTAGTCAAGGTCAACTCGGAGAAGAAACCATTAAACTGATTGTTTTATCTCCCTTATTAAAAGCCGCTGGTTTTTACGATCCTCCCTTTCAATTTAAAGCCGAAGCAACGGTAGAATTTTCAGTAGTTGGGGAAGACAAAACCTATAGAGGACGAGTCGATGCACTGGTGTTACAGGAACAATTTTGGGTGGTGGTTATTGAATCAAAAGAAACCAGTTTTTCTTTAGAATTAGCCCTTCCTCAAGCCTTAGCTTATATGTTAGCTTCTCCTAAGTTGAAAAAGCCTGTTTATGGGATGGTAACTAATGGTGGAAATTTTATTTTCCTCAAACTTCAATCTTCAGAAGAATCAAAAAGGCACTATGAGTTATCGGATATCTTTTCTCTTTTACCCCGTCGCAATCAATTATATGAAGTCTTAGCAATTCTGAAAAAGTTCGGGGAAGAAGTGACAAGGGATTAGAAAACTGTCATATCTTTCTTACAGTAGGGTGGGCAAAGCCTACAAGCAGTAGGGTGGGCAGGGCAAACCCTACAAGATGTAACACCTACTAATGCTAAACCAACCAATGGACTTTTTCAGCAAGCCCTAATTGTTCATCTTTCAGGGTGGCTTGTCCATCCTCATTTTTTACTAACGCCGATTCATCTACCAATAAATCAAACCAAAACGTTGTTCCCACACCTAACTCGCTAACAAGACGCACCATGCTATGGTGTTTTTCCACAATGTTACGCACGATCGATAACCCTAAACCCGTTCCCTCTAAGGTATGAACTTGGTTTTCGACTCGGAAAAATCGATCGAAGATCGCTTCTTGATCTTCAGGATCAATGCCAATTCCCGTGTCTGCAATTTCTACCCGCACTTGGGGATTAGGATGGTAGGGATGATCTTCAGGATCAAGCAAATAAGCGCGAATCATCACTTTCCCCCCAGCTTCGCTAAATTTGAGGGCATTTCCGACTAAATTCGCTAAAACTTGCAGTAAGAGGTCATAATTTCCCATTACTGGCGGTAAATCTGCTTCTACCTCTTGCAACAATTCAATTTCTTTATCTTTCGCATTCAAATGATAGCTACGAAGCGTCTGCTCGATCGGGTGACTTAAATCAACCGCCGTCATCTGATACACTTTAGAAGATTCGAGACGGGATAAATCGAGAACATCGTTCACCAAACGAGTTAATCGATCGGTTTCGCTGTTTGTGGTGTGTAGAAACTCTTTTCGTTCTTCTTGGGATAACTCTTCCCCATATTCGGAAAGGGTTTCAATAAACGATTTAATATTAAACAGTGGCGTTCTCAACTCGTGAGAGACATTACTAATAAACTGACTTTTCGCCTTATTGAGTTCCACTTCTCGCGTGATATCCTGAACCGTAATCGCCAGTCCTTTGATACTTTCTCGATATTGGTCTAAAACACGAGTCAGAAGGATGCGAACCGTGCGTTCATGGGGCGTTCCTAAAGTAATCCGAAACTCAGCGCCATAGCGATTCGACTCATCCGTTTCACTGTCTTCTGTTTCCGAATTGGCTTTGGCAATCACTTCTTGTAGCGGTTCGCTGATTTCCATTTTCACTTCATGGGGGAGATGATGTAGAACATTTTCCCCAATCACTGCTTTTCCTTCCCAACCAAAAATTCGTTGCGCGGTAGGGTTAACCAACATCACTTGTAAATTTGTATCAATCAAAACCGCCCCATCAGCAATGGTAGAAACCAGCGTTTCCAGTTTCGCTTTCTCTGCGGTTAACTCCTCAATATTTTGTTCTTCGTATCGAGCTAATCGTTCCGCCATATAATTAAAACTGGAGATTAGTTCTCCTAACTCTCCGCCTAATGGCAGTTCAATCCGTTGTTTAAAGTTTCCAGCGGCGATATTTTTCACGCCCATCAATAATTCTTTAATCGGTTTGGTGATGGTTAAAGCATTAAATACCGCACCCAAAATCACCATTGCCCAAATTGAGATAAAAACCGCGATCGTCACGTCTCGTGTTAAATTCGAGGAAGCAACCACAGTGGGATTCGGATTAATGCCAACCGCTAAAACACCCAGATATTGATTGTCGTATTGGAGGGGAACAAAAACATCAGTGACTTCTCCATTGGGAGTGAGGTGTTGACGCACTAACGGCTGTTCTGCGTCTTCAGAATAACTATCAGGAAGTTGAATCCGTCGTTGGATAGTGAGTGTATTATCTCCTTCCGCTTCTGAGAAAGGAATCCCAAAACGGATTTTCCCATCAGGTTCGGCGTAGAGAATGTAACGGACACTGGAAGTGCTACTATAAAAGCGTCCTGAAAAGAGGGCAACTTCCGTGAGGTCATCTTCGGCAACGAGAGGGGCAATATTCGCGGCTAAAAGCAGTCCTAAGTCTCGTCCGAAACGGGTGTCGTTCATACGCGCATCTTGTTGGATGGTGTTAACCGCCCAAAAGGTCAAACCACTCATTACCAGTGAGACAACCAATGTTCCCACTGCCATTAAGCGAGTTTGGAGAGTAAATTCTGACCACCAACGGGCGAAAATTTCACGGAGTGTATTCAATTTGCTAACACCTTACGCCTGCGATCGCAACTAAACTGCCGTCTCTATTGTCGCATAGTTCCTGATCACTGCATTTTTGCTTAATTATTTTTCATAAGTAGGGGTGAACTATTTTGCCCCCTAAATCCCCCAATTCTGGGGGACTTCCATCTGTTTTCAGAAGATGATCAAAAGTAGGTTGGGTGAAGCGAAGCGAAACCCAACACCAATCATAAACAATTACCCGAACTTGCCCCCTAAATCCCCCAATTCTGGGGGACTTCTTTGAACTTGCCCCCTAAATCCCCCAATTCTGGGGGACTTTCATCTTTATTTTCTCTGCTTCATTGCATTTAATTCTTGTTCCACTTCCCAGTTGCGAAACTTCTCCTCTAATTCATCATAAGCGGAATTAACCTTAGACCCATAAACTGTTTCAGGATTCCAAGTCGAATTATAATCCGACTTAACTCCTTGCTTTGACTTCACTTGTTGGGCTTTTGCTTTCACCTCTTTTTGCCGTTGTCTTACTTTTTCTACTAATTCTTCTCCTTGACGAATTTGCTCTTTTATGCCCTTCATTTTGCCCCATTTTTGATTCCCTAAACGGAGTAAACTGGCTTCTTTTTCTTGGGCGGCTTCTAATAAGTCTTGACGGTTCGCGGCTTTAGCTTTTTCGACTCTTTGATGCCATAATTTGATATCTTGCGCGATCGAAAGAATTTCATTCTCTACAGTTTTTTCTTGCTTTTTCAAGTCTAAGATCAAGCGAATTGTATCTTTTTCTTGCTCTCTTAACTGTTCTTCTAAGGCCTGTAATTCTAAATGGGGATTATTCCTTAAAAATTCATCTAAACGAGTCTCTAAAAACTGGGTTAAATCATCTAATAAACTCACGAATTATACTCCTTACTGAACTGATAATTTACCGCCAACATACATCGTTTTTTGTTGATTCTTGTTGGCAAAAATTGCTTGCTGGTTCGCCACTGTCACCAACTCCCAGTTACTCCCAGGAATGTTTTCCCCTAACATTACCCGTTGTGTTCTTCCTTCTACTTTTAATAAGGCTGCTGAATGTTCTCCTAATTCTAACAAACCGATTAAGGTATGCTCTGGAAGTGCTGGCGGTTTCTCGGAAGGGCTGGGTTGGCTTTCTTTTGGGGGAGAAGAAGGGTTGGGTGTAGTTTCCTGTGTGGTTTCTTTTGGGGGAGAAGAAGGGGTTGGTGTCGGTTGTTGAGTGGTTTCTTTTGGGGGAGAAGAAGGGGTTGGTGTCGGTTGTTGAGTGGGGGGAGGAGGAGGAAGCGCTGGGAGGGAAGAAATTTGACTCTTTTCTACTTTTTTTGTCCCCGAAGTAACCGCAACTGATTCGGTTTTTGGCTGAATCGGTTGAATGGGATCAGGTTTTTTCTCTGGTTTTGCGATCGCTTTTTCCTGTTTAATTTCCCCTAACGCTCTCGCCATATATTGGATAAATTCTGAATTGGAATTAACTTGATTTCGATCGGTTTCTAGAGAACTAACTGTTCCCTGATTCTCATTAATAGCTGCGATCGACAAATTATTTTCTTTTAATAAGAATAAACTCCAAACCAGGAAAGAACAAGAACCTAAGAAAACAATTTTATCAAGGTGACGTAACCACAGGGGAACTGTTTTTTTTTCTGGTGTCTTTTGGACAAATTGCTCTCGCTTACTCTCAGGATAGGATACCATCGAATCAGACATCGATCGAGATAAGGAATGAGAGAATCCTTCCCTGATGGGGGTTGGGGAGGATGTTCCCCAATGAGCCGCCACTTGCGTTTGTGCGATATATGTTCCTTGAGAAGAAAAGTATTCCTGTTTTCTCCAAGTTAGGGTTTGAAATTGATAATTCGGTTCTAAAACTTGGTCAATTTCCAAAAACAAATCATCAATCATGCGATTGGCTTTGCTTTCAATTTTTCGGGGACGGTTGGAGACAGTCATAATTTCTTCCTACCAAGATGATAAGGTTAAAAAATAGGAGTAATATCAGATTGAGGTAATTGCTCATCATTCCTGCTGGGTTTCGTCAACTCCACCGAACCTACTTGATTATCATTGATTGAGCAAATCTGATATAACATTTAACCAGTTATTAATTTCGTTGGGAAAAGTATCCCTACAAAATCTTTTCTAAACCATACACCAAAGATTTTAATTCTGTTACTTTACGGATGGCAAGTATTACCCCAGGCATATAAGCGGCTCGATCGGTGGTATCATGGCGCAAAGTATAAGTTTGTCCACTTGCCCCAAAAATCACTTCCTGATGAGCGATTAACCCAGGTAAACGGATACTATGAACATTAATGTTATCATTTGCCAATGCTCCTCTAGCACCCGTTAACGTCTCCTGTTCCTCTACTTGCGCTGGATTATAAGTTTTCCCATTGCCACTGAGCATTTGAGCGGTTTTAATGGCAGTACCACTGGGAGCGTCTGCTTTTTGATTGTGGTGGAGTTCGATAATTTCCACGTGATCAAAGTATTTTGACGCTTGTATCGCCGCTTGTTGCAATAAAACAATGCCAATGGAAAAATTAGGAACAACTAACGCCCCTGTGGTTGCTTTTTCCGCGAAATCCGTTAAATCGGAGAGTTGTTTATCCGTTAAACCTGTTGTTCCCACCACTGGACGCACCCCGTAGGCGATCGCGGTGCGAGTGTTCTCATACACACTATCAGGGTGAGTAAAATCAACCATTACCCCTTGGGTGGGATATTGAGTTGCCATCACCAGTGTTCCCTGTAGATCATTGAGAAGGGGAACTTCCAACGCACCACAACCGACCACTTCTCCGACATCTTCCCCAATGTAAGCTGGATTTTGATCCACTGCTCCGACAAGGGTCATTCCTTCCGCTTGGGAAACCGCTTTAATTACCTCACGCCCCATTTTTCCTGCAGCACCATTAACCACTACAGGAATCATTGATTCCTCTGTCATTACTTTTTTATTTTCCTTTAACCACTGGTGAGCATTTTAACAGGATTCGGAAAGCACATTTTTTTTGATCAGTTATCTTAAAAAACTACTTGCCAACCACAAGAAGAATAACGCCGCTAAACTGGTAAACTGTTCTTCTGGCATTCCTGCTGCCACAACTGGCGCTAGGGTTGCTCCTAAGCCAAATCCCACTAATAAACTCAGTAAACTAATAATTAAAGCACGCCCCAAACGCTTTTCTTTACGGTTTAATAAATAAGCACAAGCGGCAAATCCTAAACCCAAGGTCAGGGAAGCACTGTCAACCGAGGAAAGCGTAATGGCAACAAGGACAATGGAAATACCAGAGGAAAGTAATAAATCATTGCGGGAGGGAGTATCAAGCAGTCTTTGTAGCCAAGCGGGAGAAGTTCCCTGACTAGATGACGGGGGTTGCGGTTTAGCAGGTTTCGCTCTTTCAGGAAAACGAATGCGCTCTGGAACTTTAATTTTCCCTTCTTGACGAAGACGCAAACGATCCATAATTACAGCATCATAAGCCTCTTCTACGGCTTCTTTCTGCCGTTGATCATCTTGATATTCTTGAGTCAGCCGCGTTTTGGCTTGTTGTATCTCTTCAAAGGATGCGTCTTCCGTTACGCCTAATTGTTCATAGGGATTTTGCTCATTCATTCTTTTCTCCTTTTATGAGGTGTTGGTAATGATCGCTGATATAGTCAGATTAACTGTTGACTTTCGATTGTTCCGTTGATTCTTCTTGAGATACGGTTTCAGTTTCCGAGGAACTGGGTTCGAGTTGAGCGTTCATTTTCACGGAGTCATTTTTTTGAGCTTTACTGGTTTCTCGTTTAAACTCGTTTTCAAATTCCCGTGAGGCATCTTGAAAGCCACGAATCGCTTTACCGAGACTGCTGCCAATTTCTGGTAACTTTTTCGGTCCGAACACAAGTAAGGCGATGACAAAAATCAATCCCATTTCGGGTAAACCAATGCCAAATACATTCATGTTAAATTCTCCTGATCAGGTGGCTCGTTTCTAGTGTATCTTTTCAGTCTGTTGGTAGTTCGTATTGTTCCACAATTCGCTTCGCAAATTCGGGGACATGATCCTCTAGTTTTTCGGGATAGTTACGTTTGACATAGAGATAATTGCGAGTAAAGTGGGAATCAATGGAAAAGCGAGCATATTCTAAGCCTTTCGGACCAATTTTTTCAATGACAACTCCCATTAATTTCGCTGCCCACATGGGGAGGGTTACGCCTTGATCATACGCTGGGATGCTTTGTTGAACGGCGGCTTTCCGATTACCTTGGGAGCTTACTGGCTGCGTTTCCAGTTGATCTGCGACGAGGTTTAACATTTCTTTCCCAATATCATTACGCACTACCAGCCATTGGTATTGGAAGGGAGCGCCCATATAACCGACGACTAAATCGGCGAGAGAGTTAACATAATCAAAACAACTCATACAGGAAGGGGCGAAAACGTCTTTTAGTTTTTTGGTGTTGAGTCCAAAAAAGGGAACTTTCTCGATGCTGCCGTCTTCATGCTTAAAGTGAACTCGAAAGTCTTGCATAAATTCGTAGTGAACAACGGTTTCGGGGGATTTGCTGGTAGTTTCTAGGAATTTTTGCAGTCCTTCACGGGTGACATTATCGACGCAAGGCGTTCCTAAAACGTAGAGTTTTTCTAAGCCGATTTTATCTTGAACCGATCGTAGCGCTTGAATTTGACAGCCGACTCCGATGGCAAGAAGACGCTTAAACCCTGATTGTTCTACTTGTTCGAGAATTGATAAATTGGGGGAAAGGGTGGGTTTGTTCACACGAGCGGCTAACACTTCCTCTGGCGTTCGCGCTATGATTGGCATGGGTTGGAATCGATCGTCGGGGTGATTTTGCACACAGACCACTCCTTCTACTTTGCCTTGTGTTAACATTTCACAGGCGATCGAGCTTACAATTCCTGTCCATTGTGCGCCTTCAATTGGCTCTTTGTTTCGCGCCGCCATCATCTCTTGATGAACACCGAAATAGAGATCATCTTCTTGGGTTAAGTCTCGACTTTTGCCATGAGCTTCCGCTTCTAAGGCTGCAATTTGTTCATTGAGGAAGGCACAGGCTTCTTTAACGTAGTGGATATAATGGGTATCACATAACCCGCACTCACTACAAAGCGCTTTTGCTGGTCGTGGGCTATTGGGTTTCAGACCTTTAGCTTTATGATGGGAAGAAACAACACTCATGAAGAAACGTTTGGTTTAGTAATTTAAAGGCTACTTTTCTTAGCATAATTCAAGAATTGACAGGGGACAATTCAGCGTTACTGAATCTTCTATGATTGAGGTTAGGGTAACGTAAAATTAAAACAATTGATGACATAGCAATCCCAAATGAATTGTAAATTAATCCCCCCTAACCCCCCTTTGAAAGGGGGGAACGGTTTATCAAATTTTTACAAATGAATTAGAACTGCTATAAGTATTACAGAAATTCATTCCTAGACTGAGTAGTCTTATGATCAGAGAATTGAAAGGAGCTTTATCGCTGACAGTAACTCTCACTTTCCTTGTCAGTGGTTGCGCGGAAACAAAAACGAATCAATGTCGAGAAATTATTAGCATCGCTAATGGTACGGTGAAGGAAGCAAAGCAGTTAACAAATGATAGGAAAAGCACTGATCTCGAAGCCACTTTATTGGCGGCGGATACCATGGAACTGGCAGCAGAAGAAATGGCAAGTTTAGAAATTACTGATGAACAGTTACAAGCCTATCAAAAGGAGTTTGCGATTATGTATCGGGAGACAGCCACCGCGACTCGATCGTTTGTTAGAGCTTATGAGAATAAAGATAAAACTAACTTAAAACAAGCCCAAAAAGCAATCAAAGAAGCAACTGCTCCCGAAGAGGAATTAGTCACAAAAATTAATCAATATTGCTTAGAATAGGAAAGAGTATTGATTTTAAGAACGGATAAAAAAGCTAAGATGAAAGTACAAGCAACAGAGCAAACGACTTTAAGTTGGAGTGGTGATACCCTCGCTGTCGGGTTATTTGTCGGTGGCGTTACCGTCACTGGTGAATTAGCAGAATTAGATGAAAAGTTAGCTGGAACAATTAAAGAGTTAATTGCAGAAACCAATTTTGAAGGAAAAGCTGGCAGTAATGTTGTGACACGAGTCGGGGGAAATACGCCCGTTCGCAAAATTATGTTAGTGGGGTTAGGGGAAACCAAAGATTTTAAGTTGGATACAGTTCGCGTCGCTGGCGGCTCGATCGCGCGGTTAGCAAAGTCTCAACACAGTAAAAACCTTGCCATCAGTCTCCCGATCGTTGATAATAATCAAGCCCTCACCGCGCAAGCAATCACAGAAGGAATCACCCTCGCTCTTTACGAAGATCGTCGTTTCAAGTCGGAACCAGAAGAGAACCCCTTAAAACTGGAAAGCGTGGAATTATTGGAATTAGGGGATCAAGCCGCCGCCATTACCAAAGCTGAACAAATTTGTGATGGGGTAATTCTCGCGAAACAATTGGTCGCCGCGCCAGCCAACTCCGTTACCTCTGTCACTCTTGCAAACTTAGCCGAAGAACTGGCAGCGGAACACGGTTTAGAAGTAGAAATTCTAGAAAAAGAAGACTGTGAAAAACTCGGTATGGGAGCATATTTAGGGGTAGCTCAAGCCTCGGATATTCCCCCGAAATTTATCCATCTCACCTACAAACCCCAAGGTACACCCCGCCGTAAAGTTGCCATTGTCGGTAAGGGCGTAACCTTTGATTCTGGGGGATTAAACCTAAAACCTGCTGGAAGTGGCATCGAAACCATGAAAATGGATATGGGGGGCGCTGGTGCGACGCTTGGCGCAGCGAAAGCAATTGCTCAATTGAAACCCGATGTCGAAGTTCATTTTATTAGTGCTGCCACGGAAAACATGATTAGTGGTCATGCCATGCACCCAGGAGACATTCTCACTGCTTCTAATGGTAAAACGATCGAGGTGAACAATACCGACGCAGAAGGGCGGTTAACCCTTGCTGATGCCCTTGTGTTTGCGGAAAAATTAGGAGTGGATGCGATCGTTGATTTAGCGACACTCACGGGCGCTTGTGTGATTGCTTTAGGGGATGATATCGGTGGTTTATGGAGTACCGATGATCTCCTCGCAGATCAGTTAAAAAATGCGGCTGATGTGGGAGGCGAAAAAATCTGGCAAATGCCGTTAGAAGAAAAGTATTTTGAAGCGATGAAGTCAGAGATTGCTGACATGAAAAATGTTGGCCCCCGTCAAGGTGGTTCAATCACCGCAGCGTTATTTTTGAAGCAGTTTGTTAACGATACATCATGGGCGCATTTAGACATCGCCGGACCGGCTTGGATTGATAAAGAAAGCGGCGTTAACAACGCTGGTGCAACGGGTTTCCCCGTCAGAACTTTAGTGAACTGGGTTTGTAGCTAACTCAATCATTCTGAAAATTTAGGGGTGAACAATTGTTCGCTCCTATGGCACTACAGAAATTGTCTATTTATGGAGATTGTTTAGTATGCGTAAACAAATTGTCGAATATACCACCGAACTTGATGCCCTCATTGCCTTAGTTAAAACCCTTAAAACTTATGAAAATCGATATCAGATGGAGTCAGAGGAATTCTTTGAGCAATATTCCGAAGGCTTACTATCTGACGACGAAGACTTCCTGGAATGGTCTGGAAACTATCAACATTTTCTCGCTATTCGCCAAGAACTGAACACCCAACTTCAAAACCTTCAAAATGTCGCGTGATCTCCCTGCTAAAATACTTCGATCGTGTGGAGGCTTGCTTATCTCAGTATTCTGCTTTTTATGTTGAACAATTTCAAGGAACTTTACTCACCTCATCTAGAGCCAATTTGCGATTGCGAGTAAGAGCAAATCAAGTCTATCTCTTAGCAGTAAGCGAAGCAATTTTAGTCGTTGAGGGTCAGATAACATATCTTGATTATCGTTATCATTTTCAGGATGGAGAGAATCAGTTGATCTTTCGTTATGACAGCACACCACATTTTCCTGATCTTGAAACTTTTCCCGATCATAAACATCTTAAGGATCGGGTGATTGCCTCACAAAAGCCTGATCTTAGTGATGTTCTGCAAGAGGTGGCAAGATTTCTGGAAGGTTAAGGTAATCAAAAAATGAACTAAGGATAATATAACTATGAACACACAACTAATAGAATCGATTATTCAACTGATTAAAAGCCTAACTCCAGAAGAACAAGCCTTAATTGAAGCCAAACTTCACACTCAAGAAGATTGGGAAAACGAACATCAAGAACTTCTCCAACTAAAAAGAAAAGTATCAGATCGAGTTAATAGTCAACCATTTAATCCACCGATCGAAAAGTATTTAAATCAAGCAAAAGAAGAACGCATTGCCCAACAAGATGAAATTATTTCTAATTGCTTCAATGAAAATTAATCAATCTATGTTCAGCAATTTCCATACCTTTTTGCCAAATTATTAAATCTTTCACGTCTTTGATCTCTGACATTTTGAAGTCTTTAATATAAAAACTATTTTAACACTTTTGCCTCTTGCCTCTTGCCTCTTGCCTTATTCTACTATTTTTCTATCATAGCTACTGTCGAAGAACCGTGTTGTTTAAACTCCTTTTTCTAATTCGCCAGCTTCATCGGATTGAATATGTTGTTGATTAGAATCTGTGGGTAAACGTTTAATATCTTTATTTGAACCGACGACAATCATTTGTGAACCTTTGACGAGTTGATAATTGGGGGTGGGATTAATATCAAATTTTTCCCCATATTTAATCGCAATGACGTTTAATCCGTAACGATTTCTTAGTTCTAATTCGGCTAAGGTTTGTCCATTAAAGGCTTCAGGAATTTGAATGTCAACGATGCTATGTTCGGGATCAAGATCAAACTTTTCTAAGATTGCGGGTTGGGCGAGAGCGTGGGCGAGTTCATAACCCGCATCCCTTTCTGGAAAGACGACTCGATCGGCGCCCACTCGTTTTAAAAGTTTACCATGAATATGAGACGAGGCTTTAGCAACCACATATTTAACCCCGTTTTCTTTAACATTGAGGGTGCTAATGATGCTTTCTTGGACATAATCCCCAATGGCAATAATAACAACTTCAAATTCAAAAATTCCTGCTTCTTTGAGAGCTGCTGGTTCGGTAGAATCTAATTGTATGGCATGAGAAACAAGGCTATCTGTTAATACTTGATTGACTAATTTTTCATCTCGATCGGTCCCTAAAACTTCACAGCCTAAATTGCGTAATTCTCGACAGACGGCTTGACCAAAGCGCCCCAAACCAATAACAGCAAATTCTTTTGGTTGATGACGAAGTTGATTAAAAATTTTAAGAGATGCTCTAATATCCACGACGTTAATGATTTATTATTTATTGACTAATTTACAATAGAAATATAATACTGGTTATTTTGCCCCCTAGCCCCCAAATTTGGGGGATTTTGCCCCCTAGCCTTCAAATTTGGGGGGATTTTGCCCCCTAGCCCCTAAATTTGGGGGGATTTGCCCCCTAGCCCCCAAATTTGGGGGGATTTGCCCCCTAGCCCCCAAATTTGGGGGGATTTGCTTCGGGTTTTCACCAATTAAATCGTATTGCTATAGATAATTTTATCCTACCAATAGATTTTCTTCGGGATACTGAATTGTGCTAGGATGAGATTCCCGAACAATGGTATTAATAACAATCAAAATTCCCACTCTTCCCATATACATTGTCACCACAATAATCAGCTTTCCTAGTGCGGATAAACTTCCTGTAATTCCTGTAGAAAGTCCAACGGTAGCAAAAGCAGAACAGACTTCAAACAAAATTTGAATAAAACTTAAGTCAGGATCAGTAATTGCAATTAAAGCGGTGACAATGGTTAGTAAGGTAAAAAATGCACATAATACCCCTAATGCTTTTAAAATTAAGTTTACTGGCACTCGTCTTTTGTAAATAATGACATTGGTTTTCCCTTGTAATGTGGAAATTGTGGCGTTAATTAAGATTCTTAGAGTTGTTGTTTTTAAGCCGCCACCTGTTCCACTTGGACTTGCTCCAATGACCATAAAAGCAATTGTAATAAATAAACCCGCATCTGTCATTTTACTAATGTCAATGGTATTAAAACCAGCAGTGCGAGTGGTTACAGATTGAAACCAGGCCCCCAATAAGCGTTCTTTTAAGGGTAAATCTCCCAAGACTTCTTTATTACTAAAGTCGGTTAAGAAAAAGGCAATTGTCCCTAAAATTAAGAGGATAACTGTGGTATTGGTGACAATTTTAGAATTGAGGGAAAAAACAAAAATTTCTTGACTTTTTTTTAAGATGATTCGATCGAACTGCTGTCTTAACCAGATAAAAATCTCAAAGATGGCTTGATATCCTAAACCACCAAATATAATTAAAAACGGAATCACTAAGTTGGCAATTAAGGACGATCGATAGTCCATTAAGCTATTACTAAATAAACTGAAACCTGCATTATTCCAAGCACTAATACTGTGAAATAAAGCTAACCAAATTGAGTGAGACTGTTCAGAAAACAGGGGAAGTAACAAAAAAAATCCCGTTAATTCAAAGATGATTGTTGTGGCGACAATGGAAGTTAAGAGATTTTTACTTCCTTGCAGAAAAGGGCGATCGAATGATTCTTGAATCGCTATCTTTTGCCGAAAATCGAATTTATTCCGAATTAAAAATAAGAGGAAGGTGTTAGTTGTCATATAGCCTAATCCTCCCACTTGAATTAATAATAAAATAATCAATTGTCCCCAAAAGGAGAAATAAGTTCCTGTATCGACAACCGCTAAACCTGTGACGCAAACGGCGGAAGTTGCGGTAAAAAGTGCGGTAATCGGATCATTCCAATTGCCTTCTGCTGTGGTAAAAGGTAATGTTAATAAGAGAGTACCGATGAAAATAACGGCGATAAAACCCAAACAAATGGTTCGCGCAATACTCATTACAATTTATGATTTATTAATTATTGACAGAAGTTACGCACTTGCCCCCTAAATCCCCCAATTATGGGGGACTTTATGAATTAATTCCCCCCAAACTTGGGGGCTAGGGGGCGGAATTTATTTAACTGCGTAAGTCCTAATTGACTGTTGTAAAATTAATACAAGATTCTACATATTTTAAACCGTTATGGACACGATCGAGCTTAATGAAATTCGTTGTTATGGCTACACTGGCTTTTTACCAGAAGAACAAGTGTTGGGACAATGGTTTGAGGTGAATCTGATTTTAAGCCTAGATTTAGCCCCAGCAGGAGTCAGCGATCGCATTGAAGATACGTTAGATTATAGAAGCGCGATCGCGCGGGTAAAACAAATTATTGAGACGGAAAAATTTGCCTTAATTGAAAAACTCGCCCATCGGATCGCGCAAGCAATTTTAGAACTTGACTTAGTGCAAGAAGTATGTGTTGAACTCTCGAAACCAGCGCCACCGATTCCTAACTTCGATGGGGAAATCACTGTCACAATTACTCGTGAAAAGACTTAGACTTGTAATGACTTAAACTGGGAAATTTCTCTTCCCCTTCCGTTTCATTTTCATCATAATCGGTGAGGATAACGGGTTTACAACGTTTGATTTCTAGAGAAGAAATAACTGCTCCTTCTCCCTCTAAATCCTCTACATAGCCTGATTGATGTTGCTTTGCCTCCTGTTTTCTCACGAAGGGACCAAAATAATAAGTGCATCGGGGGGATTCGGTTTTGATTTCCACCCACCAGGCTTTTCCGAAAAATTCTAGGATTGATAGGATGAAGTCTTCCATGTTTCTTGAAGGTGACGCGATTGCTGTCTAAAATAATTCTACCGTACTGCTATGTTGATTCTTTTTCTGGTGAAAAATTCAGAAATTTCTTGTGGCGACGACAGGAAACCTCATACAGGGCGATCGCGCAAGCAACATGAGCATTTAAACTTTCCGTTTTTCCCACTAAAGGAATAGACACCAACTGATCACAATGGCGTTGCGTCAATAAATTCAACCCTTTCGCTTCGCCTCCGATCACTAAAACCACTGACTGATCAAAGTTCACTTGCGGTAACAGTGTTCCCTCCCCTGCGACTGTGCCATAAATCCAAAATCCAGCTTTTTTTAACTCTTCCAAAGCACGAGAAAAGTTAACCACCCGTGCCACAGGAAGGTATTCTAAGCCCCCTGCTGCCACTTTCATCACAGTAGAAGTGATTCCGACAGCCCTCCGTTGGGGAATGACTAACCCTTGCGCCCCTAATGCTTCTGCGGTGCGGATAATCGCCCCTAAGTTTTGGGGATCGGTAATTCCTTCGGCGGCGATGATGATTGGCTTTTCACTGCTCGATCGCGCTTTTTCCATCAATTCTGTTAAATCCAAATAGGGATAGGGAGCAACTTGTGCCGCGATTCCTTGATGATTTGCGCCTTCGGTAATTTGATTTAACCGATCCATTTCCACTTCATCAATAATACTTCCCTGCTTTTTCGCCGTTTGTAACAAGGAATTAAACGAAGCACTATAACGAAGTTTCGGTGTAATCCAAATCCGATTCAGTTGTCGCTGACCTTCTAACGCCGCTAAAACCGTATGACGACCATAAATTAAATCATTATTTTCTTCCTCATCATTTTCGGGATTTTCCGCTTCTTTTCGGGGGCGATTCGGTTGTTGAATTTTGGGGCGACGAGAAGACGGAAACGGCTTTCCTCTTTTTGGTTTGGGTTTGCCTGGACGGGGTTTTTCACTCATTTTTATTACTTTCCTCAGCGCGGTTAACTGTTATCAGTAGTTTCCTTTTCTTTTAAAGATAACAGTAGTGATTTTAAACGATCTCGATCGCTCAAAAATAGATATCCCACCAACGTTTCTAAACTGGTTGCTTGTTGATAAACTTTCGGAGATAAACGACGGGGATGCTTTTTTGCCGCATTGCGTCCTCGCTTGACAATTGCTTGTTCTGATTCAGTTAAAAATGGCATTAAAATCTGTAACTGTCGAGCTTGATTTTCTGCTCGTACTTCCGACACCACTAATTGATGATATTCACCAATTTTTTTCGGGGGAAGCAAATAATATAAACGTAAATAAAGCTCATAAACCGCATCTCCAATATAAGCCAAAGCAGCTGGCGAAAGTTGTTCTAAAGGGGGTAAATTTTCAAGACCCCCTAAAAAAAAATCCCCTTCTGAATTTAAATGATCGGTTTGATGGGTTTTTAAGGTCAATTTTGCCCGATTTTCCTCTAATTTAAAGATTTCAAAGCATCTTCTAAAGTATTTTGTAAAGAGAGAAACTTCTCCAAACGTACTAATTTTACAGTTTGTGTCACCCTCGCATTAGTAACAATTTGTAAAGTCCCTCCTTCATTTTGAGCTTTTTTCACGAGTTGAACTAAAGCTCCCAAGCCGGAACTGTCCACAAAGTCAATCTGTGAGAGAACCAAAATAATATTTTTCGGTCCTTCTTCAATACACTTCGCAATCACTTTCGCAAATGTGGGTTCGGAAAACGCATCGAGTAAACCAGTTAAACGAAAAATCTGGCAATTCTCTTTTATTTCCCGTGTTCCGCGCAAACTGACGGTTAGATTAAGTGGTTCAGGAATAACGCCCTCCTTTCGATTCGCAAGTAACGACTTTCAATGACCATAGACAGATATTGTATATTAGCATATTTTCCCGTTTCAGAGTTACACCACTAAGCAGTTGTTTTTTTCTGTTTATGTTCCTCCATCGAAGCAACAAATTGAGCAAATAAATAGTCCGCGTCATGGGGACCAGGGCTGGCTTCAGGATGATATTGAACGGAAAACACGGGTAAGGTTTTATGGCGCAAACCAGCAACGGTGCGATCGTTTAGGTTAAGATGAGTGATTTCAACTTGGGGATTTAATGAAGTTTCTGTAACAGCAAAACCGTGATTTTGACTTGTAATTTCCACTGTTTGCGCTAAACCAGCAGGTTGATTTAAACCTCGATGTCCGAATTTGAGTTTAAATGTTTCTGCTCCTAAAGACAATCCGAGAATTTGATGTCCCATACAAATCCCAAACATCGGTGTTCCTGTTTCTAGTAGGGCTTTTGTGGTTGCGATACCTTCTTTCACCACTGCGGGATCGCCGGGACCATTAGACAGAAAAATCCCATCAGGATTGTATTGATAGATGGTTTCGGGAGTGGTATTCGCGGGAACAACTATAACGCGACAGCTATAACTAGCGAGACGACGGAGAATGTTGCGTTTAATGCCAAAATCAATGGCAACAACGGTTAAGGGTTTCGGGTCATTTTGTGCTAAAACGGGGCGAAATTCCCAAGTTTCTGCGGTGGAATCGCTCCATTCGTAAACCTCTTTCGTGGTGACTTCGTTAACGAGATTCAAGCCTAGCATTTTGGGAGCGGTTTGGACTTTTTCTAACAGTTCTTTCTCCCCTAAAATTTCTGTAGAGATAGCGCCATTCATTGCTCCAGAAGAGCGTAAAATTCGAGTGAGAGCGCGGGTGTCGATGCCATAAATCCCGATGACATTATGGTGATTGAGATAGTCAGGGAGAGAAGAGCGCGATCGATAATTACTGGGAGAATAACACAGATTACGAGCAATGACACCAGACACTTGAGGCTGATCTGACTCTTCGTCATCTGGGTTAACGCCCGTGTTTCCTAATTCTGGGTAAGTGAACGTTACCATTTGTCCTCGGTAACTGGGATCGGTTAAAACTTCTTGATAGCCTGTCATTCCTGTATTAAACACCACTTCCCCGATCGTTGTTCCTTTCGCGCCGAAAGATTTTCCTCGAAAAACAGTTCCGTCTTCTAATACTAATAATGCTGGTTCAGTTTGATTCGTTATCATTGTGCTACTCATTATCCGATCAGTCTCAATTATCGCTGTTTAATGATCAAAAAAGACGCATAATAGAAACAGTTTGCTGTTGAAAACGCGAAAAAATAGTAATGAATGTAACCACTGCGAAATGGACAATCGACGACTATCATCGCATGATTCAAGTGGGTTTGCTAGACGATCGGCGTGTGGAACTTCTCAATGGGGAGATTGTTGAAATGTCTCCAGAAGATGAACCGGCAGCTTATTATTGCACCGCAACCAAAGATTATTTAACTAAACTTTTGGGGAATCGCGCTACGATTCGAGAAGCGAAACCGATTACGATACCAACCAGTTATTCTGAACCTGAACCCGATAAGCGCGATCGTTCAGCCTTTAGGACGAGAATACCTCCAACATCATCCTTATCCAGACAATATCTTCTGGTTGATTGAGTTTTCCAACAGTAGTTTAGCGAAAGATTTAGAGGTGAAGCGTCAAACTTACGCTGAGGGAAATATCCGAGAATACTGGGTGCGAGACTTACTCAATCAGCAATTAATTGTTTTTCGTGAACCGATGGAAGGAGATTATGCTTCACGGTTGACTAACCAAATCACTTTACATTAATTGACATTCGTGTTAATTGTGTTCGGTTAGTCCAGTCTAAGTCTCTTAGCAGACTACGTTATTTAGGTCAGGACACCTTTAGGTGCAAGCCAGCCTTCTGCTCTGTCGCTGATAGTTAAACAGGTTCAAGTGATTCTAGAATACCAGTGCTATTAGCCTAACAAGCCTAGATAACATTGACGAGGCACACTTCACCCGATTTATCGGAGTTTACATTATGTATGTTTTCGTATTAGATAAAAACAGTCAGCCATTAGACCCCACTCATCCTGCTAAAGCCAGAAAATTGCTTAAAGCAGGACGGGCGAAGGTCTTTCGTCGTTACCCTTTTACCATTATCATGCAAGATTTGGAGGTGCGGAATGTCCTCACCTTCGCTCCGGCCCCGCACTGTCCACGCCTGAATCCAATTCAGGCTGGGTCGGGGGTACAAAATTGTGTGACTCATAAACATCAGCTAAAAATTGACCCTGGTTCTAAAACAACAGGGTTAGCTATTCTCAAAAATAATCAAGTTTTATGGGGTGCAGAATTAACCCATCGAGGAAGTCAAATTCGAGATGCTCTTACTTCCCGTAGAGCGATCAGACGTTCTCGTAGAAATCGCAAAACTCGTTATCGAAAACCTCGTTTTCTAAATCGCAAACGTCCAGAAGGATGGTTGCCTCCTAGCCTTCAATCTCGTGTTGATAATACTATGACGTGGGTTAATCGCTTAACTAAAATTTGCCCAATAACAGGACTTTCTCAAGAATTAGTAAGATTTGATTTACAAAAACTAGAGAATCCTGAAATTAGTTGCATCCAGTATCAACAGGGGGAGTTACAAGGCTATGAAGTTCGAGAGTATTTGTTAGAAAAGTGGGGAAGACAGTGTGTTTATTGTTCTGTCAAAGATGTTCCTTTAGAAATTGAACATATTAAACCAAAAAGTAAAGGAGGCAGTAATAGAATCAGCAACTTAACTTTGGCTTGTAATGAATGTAATCAAGATAAAGGCAATCAAGAAATTGAAGATTTCCTTTCTGGAAAACCAAACTTGTTAAAAAGGATTCAATCTAAAACTAAAAAGCCCTTAGCGGATGCAACTGCTGTAAACACCACAAGATGGAAATTATATGAAAGTCTCCAACAGACAGGATTGCCTGTAGAAACTGGTTCAGGAGGATTAACTAAGTTTAATCGCATTCAGAGAGGTGTTTCTAAGACACATTGGTTAGATGCCGCGTGTGTGGGAAAATCAACTCCTAATCCTCTGTATGTTAAGACTCAATCAATCTTATCAATTCAAGCTAATGGTCATGGTTGTCGTCAAATGATCCAAATGAATAAGTATGGATTTCCTCGAAAAGGATATAAACCCAAGAATCCTCCGCGAGATTGGAGGACAGGAGATATCGTTCATGTCAGAGAAGGGAAGAACAAAGGAATCCGTTCCGCAAGGATTAAGACGGTAAGGGCAAAGGGGAGTTTCGATTTAAGAGTTAACGGAAAGGTGGTTAGTGTCTCCCGTAAGCATATTCAATCAGTCTTTAAGAGAGATGGCTATGATTATAAAGTCAATAAAAGTCAATTCTTGTCCAGTAAATAGTCTATTAGGAGGTAGCAGTTTAACCAGTGGGAACATTTCTCCCTTAGCCTTTCCTGATGTCGCGGTTGCTGTCGAACGATTGTTCTAGGAGAAAAAGTTTACCATTCCATTAATTGCAAAATCCCTAAGCCTAATTCTTCTGTAGAGAGTGCTTTTGCTTCAAATAAAGCCATCATATCTTGTAGTTTCGGCTGTCCACTAGAAGCACCCTTTAAACCTCTAGCAATAATTAAACCGCAATATCCTTTTGTTTGTTGACAACGTTTTTCCCATTGCTGTCGCGCATTGATATGAGTGGGATCATCTTCATCAAACTCGCCAAATAAGTGTAATTCACCGTCATTGGTTTGAATAATCCCTAAATCATAGACACTATCGGTACTGGGGTCTTCTCCCATATTAAAGCCGATGCCGTGTATTCCCCCTGCTTCCTGAATTTGATCAATCATTGCTTGTGCTTTCGGACGAGAGGTTTGAATTAAAACAATTGGTATTCCGTCCCCATTTTCTGAGATACCTAAAGACTGATAAAGCTGTTTTTGATTATTTCGGATTTGTGCGATCATATCCCAAGTAATCATACCAAGGGTGAGAAAGGAATCTTTCGGAACTAAATCTTCTTGAATGGGAGAGGAAAACTCCGCTTCTTCTATATCTTCTAATTCCTCTGGGTGGTTATCCAGTAAATCAATTAATTCTTCTTCCAGTTCTGGGTTAGTGGAAATGGTGACTGTAATTGGTGTTGCGTCTTTTTTGATGGTTTTAGGGAGTGAGATTTGATAGGACTTTTCTAGTTTTTCATCAAATTCTGTTTCTAGTTCAGATTGATGACTTTGAACAAACTGTTGTAAGGCTTTCAGCGCCACATAAACCACTGCGGCTTCATCTTCACCGAAGAAAGGACGTAATCCTTCATAAGGGTTGACGCTGCCAAAATGCGGTTCTACGGCTTCAGAACTGAGTTCCTCTGCTTCTTCGTCTTCTGGGATTTCATAGTTGAGAAACCAACAATCTTGTTGCAAAAAGGCACTTTCTAACTCTTCCATTGTCTCTCCTTGAAACATTTGTGAGCGAAATGTTTTGAGGGAGTCAAAGGAACGATACAATAAAACCCCATATTCTGCGCCTAACATCCCCATCACGGAAACATAAAGCGGTTCAGTTTCCCAATGATGAAGTTCAATGGTGATGATTTCGCTATCGTCTAAAAAGTCCCAAGGCGGATTATCCCAGATTTCTTGAGCGGTTTTCAGCAATGGTTCTCGATAAGAAGGGGGTAACAGTGGCGGTCGTTCTTCGTTGGTTTCTGCTAGTCCTTGAAATAGGGTGTCTATGAAGGGAAGTTCTCGCACATGATCGATTTTGATGCCTAATTCTTGTAGGACTCCTCTTAAAAAGAATTGTATCTCTCGATCGCGCACGACGATTCTTTGGGGACGACAGGGTTTCCCATATCCTTGTGGCATTTCCATCGATCGAATCAAGGTGCGGACGACTGCTTCCATCCCGACGTTAGAGGAAACCATTTCCATTCCTCGCACCATTCCTTCTGAACCATCGACCCACATCACACAATCTCTGTCGTCTTCTTCATCTTGTCCCTTAAAATTGAGCGTGCTGAGATTTCTTCGGTCTCCCTCCCAAACAGCATTACTTTGAGGGAGTTTTTGTAAACGGCGAATGGTTGTTGAATGGAGAGTAGTCATAGGAAGGGTTGAGGTGTAACTGCGCTCATTTTAGCACCCACTAGGGATTAATCATGCTGAAATAGCAACACCACTGCATAACTAGCAATCGCTTTTTCTTGTCCCACTGCGTCCATTTTCTCGTTTGTGGTGGCTTTGATACTAATTCGATCGAGATCAATTTCTAACACTTGGGAGAGTCGATCGCGCATCGCTTTCAGGTGAGGCTTTAGCTTTGGCTTCTCTGCGATCACTACCGCATCTATGTTACCAATTGACCAGCGTTGTCCTGCAAGGAGACTCTTAACTTCCCGCAATAATTCTAAACTATCCGCGCCCTTCCATTTTGGGTCAGACGGGGGGAAATAGTGACCAATATCCCCTAAACTTAAAGCCCCCAACATGGCATCCATAATCCCATGAGTGAGAACGTCAGCGTCACTGTGTCCGACTAACCCTAAGTGATGAGGAATGTTAACCCCGCCGATGATTAGGGGACGATTTTCTCCTAACTGATGCAGATCGTAACCGTTGCCAACTCGAATGTCCATCGATCGCGCCTCGTTGTTAATTTTCTTTTTCCATTATCCCCAAAAATGTCTGATCCCAAGTAGGTTGGGTGGAGTGAAGCGAAACCCAACAACAATCAGTGATCAGTAAATTTATCCCCCAAACCCCCTTCTTAAGGGGGCTTAAAAAAATTTTGCTGTTTTCCTTGACAAACCCCGATCGAATAGATACTATTGTATATGCAACGCAAGGGACTGTAGTTCAACTGGTTAGAGCACTGCCCTGTCACGGCAGAAGTTGCGGGTTCGAACCCCGTCAGTCCCGTTCTCTCACTTCTAACCTTTCAATGGAGTTTTAAGTTTCAATCGGGGGTGAATTTTGGTTCACCCCTATTGTTTTTCTTCTTATTTGAGTCGCCCTGATCGCCAGATACTTAATAATAACCAGAAACCGATAAAACTAGCAGCCGCAAATAAAACATTACTAATTAATGATAATTGTGGCGTTTGTGCGTTAGAAGAAATAATCGCCGCACCAATAATTAAAGAAGCGACAATTACACTAAAAGAAAGTCGGTTAGCAGAATCATCAATACTTCTTCGCAAAGGGTCTAATTCTCGGATATTTAAGTTCCAACTGAGGGTTTCCGACGTGACTCGATCGAGCAATAATTCCATTTGTCTCGGACCTTGTAAAGACAAACTTTTTAAGTCCAAAGTTGTTCTTAACAGAGTAGGAATCGCATTACTTCCTAAAATTTGATTACGGAATAAATCAGTCATCAACGGTCGCACTTCATCAAGAAGATTAACATCAGGATTAAATCCTCTGGCGACTCCTTCTAAGTTAGCTAAACTCTTCGCGTAGAGTCCCATATTACTAGGAAGTTTAACCTTATTGTTACGGGAAACCTCTAAAATTTCATAAAAAACTTCACTGAAATTGATCTGAGAAATGCTGAGATTATAGTATTTCCGCAACATTCGCTCATAATCATTTTCCAAGTTGGTTAAATTCACTTCACTAGAACTTTCCGATAATTCTAACGTTAATTGACTGCAACGTTGAGCATCAATATCAATAATCGCGAGTAACATTTCAGTTAAAATTTGTTGGGTTCGCGGATCAAGTCGCCCAATCATGCCACAATCAATTAAAGCTAATTGTCCATTATTGAGATAGAAAACATTGCCAGGATGAGGATCAGCATGGAAAAAACCATCAATATAAATTTGCTTAAAAAAGACGCGAAAAAGAAGCGTTGTTACTTCCTGACGGCGTTTTTCTTCTTCAGCTTTGGGGAGTTTTGCTGATAAAATGGGAGCGCCTTCTAGCCATTCCATCACCATGATTTTAGGAGTAGTTACTTCCCAATTAATCGCGGGAATGACCACTTGTTTCGGATCATACCAAT